>DAOUDE010000024.1:0-333947 GCA_034431475.1 Thermomicrobiales bacterium | reverse complement strand
TGTCCGCGATGGAGTTGATGACCACGCGGTCGTACATGGGGATCATGGGAACTTCTTCGTGGATGATCACCTGCGCCTGCTTCAGCAGGTCGGTGCGCTTCGCCAGGTCCAACTCGGTGATCTGCGCGTCCAGCAGCGCGTCCAGGTCCGGGTTGGAAAGGCCGCTGTGGTTGAAACCGCCCGGCTTGTCGACGGTCGGGATCGACTCGGTGTGCCAGAAGGGGCGCAGGTTCGGGTCGCTGCTGGCCATCCCGTTCGTAAAGCCGACCATGTCGATGGTGCGGTCGAGCCAGCCGCCGCCATCGTTGAAGCCGCCGAAGAACTTCGAGGCGGGCTGGTTGGCGACGGTCATCTCCGCGCCGACATCCTTCCAGTTCGCCTGGGCCAGCGCCTGGATCGTCTCGCGCGTCTGGTTGCCGGAGGTCGTGCCGTGCGTGAAGCTGAGGCGCACCCCATCCTTCTCGCGGATGCCATCCGCGCCGGGCACCCAGCCCGCCTCATCCAGGAGCTGCTTCGCCAACTCCGGGTCAAAGGCTAGCGGCACGATGTCGGTATTCTCGTATGGCGAGTTGTCGAGTTCGTTCTTGGCAATCTCGGCCTCGCCGAAGAGCACCTGGTCGATGATCGTCTGCCGATCGAGCGCGTGCGTCAGTGCCAAACGGACCTGCTTGTCCCCGAAGATCGGGTGCGGCACCGAGGCGTCGTCGTGCGTGACCATGGTGAAGTGGTAGCGCTCGTAGTTGGACGACGGCGTGATCTCGAGCGTGACGCCCGGAACGTTGGACATCTCCGGGATCTGCGCCTCGGTGTAATCGACGCCGATCTGGATATCGCCGGTCTTCGCCTGCGCGATCACGGTGTTGCGGTCCGGTACGACCTTCCAGATCAGGCGATCAAGCAGGGCCTTGTCATCACGGTAGTAGTTCTCGTTCCGTTCGTACGTGATGTGGTCGCCGGGCACCCACTCCACAAACTTGAAGGGGCCGTTGCCAACGGGGTTGCGCCCGAACTCTTCGGTTGTCATTGTGCTCTGGATGTGCTGCGGCAGCAGCGGGTTCCAGCCCAGCGTTTCCGCCACCCAGGGCAGGTAGAGGCCCTTGAGCGTGACAACCGCGGTGTTGTCGTCGGGGATCTCGACCGACTTGATTTCCGACCAGCCCGACGTCGCCTGCGCCTGGTTCTTGGGATCCATGATCCATTCCCAGGTGAACTTGAAGTCGTTGGCGGTGAACGGCGTCCCGTCGTGCCAGGTTACGCCCGGCTGGAAGTGCAGCGTGTAGGTCAGGCCATCCTCGGAGATGCCGCCATTCTCCGCGGTCGGGATCTCGGTCAGCAGCCGGGGCTCCATCTCAAAATTGGCGTTGTACCGGATCATTGGCTCGAAGAGTGGGCTGAGCTGCATGCTGGCGAACGAGATAGGCCCGCCCGTCAGCAGGAAGTTGAGGCTGTTCGGTTCCTGGTAGACGCCGACCACCACGGCGCCGCCAGGGTTGCCTCGCTCTGCCGTTGGCGTGCTGTCCTGCGCGGCGGCAAAGGAGATGCGCTGGGCAACGCCGGTGCCTGCCAGCGGGGCAGCCACGCCCATGGCAGCCAGTACCTTGAGCAGGTCTCGCCGCCCAACGCCCCGCGCTCCCACAGTTGAGATTTTCTCGCTCACGGTGCTCATCCTTCCAGCCGCGAACAGCGGCCTGTGCCGAGACATGGGGCCAGCCGCCCCAGCCTGCTCTCGCTTCGTTGCCAGCGGACCACCTGAATTGTCACGCTCGCGCCGGTTGCTGGCAAATATCCAGCGCGGTCAACGCCATCACCTTGGCGCAGGTCACCATTTCCGAGATCAGGATGTATTGGTCTGGCTCCTCCGGAGTTTCGTCCCAACCGCCGCTCGGCCCAAAGAGCACGCACGGGATACCAGCCCGCCAAAGGTGGGCCGTGTCGTTGCCGGCGTACGACATTGGCAGCGAGACCCCGACCTCCAGAGGATCCCGCCCCACCACCTCCCGGTAGTGCATCAGGACCGTCTCCACAAAGGGATGATCGAGCGGAATGTCCGTCGGTTCCATCACGACGGTCAGCGCACCGAAGGTCGCCGGCAGCGGGTGCGCAATCTCGTAGCGGAAGGTGGGGTCTTCCGCCGCCAGGGCGTCCAGCCCCGCGCGGATATCCTCTTCGACCGTGGCAGCGGTTTGCCCCGGCGGATAGCGCACATCCACGATAACGGTGCAGTAGTCAGACGTGAAGTTCGGCCCCTTCAGGTCATGATCCCGGCCACGGCCACCGATGATGCCGCCAACGTTGACGAGCGGCAGCGCCGGCAGGCGTTCGTCGGCATTGGCTCGGAACTGCGTGTTCTGAATGACCGGGATCGCCTTCATCATCTGCGCAATGGCGTCGACCGCGCCGGTGCGGTCCGTGATGTGCCGTGAGTACCCGAGCGTCGAGATGGCCATCTCGGTCACGCCCGCGTGCGTCGTAACCACCGCGTCGGCGCCGTATGGCTCCGGTACGATCGCGGCGTCCGCCGTGACGCCTTCGTTCAGGAGATGGACGGTACCGACACCACCCTGGAGTTCTCCCACGACAAGCGCCAGCAATACGTCGCCCGGCAGGCGGTCGCCCGAGAGGCGCACCGCTTCAGCGGCGGTGATCATGGCGGCGTCTGCGCCCTTCATGTTCATCACGCCCGCGCCGTAGAGGCGGTCGCCCTCCACCGTGGGTTCCCACGGGTCGTGCTTCCATCCGAGTGAGAGGGGGTCGATATCAAGGTGGCCGTTCAGCATCAGGGTCTGGCCGCCGCCCGTGCCACGCAGCCGCGCCAGCACCTGGTAGCGCCCCGGTTCAACTTCCTGCAGATCGACCTCGTAGCCGCGCTCACTGAGGTAGCCGTCCAGCCAGCGTGCCAGCGGCGTCTCTTCGGTCTTGAAGCTGGGAATGCGAATCAGATCCGACGCGATCTCGACCACCCGTTCTGGCGTGATTTCGTCCAGGATCCGCGTTGCTCGCTCATCCATGAATCGGAACATCCTGCCTTTCCACGGGCGTCTCTCCCGCTACGCCGCCACCGGCGGCGCATACTTCACCACACGTCCGTTCTGCATCACGAACGCAACGCGCTCAGTCACGCTGATGTCCTGCACCGGGTCGCCCGGCACCGCGATGATGTCCGCCACCTTGCCGGGCTCGAGCGAGCCACGCTCTGCCTCCAGCCCAAGGCAGCGCGCCGCGCCGAGCGTCCCGGCCACCAGCGCGTCCGAGGCGGACATGCCGAAGCGCACCAGCAGCGCCAGTTCGGCGGCATTGCGCCCGTGCGGCAGCAGGTCCTGGCCACCAATGTCGGTGCCCATGGCGATGGGAACCCCGTTGCGTAGCGCCGCCTCCATGGAGCGCTGCCGCGCCTCCATCGCTTCACGCGCCTTGGCCAGCACCCAGTCCGGGGTACCGAATTCAGCGCCGCGCTCGATGATCTGGGTCAGCACAAACAACGTAGGTACCAACCAGACCCCGGCGTCGGCCATCTGTTTCGCAGTCTCGTCGTCAAGATAAGTGCCGTGCTCGATAGAATCCGCACCAGCGTTCAAGGCCTGGATAATGCCGGCCTTCGCGTGGGCATGGACCGCCACCCGCACGCCGAGGCGATGGGCTTCCTCGATCATGGCCTGAATTTCGGGATCAGACCACTCCAGGATGTCCGGGTTGCTCAGGACCTGGGTGGTAACCGCGCCGGTCGTGCAGCTCTTGATCCACTCTGCACCGCCGCGCAACTGCTCCCGTACGGCCTTGCGCACGTCGTCTGGCCCGTCAGCTAGGCGCGGTCCCCATGGTCCCGCTTCCTGCGCCCAGACCAGCGGCATGAATGGCGCGTCATCCGCGCCGCCGGTGCGCTCGATGAAGCGCCCACAGGGCACCACACGTGGGCCGGGCACGCTCCCTTCGGCCACCGCGGCCTTCAGGGCAAGTGCGGTGTAGCTGCCGCAATCTCGAACGGTGGTGATGCCCGCCTGCAACAACCGGTCCAGGTCGGCCGTGGCTCGCGCCGCACGCAAGCCTTCATTGACGAAGGTCATGCTGGAGTTGTCCATGCTGCGCTGGCCAAGCAGGTGGACGTGGGTATCGATCAGGCCGGGGAGCAGGGTCGTGCCGGGCAACACCACGCGGGTAGCTTCCGCGGGAACCTGTGCCTCCGGCACCAGTGCCTCGATGTGCGCGCCACGCACGAGGACGGCGATGTCACGCTGCGCCGGAGCGCCTGTGCCATCCAGCACCTCGCTGCCAACGAGCGCCGTCAGGTCGCGCTCAGCCACGGACGGAATCCTGCATTGGCGACTGGGCCTCCTCAGTTGGCCTGGAGGGCAGGGACCCACGACAGGCTAGAGAGACTGCGAATGTGATTGCAGTAGCACGATGTCGCATGCATTCTGCAATACGGCACGGCAAAGCGCGAGGTTGGCCCCCTCTTGACAAGTGCTCTTGCCCTCCCTACGGTGTCCATCATCATCACATTTCTCTCGCGAACGTGCGTAGGACGAACAATCGATGACGACAGACCGTGATCCCCAGGAGGTCACCGCGGTCCTCTCCGCCGGCAAGGCGCTCGCCATCGTCGAGGTCATGTTGCAGGCATCTGGCCCGCTTTCGGCGCGAGAAATCGGCGAGCGGAGCGAAGTGAACCGCACGACAGCACATCGCCTGCTGAACACTCTCATGCTGCACGGCTGGGTGGAACGCCACGAAGAAGGCGGGTACCGGCTCTCTGTTCGCTTCCTGGCGTTGGCCCACGTTTCCTCCCAGGTGCGGGGCCTTTTCGATGAAATCCGGCCCGCGCTTCTTCCGCTCTCAGAGCTTTCCAGGGAGACCGTGCATGTGGGTGTGATGGACGGCTTCGACGTCGTCCATGTCGACAAGATCGAGAGCCTCGAGCACGTCGGCGTCTCCTCACGCATTGGCGCGCGCGGCGTGGCCCACCGCACCAGCCTCGGGAAAGCCCTGCTGGCCGCCAGCCCGGACAGCTTCATCGAGGAGTACATCAGGCAAGGTGCGACGCGAGTGCAGACCTTCGCCGTGCTGCCCGAAGATATCGCGGCGATCTGGGATGATGTCGCGGTGAGCCGGCAGCGCGGGTTCAGCATGGACGACGAAGATGACTCGGTCGGCGTGCGCTGCCTGGGTGCAGCCGTCTGCGGCGCGGGGGGGCACCCACTCTTCGCGATCAGCCTCACCGGGCCGTCGCCGCGCTTCACGCGGGAGGTCTGCCTGGAGCTTGCCCCCACCCTGATGCGCACGGTCGGAGATCTTTCTGTGCGGTTCGGCGGTTTGCCGCATCCGGCACTGGCCCAGGCCGCGGCCGAGAGCGCGGCCTAGCTCGACATCACGTTGGCTGCGGCCCGGAGGAACTTGCGTGGCGCTGCGGATCGGCATCGATACCGGGGGAACCTTTACCGATCTGGTCGGATTCGATGAGGAAGCCGCCGCCTTTGTCTATGGAAAGCAGTCCTCGACGCCAATTGCGCCAGCCGCTGCCGTCGCTGCCGTGCTGGGCGAGGTGAACGCCGGGCAATCGGGCGTGCGCAGCCTTGTGGTGGGCACCACCGTGGCCACGAACGCGGTCCTGCAGCGCCGGGGAGCGCGAGTCCTCTTCGTGACGACCGCCGGGTTCGAGGATGTGCCTTTTATTGGCCGCCTGGATAAGGAAGAGTTGTACAACCTGCACTGGCGGAAGCCCGCGCCCCTCGTACAGCGGCGCGATTGCTACGGCATCGCCGAGCGCGTCAGTCACACCGGAGCAATCCTGGAACCGTTGACGGAGGAGGCACTGAACGGCCTCGTCGCGTTCGTGCGCGCGGGACGCGCCCGCGACGAGCATCTGGCTGTCGCGGTCTGTCTCCTTTTTTCCTACCTCGCCCCGGAGCACGAGGAGCGCATTGCCGCGCGCCTGGAGCAGGAGTTCCCCGGCCTCTCCATCTCGGTTTCACACCGGGTCTCGCCCACCTGGCGCGAGTATGAGCGAGCCAGTACCAGTATCGGGGACGCCTTCATCAAGCCGGTGCTGCGCGACTACGTCGCGGGTGTCGAGGCGACGCTGGCAGAGCTCGGCATCGTCGCACCCACCAGCATGCTGAAATCCAACGGTGGGCACATGCGCATTGCGAACGCGCACGAACAACCCTCCCAGTTCCTGATCTCTGGCCTTGCCGGGGGTATCGTGGCGGCACGGCACTTCGCGGGCCTGGCCGGGGTGGAGCACGCCTTCTCCCTGGACATGGGTGGGACCAGCGCCGACATCGGGGCCATCCAGGGTGGGCAAGAGCGGTACCAGACCGATTTCCAGGTCGGGTTCGGCATCCCCATCTCGGTCACCTGCGTCGATGTCGCTACGCTCGGGGCGGGCGGAGGCAGCATCGCCTGGATCGACAAGGGCGGCTTGCTCCAGGTCGGGCCGCGCAGCGCCGGGGCCGACCCCGGCCCGATGTGCTACGGCAAGGGTGGAACAGAACCGACCACGACGGATGCGAACCTGGTGCTGGGCCGCCTGAACCCGGACTACTTCCTGGGGGGACAGATTGCGCTCGACGCCTTGGCGCCGGTGCCGGCTCTGGAGGAGATTGGGCGCAAACTGGGAGCACGCGCCGGGACGGAGATGGAAACCGCAGCGCACGCCATTGTCGAAACCGCCAACGAAAACATGGCGAACCAGATCAAGCTGATTTCCGTAGATCGCGGGCTCGATCCACGCGAGTTCGTGCTCATCCCGTTTGGCGGGGCCGGCCCGGTGCACGCCAGCGCATGCGCCCGCCTGCTCGGCATCTCGCGCGTGCTCATCCCGCCGCATCCGGGGCTCACCTCGGCGTTCGGGGCGCTTGCGGCAAACTGGCGGGTGGACCGCGCCTGGACCATCTTCGGGCGCTCCAACAGCCTCGATGTCGAAGGCATTGCGCAGCGCCTGGAGCAGTTGACCACCTCGGCGGTGCGGGAACTGGTCGAAGACGGCTTTACGGGTACCCCGTTGGTCGTCCGCAGCATCGACATGCGGTACGCCGGCCAGAACTACGAGCGCGAGATCATGCTCCCGCCCGGGCCGTTCACCACAGAGGCCGTCGCGGAGATGGTCGCCCGCTTCAGCCAGGCCCACGATGAGTTCTACGGATTTTCACTGGAAGGTGAGCCGGTGGAGTTCGTCAACCTGCGCGTCAGCGCTATTGGCCCATCGGAACTCGACGCCGTCATCGAGGCGCCCGCGAAAGCCGCGGCAGCCGAGCCAGTCGCCTCCCGCCTCGCCGCCTTCCGTGGGTGGGGCTATCTGGAAACGCCGGTCTACCGCCGGGAGAAGCTCCCGGCTGGCGCCGTCCTCAACGGCCCGGCCATCATCGAAGAGACCGACTCCACGACCGTCGTGCACCCGGGCGATGACGTGCTGGTGCGCGCCGACGGCTTGCTGGAATTGCGCGTGGCCAACGTTTGACGGAGAGACCAGACGTGACGATTGACACGGTCACCCTGAACATCATTCACAACGCGCTGACCAACATCGCTTCCGAGATGGCGCTGGTCATGCTGAAGACGTCCTACTCGACGATCTTCAACGAAGGTCTCGACTTCACCACCGTGCTACTGGACCGCAACGGCGACCTGATCGCCGAAAAGAACTACACCCCCTCCATGATGGGCGCCATTCCCCACACCGTGAAATGGGCGGTGGAGGAAAAGGGCATCGAGCACTTTCACCCTGGCGATGTCCTGGTCCACAACGACTGCTACCGGGGCGGCTGCCATTTGCCCGAGCACATGATGATGCGCCCGATCTACGTCGGCGACCAATTGATGGGCTTTGCGGGGAATATCGGCCACGTGGCCGAGATCGGCGGCAAGGCGCCGGGCTCGTTCGCGGCAGACGCGACCGACATCTACCAGGAAGGTCTTCGCCTTCCCCCGGTCAAGCTGATCAACCGGGGCGAGTACGTGGAGGATGTCTGGCGCATCGTCCTTGCGAATCACCGCACCCCGCGCAACACCTGGGGCGATTTTCACGCCATGATCGGCTCCCTGGAAATCGCCGAGCGGCGCATGAGCGAACTTGCGCAGCGCTACGACCCGGAGCTGATTTCGCAGGCCACCGCGCTGCTCATGGACTACTCTGAAAGGCGGCTGCGTGCCGAAATCGCCGACTTGCCCGACGGCGAGTACAGCGCCAGCATGTGGGTCGAGGATGACGGCGTCACCGCGGATCCCTTCGAGATCACGGTCACCATCGTCATCAAGGGTGACGAGATCATTGCCGACTTCACCGGCACCAGCCCGCAGGTGCGCGGTCCCATGAACTGTACGGTGGTCGTGGTGGCCTCGGCCATCTACAACGCCGTCTTCTCGATCACCGACCCGCACTCCACGATCCCGCGCAACTCCGGCTGTTACCGGCCCATCACGTTCATTGCCCCGGCGGGCTCGGTCGTGAATGTGGTCCACCCCGGCCCGTGCGTGGGCGGCAACACGGACCTGCAGCCCAAGCTGATCGATCTCCTGCTGCGCGCCTTCAGCAAAGCCGTGCCGGAACGATCCGCCGCCTCCAGCGGGGGTTCGTCCAGCAACTTCCTGTTCGGTGGGGTGCATCCCGAAACTGGCGTCTACTACACGAACTACCACTTCGACGGTCACGGCACTGGCGGCACCGCGCGTAAGGATGGGAACGACGGCGAAATCACCCGCCACTCCAATTGTCGCAATACGCCGATCGAGGTCTTCGAGGGACGTTACCCCTTCCGCACGCTCGAGTACCGGTTGCAGCCCGACTCTGGGGGCCCCGGGGAACACCGGGGTGGCCTCTCGACCACACGCACGCTCGAGGTGACGGCGGATGAAATTACGCTGAGCTGCCTCTTCGACCGCGCCAAGATTCCAGGCTGGGGTCTCTTCGGTGGGCACGATGGCGGCCTGAGCGAACTCCGGGTAAAGCGCCACGGCGACGATGAGTTTCGCTCGTTTGTGGACGCGTACCACACGGTGTCCCCCTCCAAGTTCACGAATGTCCTGCTGAAACGCGGCGACATTGTGCGTTACGTGACGCCCGGCGGAGGGGGGTACGGCGACCCGTTCCTGCGCGACCCCGAGGCGGTCCTCGATGATGTGCGCAACGGGTGGGTAACCTGCACGTCGGCGCGGGAGGATTACGGGGTGGTCATCCACGACGGCGGATACGAACCGGTGCTGGATCTCAACGCCACCACGGAACTGCGCCTGGCCCGGACACAGGCAGCCTGAGCGACCACAGTTTTACAGAGAGGATTGCGGCGATGGGCCGATGGGTGGAGATTCAGCGCTCGTGGCATGACACCACCGTCACGAACTGTGCGCTCTGCGGCAGGCTGGTGCCGAGGCATATCTGGCTGGTGGAGTTCAACGGCCGAGAACTGCCCTTCTGCAACGAGGAGTGCGAAGGCATCTACCGCGACTACTGGCTGCCCAAGTACGGGCCGAACGCGCAGACCGTCGGCAACGCGGCGAGCACGTCCTGAGCCAGCAATGGAGTACGCCAACCGCGCCCCGTACTACTGGGGCAACCTGACCTGGGAAGAACTGCGGGCCGCTTCCGGGCGCAAGCCCGTCGTCATCCAGCCCATCGGGGCCATGGAGCAGCACGGGTATCACCTGCCGCTGAACACCGACAACTACATCATCAGCAAGCTCTGCGACGCCGCTGGCCAGCGCGCGCCAGACGAGGTGCTGATCCTGCCCTGCCTCCCCTACGCCTTCAACGCCCACCATATGGATTTCCCCGGCGTCATCCACGCCGCGTGGGACCACGTCATCCAGTACCTGATCGACATCACCACCAGCGTCACCGCCCACGGCTTCGACCGCGTCATCCTCATCAGCGGCCACGGCGTGAACCCGCCCTACCTGGCCGTGGCGGCCAACGAAGTCAACGTGCGCACCGGCGCACTCTGCGCCGCACTCTTCTGGGGCGCGCTGGCCGACAACGTGAGCGAAGTCCGCGAGTCCGTCGCGCCCGGGGGCATGGCCCACGCCTGCGAACTGGAAACATCGGTCATGCAGTACCTGGACGCGGAACGCGTGCAGCAGGACCGCGTGGTTGATGACCTGGGCTTTGTCCAGGGACGCTTCCTCCAGATGGACCTGGGCTCCGCTACCGGCGTGCACTTCGGCGAGCACTGGTGGAGCAGCTTCTCCCCCAGCGGGGTCGCGGGAGAAGCGACGCTGGCGACGCCCGCGAAAGGGCGCCTGCTGTTCGAGCGCGCCGCCGCCAACCTCGTCGACCTTGTGCGCGAACTGCGCGCCCGGCCCGACCCGGCCCTGACCCGGCTCGACCGGCACCAACCCGATTGACCTGAGCACGTCAACTGGAGGAGTTTCCTGTGCGGATTACCGATGTCCAGGCCATCATCCTGCGCCAGCCGAACGTCGACGCCACGCGGGCAGATGGCAGCCAGGACGCGCTGCTGATCCGCGTCGAAACGGACGAGGGCATCACCGGTATCGGCGAGGTCGATTCGTTGCCGTCGATCATCAAGGCGATCGTGGACGCACCGCCGTCGCACAGCAACGCCATGGGGTTGCGCAGCATCCTGATTGGTGAGAACCCGCTGGAAATCGACCGCCTCTGGCACAAGATGTACCGTGGCTCCATCTACTACGGACGCCAGAGTGCGGCTATCCACGCCATGAGCGGCATCGACATCGCGCTCTGGGACATCAAGGGCAAGGCGCTTGGGTTGCCGATTCACACCTTGCTTGGGGGGCCACACCGGCAAGAGATCCGCGCCTACGCCAGCACGCTCATGCCGGATACGCCGCAGGAAACCGCCACCGTCGTTTCCGGGCTGGTCGAGCGCGGCTTCTCGGCCATCAAGCTCGGATGGGGCCCCTTCGGGAAGGACGCCGACCTGGATGTCGCGCTGGTGCGCGCCGCACGTGAGGCAGCCGGCGACGGTGTAGACCTGATGTTCGACATCGGCATGGGCTGGAACAGTGCCGACCACGCCATTCGCCAGGTGCGCCGCTTCGAGCCGTACAACCCCTACTGGGTCGAAGAACCGTTCTGGCCGGACGAGACGGCGGCGTATCGCAAGCTTGCGGAAACCGTCGAGACGCGCATTGCCTGCGGCGAAGAGGACACCACGCACTGGGGCTTTGCCCGCCTGATGGACGAGACGCAGGTGGACGTGGTGCAGCCGGATGTGACCCGCGCGGGTGGGATCTCCGAATTGGTCAAGATCGCGCAGCAGGCAGACCTGCGCGGGGTGACGATGGTGCCCCACTCCTGGAGTACCGGGATCATCAAGGCCGCCTCACTGCACGTCATTGGCGCGATGCCGAACGCCTCCTTCTTCGAGTATTGCGTGCAGGAAACGGAATTGAATCAATTGCTGACCGTGCAGCGTTTCCCGGTCGTTGATGGCAAGGTGGCGCTCCCAACGAGTCCGGGCCTTGGGGTTGAAATCGACGAGGATGTCGTCAAGCACTACCGGGTGGGCGCCTGAACGATGGGTATCTACGCAGACCTCGGGCTCCGCACCGTCATCAACGCCAGCGGCACACTGACCCGGCTCGGCGGCAGCCGCATGGCCCCGGAAGTCCTGGCGGCGATGGCCGAGGCCGCCGCCTCGTTCGTGCCCATCGATACGCTGCAGGCGCGCGCCGGAGAAATCATCGCGGAGCACACTGGCGCGGAATCAGGCTACGTTGTGACCGGGGCTGCCGCCGGGCTGTCGCTCGGCGTGGCGGCGTGCGTAGCCGGGTTCGATGTCGCGGCCATGGATCGCCTGCCAGACACGACCGGTCTCCGGAACGAAGTCGTGGTGCAGCGAGGCCACCGCAACGCCTACGACCACGCCATCCGCGCGGTGGGCGTGCGCATGGTTGAGGTGGGCTACCTCGGCTATCCCGGCGCGGGAGGCACGTACCCCTGGCAAATCGCGGAGGCGATCACCGAGCGTACAGCGGCGGTCGCCTGTCCCATCCTCGACACACCCGGCACAGTCCCGCTGCGCGACGTCTGCGCCATCGCCCATGAACGCGGGGTGCCGGTGATCGTCGATGCCGCGGCCGAGCTGCCACCCCGAGGCAACCTGCGCCGGTTCATCGCCGAGGGCGCGGACCTCGTCGTGTACTCGGGCGGCAAGGCCATTGGTGGGCCGCAGGCCAGCGGCATCCTGGCCGGCCGGGCCGACCTCATCGCCTCCGTGGCCCTGCAACACCAGGATATGGACGTGCGTGACGCGACGTGGTCCCAGCGCGGGCTGCTGACCAGCGGAGTGCTACGCGGCATTCCCCACCAGGGCTTCGGCCGCTCGATGAAGGTTGGGCGCGAGGAGATCGTAGGGCTGCTGGTGGCGTTGCAGCGCTTCGCGGCCGGCAGCGACGAGGCCGATCTGGAACGGATGCAGCGGTTGCTGGATCCTATCGAAGCTGCCCTCGCGGACGTTGCAGGTATCAGCGTTGCCCGGCACGTCCCGCCGGACAAACCTGTGCCCAGCCTGCGCGTGACGATCTGCGGTGACGACCCGGGTGAGCGCGCCTACGCGGTGGTGAACCGCCTGCTGGAGGGCGAGCCGTCCATCGCCGTCGCCCAGTCGTACGCCGAGTTTGGGCAACTTGCGGTCATTCCACAAGGTATCACTCCGGATGAGGCCGAGGGCATCGCCACCCGGCTGCGCCAGGAATTGCTCGCCGCCGTCACCTGAATGGGACCTGCCGGGATGATCCCGCACCCTACCTCGCTCGTATCTCCAGTGAGAGCAAATCTCTCACCGCGAGTATGATCCGGGGAGCAGAACGCTTCCGTATGACTGAACAGATAGGCGCGATGGCCGACCTGGCGCCCCCAGATGACGAACTCATCGTCGCCATAGCCCAGGGCGATCACCCCGCCCTGTTAGCCCTCTACGACCGGCACGGTCGGCTGGGCTATGGTCTTGCCTATCGCATGCTTGGGGAGTCCGGGGCTGCGGAAGAAGCCGTGCAGGATGCCTTCCTGCGCGTCTGGCGTCGCGCCGCGACCTTTGACCCGTCACGCGGGAGCGTTCGTTCGTGGCTCATGACGATTGTCCATCACTGCGCCATAGACCTGCACCGGAAGCGCGCGGGTGGCCCGAACGTCGTTGCCGGCCTGGACGAGATCGCCGAGCAAACCCCGGCGCCGGATACCTGGAGCGCGGTTTCCGCCAGGTTGGACCAGGAGCGCGTGCGCGCGGCAGTGGCGCAGTTGCCGCAGGAGCAGCGCCGCGCCATCGAACTCGCCTACTTCGACGGGCTCACACACCGCGAGATCGCCGAGCGGGATGGCCTGCCGCTGGGCACGGTCAAGGGGCGATTGCGGCTGGGCCTGCAGCGGCTCTACACATCGCTAGCCGAGCCCGCGCCTGGCATCGTGCAAGGGTCGCGCCATGGAGCCTAGGGTGAACCAACCACCTCAGGACAACGCGCGCGACCTGCTCGGCGCGTACGCACTCGGCGCGGTCGAGGCGCGAGACGCAGCCGAGGTGCGCGCGTTGCTGGAGCAGGACGTGGCTGCCGAGGCGGAGCTGGCCGAACTGCTGGCGGCGGTCAGCGTTCTCCCGGTACTGGCAGAACCGCGAACCCCGCCGGCCGGCCTGCGCGATCGCATTGCGGCAGCCGCGCTGGCCGATGCGCCTACCCGGCCTGCGCCGCTGGCCTTGCCTCAGGCTGCGCCTGGCAGGTCGGAATCGGGAAACCCGGCGAACATCGTGCGCCCTGAGCCGGCCTTCTGGCAACGGGCGGCAGTGTGGGCGACCGCCGCCGCCGCCCTCCTGCTCATCTCCCTCGGCCTGCTCTACTGGAACATGCAGTTGCGGAGCGAGATCAGCACCACCCCGCAGGTGGAAACGCTGGCCCTGGCCAGCACGGCCATGGCTCCGCAGGCCACGGGCGAAGTGCACTACATGCCGCAGCAGGGCGTGCTCATGCTCGACGTCAAGGACCTGCCACCTCTGCCAGAAGGCTATGTCTACGAAGTCTGGCTGATCGGGGAGGGGAACCCGGTTCCCGCAGGTGTCTTCGCCGACGCCAGCGCGCAACACGCGGTCGCTGCAGATCGCTCGCAGTTCACCACGCTTGCCATCACCAGGGAACCAGGGCCAATGGGCACCGCCGCGCCAACCGGCGAGATTTACGCAACGGCCTCGCTCTGACGAACACCGGGACTCATGGGTTGCCCAGCACCGCAACGGTCTGTCGCAAGAGCAGTGATACTGACAGGATATCGCAACTTCATGCTGCCATCCCGCATGGCCCATGCTCGCCGCTGTCACGAGCCGGCCATCTTGCTGCACACGCACCAGGAGGCTCCGGATGTCTCAGAAACCCCGCCTGGGATGCCTTCACGCACACCACTCGAACATTGGGTACATCGAGGACATCATCCCGCATGACGCGCTGGAAGCGGTCCACTTCGTCGAGCCAGGCCTACTCCGCCGCATCGGAAGCGACGCCACATTCAGCCCGGAGGATGCGTCAGATCAGGTACGCAAGCAACTTGACTGGATGACCGCGTGCGGCGTGGATGCCGTACTCATTACCTGCACGAACTACATCGCCGCCATGCCGGACGAGGCTACGCGCCATGACATCCCGATCATCAAGATCGATGAGCCGTTCTTCATCCACCTCCTTCAGCAACCGCCCCGTCACCTGCTCCTTTTCTCGAACCCGGACACCGTCGCGGGCACCATGCAGCGCCTGCACGACTACGCGGCTGCCCGGGGCCAGGAACCGGAGATCGACGTGGAAGTCATCCCCAACACCTTCAGCCTCTTTCTCACCGGTCAAACCGAGGCGTACAACCGGGCCATCGCCGAACGCCTGCGGGAACTGGTGCGCCTGAATCGATTCACCTCGCTCTCGGTCGGACAACTCTCGATGGTGAACGCCGCCCAGCGCGTCGCCGAGGAAACCGGCCACGCCATTGGCAATCCGCTGCAGCCGCTCCGTGCGCACCTGGACGCCATCCTGGCAGTGAACGCCAGGGGCTAATTGCGCGCGCAGCGCCCTGAGCCTCCAGTCCGCTCGTGGCGCGCGCAGCCAATGGCGCGTTCCGTAGCGATCTGATACCGTGGCATGCATCGAGAATCGCGCATTAGTGCAAATGACTGGTCGGGCTCAGGGAAAGCGCTGTGCCCGCGCCGCGACGACGTCGGTGACGCGGTGTCGCGCCTGACCGCCAGCACGTGAGATAACGGAGAACTCACAAGGAGGTGAGGAGTACCGGACACTGGTACTGGGTGCGTATGCGAATTCGCCATGACCGTCTGTGCTTATCACCGGAGATGGGAGCAGAAGCATGAAGCGTCAGACCGCTCGCGCAGGAACGCCATCCCCTCGCAGTGCCATACACGCGTGGAAGCAAACTCCACTCTCTCGCCGCCGAGTCTTGCAGGCCGCCGGTGGCGCGGCGCTGGCAGCCAGCGCCATTCGCCCCGAACTGGGACGCGCCCAGGACGGCGGCACGGTCAATATCATGTGCTGGCAAGGCTACGATGGACCGAACGCGAACAAGCCGTTTGTGGAGCAGACCGGCGCGACCATCAACGCCACCTACCTCGGGAGCAACGACGAGATCTTTGCCACACTCCGCGCCGGCGGCCTCGGGGAGATCGATCTCGTCACCCCGTACCACGGCTACGTCAAGAACCTGTATGAGGCTGGCCTCCTTCAGGAAATCGACTACTCCCGGTTGCCAAACACTGCCGACTACATCCCACTCTTCCTCAAGCCCGACTGGAACACGTTTGACGGCAAGACGTACTCGGCGCCCTTTGTCTGGGGCACTGGCCCCATGATTTACAACACCGAATTCATCCCTGAAGCACCGAAAGAGTGGATGGATGTCATGCTGCCGGAGTACACCGGCAAGGTAGTCATGACAGACGATGCGCTCGGGCACTACCTGATCTGGAACCAGGTCACTGGCGCCAAGGACCCCACCCAGGTCACCCAGGAAGAACTCGACAATACAACCCAACTCCTGATCGAGATCAAGACCAAGCAGGCCCGCGCCTTCTCGCCCAACATGGGTGATATGGCCGACATCATGGCGCGGGGAGAGGCCTGGCTCTCCACCATCGGCTGGGAGGCGATCCCGGCGTTCCCGGTGGCTGCGGAGGCCTCACTCAAGTACACGCACCCGGCGCCGGGGGACTTCACGTTCGTGGATTCCTACTGCCTCGTCAAGGACGCCCCGAACGTCGATACCGCCTACGCCTTCATGAACCATATGCTGAGCCCGGAAGCGCAGGCCGTCGCCATGGACGACATGGACAGCGCGACGGTCAACCTGGAAGCGATCCCGTTGCTCGATGAGGCGACGCGGGCCCTCTTCCCCTATGACAACCTGGACGAGATCTTCAAGATCGCGCCGGTGTGGGGCTTCCCACCGCTGGAAGACCAGGGCGACGGCATCGTGACCTACAACGGCTGGCTCGAAGCCTGGGAACAGGTGCGGGCTGCGTAGTGCCCGCGGCCGGCACATCACCGTCACAGGCTGCAATCGTTGTGGAAAACATCGTCAAGCGCTTTGGCTCCGCCACTGCGCTTGACGACGTCAGCGTGCGGGTAGAGCAGGGAGCCTTCGTCTCCCTGCTCGGCCCCAGCGGCTGCGGCAAGACTACGCTGCTCCGCATCATTGGTGGCTTTGAAAAGGCCGACGCTGGCAGCGTCTCCATTCATGGGCAGCGCGTGGATCGCCTGCCCCCCAACAAGCGCCCCATCAACACCGTCTTCCAGCGGTATGCGCTCTTCCCACACAAGACCGTCTTCGAGAACGTGGCCTTTCCGCTGGTGCTACGGGGTGCGCCGCGCGAGGAACAGCGAGCTCGCGTCGCCGCCATGCTCGAACTTGTGCGGTTACCCGGCGTCGAAGCGCGTATGCCCGCGCAGCTTTCCGGTGGCCAGGCCCAGCGCGTTGCGCTGGCGCGGGCGCTGGTTGGCCAGCCGCAGGTGCTTCTGCTCGACGAACCCCTCGCGGCACTCGATCTCAAGCTCCGCAAGGCGATGCAACTGGAGTTGCGCCGCATCCAGGAAGACCTTGGCACCTCGTTCCTGTACGTGACCCACGACCAGGAAGAGGCCCTCACGATGTCAGACAAGATCATCCTGATGAACGAGGGCCGGATTGCGCAGGAGGGATCAGCGAGCGAAATCTACAATCATCCCGCGAATGTCTTTGCCAGCAGCTTCATCGGCGAAGCCAACCTGCTGCACGGCTCGGTCCAGGATAGGCATGGCGACACCGCCACGGTGGCGCTCAACGGCGGGCTCGGCCACATTACCGCACCAGCCAACGGCTTGCACGCCGGGCAGACGGTTGTGGTCTCCATTCGCCCGGAGCGCCTGCACTTCTCACCAGCCGGCACGCCCCCTCCGGGCTCGAACATCGTGACCGGCACGCTGGAGCGGAGCATCTTCCTCGGGAACGTGGCGCACGCCCTCGCCACACTGTGCCCGGACCTGGTGGTGATGTCCCAACGCAGCGTGGACGCCGCGCGGTTGCAGCCCGGAGAGCTGGTCACCGTCTCATGGCGACCAGACGACACCATCCTACTTCCGGACCGGCCGTCGTGACGGCCGCCGATACAGCCGATCCGGTGTCGACCGCGCGCCCTGCCGCTGACGGGCGAGGGTTGGGCGAGTGGGCGCTGCCCCTGGCGCAACTTGCTCCGGCGCTGCTCTTTCTGCTGGTGTTCCTGGTTGGCCCGGTCACCGTCTTCTTTGCCTTCAGCTTCTGGACGGTCGATGGCTTCGACCTTGCTCCAACGTGGACGCTGTCCAACTACACGGACGCCTTGACAGCCCCGATCTACCAGCAACTCTTCTGGCAAACGCTGGCCACCGCCGGAACCGCCGCGCTGGTCACGACGGTGATCGCGTACGCCTTTGCCCATGCATTGCGCTTTCATCTCATGGCGCACCAGGAAATCCTGGTCCTGATGGTGGTCGTGGCGCTCTTTTCGGGCTATCTGGTTCGTATCTACGCCTGGCGCACCATCCTGGGCGACAACGGCGTCATCAACCAGGTGCTGGTCACCCTCGGTCTCATCCAGGAGCCGCTCAGCTTCCTGCTGTTCAGCCGGGTCGCAACGGTCATCGTGCTCGTCAACTTCCTGATTCCGCTGGCCATCCTGCCCATCTACGCTGCGCTACAGAATGTGCGCAGCGAGGAGATCGAAGCCGCGCGGGATCTCGGCGCAAGTGCCGCCGGAGCCTGGTGGCGCGTCACGCTTCCGCTCTCCTGGGGAGGGGTTTTCGCCGCCTTCGCCCTGACCTTCATCATCGCCGGCGGCGACTACGTCACGCCGCAACTCGTCGGTGGCACCAGCGGCGGCATGATCGGCCGCTCCATCGCCAGCACCTTTGGCACGGCGTTCAACTGGCCGCTGGGGGCAGCGCTCTCGTTCCTGACGCTGGCCTTCGTCCTGGTGCTGCTCGGCGTCCTGCGCTTCGCCAGCGGGAGGATCGTGCGATGAGCGAGCGGCGGTCCACCGCGGTCTGGTGGGTGATCGTGAGCGCCACCCTGATCTTTCTTTTTGCGCCGATCGTAGTGGTCGTCCTGTTCTCGTTCAACGCGGCGTCCAGTACCGGCCTGCCCTTCGCCGGGTTCAGCACCCAGTGGTACCAGTCCGCCCTCGGCGACAAGCAGTTTCGCGAGGCCCTGTTCAACAGCGTCAAAGTCGCCCTTACCGTTGGGATCTTCACCGCTGTCGTCGGAACCAGTGCGGCCTTTGCGCTCGCGCACCGCCGCTCACGCGTGCTCGACGCATTCTCGAGCTTCGTCACCGCCCCCCTGGTGCTGCCGACACTCTTCCTCGGCATCGCCCTCCTGTCCTTTTTCACCCAGGTTGGCATCAAGCCGTCCCTGTCCACCGCGATGATCGGCCACGCCATGGTCACCCTCCCCTTCGTGGTCATCATCGTGAACGCGCGCCTGATGCGGCTCGACCGCTCCTTCGAGGAGGCCGCGCGCGATCTGGGCGCAACCCCATTCCAGACGTTCCGCCTGATCGTGTTTCCGCTCGTAGCACCCGCCCTCTTCGGCGCGGTCCTGATCGTCATGGCGTGGTCGTTCGATGAACTGGTGATCACGTTCTTCACCAGCGGGGGCGAACCGACCCTGCCAGTGCGCATCTGGGGCATGTTGCGGCGCGGCATCGACCCGTCCGTGAATGCCATGGCCAGCATCATTCTCCTGACCACCATTGCATGTACGCTCCTGGCGGGCCGCTTCGTCAGCGGCCGGGAAATCGCCCGCTAAAGCGCGACCGCCACGTCGCCATGGCGACGTAGCCGTCGCCTGGCGTGATCGCTGTCTACACTTCGTGGCCTCTGCTGACTCATGCAATCTGGCTGGAATACCCGAGGCAGCATGGCCACCATCTCTTTCCAGGACCACCCGGAAGCCCGGCAGCGCCTGGCCGCGCTCGCCGCCTACGCGGCTGTGCCCTTCGCCAGCCTGGATGACGCGATCAACGCCATGCTGGAGTTGCTCTCCGACCTGGTTGGCATCAGCCTGACCATGATCCACCGCCTGGAAGGCGACAACCTGGTCGTTTCCCATGCCTGTGACCGGATCGGGCTGGGGCTCACGTTGCCGGTGACCATCCCGCGCTCCTACACGTTCTGTGATGCCGTGCTGGCCTCGCTTGCTCCGCTCGTGATCGACGACGCCGATCGCCACGATCAGTGGCGCTCCCTGCCCGGCAAGGTGGTCATCGGCACTCGCTCCTACGCCTCGGTCCCGATTGTGCTTGGCAACGGCCGCGTCTTCGGCACACTCTGCGCGCACGACCGCCGCGTTCTGGACCTGGGCGATTCCGAACTGGATGCCATGCGCATCCTGGCGCGGCTGATCGCCTTCGAGATCGAGCGCGACGAAGGCTTGCTGCGCGAGTCGGCTGCCGCAGCACAACTGGCCCGCCACAACCAGGACCTGCACGACGCGCTCCAGCAACTGGACGCGCTGCGGGAAATGGTGGAGTCGATTTCGAGCCATCTGGATGAAAAGTTGCTCCTGCAGCAGGTTGTCCGGAGCGCGGTGGAACTGCTCGGCGTGCACGGCGGGGCGATCAGCCTGGTCGGCCAGAGCCTTTCCGCGCCGCGCAGGATGGTTGCCACCTACAACCTGGGAGATTCGGACGTCGCGACGCGGCCCATCCCGGCCTCGGCGGGACTCATGGGGGAGATCATCGCCCGGCGTGGGCCCGTGATCGTGCCGGCGTACCGTGACCTGAGTGAGCCCTTGCCGGACGAGGCGTTCCACCGGCTGGGGCCCTGGATCGGCGTCCCGATCTGGTGGCAGGAGGACATCGTCGGCACGTTCGGGGTGGCGGCGAATGATCCTGATCGCGTCTTCGGCGAGCGCGAAATCACCATCCTGGGGCTACTGGCCAAGCATGCGGCAATTGGCATCGAGAATGCGCGGCTCTTCGCGGCCAATCACGAGTTGGGGATTGCCGAGGAGCGCAACCGATTGGCCCGAGAAATCCACGACACCCTCGCGCAATCGCTCCTCACGCTGGCATTCCAGATTCGCGCTGCGCGGGATCTGATTTCGAGCGAGCCATCGCATGCCGAAGCGGAGCTGTCCGCCGCCGAGGCCCAGGCTCGGGCTGCCCTGGAAGAGGCGCGACGCTCGGTCTGGAACCTCGGCCCGGCAGCACTTGAAAGCGGTTCGCTGCTCCAGGCGATGCAGGCCGAAGCGGCTACCTCCACCCACGGCCCCGCGTGCGAATTCTCGTCGGCAGGGACACCGCGTCCGCTCGGCGCAGAAGCGCAGCTTGCGCTGCTGCGCATCATGCAGGAGGCAGTCGCCAACGCGCGCCGCCATTCCGGCTGCGCCAGGATTACGGTTCACCTGGAGTTTGCTGCTGAGGCGGTGGTGCTCGACGTGCGGGACGATGGGCGTGGCTTCGACGCCAGCGCATTGGCCCCTCAGGGTACCGCCGGCGGGTTCGGCCTTCCCGGCATGACCGAGCGAGTCAGGCGCCTGGGAGGCGTCTTGACGATCCGGAGCCAGGACCGGGAAGCCCCTGGCACGATGATCCGGGCCAGCATTCCCTACGCGCATCCGGGTACTGGGTCCACCGTCAGTTGGAGCCACGAGCGTGGCCAGGTACGGGTGATCGTCGTCGACGACCATCCGCCGATTCGCGCGGGCCTTGCCGCACTCCTGGACGCAGAACCGGACCTGGGGGTCGTGGCCCAGGCGGCAAGTGGGGAAGATGCCCTGCGGCTCATCAGCGACTTGCAGCCAGACATCGCGCTGGTCGATCTGCGGTTGCCGGGCCTCTCGGGCGTTGACACGATCGCTCGCATGTCACAGCTTGGCGTTTCAACCCGCTCTATCGTCGTGACGAGCTTTCAACAGGATGAGATGGTTCTGCAGGCGTTGCGCGCCGGCGCCCAGGGCTATGTGCTGAAAGACGCCACCGGGAGTGAGCTTGCGGCCGCTGTGCGCACCGTCAAGGCGGGGGGGACGTACCTGACGCCCGCTGTTGCCGGCAAATTGACCGGCTCACTGATTCGCCAGGAACGCCTGACCCGGCGCGAGCTGCAGGTGCTGACCCTGATTGGGCAGGGCCTTGCCGACAAGGAAATTGCGGCACAGATCGGCGCAACGGCCAAGACCGTGCAGTTCCACGTCGCCAATGTCCTCGGCAAACTTGGCGCCCAGAACCGGACCGATGCGGTGCGGATTGCCTACGCCAGAGGCATCCTCGGCATGTGATGCGAAGCTACCGCTTCGCCTGAGTAAACCACCGCCACGACCCACCTGTGGGATCATGCGCCGGGACGAAGCCACACATTCACGCCGGAAGATGCCATGCCGCAGCACGTGGATGACTACGCCATCGCTCTTGAGCAGACGCCAGAATGCACGCGCCGCATCGGGATCATCCTGGGGCTCTACGTGCAGATCGAGCATGGCCTCGTGCCGATCCTGAGTTGGACCGCCGGCATGTCACTGGATCAGGCGCGGGTGGCGCTGGAACTCCAGAAGCAGAACGGCCGGAAGATGAGCTTCCTCAAGGGGATGTGTGAGGCAATCGCTCCCGGGTGGCCGCGCGACATCGCGGCCGGGAAGGCGTTCGCAGCGGTCGCTCTCACGGCCAACCAGATTCGGAACAAGTACGCCCATGCCTCGTACAGCGTGGCGGGAGACGCCAGGACAGAAGTGTTGCACGTCGCGGTCTTTGGGGAGAACCTGCGCCGCGCAACGCGGGTCGAGATCGCCACGGTCGAGATTCTCGACACCGAAATCCGCTTCCTGAAGTCCGTCATCGTGGCCATGGCCAACTATGTCGAGGCCCGCGCCGCAAACACCCCGGTCAACCAGCAGGAAATCGAGAGCCTCGCCGCCGGGACACCCCCGCAATTCCTGCACAATCCCTAGCCAGAAGCATTTCGCCTGATCCATGAGAAACCCGGGAATTTTCCCAGGTTCTGCCCCAGGGACTTTCCGGACGCGATTCGCCGGCGCAATCCATACGCTGGTTCCAGGCAATGGACAGTCGCACGTTCAGGTCTGGAGCCAGGCCATGCATGCTTCGATGGTCGCCCTGGAATCCGTGTCACGTCCCGGATCCGTCCACGTTGAACCCCCGCATCCGCTGCCGCGACCGCGCAATGCCTCCCACGACGGTGACGCGGCGCTCGCCCTGCGGCTTGCCACGGGAGATGCCACCGCGCTGGACACGCTCTACCAGCGGCACTATCAGCCAGCGCTGGCCGTCGCCATGGCGCTGCTCCGGGACCGCGGCGCCGCCGAGGACCTCGTGCACGAGGCGTTTCTGCGAGCCTGGCAACGCGCAAGCTCATTCCGATCGCACCGGGGCACCTTCCGCTCCTGGCTGCTGACCATCGTGCGCAACGCGGCCGTGGATCAGCTTCGGCAGCAGGCCATGCAGCGCAAGCCGAACATACTGGCGGCACAGGAGTCCCTCCACGTCTCCGCTGACCTCGACATCCCGGCCCAGGTCATCCTGTCGCTTGAGGCCGAATGCCTCCATCAGGCGCTAGCCCGGCTCACTCCCGAGCAGCGACTGGCAATCCAGCACGCGTTCTTCGGAGAACTTACCCACCGGGAGATCGCCGACCATGAGGGACTCCCCCTGGGCACGGTCAAGGGCCGTGTGCGGCTGGGCCTGCAACGGATGCGGATGTTGCTGGAAAACCCGGAAAGTCTTGCCGGAACCAGTGATCCAATCCTCACGGTAGCCCGTAGTAGCCAGTAGAACTTCGAGGGAATCACACCACCAAAGTCAACGGGAACCTTGCCTGAGGCGGCCCACCGGGCCGAGGAGTCATCGTGTCATGTCTCTAACGAGAGCACGCCAGCATCGCACTCGCAGTCTCCGCTCCAGCGGGCGATCACCGCCCATTCCCGCAGAAATTGTGACGCCCATGCCACGTGGGCCTATTGCGCGACACTCGGAGTGAGCACCATGCGACACAAGACCATCACCCACCTCAGCCTGGCGCTCGTTGCCATGGTTGGGGTGTCATCCGCCCTCAATCTCGGGGCAGGCCCAGTTCGGGCATCCAGCCACCGTGAGGCACCCCTGATCAGCCAGGACCCGGCGGCCGATGCCACCGACCTCTACGCCTTCGTCAGCCCAGACGCGCCGGATACAGTCACCCTCATCGCCAACTACTACCCCATGCAGGACCCGGCTGGCTTCCCGAACTACTACCGCTTCGGCGATGACGTCACTTACCGCATCAACATCGACAACAACGGTGATGCAGTGGAGGACATCTTCTACCAGTGGACGTTTGACACCGAGATCGCAAATCCCAACTCGTTCCTCTACCAGTCCGGGCCAATTGAATCGCTCGACAGCGCGAACCTGAACGTGCGCCAGACCTACACCCTTTCGGAGGGGCGCGGCGGCGTGCTGACGGAAATCGCCAGCGGCCTGATGACCCCGCCGTCGAACATCGGCCCCAAGTCGACGCCGGACTACGATGCCCTGGCGGATGCGGCAATCGCGGAGGTCGGGGACGGGATCAAGGTGTTCGCCGGTCAGCGCGACGACCCCTTCTGGGTCGATCTCGGCGGCGTGGGTGACCTGCTCACCATCCGCCAGATCCCCGGCAACGCCGGCGGCGGCGTGGACGACCTGGCCGGGCTCAACGTGCAGACGCTGGCTATCCAGGTCCCGATCGACCAGTTGACCAAGGACGGCGCGGCGCCCGCCGGTCCCGATGCGGACGACGCGGTGATAGGCGTCTGGACGACCGCCCTGCGCGAATCGACCAAGGTCCTCTGGCCGGGCACGTACGAGGACTCTGGACCGCTGGTTCAGGTTTCCCGGCTGGGGATGCCGCTGGTCAATGAGGTCGTCGCGCCGCTCGGCGCCAAGGACCTGTTCAACGGCTCGCACCCCGGCGACGACGCCCAGTTCCTGGGCGCGGTCACCGACCCGGAACTCGCCAAACTGCTCAACCTGCTCTACGGCTCCGCGCTCGTGCCTGTCCCGGAGTCGGGCCGCGATGACCTCGTGACCGTCTTCCTGACCGGCGTGCCGGGCCTGAACCAGCCCGCCAACGTCAAGCCCAGTGAGATGCTGCGCCTGAACGTGGCCATTCCGCCTTCCGCCGAGGAGAATCCCCTGGGCGTGATTGGCGGTGACAATGCCGGGTTCCCGAACGGCCGTCGCCTTGGTGACGAGGTGGTCGATATCGAACTGCGCGTGGCCGCCGGGTTCCTGCTGGGCGAAGAGTTCCAGCAGGGTGTGAATGGGCAACTGGGCGACGGCGTGCCCACGAACGATGTCCCATTCATGACAGCCTTCCCGTATGTGGCCGCACCACACCAGGGCTTCGAACACATGCACCACACCCCGGACGGCATGTCCGCCGGCGGCATGGACATGAGCCACGATATGGCGACCCCCGAAGCACGCTCACTGACCGTGCCTCTGAACGAGCTCAGTGGCTCGGGCCTGAGTGGCGAAGCCACCCTGACCGAGACGGCGGACGGCACCATGGTCTCGCTCATGGTCGACGGCCCCGCTGGTGACAACCCGGTCCATGTCCACTACGGGACGTGTGACAACCTCGGCGAGGTTGCCGCAGCCCTGACCAACATCGACGCGAACGGTGAGAGTGAGACGGTGATTCCGCTCACCCTCGATGACCTCACCGGGGAGCAGTACGCCATCAACGCGCACGAATCCGCCGAGAACATCGCGAACTACGTCGCTTGCGGCGAGATCGCCGGGTAGCGACACCTTCCTGCGGGCTGGCGGCGCATGGACCGCCAGCCCATTCGTCCCAGCGCCGGAGCGATGTACCATGGCCCAGGTTCCTGTTCCCTCCCTGATCCCGAAACACTCCTGGACCGCGCGCCTGGTCCTCGCCGGTGCGGCGGCCCTCATCCTCATCTCCGGCGCACTCAACCTACGGCCATTCGCCGCCACGCTGCTCGCCGGCGAGCAGGCTGCACCCGCCATCACCAAGCTGGAAACAGGGGAAACGCCGCTGGATCGCACCATTGCAGCCCTCCAGGAGGCGCTCCGCGACGGTAATCCGCTCACACTATCCCGGAACTCCGCGCAACTCGGCCATTCCTACCTCCAGAAAGCGCGCGAGACCGGGGATTCGTCCTACTACCCGAAAGCAGAAGCCCTCTTCAGCCAGGCCCTTACTGGTGACGCCAGCAATGTCGATGCGCTGGTTGGCCTGGGCACCCTGGCGCTTGCGCGCCATGAGTTCCGGGAGGCACAGCAGTGGGGCGAGCGCGCGGTCAACTCCGCGCCACAGCATGCACCGGCGTATGGTGTTCTCGTCGATGCCGAGGTTGAGCTTGGTGAGTACGAGGCCGCCTCGGAGACCTTGCAGCAGATGGTCGATCTCCGTCCCGACCTTGGCTCCCTCTCGCGCATTTCCTATCTGCGCGAGCTGATGGGAGATCGCGCCGGCGCGATCTCCGCCATGCAGAAGGCGGTTACCGCCGGCTCCGGTTACCCGGAAAACGTGGCGTGGGCACAGGTGCAACTCGGCAACCTGTATTTCGATGGCGGAGATCTCACCGGCGCAGATGAGGCCTATGCCGCGGCATCCGTCGCCGTGCCAGGCTACGCGCCAGCCATGGCCGGTGAGGCGAAGGTGCTCGCGGCACGCGGTCACCTCGCGGCAGCCGCCGGCCTCTATCACGAGGTCATTGCACTCCTGCCACTCCCCGAGTACCTGTCGGCGTACGGAGACGTCCTGAGCGCGCGCGGCGATCAAGCTGGCGCCGCGGCCCAGTTTGCAACCGTGGCGGCGATCCAACAACTGCAGGCGGCGAACGGCGTGAACACCGATCTGGAACTGGCGCTCTTCGCCGCCGATCACGGTGACGCCGCAGCGGTCACCAACGCCGTTGCTCAAGCAAGCGCAAGCGTGGCCGCGCGGCCAAGCGTGACCGCCTACGACACCCTGGCCTGGACGCTCTACCGCGCCGGGAACCTGGTTGCGGCAGCGGACGCCAGCGAGCAGGCCCTGCGGCTGGGCACCCAGAGCGCGCTGATGCATTTTCACGCCGGCATGATTGCCTCCGCGCGGGGAGACACTGCCTCGGCCATCACCCACCTGCGCACCGTGCTCCGGCTCAACCCGCACTTCTCGCTGCGGTACGCACCTATTGCCCGGGCCGAGCTCGCCCGGCTCCAGAATGAGGCGGCGTCATGACCCACACACGCGCGTCGTTCCATCGCCTCACGCCGGTCCGCACGGCCCTCGCGCTGATCGCCGTTCTGGCGATGGCCCTGGTGACAACCAGCCCGGCAGCAGCTCACCCGCTCGGCAACTTCAGCGTCAACCAGTACAGCAAGCTGGAAATCGACCGCACAGCGGTGAACGTGACCTACGTCCTGGACCTCGCTGAGTTGCCGACCGTTGCCAACATTCAGGCATTCGACCGCAATGGCGACGGCTCGCTCTCGGATTCCGAACGCGCCAACCTGCGAGACACGCTGCTGGCCGAGATCACACCCCGGTTGAGCCTGCGCGATGGCGACGAAGTGCTCCCTTTGACGCTGCACGACTCCGAACTCGCGTTCCACACCGGGCAGGCGAACCTGCAGACCACCCGCCTCACCGCCCACTTTCGGGCGGCGCTGCCAGACGCTGCGCCGGGCCAAACCATTGCGTTCGCGAACGGCTACGCCGTGGATCGCGTCGGCTGGCGTGAGATCGTGGTGGTGAACGGCGCGGACATCGTGCTCCCCGATGCCGCCTCGCTCTCGCAGGATCAATCGCAGGCGTTGACATCGTACCCATCCGACCTTCTCGCAAGCCCACTCGATGAACGGGCAATGTCATTCAGGTACCGGGTTGAGGTTGGGGCGCCCGCGTTCAGTGAGAGCACAACCGCATCTGCAAGCAGTCCTCTCGATGTCGGAGCGCGCCTCGCGGGGATCGTGAACGGCAGCGTCACGTCGCCAGCGGGAATGCTGCTCGCGCTCTTGGCAGCCATGCTCTGGGGCGCTATGCACGCGCTTTCGCCCGGTCACGGCAAAACGGTCGTTGGCGCGTACCTCGTCGGCAGCCGAGGCACCCCGCTGCACGCGCTCTTCCTGGGCCTGACCGTCACCGTCACGCACACGGCGGGGGTCGTCGCACTGGGCGTCGTGGTGCTCCTGGCCTCACGCACGATCATGCCGGAGCTCTTCTATCCGTGGCTCAGCCTCCTGTCGGGGCTGATGGTGGTGCTGGTCGGTGTGACAATCCTGCGCCAGCGAGTGCTCGGCCTGCGACCGCATCATGCCCATGGCCACGGCGTCTCGGCGCACGATCATTACGACCACGGCGGTGGATTCGTCCACACGCACGACGGTCACACCCACAGCCACCTCCCGCCTGGCGGCACAGGTGACCGAGTGACCTTGCGCAATCTGCTGGCGCTTGGCATCTCCGGCGGGCTGCTACCCTGCCCATCGGCCCTGCTGGCCTTGCTCGGCGCCGTCGCGCTCGGCCGCGCCGGGTTCGGGCTGGCTGTGGTGGTGGCCTTCAGCCTCGGCCTGGCGGCTACCCTGACTGGCGTGGGCCTGCTCTTCCTCTACGCCGGCCGGTTCCTGGAGCAGCGCCGGCTACCCGGCGTCACCACGCGCCTGATGCGGTTCGCGCCAGTGGTGGCGGCGCTGGCGGTTACCGCCTCGGGCGCGCTGATCGTGGCCCGCGCAGTCACAGATCTCTGGTAGTGCGACCACACTCCAGCAGCCGATGGCGCCACCCCGCCGGGGAAAATCCTTCCCGGCGGGGTCGCAACTCGCATTACCCGTAAATCTCGTCGGTGGCCGACCAGCCCAGGAGCAGCACCGCGAAGAACCCCTTCCAGGCATCGACCGCGTTCCCGGCGCGATAGGTGACGGTGCGCGCCGTCTCACGGACGCTGCCCGGGACCAGCGCCGCCATCAAGGCCTCGGCCGTCGAGGAGAACGTCACCGCAAGTTCCACCTCGCCGTCAAGCTTGAGCAGGGGGTAGCGCGTCGTTCCCTCCGCCGCGAAGCGCTCCACTGCGCGCTGTGCCGCCTCGCGGATGTTCGCCTGGCTCCTGGCCGGCGGGAAGCAGCGCGCCGCCCAGCGGTCGATGGCATATTTGGTCAGCCCGTACTCAACGTTCGGCAGCGTCTCCTGCAGCTCTTTCTCATAGAGATCGTCGCCAGACGCAAAGATCACCGGCACATCGAACTCGGCGCAGACCGCCGCGTTGATCTCGGATTCGCCCACCGGTTGCCCGTTCAGGCGAATTTCCACGATCTCCCGGCCCAGGATCGTCTCATTGCCGACCCCGTCGGAGTCGCCAGTGCGCGCGTGGTAGCCGAGGAAGAACACGGCGTCCGCATCCTGCACACCCTCCACCATGCAGAGATGCTTGTGAAACCCCTTGATCAGGTCCGCGCGCGGGTCCAGGCGCTCGATCTGGACGTTGGTCATCGTCCAGTGCGCGTCATTCACCACCACCTGCGTCGCGCCGCCCGCGAACGCGCCCTCGATGGCGGCGTTCACATCGTCCGTCATCATGGTGCGCATGAACTCGTAGTGTGGCCGTCCAAACAGCAGCTCGTTCGTATTCGTGATGCCGGTCACGCCTTCGGCGTCGGCAGAAATCAGAACCCGCACTGCTCACCCCCCGTTGTTGCTCCGAAACGTCGCTCAGCGTGCGCCCGCACGTCGACGCGCCGGGCGCTCCCCGGCAAGACTCTATCGCAGCCGTCCCCGAGCCGGAATCCAGACTGGCTGATCACGCGTGGCGGGCCAGGCCACGTGTGCTCGATTGTTGCGCAATAGGGATTCTGCACGTGGCACATACACCACGCACATTGTCCTGTCCCAATGGTGAACCCCATCAGCTATTGCGTTCGCCATAGGAACATGATACGTTCGTGACATCGTTGACCTACAGACCGGCTGGCAGCATGACCAGCAGCCGTTGGCAGACCCTGGAGCGCAGCCGAGCGTGGCGTGAATGCCACCCCTCGGCCGGTTCACCCCAAGGCACGCGGCGGCACTGGCGAACTTCTGGGACATGCCCAGGGGTGGCAGGCAAGGAGGGACGCGTGCACCAGGATCGAAGTGACCTCTATCGTGAGCGGCAGCTTCTCGTCCGTGACGCCCTCGGCGGCCGGCTCAGCCGGCGGCAAATTCTGCAGCGCGGCGCAGCGCTTGGCCTCGGCGCGGCCAGCCTTGGTGGCCTGCTCGGCGACACGCGCCGGGCCTCAGCCCAAACTCCCGCGCCTTCAGGCAGCATCGTCTCCTGGGCGCCCAGCGGTCAACGCTGGGAACTTCCGCAGAAGGCGGTCTATCCCCTCTTCCAGGAGAAGTTCCCGGATATCAGCATTGAGTGGGTAGCGGAACCGATCGCGGACTACATCCCGCGCACGGTCATCGAGATGTCCGCCAAGTCCTCGCAGTTCGATATCCTGCACAACGACTACAACGTTGTCCCGCAACTGATCGCCATGGGTTCGCTGGAGCCTCTGCAGGAGCGCCTGGAAGCAGATCAGGCGTACATGGAGGACCTGCTCTCAGATGTCCCCGAGAATGTGATGGACCTCTACCGGGACAAGCCAGCCGCGGACGGCGGCATCCTGTATGGCTTGCCGCCGGATAGCAACTGCCAACTCCAGTACTACCGCATTGACATCCTGGAGCAGGCGGGCATCGATGGACCGGCGGAAACCTGGGATGACGCCATCGAAATCGCCAAGACGCTTGCGGAGAGCGGCGTGAAACAGACGGGCACCACGCTCAAGCGTGGGCTCTTCGCCGGTGGCGTCTTTATCACGATCCTGCGGACCTTCGGCGGCGACTGGTTCGACAAGATGGAACCGGGGGCGTTCAACCCGGCGCTGAACACAGATGCCGGGAACAACGCCATCCAGGTTTTGCTGGCCCTCAAGCCGTATCTGGAAGACAGTGCCCTCAACGCCTCCGACGATGAGTCCAACCCCGCCATGGCCAACGGCACGTGGACGTACGCGCCACTGCAGTGGGGCGGCACGACCATGAATGACCCCAACTTCACGGAGTTCTACGAAGTCTGGGGCAGCACTCGCGTGCCGAAGGGCAACGTCGAGGGCGGTGACCATCGCCCCCATATGGGCGGTCTCGGCCTCCTCATCCCGGCCTTCTCCAACAACAAGGATGCGGCCTGGGAGTTCGTCAAGTTCTGCTGCTCCGGGAATGCGCAGGATCCAGCGATCGGCAAGGCCTGGGTGGAGGGCACCGGCCAGCCGGCCCGCGCTTCTCTGCTCAAGGAGTATGCACCGTTGCGCGCGCACTTCCCGGCCATTCAAGAATCGCTGCCGACCGCCATGCGTTACCCGGCCATCCCGGAATCGAACGCGCTCTACGAAGCGATCGGCAACGAGGTGGCCGGGGTGATGCTGGGCGAGAAGGACGCGGAAGCCGCGCTCGCTGACATGGATGCGGCCGCACGCCAGATCATGCAGGATGCGGGGTACTACAACTAGTCTCCGCGCACGCGCACATCGTGATTCACGGTGGTGGATGCGGCCAGAAGACCTGGCCGCATCCACCCCGGATGTTCCGGACAGGGTATGGTAACGACCGCACACGAGATCGAAATAGGCGCCACCAGCCCAGTGAATGCCACAGGAGCGGAACAGGTGCGCAAGGAGCGGCGGGTTGCCACCATGCTCCTGCTGCCCGCGCTGCTTTTCCTGCTCCTGATGACAATCTTCCCGACGATCTATTCGCTCTGGCTCTCCCTCCAGCAGTACAACCTCTCGCGCCCCGATCTTGCCTCCTTCGTGGGGCTGCGCAACTATGGGCAACTGCTGCAGGATGACCTGTTCTGGAAATCGGTCCGCCTCACACTGACGTTCTCGTTCATTGCCCTCGCGTTGCAGATGGTGATCGGCTTCCTGGTCGCGAGCTTCTTCGACCGTGGCGGCCGCACTATCGGCATCTGGCGCACGTTGTTCATCATCCCGGTCTTCACCTCGCCGGTCGCACTGGGGCTGACCTGGCGCTACATGTATCAACCCGGCTATGGCCTGATCAACTACTTCCTCGGGCTTTTTGGCATTCCGCCCGTGAACTGGCTGGCCAGCCCGGATTGGGCGATGCCAGCCGTGATCTTCGCGGATGTCTGGCAGTGGACGCCCTTCGTGGCGCTGATCCTGTTGGCGGGAATGCAGTCGATCTCCCCTGAGATCACCGAGGCTGCCGAACTCGACGGTCTCTCCCGCCCGTACTACCTGTGGAGGATCGTGCTGCCGCTCCTGCTCCCGGTCATCACCGTCGTCGCCCTGATCCGGCTCATCGACGCGCTGAAGACCTTTGATCTCATCTACATCATCACGCGCGGTGGTCCGGGCACTTCTACCTACACGCTCCCCCTCCACGCCTTCGCGACCGGCTTCAACTCGTTCCTGATGGGGCAAAGCGCGGCCATCTCCTGGGTGCTGGTGATCATCGTCAACATCCTGGCCACCATCTTTCTTTGGCTGTTGGCCAAGGGGGAGCGATGAGCGACCGCGCGAAGCCGGGGAGTGGCCGTGTGTGGGGCGGGGTCATGGGCGCCCTGCTGGGCGGCTTTGTCCTGCTGTGGCTCTTCCCCATCTACTGGATCGTGCTGACCTCGTTCAAGACGCCGCTCCTGATCAACGAGAAAACTCCCGTCTTCTTCTTCTCCCCCACCATGGAGAACTACACCCATCTCTTCACCGAGTTCAATTTCGCGCGCCCGCTCTGGAACAGCCTGGTCGTGACCAGCATCTCCACCATCGTGGTCGTCATCCTGGCACTGCTGGCCGCCTACGCCCTGGCCCGCATGGATGTGCCTGGCGGCAAGAACATCGCCATCTGGATGCTCTCCCTGCGCTTCATGCCGCCTATCGCCATCGTCATCCCGTTCTTCATTGCCTGGCAACGGCTGGGCATCATTGACACGCACCTCGGCTTGATCCTGGTCTACATCTCCTTCAACCTGCCGTTTGCGGTCTGGATGCTGCGCGGCTTCCTGGTGGAGGTGCCACGGGACCTGGACGAGGCGGCCATGCTGGACGGCCTGGGACATGTCGCCATCCTGCGGCGCATCATCTTCCCGGTGATTGCTCCCGGCGTGGCGGTGACGGCCATCTTCACCTTTGTCTTCGCGTTCAATGAGTACCTGATGGCGCTGGTGCTCACCAGCCGCAACGCATCCACGGTGCCCGTCACGGTGGCCAAGTTCATTCAGCCGTACTCGATTCTCTGGGGCGATGTCGGCGCCGCAGCCACGATCCAACTCGTGCCGATCCTCGTCGTCGTTTTCCTCCTCCAGCGCCACATCATGCGTGGCATCTCGCTGGGGGCGGTGAAATAGAGGGGATACGCCCGGCATGACCATCGTGCTGACGGAAATCACCAAGGCCTACGGCGCCAGCCCACCGGCGGTACGCGGCGTGAGCCTGGAGATCCAGGACGGCGAGTTCTTCACCCTGCTGGGGCCTTCCGGCTGCGGCAAGACAACGACCTTGCGCATGATCGCCGGCCTGGAGGCAGTGACATCTGGCCGCGTCGAACTCAAGGGACGCGACGTCACCAACGTCCCGGCCCGCGACCGCGACGTGGCGATGGTCTTCCAGAGCTACGCGCTCTACCCCCACATGACGGTGCGCCAGAACCTTGGCCTTAACCTCCAGGTGCGCAAGGTCCCAAAGGCCGAAATCCGGCAACGGGTGGAGCACGTGGGGCGAATGCTGCAACTCGAACACCTGCTCGACCGCAAGCCGGGTCAACTCTCTGGTGGGCAGCGCCAGCGCGTGGCACTGGGCCGGGCTGTCATCCGCAGGCCGAACGTCTTCCTGATGGACGAGCCGCTCTCCAATCTCGATCTCAAGCTACGTGAGGAAACCCGCACCGAACTCAAGAAGCTGCACGAGAACCTGCGCATCACCACGGTCTACGTGACGCACGACCAGTCGGAGGCGCTGGTGCTCTCGGACCGCATCGCGGTCATGAACGATGGCGTCCTGTTGCAGGTTGGCAACCCGCACGAGGTGTACCGGCGTCCGGCGGATGTGTTTGTCGCCCGCTTCATCGGCAGCCCGTCCATCAACGTCTTTGCGGGCGAACTGAAGCGACAGGGCACGCAGCTCACCGTCGAGATGCCCGGCCCGGAGGAAGGGAGCGGCGCCCTGATACGGCCCATCAACCTGGCGCATCAGGTGTCGCCAGCCAGCGGCCAGGTGCTGGTCGGCATCCGGCCGGAAGACCTGACGATCCACCGCGACCCGGCCCCGGGCAGGCTGCGCGCCATCGTGGAATTTGTGCAACCCATGGGCGCGCTCTCCTACGCCGTGCTACGCATACCCGGTGGGGAGCACCTGGTGCAGGGCCGCGACGATGTCATGGCCGCCATCGGTCCGGAAGACGTCTACGACCGGGGTGAGGTCGTGTGGCTCGCTATCCGGGGGAATCGCTTCACCCTTTTCGACCAGGAGTCTGGCCGGACGATCGCCTGAGCCTGGCTCATCGTATCTACGGGAGGGAACATCGTGCAAACCATTGTCCGGCAAACCGAAGCTGAGCGCCTCTCCGACCTGGATGTGCGCCACGTCCTGCACGGGCTGACGCACCTTAACGCGCACCGCGTGCAGGGTCCGATCATCTGGGAGCGTGGCGAGGGTATCTACCTCTACGATGTCGATGGCAACCAGTACATCGACAGCGCCGCTGGCATGTGGAACGTCAACATCGGCCACGGGCGCCAGGAACTGGCCGAAGTCTCCGCCGAGCAGATGGGCAAGCTGGAGTACGCCTCCACCTTCGGCAGCGCGTCCAATCGCCCCAGCATCGAGCTGGCCGCCAAGGTCGCCGCGCTGCTGCCCGGTGACCTGAACACGGTCTTCTTCGCGGGCGGCGGCTCCGAGGCGAACGACAGCGCGTTCAAGCTGGCCCGCCTCTACTGGCACCAGCTTGGCCGCTCCAGCAAGCGCATCATTCTCGGCCGCAACATGGGCTACCACGGCCTGACGCTGGCGACGACGCAGGCGACCGGCATCAAGCGCTACTGGGATATGCTCGACGTTCACGACGGCGGCTTCACCCATGTCAGCGCACCCTACATGTTCCGCGATGCGAATGGCCGCAGCGAGGATGAGTTCGTCAACGACCTGATGGCCGAGCTCGAGGCGAAGATCGCCAGCGTCGGCGCGGAAAACATCGCCGCCATGATCGCCGAGCCGATCATGGGCACCGGCGGCGTGATCGTGCCGCCGGACAGCTACTTCCCGCGCCTGCGCGAGATTCTGACGGCGAACGACATCCTGCTCATCGCCGACGAGGTCATCACCGGCTTTGGCCGTACCGGCACCTGGTTCGGAGTCCAGCAGTGGAACCTGCAGCCGGACCTGATGACCATGGCCAAGGGAATCAGCAGCGGCTACCTGCCGCTGGCCGCCGTGGCGCTCTCGGAAGAGGTGCGTGGCCCGCTCTACGACGACCCGAACCTGTGGCTGATGCACGGGTTCACCTACTCCGGGCACCCGGTCGCCTGCGCCGTGGCGCTGCGCAACCTGGAGATCATGGAGCGTGAGGAACTGATTCCGAACTCGGAGAAGGTCGGGGCGTACTTCAAGCGCCAGCTTCAGGCGTTCGCCGCAGACAAGCCCGCCATCGGTGAGGTGCGCGGCCGGGGCCTGATGCTCGCCATCGAGATGGTGGCGCCGGCAGCCGTGCCCGGCACGGATACCCCGCTGGCTGACCGCCTGGCGCCGCGCATTTCGCGTGCTGCGCTGGCGCATGGCCTGGTGGTGCGGCCGATGCCCGGCTCGGACGTGCTGACATTCTCGCCGCCGCTGAACATCACCGAGGCCGAGACGGACGACATCATCGCGCGCCTCGATGCGGCGATGCAGGACGTGGTGATCTAACCCTCACCCCCAACCCCTCCCCCTTTGCGAAGGGAGGGGGAGCCGACCGGCATCGCGGGTGAGGCGCCACGAGTTGCGCACTTTGCCAGCAATCGGTAGCCCCTCTCCCTGCGCAGAGGGAGACGGGTAGGAGTGAGGGTCTCGTCAGAAAGGGCGGTTCATGGGAGTTCGGCTCGGTATCGATACCGGCGGCACGTTTACCGATCTCATTGGCATCGACAGCGCAACCGGGAACCTGGTGGTGGCCAAGACGCCGTCTACCCCGGCCCGGCCGGTTGACGCCATCATGAATGCCATCACCTCCAGTGAGGCCGGGCCGGAAACGCTGGAAGGGATCAGCATCGGCACTACCGTGGCCACGAATGCACTCCTGCAACGTACCGGCGCAACGGTGATCTACGTGACCACCGAGGGTTTCACGGACGTCCCGCACATCCAGCGCATGAACCGCAAGCACCACTTCTCACTAACCTGGACGAAGCCGGAGCCACTGGTAGAGCGGCGGAACTGCCTGGGGGTCGCCGAACGGGTGGATTTCCACGGCAACGTCCTCATTCCCATGAACGACGACCACCTGGAAGACCTGGCGGTGCGGGTTGCCGGGAGGCTGGCGGAGTACCCCGAAGGCAGCACCGCCATCGCCGTCTGCCTGCTCTTCTCCTACGTTAACCCCGCCCACGAGCTGCGCCTGCGCGAGTTCCTGCAGCAGCGGTTTCCGGGCGTGCCGGTCTCGCTCTCACACGAGGTCGCCCCGATCTGGCGTGAGTACGAGCGCGGCAGCACGGCGATCGCCGACAGCTACGTCAAGCCGATCATGACCGCCTACATCGAGGAGGCGTTCGACGCGTTCAGTGACGGTGGCGTCTCCGCTCCCTGGTCGTTGATGAAGTCGAACGGCGGCAAGACCCCGGCGGACGCGGCCGAGGCCGAGCCGATCAAGTTCCTGCTTTCCGGCCTGGCCGGCGGCATCATCGCCGGGCACTACTTCGGGCAACTGGCCGGCGCCAGCAACCTGGTCACCCTCGACATGGGCGGCACCTCCTGCGATGTTGGGCTGGTGCGCGACGGCAAGATCTCCCACTCCAACAACTTCGAGATCGAGTGGGGCCTGCCCGTCGCCACGCCGACCATCGACCTCACCACCATCGGCGCAGGTGGCGGCTCCATCGCCTGGGTCGACAAGGGCGGCCTGCTGCGCGTCGGGCCACAGAGCGCCGGGGCCTTTCCCGGGCCGGTCTGCTACGACACCGGCGGCGAGCATGTGACGGTCACCGACGCCAACCTCGCGCTGGGCCGGCTCAACGCGCAGTATTTCCTCGGCGGCAAGATTCAGCTCAACATGCCGAAGGCCGAAGTGAAGCTGGACGAACTCGGCGAACGCTTCGCCATGGGCCGCTTCGAGATCGCGCAGGCCGTGCTGGATATCGCCAACGAGAACATGGCGAACGCCATCCGCGTCCTCTCCATTGATCGGGGCCTCGACCCGCGCGAGTACGCGCTCGTCGCCTTCGGTGGGGCAGGTCCGCTCCACGCGGCGGACATTGCCGCCAAGATGGGCATGAAGCAGGTGATCGTGCCGGTCTACCCGGGGCTCACCTCCGCGTTCGGCGCGCTCATCGCCGAGCCGAAGATCACGCAGGTCTGGAGCAAGCACTTCCGCTCTGACGCCATCGACGCGAAGACGGTCGGCGAGCACTTCGATCACATGGTCGCGGCCGCGCTCGATCAATTGCGCCGCGAGGGGTACAACGGCGAACCGATCATTGAGCGTTCGATCTCGATGCGCTACTGGGGCCAGAACTACGAGCAAGACGTGCCGATGGAAGCCGGCGAGGTCACGCCAGAACTCCTGGAGCGCACGCTGCGCGCCTTCGACAAGGTCCACGAGCAGGTCTACGGCTACTCGATAAGCGGCGAAGTGATCGAGTTGATCCGCTTCAACGTGACAGTTTCTGGCGAGACGGCAGGTGTTTCGCTGCCCACCATGGCAAGCAACGGTTCGCGTCCAGCTGGCCAGCCCAGCGGCAGCCGGGAGGTCTCATTCCACGGCCACGGCCTGACGGATACGCCGATTTACCGCCGCGAGGAACTTCCGGCTGGGTTCCGCGCCAGTGGCCCCATGATCGTGGAGGAAGTCAGCTCGACCACCGTCGTCCACCCCGGCCAGACGCTGCGGGTTCACCCCTCTGGCGTCATGACGATCGACCTGTAGCGCTCAGCAGCGGAGAACCCATGGACACCCAGACCCAGAACACGATCGATCCGGTCACCCTGAGCGTCATCAACAACGCCTTCGTGAATGTCTGCCGGGAAATGGGCACCGCCATGATGCGGACCAGTTACTCCCCCATCTTCAACGAAGGGCTCGACTTCTCCTGCATGATGTTCAACACGCGGGGCGACCTCATTGGGCAGGCGGAGTTTTGCCCGACCATGCTCGGCTCCTGCCAGTACGCCATGAAGTGGATGCTGGACGAAGTGGGCCTGGACGCGTTCAACGAAGACGATGTCTACATCCACAACGATCCCTACCGCGGCCAGAACCACATGCCAGAGCACCTGGTGGTGAAGGCCGTCTTCCATGAGGGCAGGATCTGGGGCTTCGTCGGCAATGTGGCGCACGTTGGCGAAATTGGCGGCATGGCCCCCGGCTCCTTCGCTGCCGACGGCACGGAGGTGTACCAGGAAGGGCTGCGGCTACCACCCCTGAAGATCATCGACCGCGGCGAGTACGTGAAGGACATCTGGCGGGTCATCCTCGCCAACCACCGCACGCCCAAGACCTCCTGGGGTGACTACCACGCCATGATCGGCTCGCTGAACGTGGCCGAGGCGCGCGTGCATGAACTGCTGGAGAAGTACGGCGCGGAGATGCTGACAGCCGCTTCTGACCAGCTTCTGGATTACTCGGAGCGCTTCATGCGCGCCGAAATCGCGGAAATGCCGGACGGCGTCTACTACGCTCAGGACCAGATGGAGGATGACGGCGTCACCCGCAATCCGTATTGGATGCGCCTGCGCCTCACCATTCGCGGTGACGAGGCGATCTGCGACTGGACCGACTCCGACGACCAGGCTAAAGGCCCGGTCAACGCGACCTTCGTGGTGACCGCGGCTGCCTGTTACAGCGGGTTCCTGCATGTGGTCTCGAACGACATTCCGATCAACTCCGGCGCCTACCGCCCGATCCGCCTGGTAACGCGCCCAGGGAGCATGATGAACGTAAAACACCCCGGTCCATCCGTGGGCGGCAATACGGAGACGCACCCGCACATCCAGAACGTGGTGCTGCGCGCCCTTGCGGGCGCGGTGCCCGAGCGCGTGCAGGCGGGCGAGGGCGCATCATCCTGCAACTTCCTGTTCGGCGGCTTCCACCCGGAGTACGGCGACTACTACACGAACTATCACATCGAAGGCAGCGGCTGGGGCGGCACGGTCGATCACGATGGCAACAGCGTCCTCTGCCCGAACAACGGCAACTGCCGCAACACGCCGGTTGAAATCCTTGAAACGAAGTACCCCTTCATCGTCGAGGAGTACCGGCTGCGGCCTGATTCGGCGGGGGCTGGCAAGTGGCGTGGCGGCCTCGCCAGCAGCCGCACATTCCGCGTCAATGCGCCGGAGATCACGGTCAACGCGCTCTTCGACCGCACGCGCACACACGGACCCGGCATCTTCGGCGGCCTGGAGGGCGCCAGCGGCGGCATCTTCATCCAGCGCCCCGGCGACGAACAGTTCCGCACCTTCTCCGAGGTCTTCGGCACCGTCTCGGACTCCAAGTTCACCCGCGTTCCAGTCACGATGGGCGACCGCATCATCCTGAACTCAGCGGGCGGCGGCGGCTTTGGCGATCCAGCGGAGCGGCCGCGCGACCTGGTTGCGGAAGACGTGAAACAGGGCTTCATTTCACCAGAAGCCGCGCGCGAGTTCTATGGATTCGACCTCCAGGCAGAGGCAGCGAGCGAGGAGCAGGCGTAATGGCGGAATGGCGCGAAAATGACGCTCTCTGGTACGAGGAGAAGATGCTGTTCTGCGCCACAAGCGGGCGCATGATTGCCAAACACTTCCTGGCAGAGGTCATTCTTGACCGCACCCGCATCTTCGCCACGCCCCAGGATCTTGAGCTGTACCAGGACTACGTGCTGGTGGAGCGCGGTGAGGACTACCGCCCGCCGGCCAACGTTGGCGACACCTACGCCGATTTGATGGTCAAGTAGCGACGCCATGACACTTGCACCGCGTGGAGACCTGACTGGCAAGGTCGCCATCGTCACCGGTGGCAGCCAGGGCATCGGCCTGGCCATCGCCCAGAAGCTGGCGGCCGAAGGCGCGCGGGTGGTGATTGCCTCCCGCCGCGCCGGCCCAGCTCAGCATGCAGTGGCCGGCATTCTGGCGGAGGGTCATGAGGCGATGGCCATCGCCACCGACGTCCGCTCCTCGGCGGACGTCGCCGAGCTGGTGGATGCGGCCGTCACCCGATTTGGCGCACTCGACATCGTGGTCAACAACGCTGGTGTTTCGACTCGCCGCGCCGCACCCGAGGAGTTTCCGGAAGTCGAGCTGGACGCCATCCTCGATACGAACCTGAAGGGCGCATTTCTCCTCTCGGTCGCTGCCGCGCGGACCATGATTCCGCGCCGGCAAGGCGTCATCGTCAACATCGCCTCCATCGCCGGGGTCGCGCCGGTCGGACTGGAAGCGATGTACTGTGCGAGCAAGGCGGGCATGATCGGGATGACGCAGGCCCTGGCCCGGGACTGGGGCGAGCATGGTATCCGCGTGCACGCGGTCGCACCCGGCTACGTCGAGTCGGCCATGAACCGTCCCATCCGCGAGATTGCCACGCGCCTGCAGGAGAGCGGCGCTTCCCCGGCTTCGGCCGGGGAAGCGTTCGCGCGAGACCTCGTCCAGGGCATCACGGCGCGCACGCCGCTGGGCCGCTTCGGGTTGCCTGAAGAGGTGGCGGAGGTCGTGGCGTTCCTGGCCTCGGACCGCGCCCGCTACATGACCGGCGCGGTCACGATGGTAGATGGCGGCTGGACCATCGGCGACAGCGCGCGGATCGCTGCACCCGGGCCATGAACCTGCAGGGTTCTCGATCCACACGTGAGTGACATCCAGCCGATGGTCCGGCAGCCGGAGTTCGTGTGCGCGGATGATGTGTCCTCCGCCGGCCATGATGCCGCCGTTGCCGCAGCGGTACGCGCGGTCGCCCAGGACGAACTGACGCGGGCCGGCATCGGCTTCCGGATCGAGCGCAAGACCGCGACAGAGTCGGCGGTCCACAGCTCGCGTGTCGCCAAGGAGTACCCATGGATCCCAGGCGTTTCGACACCCTTGTCCGGTCGCTGACTGACCGCCGCTCGCGGCGGGCCACGCTGTCAGCAGCCGCAACGGCCGCCGTTGCCGCCCTTGGCGGTCGAACCACCGTTTTCGCCGAGGCGGCTACCCCTACCCCGCTGCCGGTCTGCACCGATCCGGCGCGGCCGGGTGTTGGCTGCTCCTGCGTGACCGGTACTCAGGACCCCTGCGGCCCCAGCACCCTGGTGTGCTGCCCCACTCTGCCCAACGCCGCCCCTGGAGCGGAGGGCGTCTGCACCCCGGCCTCGGTGGGGTGCAACCCAACCGGGAGACCCACCTGCACCGGGCACGGCTGCCGTTGCGATGCGGGGACGGAGCATCCCTGTGCCAACGCTCTGATCTGCTGCCAGGACAATCCCGGGATCTCTGGCGGACCTGGCCGCTGCCTGCCGGAAGCGACGTGCAACCAGACTGGCTGTACCGGCGCGGGCTGTTTCTGCCGGAGCGGGACGCGCGACGGCTGCAATGCCGGGCTAATCTGCTGCGCCCATGACGCATCCCAGCCGGGCGGGCCGGGACGCTGCGAGGCAGAAGATATCTGCTTCGGGCAGCAATGCCAGGCTACGACGAACCCGTGTCCCAGCCAGTGCCAACCCGGCGCCTACTGCCGCGATTGTTGCTCCGGGTATTGCGGGAGCGATGGTCACTGCGGCACGGCACGCTGCGAGGGAATCGGCTGCTCCTGCCGGGGCGGCGTCGATGCAGACTGCTCGCCCGGTCTCGTTTGCTGCCAGAGCCAGATGACTGCGCCAAACGTGCCCGGCGGCCCCGGCATGTGCGCCGCACCCGACGCCTGTGGCAACGACAGCGGGGGCGGAGTGCCGCAAGCGACTCCGGTCGGATGACCACGGTGCGCGGAATGACGAACTCGACCGGGGAAAAGTCTCAACCAGACAGCGTCGCCGGTCTCCTGATCGATGTCGACGGGGTGCTCCGGATTGGCGGGCAGACCATCGACGGTGCGCCCGCAGCCCTGGCATGGCTGCGCAGTGCTGGCGTTCCCTTCCGCCTGCTCACCAACAGCACCGTTTCCAGCCGCGCGTCGCTGGCTGCCAGCCTGGGCGCCAGCGGCTTCCCGGTGGCGGAAGGTGAAATCTTCACCGCCGCGTACGCCACCGCAGCCTACGTCAGTGAGCGGTTTCGCGGCGTGCCCTGCTATCTGCTCTCAACAGGCGACGCCAGCGATGATTTCCGGGCAGCGGGCATCGACCTGGCGGGGCCGGATGGCGCACCGGAGGCCGGCGTCGTCGTCATTGGCGGCGCCGAGCACGAGCTGACGTACGCACGCCTCAACCACGCCTACCGACTGCTGCTGAATGGCGCGAAGCTGATTGCGATGCACCGCAACGTGGCCTGGCGCACCGAGAAGGGAATGACGCTGGATAGCGGCCCCTTCATCGAGGCGATTGCGAAAGCGGCCGGGGTGCGTATTACCACCATCGGCAAGCCCTCGCCGCCCTTCTTCCGCCAGGCCATGCGCGATATCGCCCTCCCGGCGGGCAGCCTGGCCATGATTGGCGACGATGCCCGCAACGATATTGCCCCGGCGCAGCGCCTGGGGATGACCGGCATCCTTGTACGCAGCGGCAAGCCGGTAACAGCCGCCGACGAGGCGGTCGCCCAGGTCACGCTGGATTCGATAGCCGGGCTGGCCAACTGGTTGCAGGGACATTGAGACGATGAAGGTTGGTGTGTTCCTGACCCCGTGGGGTGAGGGCGGCGACGGTAGTGATCCCACCTGGCGGGACGTGTTGCACCGCGCCCAGCTAGCCGAGGCGATTGGCGCCGACTCTGTCTGGGTATCGGACCACCTGCAGATGGAGCCGGAACCGGGCCTGCGCCTTGGCGGGTGGGAAGGCTGGTCCCAGATTGCCGCGCTCGCAGCGGTCGTTTCCCGCGTGGAAATCGGGGCGCTGGTGATGTGCGCGCTCTGGCGCAACCCGGCGCTGCTGGCGAAGATGGCAGACACCGTCGATGAAATCAGTGGCGGCCGCCTCATCCTGGGACTCGGCGCGGGCTGGCATGAGCCGGAGTTCCGCGCGTTCGGTTTCCCGTTTGACCACCGCATCGATCGATTCGAGGAAGCCCTCGCGGTGATCGTTCCGCTCCTGCGGGAGGGGCAGGTTGACTTCAGCGGCGCATACGTCACTGCGCGGGAGTGCGAGCTACGGCCACGCGGGCCGAGAGCCGGCGGGCCACCGATCATGATCGGGGCGTTGGCCAACCGGCCGCGTGTGTTGTCGTTGGCCGCGCAGTACGCGGACATCTGGAACGCCTGGCTCTCATGGCAGGCCAACACCCCGGAGGCCATCCTGCCCGCGATAGCTGCGGTAAATGCCGCCTGCGCTACCGCCGGGAGAGACCCAGGCACGCTCTGCCGGTCTGTTGCGGTCCAGATCGACTACCCGGACAGCGTGCCGAATCGGGCGCCAGGTGCGCAACCGTTGCAGGGGTCGCCGCAAGCGTTGGCAGAGACCCTGCACGGATTTGCGGGGGGAGGTATCGATCACGTGCAGGTGGTGCTCAACCCCAATACCTCACGCTCCATCGAACGCTTCGGGTTGGCGCTCGATGCTTTCCGTCAATAGCACCGGATCACTGCCGGCAATGAATCGGTATTCGCGACCATGGAGATACTCCCGGCACGTGGGCATGCGCCTTCGTACACTGCACGCATGATGTTCGTGGTGGAATGAGGGCAAGCACTCCCTGATGAACGAACTGGTTCGCCTCAACTGGGGCCTGATCGGCAGCAGCGGATTCTCGGACGCGGTCTTTGCGCCGGCACTGCGCCAGGCAGGGCAGGCGCTCATCGGAGCGGCAGGGTCGACGCCGCGGGGTTCGGCAGCTTTTGCCGTGCGCCAGGGCGCCTCGCGCTCGTTCGAATCGGTTGCTGCGCTTCTGGAAGATTCCGATGTGCAGGCCGTCTGGGTGGCCTCCCCCAATCACCTGCACTACGCCCATGTCCGCCAGGCCCTGCTGGCGGGCAAGCACGTCCTGGCGGAAAAGCCACTGGCTACCCAGGCGGAGCAGGCGGCAGAACTCGCGGCACTGGCGGACCAGCAGGGGCTGAGGCTCGGCGTCGGTTACCAGGGGCGCTTTCACCCCGCCCTGCGGGCCCTCCACGAGCGGACCGTTTCGGGCGCTTTCGGGGAGGTCGCCTATGTGCGGGCCAGTTGGCAAACCCAGTACGCGGGGTTGCCAGACGCGTGGCGACTCGATCCTGAAAGCTCCGGGGGGTGGGCCATCATGGATATTGGCACCCACACCCTGGACGCGGCACTGTGGCTGACCGGATTTCCAGAGGCACGCCTGCTCGGCAGCCGGCTCAGCACGCAACACTGGGATGTCGAGGTCGAAGACCTGGCGGTGCTGCTGCTGGAACTCGGCAACGCGACCGGCGTGGTCGAGACGGCCACCGGGGTACAGGGCCCGGCGAACCGGGTGGAAGTGCACGGCACGCGTGGTTGGGGAATTGCAACGGGCATCTTCGTGCCCCGGCTCGGCGATGCGGGTGGGCGGCTGGTCACCTCTGACGGTACGCGCATCCTCTTCGACAACGCCCCGAACCCCTATGTCGCCCAGGTCCGCGCGTTCGCCGGCTGGGTTGCGGGCGAACCCTACGCGGGCGCCACAGGTCAGCAGGGCGCGGTGAATGTCGCGCTGCTGGCGGAGGCCCGCTCCGGGACGCATCCGGTCAGCAGAACCTGAGACGTGCCACTCAGGCCAGAAAGCCACCATCGATCGTGAGCGTTTGACCTGTGACGAACGACGCGCGGTCAGAGCAGAGCCAGATGACCGCCTCAGCCACCTCGTCGGGCGTGCCGAGGCGGCCACTCGGGTTCTCTGCCACCATTGCAACGCCCAGGCGATGCGCCCCCTCCCCGATCCGGGTCAGCATCGGCGTGTCGATGGCGCCCGGGCAAATGGCGTTGACACGGATGTCCTGTGCGGCGTAGGTGCGGGCCGTGGCCGCTGTCAGGCCAATTACGCCGAACTTGCTGGCGACGTAGGCCGGAAGCAGTGGCGGGAATCCCTTCAGGCCAGAAACGGAGCCCGTGTTGACAATCGCACCGCCGCCCTGTTCAAGCATGACCGGAATCTGAAAGCGCAGGCAGTTCCACACCCCTTTCAGGTTGATGTCGATAACGCGGTCCCACTCCTCTTCTGTCAGGTCGATCACGGGCTTTACTGGCCCCTCGATGCCGCCGTTGTTGTGTGCATAGTCGAGCCGCCCGAACGCTTGCACGGTGCGCTCCACCAGCGCGGCGACCTGCTCCGAGTCAGCAACATCGGCCCTCTGGAAGATGGCCATTCCCCCTGCCGAGCGTATCGCCTGGGCGGTCGCCGTTCCAGAGGTCTCCACCACGTCCGCGACCACGACGGTTGCACCCGCGCGTGCGAACGCGAGCGCACTGGCCCGGCCAATGCCCGACCCGCCGCCCGTGACCAGGGCGACCCGGCCGGCAAACTCCTTCTCACCCATGGCTCCTCCCGGTTTGCGCTAGCCGCTGCCCATCATGCCCAACGCTTCTCGCTGTGTGCCACCTGAAGCGTCGATTCTCGCAGGAGTGACGCCATCCTGCGTGGCACGTCGCGGTCCGGCGCTGTGCGCTGAACGGCCACGCGGTGTGCGCACTCCTGGCACGGGCGTGGGCCGCGATCTTGCGTTCTCCCGTCTGGTAGTGGCCGATCCGCGACGACGGTCTTCCTGGTCGCCGGGCGCCGCGCTGTGAGCCCAGGCGAGCAGGGCGCATCTCCAGGCTGATACGCCGAGCTGGATGGCCACGTTGCCCAACCGTGGCGAAACATGTCGGAGAAGGCATGGTGAAGTACGACCCGTACGATGGGCCGCTGGCAATCGCAGATCACGCGGTCATTGGCGATCGCCGAACCGCCGCACTCGTGGCGGCAGATGGCGCAATCGTCTGGTACTGCTTGCCCCACTACGCGGGTACGCCAGTCTTTGGCGCTCTGCTCGACCCCGCGCGAGGCGGATTCTGGCGCATGGGGCCGGCTTGCTCCCGGCCGGGCACACAAGGCTACGAGCCGGACAGCATGACCCTGGTGACCTCGTGGGAACTCCCAACCGGTGCCCTGACGCTCACCGACACGATGGCCTGGCCCTGGGATGACCGGCGGGCAACCGACGGCGGGCCAGATGGCCGCGTCATCCTGCGCCGGTTACGTTGTCTACGCGGTTCGGCGCAGGTCCAGATCGCCTATTGGCCACGCAACGACTTCGATACCCCGGGTTCACTGCAAGGTGCGTCTGTGGGAGTAACGTCGTTCGTCGAAGGGCGAAATCAGACGCTCTGGACCAGTCACGACCTGCAAACGTCCCCCGTTGGCGCTTCGCTCCAGGCGAATCTCGCCGCCGGTCAGGAGATCTGGAGTGTCCTGAGTTGGGGCGAAGAGATCCAGCAGCCCTGGAGCGCAACCCGTGCTGAAGCAGAAATGGCTGCAGCGACAGCCTACTGGCAGAACTGGGTGCACGCTCTGCCGCGCCCGGCGGCAGATCTCGATCAACACCGTTGCCACGCGCTGATCCTGAAGCTGCAGACGTACGCACCCACGGGCTCCCCGGTGGCCGCGCCAACATCGTCCCTGCCCGAGCGCCTGGGTGGAGACCGCAACTGGGACTACCGGTACGCCTGGGTCCGGGATGCCGCGCTCTGCGTCTCGGTGCTCTGCCAGATGGGTGACCTGGCGACCGGCCGGCGCTACATGGATTGCCTTGCGACGTACGGATCGTCTACCGAATCCCCGCTGCAGGTGGTTTACGGCGTGGACGGCGAACTCAGCCTGCCAGAGCACAAGCGCTGGGATCTCACAGGCTACCGGCAATCACGCCCGGTCCGCACCGGGAATCGCGCCTGCGGGCAGCGTCAACTCGACTCGCTGGGTTTCTTTGTCGATAGCGCGCTGACCTACATCCAGTGTGGCGGGGAATGGACGGAAGACCACTGGACGATGGTCCACCGCGCGGCGGACTACACGATGGATCAGTGGCAGCTTCCGGACAGCGGCCCCTGGGAGCTACCCGAGGAGCGGCACTACGTCAGCAGCAAGGTGATGAGTTGGGTGGCGCTGGACCGGGCCATCTCCATTGCCGAGCGAACCGGGGCGACGGCGCGAGTGGGTGACTGGCGGTGCGCCAGAGATGCCATTCACGCCGATGTCCTCGACAAGGGGTGGAACACAGCGAGACAGGCCTTTACCGAGTGCTACGAGGGCGACACGCTGGATGCCTCGGCCCTGCTGATCCCGCTCATGGGGTTCCTGCCCATTGATCACCCACAGGTGTCGGACACGGTCACGCGAATCCAGGAGGAACTGACGGTGGACGGCTTCGTCTACCGCAGCCGCGACAGGATGGACGGCCCGGTTGAGAAGCGTGAGGGCGCATTCCTGCCCTGTTCGTGCTGGCTCGCGATGGTGCTGGCCATGAGCAACCGGCTGGAGGAAGCGCAGGCCATCCTCGATCACGTGGCTTCCGTGGCCGGTAACGCGGGCATCCTGAGTGAGCAGGTCGATCCCGTGGGCCGGGAGCTGCTCGGGAACCTCCCGTTGATCTTCAGCCACGCGGAATTCCTTCGCGCCTGCCTGCTGGTGCGAGCGCAGCGCGACGTAGAAGCATCCCTTGCGGCTGGAAGCAAGGAGACAACTTGATGATCAGCAAGCACGCACGCGGGTCTCGCGTCGTTGTCGTTACCGGCGCGTCCGCCGGCGTCGGGCGGGCAACCGCGCGTGCGTTCGCCGCGCGGGGATACGCGGTCGGCCTGATCGCGCGGGGAGTCGCCGGGCTGGAAGCGGCCTCCAGGGAAATCACCGACGCGGGCGGCAGTGCCGTGTGGGTCGCCGCTGATGTTTCGGATGCCGCCGCCCTGGAAGCCGCCGCAGACGAAATCGAAGCGGCACTGGGGCCTATCGACGTCTGGGTCAACAATGCCATGGCCACGGTGCTCTCACCCGTGAGCGAGATGGACAGCGATGACTTTCGCCGGGTGACCGAGGTGACCTACCTGGGCGTGGTGCATGGAACGCAGACCGCGCTGAGACGGATGCTGCCTCGCAACGCTGGAGTCATAGTCCAGGTTGGCTCCGCCCTGGCCTACCGGGGAATTCCGCTCCAATCTGCCTACTGCGCGGCCAAGCACGCCATCCAGGGGTTCAGCGAGTCGCTGCGCTGTGAATTGCTGCACGATGGATGCGAAATACAGGTCACCATGGTCCAGTTGCCTGCGCTCAACACCCCGCAATTCACCTGGATGAAGAACCGGCTCCCGCATCAGCCGCAGCCTGTGCCCCCCATCTACCAACCGGAACTGGCGGCAGATGCCATCGTCTGGGCTGCAGAGCGCCACCCACGGGAGGTCAACGTTGGCGCTTCGACCACCATGGCCATCTGGGGCAACAAGGTCATCCCGGGAAGGCTGGATCACTACCTTGCCCGCACCGCTGTTTCCGGTCAGCAGACGGCGGAGCCAGCAGATAGCACGCATCCCGGCAACCTTTGGCATGCGGCAGATGAGCAGCGGGACGCAGGCGCCCATGGCGCCTTTGATGCGGTTGCCCGGCCGCAAAGTTGGCAGTGGCTCGCGGTGAAGCACCGGCGGCAGATCGTGGCCGTGGTCAGCGCCCTGGTGGCGCTGGGATGCGCAGTCCGCTTCGGTCAGTATCAACACGAGCAGGACCGGAGGTAAGGCATGACAGGCGAGCAACAACGTCAGCAAACCCGGGAGCGCCTCACGTACATATCGCTGATCGGGATCTTCACCAGCCTCTTTGGCGCGGTCGTCCTGGGCAAGCGCCGCAAGCTGGAGCGTTTCACGGTGACCCCCACCGATCTGGCGCTCCTGAGCCTGGCTACCTACCGGGCCGGACGCCTGGCTGCATACGACCGCGTCACGGAACCGTTGCGTGCGCCGATTACGGAGACGGTCCCGGATGAATACGATGCGGGAGAGAACGTCGTCGCCGAGGGCGCGGGTGTCCAGAAGGCCCTCGGTGAACTCGTCTCATGCCCTACGTGCGTCGGCACCTGGGCAGCCGCCGGAATGCTGTACGGGTTGCAGGTCGCCCCCGGCCCAACTCGTTTGTTCACGGGCATCCTGGCGGTCTCGGGCATGGCCGAGATTCTCAATGCTGGCGCCGAAGCCCTGACCTGGATTGGCCAGGCTGCGCGAAAGCGCGCTGCGCCATAGCGATCGCTGCCGGCAGCGAACGTGCGCCGGCCGACATCAATCGCGCAGCAAAGGAGGAGTACTTTGGGCTCTCGCAGCACCGTACCCGCCGTCGAGTACCGCAATCTCGTGGTGCAGCTTGGCTCGCGGCTGGAACTCGATCCGGACAACCATGACCTGCGCCACCTCATGCAGGCCCTCGTGGCCATCGGGGATGAGGCTGGCGCGTTGACGCTGAAGCTCGATGCGAGCGAGGACGTGCTCCCCCACACAGGCGGCGCGCACCCGGTCCCGACTTTTGACTGGGACAACGGCGTCATCCCGGTGACCCCGCACCAGGAGAACATCGTGGCGAGTGTTGCGGACATCACGAACATCCCGGAGTAGCTCGCTCCAGATGCTCGAACCATCGTTCCCCGCTACACGTCCCAAGCGCACATCCTGTTAGGATGTGAGTGCGGCATATTGGGTATCTCGCAATGGAGTGAGGTAGGTATGACTGGACGTTCCCGGTTCGTAGTGACTGCCCTGGCGGCTTGCTCGCTGTTCGGTTCGCTGGCGCTTCCGGCCAGCGCGGCGCAGGATGCCACGCCCGCTGCGGAATGCGCAGTGACCACGCCAGAGGAAAACGCGGAGTTGGCTCGCGCGTACTGGGCCGAGGGCGTGTGGGGTCCTCAAGGCAAGATCGCCGAGATTGTTGCCCCGAACGAAGTCCATCACTGGGGTATTGCCGGCACCACGCACGGCTTCGATGAGTTCGCCGAGCGGTGGGCCCTCTTCAACACCGCATTCCCAGATCTGAAGTTCAACGTGGACCAGGTCACCGCCACGGATGACATGGCGGCGACGGTGTGGACCGCCACGGGCACCCAGGAGGGCGAGTGGCAGGGTATCGCCCCGACCGGCAAGACCGTCTCCTGGACGGGGATCAACGTCTTCAGCATCGCCTGCGGCCAGATTGCGGAGTCCTGGGGCGAAGCGGACCACGTGGGGTTGCGCGCTGCCCTCGGGGCGACCGACGTGCCAGCCCTCCCCATGGCCGAGGCCATGACGGCGAGCACTCCGGTAGCTGGCGACGCGGCTGCTTCGTGTGCCAGCCCCGGCGCGGAGGCCAACCTCGCAACTGCTGAACGGTGGTCAACCGAGGTCTGGAACAACCAGGACCTGGGCGTCCTGGACGAGATTGCCTCACCAGAGATTCTTCACCATGGCGCGGCCTTCCCGGATGTTTCCGGTGTCGATGACCTCAAGGGGGCGCTGACCCGGCAGTTCGAGGCTTTCCCGGACATCGTGATCACGGTCGATGACGCGTTCGCCGATGACAATGCGGCTGTCGTCCGCTGGTCAGGCACGGCCACCCTGGGGGGCGACTTCCTGGGCGAGTCGGCCTCCGGAGCACCCTTGACCTTCTCCGGTGTGAACGTCTACCGCATGGAATGCGGCCAGATCGTCGAGAGTTGGTCCGAGATGAACACCCTGGATGTGCTCCACCAGATCCGCGACGCTGCGGCTGGTGATGCCACCCCGGTCGCGTAGATTCGGTCATGTCATGAATGCGCCTGCCCTGGAGTACCTGGGCAGGCGCATTCATGCGGTGGTGGTTGGAGCTAGTAGCCCGGATCGTATGACGTGTCAACACCAGCGTCATACGAAGGATCGTAGCCGCTGTCAGCGGGCGGCGCGTACGCGGCGGAATCGGTTCCCGTGCTCGTGACGGGCGCATACGTCGGCGCCACGCACTCGGCGTCCGAGTTGCAGTACCCGGTCGAGCCATTACTCAACGCGCAGGGCGCACCCTCAACGACATCGTAGGCGCAAGCACCCTGCACGCAGTTGGTTGGGGCCAGGCATGGCAGTGGCCCGCACTCGGCATCCGTACAGCAATCGATGAACAGCGTGTCGCCAGCGTTCAGGTAGTTGGGCACGAGGACGGTGCTGACCGCTGTCACGTCAAAGCGGCCGGTTTCGGCGTTGTAGTGACAGATTTCGATGGTCTCGTCCCAGATGCCACCGGCCAGCGTTCCGGGCGGCAACTCGACCGGCTGGTCGGGACTGTCGGTGTCCGCGTTATTCTCCCGGGATTTCCGCTTCCGGCGGCGCGCAGCATCCGTGGATTCTGCCGCCAGCATGGCCACACCGCCTGCCAGAAACACGCCAAGCATCTGGCGCCGGCTAGCCGGCTTGCCGAGGCCCCGAGCCAGTTCATCAAAGCGCGCGTGATCCATATCGCTTCCCTCCCCAGACCAGGCGTCCCGCCTGACTGCCATCGTTCTACCAATTCAACGCGTCGAACCGTGGCAATCGTGTCGCGCAGACACCAGAACTGCTCCTGACCAAGGTACGGCGTCTGGCGGGCAGCGGATGTCTGTAGCGACACAAACCGTTCCACTGACATCACTTGTCCGGGGCCCAGAGCGAACGGTTATGATTCCCAACCGGAACGAAAGTTCACTATCTGCGAGAAAACGTGACGACACCACACGGCTTCCCCTGCGAGTCAGTACCTCCCACTGATCTCCTTCTGGCTGCGCTCGACGCCCTTCCCGCGCACATCGCGATCCTCGACGCTAAAGGCAAGATCATTGCCGTGAACGCCGCCTGGCGCGAGTTCGGCGCAGACAACGATCTCGTCCTGGCCGATGACGGCATCGGCAGCAACTACCTCGCGGCCTGCCGGCACGCGGTCGCATCTGGTGACGAGCAGGCGATCTTCATCCTCCAGGGCATGCAGGCTGTGCTGTCGGGTGAGCGTGCCGACTTCGCCTTCGACTATCCGTGTCACGCGCCGCACGAACGGCGCTGGTTCATCTTCCGTATCGCGCGGTTGTGTCTTGCAGGTGACCCTCGGTTTCTCGTCAGCCATGAAAACGTGACGCCGCAGCGCGTAGCCGAGGAACTGGCACGCACAAACGAGGCCCGTTACCGCGCGGTTTTCACCGGTGTGGGCGACGCCATTCTCGTGGCAGATGAACAGGGCCACTACCTGGACGCCAACCCGGCAGCGGAGGCCCTCGTCGGGTACTCACGCGGCGAACTGCTGACGCGCTCAATCCCGGACCTGGTGGCGAGAGATGCTGCCTGGAACGTCGCAGAGTATGCACGCCTCCTGACACAGGGAACGTGGCGCGACGAACTGGAGCTCGTCCGCAAGGATGGCCAGGTCATCCCGGTCGAGGCACTGGTGACCGCAGCCGACCTACCGGAAGGCAAGATCTACGTCTCCGCCATTCGCGACATGACCAGGCATATCAACGCGGGGTCACAACTACGCGAGGAGCGAGAAGCGCTGGCGATCATCAACGAGGTCGGGCGGCTTCTGAGCGCCGAGCTCAATCTCGATGTGCTCATTCAGGAGGTCACCAACGCTGCCACAGCACTGACTGGCGCAACGATGGGGGTGTTCTTGCACCATGCCCTCGACGAACACGGCGAGTACGCCACGTTCTCTACCCTCGCTGGCGCCGCGCCCGCCGTTTTCGCCGGGGCTCCCTTACGGGGTGACACCGCGCTCCTTGACGACATGTTTCGAGGCGCGAAGGTGATTCGTCGCGCAGATGTGCGGCAGGATCCCCGTTACGCGCAACTTCCTCCGATCTTCGGCAGGCCATCCAGCGAGGCGCCGGTTGTCAGCTATCTCGCCGTGCCCGTGTTTGGGCGGCGGCATGAAGTCATTGGCGGCCTGTTCTTCGGCAGCCCGGAGCCAGGGGTGTTCACAGAGCGGGCCGAGAAGATCGCCACCGGGCTGGCGGTGCAGGCGGCAATTGCGATCGAGAATGCCCGCCTGTTTCAGCAAGTGCAGCGAGAACTGGAAGCACGCGAACACGCCGAGGTCGCCAAGGTGCAGCTCGTCGATGCCATGGCGCACGATTTGGGCGGCCCGCTCACCGTCATCCGCGGGCAAGCCCAGTTGCTGCGCCGTCGCCTGATGCGGGGCGACATGAGCCCGGAGCGGCTGGTATCCGCACTTTCAGCAATGGACCAGGCCGTGGAACGTGCTCGCCTGCTCATTACGGACCTGACTGATGTCGCGAGGTTGGAAGCAGATCGCCCGCTGGACCTCAGCTACGCCACGGTTGACCTGAGGGAACTCACCGCCACGGCCGTGTCGTCGTTCGAGGGCGCAAGTGGCGCGGTGTCGTTACACCTGGATACCGGCGGAGAACCCGTGGTGGGCCAGTGGGATGTCAACCGCATCACGCGGGTGCTGGAGAATCTGCTGGCAAACGCCATCAAGTACAGCCCGGCTGGCGGCGTCGTGACCACGCGTGTCTCCAGTGAGGGCCAGGGTGCGCATGCTGCCGGGATCGTGACCATCAGCGACGCAGGAATCGGCATTCCCGCAGACGACCTGCCGCACATCTTCGAGCGCTTTCATCGTGGCCGCAACGTGCAGGGCCGCATTGCGGGCACCGGGCTGGGCCTGTGGGGCAGCCGCCGCATCGTGGAACGACACTGCGGCACGATTGAGATTGCCAGTGTTGAGGGTAGTGGGACGACGGTTACCGTGCGCCTGCCGTTGCACTGCGCTACGGGGTAGCGCTCGCCTATCGTCCGGCCAGGGCAGCCACCACCGGCGCGAACGCCTCCATCATCGGTTCGATCACGACGATATTGGAAACGCCGTAGCGCTCCCGCCGCTCCTGGAGCGTCGAGACAATCTCATCGGTCGAGCCAATCAGGATCGCCGGCGCATCCAGGATCTGCTCCATGCTGAGGGGAAGCTGGGTGGCCATCTCGGCGGCTGCAGCCTCGCGGTCGTTCGTGATGACGACACGCCCGCAGATCAGGTTCAACTCGATCTGGGGGAAGCGTTCTCCGGCGCCCTCCCGGATCCAGCCCACTTTCCGCTCCATGGCTTCGGCGGTCAGATCTTCCAGATCCTTGGCGCCGTCAGGCAAGGCCCGGTTGGTGATGCCGACGATGTTGGCGTACTTCCCGGCTAGCGTCAGGATCTTGCGGCTGCCCCCACCAATCACGAAGGGCGGGTGCGGCGGCTGCACCGGCACTGCGGGCAGGGTCAACCCCTCCACCTGGTAGAACTCGCCCCGGAACGTGACAGGCTGGCCAATAAAGAGCTGCGTCAGAAGCTGCAACGTCTCCTCCAGCCGCGCTATCCGCACCCCGGGAGGATCGAAAGGAATGCCGGATTGCGTGTACTCTGGCTTCATCCAGCCTGCGCCGATCCCCAGCTCGAGTCGCCCCCCGGACAGGATGTCGATGGTGCCTGCGGACATGGCCAGCACGGCGGGATGCCGAAAATCGTTGTCAAAGACGAAGCTCGTCAAACGCAGATGTTCAGTCGCGATCGCCGCTGCCGCCAGGGAGGCGACAGGATCCAGACCATTCACGAGATGATCGGCCCAACTGACGGAGCTGTACCCTAACGCTTCTATCCGCCGGACAGACGCCAACCAGGTTTCGCGCGGGCCCATGTTGCGGCTCTGCACGCCGAATCGAAAAGGCTTCACGGCCGCCACCACCAGCACGCTCCTGACCCGTTGCCCGGATACACGCCGAACGATATGCTGGGGTGAAGCCCAGCCTTGCGTGTGTGCCGCGCTGTACGCACGATCTCCGAGGAGGATAGCAAGATGACGGCAACCGCTCAGCCGGTCATGGCCGATACAGGCGCCACCCGCCCCGCATACTCGCTGATCGATACTGACGCGCATCACAATTGGCGCGGCATCAAGGACATCCTGCCATATCTGCCCCGGTACTGGGCGGACTACGTGATCGAAAGCCAGTTCAAGTCCCTGCCCAGCTCCCCCTTTCCGAAAGGCGTCAACGGCGGCGAGCGCGTGGATGCCCGGCCCGGCGAGGGCCAACTGGCCGGCTCGGATGTGCAGCTCTTCCGGCAGCAACTGCTCGATGAGTGGAAAGTCGATATTGCCGTTCTCACCGGGCAGTTCTACAACGTGGCCTTCCTGGCGAACGCCGGGTTCGCCGCCGCGCTCTCCAGCGCGCTCAACGACTGGATGATCGACATCTGGCTGGGCGCCGATCCCCGCTTCCGTGGTTCGCTGACCGTTCCCATGCAGGACCCGGCCGCTGCCGCGAAGGAAATCGACCGGCTTGGCTCGCGTCCCGACATCGTGCAAATCCTGATTCCCGCTGGCTCTCGCATGCCCTACGGTCAGCAGTTCCACGACCCCATCTGGGAGGCCTGCGAGCGCAACGGTCTTGTGGTCGGCATTCACTTTGGCGGCATCGGCATCATGCATCCACCGACTCCAGCCGGTTGGACCTCGTACTACCTGGAGTGGCACACCGGCATGTCGCAGGTCTTCCAGGCCCAAACGATCAGCCTGGTCTGCGAGGGCGTCTTCCAGAAGTTCCCCAACCTCAAGTTTGCCTTGCTGGAAGGAGGGTTCGCCTGGATGCCACATGTGATGTGGCGCCTGGACAAGAACTGGAAGGCGATGCGCTCCGAGTGCCCCTGGCTCACGCGCAAGCCGAGCGAGATCATCCTCGATCACTTCCGCATTGCGTCCCAGCCGATCGAAGAACCGGAGAATGACCGCCATCTCTTCGAGATCTTCGAAATGATGCAGGCCGACAAGACTCTGATGTTCTCGAGCGACTACCCGCACTGGGACTTTGATTCTCCACAGCAGGCATTCCCGAGGATGGCGCCGGAGCTGCGGCAGCGCATCTTCGCGGAGAACGCGCGGGAACTCTATGGCCTCTAGCACCACTCAGCGCCACGTGGTGGCGCACGTCGCAGAGATTCCCGCCGGCCAGCGCAAGATCGTCACCATCGGCGGGCGCTCGATTGGCATCTTCAATGTGAATGGCGCGTTCTACGCCGTGCGCAACAGTTGCCCACATCAGGGAGGCGAACTGTGCCTGGGCCCGACCGTTGGCCTGGCCACCGCCGACCGGCCGGGCGAGATTCGCTACAGCCGCGAAGGCGAGATTCTGCGTTGCCCATGGCACGGCTGGGAGTTCGACCTGGCGACCGGACGCAGCGTCTTCGACCCCAATCGCACGCGGGTCAAGAGCTACCCGGTCGAGGTCGAGGAGTTACAGGCCGAAACGTACCCGGTTGAAATCGAACGCGACCGGGTTGTCGTCGTCCTCACGTAACGGAACGTATCCACGCGGAACGCCTCACAATGTGCAATTTTGTGTGTGTTGACAGGATTGTTTTGCATCGCTAGAGTCGGCTCAAGTCTTGCTCATCCGCACAGGACGCCCACGTCGGCCGTCAGGTTGTCGGTCTGAGCCAGCGCAAGGAGGCGTCAGTGGATCGGCCCCGTTTGAACCAGTTGTCACGGCGCGCATTCGAATCCCTGCAACGGCGCGCCACCCGGCGCCAGATGATGCAAGGTGCGGCTGCCGTCAGCCTCGCCGGTTTCGGATCCCGTGCCGCCAGCTCGTCAACGTTCGCGCAGGATACTGCCGCTCCCGAGGGCAAGATCGTGATTTCGCTGGCCTCTGAGCCAGCCTCGCTGGAATCCTGGTACGCCTACTCCACCATTGGCGTTGCACCGCTGCGCAACGTCTTCGAAGCGCTGCTGAACCGTGACCCGGAAACCAACGAACTCGTCGGCGAGTTGGCGGAATCCTGGGAATGGGTTGACGACAAGACGATCGAGTTCAAATTGCGGCCAGATGTGACGTTCCACGACGGCACGCCGTTCAACGCCGAAGCGGCGGCGACGAGCCTGAATTGGACCTGGGACCCGGAAAACGCGTTCGACATCATCCAGTTCCAGGGCCCGCAGATCAGCGCCGAGGCGGTCGATGAGTTGACGCTGCGCGTCAGTACCGCCGAGCCAGACCCGATTCTTCCGAACCGCCTCTACTTCTCTCCCATCGGTAGCGCCGAGCAGATTGCCAACGATCCGGATTCGATTACCGATACGCCCATTGGCACCGGCCCCTACAAGTTCGTGGCCTGGAACCGGGGGCAGAACCTGGAACTCACCGCCAATGAAGACTGGTGGGGGAACGCGAACCCGGACGCCGCGCTCGGGGCTCAGAGCATCAAGGACGTGGAGTACGTCTGGCGCGATGAGTCCGCCGTACGCGCCTCCCAGGTCAACGCCGGCGAGGCGCAGCTTGCCCGCTTCCTCGCGCCCGAGGATTGCGAGACCACGCCAACCTGCCACAAGGCGCCCAGCATCGAGACGCCGACCCTGCGCCTCGACACCATGCACCCCACCATGGGCGACATCCGCATCCGCGAGGCGATTGGCCTGGCTGTCGACAAGCAGGAACTGGCCGATGCGCTCTTCGGCGGCGCAGACGTAGCAACCCAGATGGTGGGGCCATCGGCGACCGGCTACAACCCGGACCTCGAAGCCCTCCCCTACGACCTGGAGCGCGCCACTGCCCTCGTACAGGAGGCGGCAGCCGACGGCGTGGATATCAGCCTGCCGATCACCGTGGCCGTGCGTGGCGGCGCGTACCCGCGCGTCGAGGAAATGGGCGAGTACGTCGCGCAGCAGCTCCAGCAGATCGGCCTCAACGCCACCACCGAGATCATTGAGCCGGCGGCCTACGAGGAGCAGTTCACAATTGGCCAGCCCAACGTGGCGAAAGATCGTGGCTGGATCGGCACCAACTCGCACGGCAACGAGTTGATGGACGTGGGCGGGACAGCCTCCGGCTACTACCGGTGCAACGGTACGGTTTCGACATACTGCAATGAGGACCTGGACGCGATGATCGACGCCGCCAACCCGCTCACGGGCGAGGAGCGCGACGCCGCCTTCCAGGAAATCACGGCCACGTTCATGGCGGACATTCCGGTGGTGCCGCTCATTCACCTCCCCAACTACTACGGCCTGGCGGAGGGCGTCACGTGGACGCCACGCCTGGACGGGTTCATGCTGGTCAAGGAAATGACGCTCGGCGGCTAGGCCGCTCGCGGCGCGGCGGGAACCCCGCCGCGCCGCGACTGTCACCACTCAACGCCGGTTGAGGGAGGTTCGCCATCGGCCGCTACATCGTGCGACGGCTCATTCACTCCGTCATTGTTCTGCTTGGGCTGGTGGTCGCCGTCTTCTTCTTCACGCACATGCTGGGCGACCCCGCCCGCCTGATGCTGCGCCCCGAAGCAACCGCCGAGCAGGTCGATGCGGTCCGCGAGCGCCTGGGCCTGAATGCCCCGCTGCACGAGCAGTTCTTCCGCTTCATGGGCGGCGCTGTGCGCGGCGATTTCGGCGAATCGATCTGGCAGCGTGCTCCGGCAATGCCGATCATGCTGGATCGCCTGCCGAACACCCTCTACCTGGCAGGCATCACGATCCTCATCGCCATTCCGCTCGCCGCGCTGCTCGGCATCTTCTCCGCCCTGCGGCCCGGCTCACTGATCGACCGTGCCTCCACTGTCGTTGGGCTGGCCGGCGTCTCCATCGCCGACTTCTGGCTCGGCCTGATGCTGATCCTCTTCTTTGCGGTCAACCTGGGTTGGTTTCCCACCTCCGGATTTGGCGGCCCCCAGTACGTCATCCTGCCAGCCCTGGCCCTGATGGTGCGCCCGCTGGGCCGCATCAGCCAGGTTATCCGCTCCTCGATGCTGGATCAACTGGGCCAGCCCTACGTGACCACCGCCCGCTCCAAAGGGTTGAGCGAACGGGTTGTCGTCACCCTCCACGCCATGAAGAACGCGGCCATTCCGGCGTTGACGTTGGTTGGCGACGAGACCGCCGCGCTCCTGAACGGCGCAGTTGTCATCGAGACCGTGTTCGGCTGGCCGGGGATCGGGCTGCTGCTGATCCAGGCCATCGAGCGGCGCGACCTGCCGTTGATCGAGGCGTGCGTCTTTGCCATTGCCGTGATGATCATCTTCGCCAATCTGCTGGTGGACCTGGCCTACACCTTCTTTGACCCGCGGATTCGCTACACGTGAGCGCCTCGACTATGGCGTCCACGACGATGGCTGCCGCCGACGCGGTCAACGACCTGCGCGCGCCGGTGCGCCAGGGGCGGTTGGCGTTCCTCTGGCAAGCGCTCCGGATGGACAAACTGGCGTTGCTGTCGGCTGTCGTGCTGCTGGCGATGATCCTGATTGCGCTCTTCGCGCCCGCAATTGCCCCCTACGATCCGGCGAAGCAAAGTTTGTCCATGCGCAACGATCCGCCCATGACCCGCCCGGCGCCAGATGCCTTCCCCTACGTGCTGGGCGCGGACGCCCTGGGCCGCGATGTCCTGAGCCGGCTTATCTTCGGGGCGCGCGTCTCCCTCGCCGTCGGCGCCACCAGCGTGCTCATCTCCGGCCTCGTTGGGGCGACTCTCGGGCTGATCGCCGGGTATTACCGGGGGTCCGTAGACGACATCATCATGCGCGCGGTCGATGTCTGGATGGGGTTCCCTTCGCTGCTGCTGGCGCTGATTGTCCTCTATGTCACGGGCGCCGGCTTCTGGAACGTGGTGCTGGTGCTGGCGGTCACCCGCTGGATGGTCTACGCCCGCGTCACACGCAGCCTGGTCCTCTCCTACCGCGAGAACGTCTTTGTCGAGGCGGCGCGCGCCACCGGCTGCACGGACCGCGAGATCATCACCCGGCACCTGTTGCCGAATCTTCTCTCCCCGATCCTGGTGCTGGCGACCCTGGAAACGGCAACCATCATCCTCATCGAAGCATCGCTCAGCTTCCTGGGCCTGGGCCTCCCGCTCTCCGTACCCTCGTGGGGGCTGATGCTGGCCCAGGGCCGCGAGTACGTGACGACCGCCTGGTGGCTGGTGACCTTTCCCGGCCTGGCGATCCTGATCACCGCCCTGGCGCTGAACCTGCTCGCGTCCTGGGCTCGAGCGGTCACCGACCCCGCGCAACGCTGGCGCTTTGCCCGCAGAATGAAGCCCGTAACCTCATAGCCCGAGCCATTCAGGAGCAACGATGCGCATCACCGAGATCCGGCAGACCACGGTTCCCATCTCCTCTTCGATTGCCAACGCCTACATCGACTTCAGCAAGATGGATGTCTCGGTCGTCGCAGTGGTCACGGACCAGGAGCGCGACGGCCACCGCGTCGTCGGGTACGGCTTCAACTCGAATGGCCGCTATGCGCCGCGCGGCCTGCTGCAGGATCGCTTCATCCCTCGCCTGATGGACGCGAAGCCGGATACGCTCATCTCTGACGCCGGTGACAACCTCGATCCCCACCGCATCTGGCAAACCCTGATGACTGGCGAAAAGCCGGGCGGCCACGGCGAGCGCTCGGTGGCCGTCGGCGTCATCGACATGGCGGTCTGGGACGCCGTGGCCAAGATTGCGGGCGTGCCATTCTGGCGGCTGCTGGCGGATCGCTACAACGGCGGCGAGGCCGATGAGCGCGTCTGGGTCTACGCCGCCGGCGGCTACTACCAGCCCGGCAAGGACCTGCGCGCCCTCCAGGATGAGATGCGCAGCTACCTGGACATGGGGTACCGCACCGTCAAGATGAAGATCGGCGGCGCGCCGCTCAATGAGGACCTGCGCCGCATCGAAGCGGTCATCGAGATACTTGATGGCGACGGAACCCGCCTCGCCGTGGACGCCAATGGCCGCTTCAACCTGGACGAGGCCATCGCCTACGCCGAAGCGCTTGCGCCCTACAACCTGCACTGGTACGAGGAGGCGGGCGACCCGCTCGACTACGAAATTCAGGCGCGGCTGGGCGAGGTTTACCCGCACACGCTGGCGACCGGGGAAAACCTGTTTTCGATGCCGGATGCGCGGAACCTGATCCGCTACGGCGGCATGCGCCCGGACAGGGACATCCTGCAGTTCGACTGCGCCCTTTCCTACGGCCTCGTGGAATACCTGCGCACGCTCGACATGCTGCGCGACTATGGGTGGTCGTGGCGCACGGTCGTTCCCCACGGCGGGCACCAGATCTCGCTGAACATGGCGGCGGGGCTGGGGCTGGGCGGCAACGAGTCGTACCCCGGTATCTTCCAGCCCTTCGGCGGCTTTGCGGACAACATCCCGGTCGAGGACGGCTATGTCGCCCTTCCGGATGCGCCCGGCATCGGCTTCGAACTGAAGCAGCCCCTCTATTCCGTCATGCGCGACCTTGCGTCCTGACCGGGATGAGTAACGACGCCTTTCGGCTCGATGGCGAGGTGGCCCTGATCACGGGCGCGGCGCGTGGCCTGGGCCGTGCCATCGCGCTCGCAATGGCGGCCGCCGGGGCCGATGTCTGGATCAACGACCTGGACGAGACCGGGGAGGCAGCAGACACACTGGCGGCCATCCGCGCGCAGGGACGGCGCACCGGTCTCGCCCTCGGGAACGTCGCGGACCCGGACGATGTCCAGCGCATCGTTTCGACGGTCGAGGCCGAGGCGGGCAAGATCGACATCCTCGTCAACAACGCCGGCGTCTCCGGCGAGTCGCCGATCACGGAGATGGCGCTCGCCGAGTGGAACCGCATGATCGCGGTCAACTTGACCGGTGTGTTTCTGTGTACGCAGGCCGTATTGCCCGGCATGCTGGCGCGCCAGCACGGGGCAATCATCAACATCGCCTCGCGAGCTGCCCAGCTCGGGGTGCCGCGCCTGGCCCACTACGCCGCCGCGAAGGGCGGCGTCATCGCCTTCACACGCTCAGTGGCCCGGGAGGTTGGTGAGCAGGGCGTGCGCGTGAACTGCATCGCGCCCGGCCCGCTCAACACCGACCTGCTGGCCGAGCGGGCGAAAGACCCTGCGTGGTTGAAAGCCAAGCTTTCCGCGCAGGTGCTGAAACGCTTCGCCGAGGCGGACGAGGTCGCTGCGACCGCGGTCTTCCTGGCCTCGCCTGCCAGCAGCCTGTACGTCGGGCAGACGCTCTCACCCAACGGCGGCGGGGTGATGTAGCACGCCGCGCAGGCTACCCTTGCGCCATGAGAGCATTCATCCGCAGTCTCCCCAACAATCTGTGGAACGTCACCATCTTTTTCGCCGTGCTGGCGTTCTTCACGCAGATCGCCATTGCCCTGGCGCGCAGCAGCGCGGTCTCTGGCACGCAGTTGATCCTGGAGTTCATCCTGACCGCCGCGCTTCTCTGTATTCCGGTGGCGCTGGCGTGGGTGGGCAAGCAGCGACAGACGGCCTGGTACTCGCTCGGGGCGCTGGTCGTGCTGCTTGCCTTCGCGCGTGTGTTCTTTTTCTAGCGGAGCGCATCCAGGGCTACGGCAACAGGAAGCCGCCGCCGCGCCCAATGCCCAGCACGTTTGCAGCCAGCGCAAAGAGCACCGCGTTCGCGATGTAAGCGATGAAGGTGGTGGCCAGGCCACCGCGCTCGTCTGCCGCGAGGCCCACGCGGACCGCCGTGTAGGCAGTGAGCAGGCTCCAGATCGAGGCCACCATCAGGATCAGCCAGCCGATGAGCGGCACGAAGCCCAGGATGTTCAGCACGGCCGGCGCCGTCGCAAAGCCGGTCAGGGCGAGCATTTGGCGCAGCTCGGGAGGGGCCCATGCTGGCGCAAACCAGCGCGTGCCCACCCACCAGGCCAACGTGCCGAAGAGCAGCCACGCCACAACGGCGAGCACGACCCCGCCCAGTGCCCGCACGATCCCGTTCGGCGCGAACAGCGCCACCCAGACGTTCGTGGCGAGCGCCGAAACAAGCACCACCAGCACCGCCTGGTTCAGGGCAGCGCCGTCCCGCTTGATCGCGCCGTAGACAGGCTGCTGCAGCTTCACCACGCCGAGAACGCGGTCCAGCAATGAGTCGCCACCGGCGCGCGGCGGCTCGACCAGGCGGAGGGGTGGGCGGCGCATGCTAGAAGGGGATGATCGAGCGGACGACGGAATCCATCGCGCCAAAGAGCGCGGAGCCGATCCCGAAGAACACGCTCAGTCCCACGTCCAGGATTGCGATGCCGATCAGCGCGACGAAGCCCGTAGCCACTGCGCGGCCTGTATCGAACTCGAACGCCGTGCGCAGGGCGTAGATCGCCGCGATGATGAACCAGATCAGCGCCACCAGCGCGACGATCCAGCCGAACAGTGGCACGAAGCCGACGATCATCAGGAACTTGGGCGCCTGGGCAAAACCGACCGTGCGCATCACCTGCCCCGGCGTGACCGACGTGCGCGGGGTGGAGAAGATCGTGGAACCCACGAAGTACGCGACGATGGAGAACACGATCCACTGCAGGATGGAGGAAACCGCTATCCCTAACGCATTGGGCAGAAGATCGCGGCTGAGCAGCGCACCGACCCCGGACGCGAACGCCGCTAGCACGACGGTCAGCGCGGCCTGCCCAGTCGCATCCATGTCCTCTTCCACGTCACGGAAGGTGGCGGGATTGAGGCTGAGAATGCCGCGAATGCGGTCTGCGTACGAAGAGGAGGGACGGAACGTCGCTGGTTGCATCATGAACCCCTTCCGGAACTGCGGGCCGTTCCTTGCTACGCGAACGCCATCACCAGCAAGGCAACCACAAGAACGACGATGAAGATGGCGACCAGGTAGACAAGGAATGCCAGAATCTCGATCGCAATGGCCCGGCCAATGCTCACATTGAAGGCCGTCCGCACGGCCATGACGCCCGTGACGAACGCCCAGATTCCCCCGACAAACGCCAACAATGGGCCAACGACCGGAATCGGTGCGAGAAACGAGGCCAACTGCGGGGCATACCCCCAGCCCACCAGGCGGCGCATCTGCTCGCTCGTGGTGCGGTCCCCAAGCTGGCGCGACATGCGGTTGCCCACGAAGGTCAGCAACCATGAGGTGATGTACCAGCCGATGAGCGACGTAATCACGCTCGAGACCAGCGCCATAACCTTCTGCCCGTTGGTCTGGAAGGTGAACGCCTGTGTCACCTCGTTGACAAGGGCTGCGGTCTCGGCATCCATACCGGTCGTGTCAACGACGAACGAGGTGGTGGTCAGCGCAATACCGGTGGCCAACCCGAGAAAAATGACGATCAGCAGGGCCTGGGTCGTGGCGCGTGGGTCCCGCTTGATCGCCTCGTAGATCGGGCGATTAAGCCTGATCACGCCGATCAAGCGATCTCCAAACGACTCCTGCCACTCGCTGGACATCCCTACTCCTCGCCCGCGTTCCTCACTGCACGCCTCCAGTTTACCGGTCTCTTGCGCCCATCGCTCCCATGATTCACGAGACCTGTGAGGCCGCTGTGAAGGAATCGTGGAGAATCTGCACTGCATCATCGGCATCGCGCTCGGTGACGATCAGCGGCGGGCAGATGCGGATCACGTTCGCGTGCAACCCACCGCGCCCGATGATCAGCCCACGCCGCTTCGCCTCGTTCTGCACACGCAGCAGGACATCCGGGGCCGGTTCCTTTGTGGCGCGGTCCCGCACCACTTCGATCGCGATCATCAGGCCCATACCACGCACGTCCCCGATGACGTGATGCCGCTCCATCAACTCGTGCAGGCGCTCCATCAGGTAGCTGCCCACGCGCAGGGCGTTTTCACGCAGGTGGTGCGTCGTGATGTAGTTCAGGTTGGCCAGGGCCGCTGTCGTCGCGATGGGGTTGCCGCCAAATGTCGAGAGCGACAACGAACGAATGGCCCCTGCCAGCTCATCGGTTGCCAGCAGGCCGCCAATCGGGATGCCGTTCGCCAGTCCCTTGGCGAAGACGATGACATCGGGCTCGACGTGGTAGGCCTGGAAGCCCCAGTCTGCCACGCCCGTGCGGCCCCAGGCGGTCTGCACCTCGTCGCTGATGAACGGGATGCCGTAGCGGTCCAGGATTTCCTTGACCCGGATGAAGTACTCGGGCGGCGGGGTGAGGAAGCCGCCCACGCCCTGGATCGGCTCCGCGATGAACGCCGCCGGCTGGCCGTTGGTGGTGGTGCGGATGACGGCTTCGACATCCCGGGCGCAGAGCATGTCGCACGAGGGGTAGGTTTTCTCCCACGGACAGCGGTAGCAGTACGGGTTCCCCACGTAGTGCACGTGCAGCGGGGAGAGCGTGCTTGAGCGCCAGGGTGTCTGCGAGGCGCTCGTGGTGGCGAAGGACCGCCCATGATAGGCGTGGCGCAGGGCGATCAACTCATTGGAGTTGCGCGCCAGCGTGGCGATCAAGAACGCGGCCTCGTTGGCCTCGGTGCCGCTGTTGGTGAAGAGCGCCCGGTTCAGGCGCGGCGGCGTCATGGCGCGCAGCCGTTCGGCAAGCTCGATCTGCGAGCGGATCAGGAACAGCGTGCTGCTGTGAATCATGCGATCAAGCTGCGCCTTGATCGGCTCGTTGATCTCCGGAATGTTGTGGCCTGAGGATACGGTGGCGATTCCGCCGAAGAAGTCGAGGTACTGCCGGCCCGCGCCGTCGTAGACGTACTGCCGCTCCCCCTGCCGGAGTTCGATCGGTTCGTCGTAGAACAGCCCGACGCTCGGAAACAGGCTCTCCCGGTGGCGGCGCGTCAGGTCCGCCGCGTCATCGGGCCAGATCGCATCATTGTTGAGTCCCGCGAACACGTGATCACTCATGAACGACTCCGTTGGCGTGGGCAGCAGATCATCACCCTACCGGAAACTGACCCGGTAAGATAGTGGCTGCACTCGCACCTGTTGCAGAAAGGACGCATTCTTGCGCTTCGTCACCCTGGGACGCTGTCTCCTCCTCGGCGCACTCCTCGCAGGCGGCATTGCCAACGTCGTCTCGGCGCAGGATGAAATGCCGGAAGGTGTCTCGCTGGAGGTCTTTGCCAACGGCATCGCCGCCGAGGTGCCGCAGGAGGCCGGCCAGATCCTGCTCGTCGAGCTCACCATGACGGCTGGCTCCACGCTCCCGCTCGAGCCGGAAACAAACACCGTCTCGCTCGTCGCCGTGCGCGAGGGCGAGCTGTCAGGGAAACTCGATACGCCAATCGAAATCGGCCGGGCCGATGCCGCACCCGGCCAGACCGAAGCGGCGGCAGCAGGTTCGGCCTTCACGCTCGTAGCTGGCGATTCAGCATTGATCCCGGCGGGCGCGGCCGGCGAAATGACGTCCGGCGAGGCCTCGCTGTCCGCGCTCCTGCTCGTGGCTGCGCCCGGCGCTCCAGACAATGGCGCTGGCGGGGTCGCCCCGGACGGCGTTACGTTCACGCCGCTGGCGGCTGGCGATACGCCAGCACTTGACGAGGGTGCGCTGTTCTGGCTGGGGCAATTCACGCTCCAACCCGGCGCGTCCTTTCCCGGGCAGGCGCAGCCGGGCGCCGAGCTCGGGGCCGGGACAGCGGGCGAGTTCACCATGAAGACCACGGGTGGGCCCGGCTTCGTCGTCCTGCGCGACTTCACGCAGAGCGTCAGCGCCGGCGAACAACCGGCAGTCGCTGAAGAGACCACCGGCGACACCGTGACCTTTGGGGCAGGTGACGCCGTGTACTTCCCGGACGGCAACACGGTCGATATCAGCAACGAAGGGTCGACCGAGGCCGTCACGCTCTTCGGCGGCGTCGGCCGGCTGCCAGCCGAGTAAACTCAGCGCAACGAGGTGTTTCTCATCAATTCGCGGCGTGGAGAGGAGTTCGATGATGGGCGGGGGACGGGTCGTGATGGCGCTGGCGCTGGGGGGCGTCGTGCTGGGCGCGACATTTGGCCAGGCGGCGGCTCAAGATAACTGGTGGGATGTCCTGGGTGACGACCAGGTCAGCTCGAACTATGAACCAGCCAACCCAAACTGGGAAGACGACAATACGATCGATTACAACTGCTCCGATTTCTCGTCACAAAGCGAAGCCCAAGGCTTCTATGACCAGTACGGAGGACGCGGAAACGACATCTTCGGGTTGGATGCTGACGGCGATGGCGTCGCGTGTGAATCGCTGGGCTAACGCACGCCCAGGTGGAGCGGGCTGAGCGTGGCTGAGATAAGCAACGTCCCCGGCTCGAACAGCTACGGGCAAGACGCGGTAGTGCACGCCAGCGACCCTACGACCTGGGAAATCTGGCCTGCCCCGAAAGGCCACCGGGAGGTGCTGTACCAGCGCTTCCCGGAATTCACCTGTCTCTGCCCACGCTCGGCCTACCCGGACTTTGCCACCGTGCATCTGGTGACCATCCCGGACCAGAAGGTGTTGGAGCTCAAACATCTCAAGCTCTGGTTGAACAGCTACCGTGAGCGCACCATCTCGCACGAGTTGGCGACCGCCGAGATTCTGGATACCCTGGTCCACACGCTCGATCTCGCCTACGGCTTCATCCTGATGGACTACACGCCGCGCGGCAATCTGACCACGATTCCCATGATCGAGTATCGGCAACCGGGGTTGGCTAACCTCGATGCACACGATCCCCTGGCCATTGCGTTGGGAAACGCGCAGCGCCTCCGGGACCGGCTTATCGACCGCGCGGTAGACACGCGGATATCCTGATCGCCGTCACACTCCGGGAGGGACTCATGCCCGACTCCACAACCGAGCAGACACTGAAGACCATCACCCGATTCAATGAGGCGTTCAACGCCCATGATGTCGATGGGGTCATGGCGCTGATGACCGAGGATGTCGTGTTCGAGAACACGTCACCGTTTCCGGACGGCGAGCGCTTCACCGGGCAGGAGGCTGTGCGGGCCTTCTGGGTCTCGTTCTTCGCCGGCTCCCCCCGCGCGCACTTCGTGGCTGAGGATGTCTTCGCCGCGGGCAACCGCGCTACCGTGCGGTGGCGCTACTCCTGGGGCGAAGGCCACGTGCGCGGCGTCGATATCTTTGCCGTACGTGATGGCAAGGTTGCCGAGAAACTGGCCTACGTCAAGGGCTAGTCACACCACGCAAAACCAGGTATTTGAGGAAACGAACGCATGACCGCAACAACGAACGCGGCGGAAGTCCTGCCGCGCTGGGATCTCGATGCCCTCTTCCCGGCGCCCGATTCGCCTGAGATCCGTGCCGCCATGACGTCGGTGCAATCAGACGCGGCTCGGCTCCTGGAGACGCTGGCGGCAGCCGAAAGCACGGACCTCACGGCGGAGTCGCTGGGTCAGCTCATCGACCAGTACAACGCCCTGCTTGCCACCGCGACCCGCATTGAGGGCTATCTCTACTGCCTGGTTGCCGCCGATGTCACGGACGAGGCGGCCGGCGCGGCCTCCAGTGCCTGGGATCTCGTGAAGGCAGACCTGGGCGGCATCGCCCCCCGCTTCACGGCGCTTCTGGGCTCGGCCCACCTCGCGGTCCTCGCGGCGCAGTCGCCAACGGTTGCGGCCCATCTCCCAACGCTTGCGCGGGTGCAGGACCTTGGCGCCCACCTGATGCCGCCCGGTGAGGAGGAGCTTGCCGCACAACTTGGCGTGGCCGGGGCAGCCGCGTGGTCCTCGCTGCGGGACGACCTCGGAGGCCGCGCCACGGTCACCCTGGAGGTCAATGGTGAGCCGCAGGAATTGGCGCTGAGCGAAGCCGCGAACTTCGCCTACGACCCGGATCGCGCCGCGCGCCAACGCGCGGACGAAGCGATCAATGCCACCTGGGAGTCGCTCGGTGTGCCACTGGCGGCTGCCATCAATGCGGTCAAGGGGCAGCAGCGAGTCCTGGCCGCGCGGCGCGGCTGGGATGATCCGCTCGATGTCACCCTGGCGCAGAATGCCATCGACCGCGACACGCTGGACGCCATGCAGACGGCGATCCGTGAGGCGACGCCAGAGTACCAGCGCTATCTGCGCGCCAAGGCCCGGCTGCTCGGTTTGCCCCAACTCGCAGGGTACGACTTCGAAGCGCCGGTTGGCGAACCGATGGGCTGGCCCTACACGCGGGCGCAGGAGTTCATTCTGGAAACCTTCGCGGCGGAACACCCGCCGATGGCCGACCTGGCCGAGCGCGCGTTCCGCCTGAACTGGATTGACGCCGAACCGCGCCAGGGCAAGGATGGTGGCGGCTTCTCGATTGGTGTCGGCGGCGAAGCGACGCGCATCTTCATGAACTACCTGCCCGTCTACGACCAGATGAGCACTCTGGCGCACGAGCTCGGGCACTCCTACCACAGCGCCGTGGCCGCGCAGGCCGGGCGAACGCCGCTGCAGAACCCGCCTGATGATCTCCCGGCCCCGCTGGCGTTCCCGATGACCCTGGCCGAAACGGCCAGTACCTTCTGCGAGGCGCTGGCGCAGCGCGCGGCGCGGGCTCAGGCCACCGGGGCGCAGGCACTCTCCGTGCTCGATTCCTGGCTGGTCGCATTCTCCGCCACCGTCTTCGACACCCACGCGCGCTTCCTGGTCGAGCAGCAGGCGTTCGCGATCCGCGCTGAGCGCGAGCTCTCGCCCGCTGAACTGACGGAGATCACTCGCGAGGCCTGGCTCAGCGTGACCGGAGACGCCGTTGATCCTGCGACGGTCGCGGTCTACCGCTGGACGAAGCCGCACTACTTCATCAGCGATATCGCCTACTACAACTACCCCTACGCCTTTGGGCTCCTCTTTGCGCTCGGGCTGCTGGCGGTGAAGGACCGCGAGCCGGAAGGCTTCTACGCTCGGTTCGATGCGCTGCTCGCCGACTCCGGCATGCGCACAGCGAACGAGCTTGCCGCTGGCTTCGGGATCGACCTGCATGATCCCGAGTTCTGGCGCGGCGGCTTCAGGGGGTACCAGGCAGACATCGCCGAGTACGAGCGGCTGGTGAGCGAGGCGGCCCCGAACACCTGAGACCCGGGCGAATGCTATCCGGGTCCGCCGGGCATGTCGGAACCCAAATCAACCGTGCCCGCCGAACCATCAACCGTGATCTGCTGGCCATTCGTAATGCGCTGCGTCGCGTTGCCCGTTCCCATCACCGCAGGGATCCCGAACTCCCGCGCCACGATCGAACCGTGGGCCAGGATTCCCCCGATATCGGTGACCAGGCCGCGCGCCTGCGCGAACAGTGGCGTCCAGGCCGGGGTAGTTGTCGGACAGACGAGAATGGTGCCCGGCTCCATTTGCTCGAACTCATCCGGCGAAAGGATGACGCTGGCCGGCGCCGTCACCCGGCCAGGGCTGACCGCAAACCCGCGCAGGGTCGTCGCGCCAGCCGCATTCCGCCGCTGCGTCTCGCGGTCGGAAAGGTCAATCCTGCCGACCCGCATGACTGCTTCCGGCGGTACCGCAGCGGGCGCGTGCAGGCGCTTGCGCGCCTCGCGCAGCTCCCGGCGCTCGCGGGCCAGCCTGGCGAGTTCCGGCCGCGGAGCTCCCGCCGCCCGGCCGGTGATCGCCTGCTGCAACTCATGGCTGTCGAGGAAATAGATATCTTCTGCTGTGTCGAGCATCCCGGCCCCGGCCAGGCGCAGGCCCAACTCCCGCGCAAATCGCCGAAGTAGCGGCCAGGCCGCGCCGACGAAAAAGAGCGCCTCCTCCCGGTAGGGAGCAAAGCGTTGCGCCCACCGCACCACCTGCGTGAACACGAAGCGGCGCAGCGGATCGAGCGCATCCGCCACCTCCGCCGTCAGCCGGTCGCGTTCACGTGCCACCGCACGTTGCCGGGCCAAGGCTTCCTGCCCTGGCTCGCGCACGAGTGCTTTCAGCGCGAGCAGGACGGGCAGTGGCGATTCAATCAGGGTTGGGGCAATGAAATCGAGGTTGTAGATCTGGTGACCATAGCGGGCAAAATACGCCTGGAGACCGTTGCGCACGACCTGCCCACCTGGCGTCTTCGGCAGGGCTGCAAGCAACCGGTCAGCGGGCGTCGTCGTGACGATCTCGCGCAACTCGGCTGAGCCTCGGATGCCACGGGCGATCGCGTCCAGGTCGGTCTCGGCCTGCATCATCGGCGCGGGGAACCCACGCAGGAACTGACCGCTATGCAGGTCGAGTCCCGGCGCGATTCCTGCCAGAATCCCTTCGAGGAGCGCATCACTCACCTTGGCCGCGCCAATGACGAGCGCCGCTGAGAACCAGTAGATCGCATCCGCCATCGCAAGTTCGCGGATACCGCGCAGCAACTCGTCATCGGACGCCGCCTCGGGATCGACCTCCTGCCACCGGGCAATGATTGCCAGGTACTGCGGCAGCCCGGACTCGCGCCACTGGGCGACCCCGTGCCGAAAGATGAAGATGGGGCCCTGCACCATCCACTTCAGGAGCAGCAGGATCGTCTTCCAGTTGACGTCAAAGTTGGCCCGTGAGTACCCAAAACCGTTGACGGTGATGAAGAAGGGACCGTCGATGAACTCCGCGAAATCTTCCCCCAGCCCCATGATCTCGCCGACCCGCGTGATGGACTCCTGCAGCCCCTGATCGAGGTAGAGATCAGCAAAGAGGGTGGAAAGCGGCTCCGGCATGTGCTCCACGACCTGACGCCGGACCCAGGTTGCGCCGGGTCGTGGCGACTCCCAGCGCACGGTTGCCAGAGGCGCGGCCGGGAGACTCGTGATCGGCCGCGCCTGGAGCAGCCAGTTCATGTCGTGGGCAATGGCCCACTCAATATCCTGTGGCACGCCGCCAAAATGGCGCTCCACACGCAACCCAAGCTGGGCCAGATCGCGCAGCGCGGCAGGCGACAGCAGGTGACGCTCGCCCCCACCTGCTCCTGGCGCGGTTGCCTCCAGGCGGTCGCGGTCGATCAGGTACGACTCCGGCGTCACTTCACCGCTGACCAGCGCTTCGCCCAGGCCCGGCGTTGCTTCGATCACCATCTCGCCACGGTCACCGGTCGTCGGATTGGCGGTGAAGAGGACCCCCGCCATCTCCGCCGGAACCATCTGTTGCACGACGATGGCCATCGCCACGTCGTCCGCCGGCACGTTCATCTGCCGTCGGTAGCCAATGGCCCGGCCCGTCCAGAGCGAAGCCCAGCAGCGGCGCACGGCATCGCGCAGCGCCGCGTCACCCTGCACGTCGAGCAGCGTCTCCTGTTGCCCAGCAAAGGAGAGATCAGGCAGATCTTCGGCAGTGGCGGAAGACCGAACGGCGACCGCCGGTTCTCCCAGGGCGGCGTAGGCGCGTGCAATCTCCGCCGCGATTGGCTCTGGGATCACACCGGCCAGAAACGCATCGCGGATCACGGTCGATACGTGCTGGACCGAGGTGGGGTCATCCGGAAGCAGATCGCGCATCCCGGCGGCGATGGTGGGCTGCAAGCCGTTTGCCGCGACGAACTCGCGATAGGCGGCTGTGGTGATCTGGAAACCCGGAGGAACCGGGAAGCCCGCCACAGCCAGGTTGGCCAGCGCGGCTCCCTTGCCGCCGACCCGCTCCAGCGTCGCGTTGGGCGCAGCCAGCGGGAGAATGAGCGCTTCCTCAGTACCAGGTGTCATGCGTTGTCTCCAACTCGGCGGAGATGCACACCGCCTCATTGAGGAAGTAGTACCGCAGCCCGCTGAAGCTTTGAGGTCCAGCACACTCACATTGCCTGGCCTCTTCGAGACTTGTCTGGCGTACCCAGCAAGCTCGAGGCATGACGCGGTCAGGTAGGGCCAGGATCAGATGGCCGAGAAGTCTCCGCGCGTCGCATCGAGCCACGGCTGGGAGTAGAACGTCTCGGAGGGGAGTTCGACCGTCGTCAGCTTGTTGCCCGGCGCGTAGCAGAGCGCAGTGTCGATGCAGATGCGGTTGGCATACACCTCGGGTTCGCGGCTCAGCGTCGGGGTGTGCCCGTGCACGACCTTCTTCCCCCAGTCGTAGCGTGAATCGAGGAATTCGTCACGCAGCCAGATCAGGTCGTAGGGGTCAGTTTCGCCGGGGGTGCGGCCCGGCTTGAGGCCACCGTGCACGTAGATGTAGCGGTCATCCTCGAAGAAGCGTGGCAACGACGCACTCCAGGCACGGTGCGACTCGGGGATCACCTCCCGCGCCAGCGTCAGCGTGATCTCGCGCTGCTGCTCACCCGCGGGAAGGTACGAGCGACAGGTCGCCTTGCCGCCTGCGGCAAGCCAGAGGTTCGGGTAGGTGTAGTAGGCGTCGTAGAATCGCCCGTCGTTGTGGAGTGCATCGAGCATCATGTCTTCGTGATTGCCCGTGAGAAAGACCCAGTGCGGGTACTGCTCCTGCCAGGTCATCATCTGCTCGATGACGCGCTTGCTGTCCGGACCACGATCGATGTAGTCACCCATGAAGACGATGCGGTCCCGCTCGGGTTGCAGCGGGAGTCGGCGGATGAGCGCCATCAGTTCGTCGTAGCACCCGTGGATATCCGAGAAAACAAAGGTCTTCATGCTGCCGGTAGAACGCTCCCGTATCCGTACGTCGGGGTGCCACTCTCATGTCACTGGTAACGATCATTCCACATCGCGAGTGCCTGGGGCAAACGAGCAGCAACGATCGCCGTGACGCACACATCACCCCGGATAACACCAGGACCGCGCTTCGGTAGCGCGGTCCTGGCGCCTTACGCACAGCGTCGATGTCTCTCGGATACGCCGAACGGATTTACCCCTCCAGCGAGACCGTCCACAACTGGAACCAGTCTTCCGGCGGGTTTATGAAGCCCTGCACACGCGGCGAAAGCGCGAGCGGCGCACGGTCGAACGTGATCGGGATGTAGGCGAAGTCCTCGTGCAGAATGATCTCCTGCGCCTGCTGGTACAGGTCGTGGCGCTTGGCGTCGTCAAGCTCGGCCGCCGCCTGATCGAACAGCTCATCGACCTGCTCATTGCTGTAGTAGCCGGAGTTGGTGCCGTTTGGAGATTGGAACTTGGAGTGGGAGATGAGTTGCAGCCAGTAGTCGGCGCTCATGCCCCAGCCAAGCTGCAGGCCACCATGCTCCGGCGGCAGGCCATTGGCCCACGCATGCATGTAGGTGACCCATTCCATCTTTTCCAGTTCGAGGTTGATGCCGACCTGTCCCCACTCCTGCTGCATCCGGGCTACGACGGCGTCGCCGTACTGGCCGTACTCGGAGACCCGGAACGTGACCGCCGCTCCATCCGGGAAGCCGGCCTCAGTCACCAGCGCCTTGGCCCGCTCGGGGTCGTACTCGAAGCCCTTGAAGTCGGCAGAGTAGGCGTTGCACCCCGGAGGGATGATGCCATTCGCCACCTTCTGGCTCCCCATCGCCAGGTCATCCACGATCCCCTGGCGGTTGAACCCGATGTTCATCGCCTCGCGGATTTCCTTGATGGCCGTGATGTCGTTCTTGAAGTTGAGGTACCAGTAGTTGACGTACGGCCCATCGTTCATGGAGATCGTGAAACCAGCGCCCTCGACATCCGCCAGGCTATCCGGCGGAATCCAGAGCATCATGTCGGTCTCGCCCGCCTTCAGCGCAGCAATGCCGGCCTGGGAATCCGGGATGATGCGGAAGATGATCTTGTCCAGGAGCGCCTTGTCGTCGCCCCAGTACCCGGCGAAGCGCTCCATGGTGGTCGCTTCACCTTCCTTGCGCTCCACCAGCTTGAAGCGTCCCGTGCCGATGGGGTTGGTGGCAAACGCCTCGTTCCCCTGCTCCTGAATCACCGTCGGGCTGATCATCAGGGGCTCGCCGTAGCTCTGGTTCTGCATGCGCAGGAACTCGGCAAAGGGCCGCTTCAGGATCATCTTGACGGTGTAGTCGTCAACCTTCTCGATCGTATCCAGCGGCTCGAAGGCGTAGAAGGTGAAACTGTTGGCGCGCGGATAGTAGTACTGGAAGTCCTTGTCCCAGATGCGGCGCACGTTGAACTCGACGACATCGGCGTTGAAATCCGTGCCGTCGTGGAACTTCACGCCCTGCCGCAGGTGAAAGGTGTATTCCAGCCCGTCGTCGGAAATCTCCCAGCTTTCGGCCAGGCACGGCTCCAGCACGGGGAAGGTGCTCTCCGGATCCGTGAGGTTCTCCCGCGACAGACCTTCGAACATCTGCAGCGTGTGCTTGTAGGTATCCCAGCCACCCGTCGCGTGCGGGTCGAAGATATCCGGCGCCGTCGGCACCCCAATGATCAGTGTGCCGCTGCCGCCCTCGGCCAGCGCCGACGCACTGAATACGCGCAGCCGGCCGCCAGTAGAAATGGCGTTCGCCTGCCCGATACCGCCCAGTAGTGCCGCCGCGCCAGTGGCCGCCGTGCCGCGCAGCACGCCACGCCGGGAGAGGTGCTGTCCCAGGACCTTGTCCACGATGAACTCCTTCCGTGTTGCCAGATCCCCAGAATGTCGCGTTCGATCAGACCGAGTTCGCGATCGGATCGAAGGCCGCCATGAGGTCCGCGGCCTACGCCTCCGTGGTGGCAATGCCTCCTTTCCCGGTCGCGCCGGAGGAACTGGGTTCGCCATCGAAGAGGTGACAGGCCACCCGCCGCCCGCTGGTGTGCACGTGCAGCGGTGGGTCAACCGACTTGCAAATCTCCATTGCCCACGGGCACCGCGTGTGGAAACGGCATCCACCAGGCGGGTTGATCGGGCTGGGGACATCTCCCTTGAGCACCAGCCGCTCCCGCTGCTTGCCCACCTCCGGCACAAGGACCGCCGAGACGAGCGCCCGCGTGTAGGGATGAAGCGGTTCGCTGAGGACCGCGTCGCTGGGACCTTCTTCGACAATGCGCCCGAGATACATGACGAGGGTGGTGTCGCAGAAGTATTCAACCACGTTCAGGTTGTGGCTGATGAAGAGATAGGTCAGGCCGAGGTCGCGTTTCAGATCGTTGAGCAGGTTCAGGATTTGTGCCTGCACCGAGACATCGAGCGACGAGGTCGGTTCATCGAGCACGATGAAGCTCGGCCGCAGCGAGAGCGCCCGGGCGATCCCGATGCGCTGCCGCTGCCCACCAGAGAACTCATGCGGGTAGCGGTCCTGCATGTCGGGTTGCAGGCCAACCTGCTGCAGAAGGGGCCCTGCCGTCGCCTCGGCCTCGCGCTTCGCAGCCACGCCATGGATGACCAGCGGACGCGTGATGATCTCCCCGACCGTACGCCGTGGGTTGAGCGACGAATGCGGATCCTGGAACACGATCTGCATCTGGCGGCGCATCGCCTGCATTGCGCTGTTGTCCGCGCCGGTGACCTCTTGTCCATCGAAGGTGACACTGCCAGAAGTCAGGTCGAGCAGCCGCAGCAGCAGCCGGCCGACCGTACTCTTGCCACACCCGCTCTCTCCCACGAGTCCGACGGTGCGCCCGCGCGGAATGGTCAGTGAGACATCGTCTACGGCGTGCACGACGCCGGTCTGCCGCGAGAAGAAGCTGCCGGACATGACCGGGAAATGCTTGACAAGGTGACTGGCCTGGACGAGCGGTGTCTCCGTCATACCCGCCCTCCCGCCAGGAGTTGCTCGTCAACGGTGGCGAGGCGCGTTCCACGCTGACCCGGGCGCGGGATGGCCCCAAGCAGGGCCCGCGTGTAGGGATGCTCCGGAGCGTCCAGCACCCGCTGCACAGGACCGGACTCCACAACCCGGCCCTGGTACATCACGACGACCTCATCGCAGAGGCGCGCGATTACCCCGAAGTCGTGCGAGATGAACAGGATCGCGCGGCTGGGATTCGCGGCGATCTCGTCCATCAGTGCCAAAATCTGCGCCTGTATCGTCACGTCCAGCGCCGTCGTCGGTTCGTCCGCAATCAGGAGATCCGGCTCGCAGGAGAGCGCCATCGCGATGATGACGCGCTGCCGCATGCCGCCGGAGAGCTGATGTGGATACGCGTTGATCTGCCGCTCCACCGCCGGAATGCCCACTTCCTGCAGCAGATCACGCGCCCGTGCCAGCGCCGCATCGCGGCTCATCTGCTCGTGGTGCATCAGCATGTCGCTCATCTGGCGGCCCACGGTGTAGGCCGGGTTGAGCGAGGTCATGGGGTTCTGGAAAATCATGGCCATCCGCTTGCCCCGCAGGCGGCGCACCTCCTCTTCGCGTAGTTCAAGCACCTGCTCTCCATCAAAGACGATCTGCCCACCGGTAATGCGGCCACCCGCCGGGAGCAGGCGCATGATGGCGTTGGCCGTCATGGTCTTGCCGGAGCCAGACTCGCCGACGATGCCGACAACCGTGCCGCGCCGCACCTGGAATGACACATTGCTCACGACGCGTCGCGGCGGCTTGCGCCGCTGCCGGAACTCGATATCCAGCCCGGAAACATCGAGCAATACGTCGCCAGCGCGTCGCCCCTGGTCGGTCAAGGTCTCACTCATGACGGCGCATGCCCCTGTGGGTCCAGCACATTGCGCAACCCGTCTCCGATGAACGTGAACGCCAGCGCGACGATGACGATCATGATGCTTGGCATGACCACGACGTGAGGCGCCGTGGTGATCGACCCTTTTCCGGAGTTGACCATGTACCCCCAGTCGGACGCCGGTGGGCTTGCCCCGAGCCCGAAAAAGCTGAGCCCGGCGGCGACGAGGATCATGAAGCCAACCAGGACGGTGGCGTAGACGATCAGCGGCCCGATGACGTTTGGCAGCAGTTCATGCACGATGATCTCACGTGCGTTCGCGCCCGTCGCGCGCGCCGCCTCGATGAAGTCCTGCCGCTTCAGGGTGTTCACCTGCCCGGCCACCACCCGCGCCATGTAGGGCACCAGGATGAACGTGATGGCGATGATCTGGTTGCGCGGTCCGGGGCCAAGCACGCCCGCAATGAGGATGGCGAGGAGCACGACCGGGAAGGCAAAGAGCACATCCAGCGTGCGCATGATGATCTGCTCGGGCTTGCCCCCGAAGTAACCGGCCACCAGCCCCAGGACGAGCGCAATGATGGCCGCGATCACGGTCGGCGTGACGCTGACCAGGAGCGAGAGCCGCCCGCCCCAGATGAGGCGGCTCAGGATATCGCGCCCCAGTTCATCGGTACCCAGCAGGTGACCTTCCACCCCTGGCGCGGCCCGGCGCAGGCCCTCGTACTGGAAATCAGGGTCATACGGCGCGACCCAGGGCGCAAAAATCGCCGCCAGGAGCACGACGAGCAGAATCACGAGCCCCACCACCGCGATTCGATCACTGGCGTAGCGGTCCCAACCCTCCAGCAGGCGAAATGTCCGGCGGGGCGGCGAGGCGGCTTCTGCGGCGGTGGGCGTGATGGCAACCATGCGCGCTTACCCCCTGGACCTGGGATCGAGAGCGAGATTGATGACATCGACGATCAGGTTTACCAGGACAAACCAGACGGCCACCACCAGCACCGCTCCCTGCACCACCGAGATATCCCGCGCCAGGATTCCCTTGTAGATAGCGTCACCGATGCCCGGCCAGGCGAAGATGTACTCCGTGAAGACGGCGCCGCCGAGCAGGAACCCGATCTGGAGACCGGTGATCGTGACGATGGGCGGCATGGCATTGCGCAGCGCGTAACGCATGGTGACGGTACGCTCCGGCAGTCCGTTGGCGCGCGCTGCCTTGATGTACTCCTGGTTCATCGTCTCCAGCATGGTGCTGCGCACCAGGCGCGCGATGATGGCGGCGGGTGGTATCGCCGTCGTGAACGCCGGCAGCACCAGGTGCTTCAGCAGATCGAAGCGGCCCCCCTCGCCGCGCAGGTCGTACATTCCCTGCACCGGGAACCAGCGCAGTTGCACCGCAAAAATGATGACAAGCCCGAGCCCGAAAACGAAGGTCGGGATGTTGGCGGCAACGAGCGTCGCGCCCATCGCCGCGCGGTCAAAACCCGTCCCGCTGCGGACAGCCGAAATAATGCCGACCCCGATCCCGAGCGGAATGGCAATGATGAGCGAGCCCGTCAGCAGGATGGCGCTGTTGCGCAGGCGGTCCTGCAGCAAGTCGGACACCAGCATGTTGTTGGAGAAGGAGCGGCCAAGGTCACCTTGCAGGGCGCGGCCCAGCCAGCGCGCGTACTGCACCGGAATCGGCTGGTCCAGGCCGAGGTAGTGGCGGAACTCGGCCACGGTCTGTTCGGTCGCGAGTGGCCCGAGCAGTGCCTTGGCGATATCGCCCGGCACCAGTTGCATGCAGAGGAAGACAATCATGGACACGCCGAGCAGGACGGGAATCGCTCCCAACAGCCGGCGAGCCACGTAGCCTGCGAGCATCGGCTGGACACTCCTCGTCCCTGACAGCACCGTGTCTGGAGAGAACAGCATACGGCTCGCGCCACGTTTGCGCTCGCCATACGAATCACGCGCAATTCAGGGTATTCGCAATCCGGTTTGCAAATGCAGTATTGCGTATATGCTGTGCGGGCGTGCTTGGTGTTTCTGCACAAGGAGCAAACTCGCGTGAACTCGTCTCCCCCGGATGCGACGACTGCCGGCAGCGATCTCTGTTTCCTCTCCGCCGTGGAACTCGGCGCGGCCTACCGCGCCCGGACGCTGCAGCCGTCGGAAGTCACCGCGGCCGTCTTGCGCCAGATCGAGCGCGTCAACCCGGCGGTCAATGCGTTCGTGACGGTCGTTGCCGACCAGGCCATGGCCGCTGCCGAGGCTGCCAACGCGCGCTTCGCCACTGGTCGCGTGCTCAGCCCTCTCGACGGTGTCCCGCTCGGGATCAAGGATCTTGCGGATACGGCAGGTATTCGGACCACGCACGGCTCCTGCATCTACGAGCACAACGTGCCGGATACCGACGCCCCGGTCGTGGCGAGGATGAAGCAAGCTGGCGCCATTATCCTCGGCAAGACGAACACCCCCGAGTTCGGCTGGAAGTCACCAACCGACAATCCCCTCTTCGGCCCAACGCGCAACCCATGGAATCCCGAACGCACGGCCGCCGGTTCTTCTGGCGGCTCAGCAGCAGCCGTGGCCTGCGGCATGGGGCCGCTGGCGGCGGGTGGCGACGGCGGCGGCTCGATTCGGCAACCCGCCAGCTTCTGCGGGGTCTTCGGGATCAAGCCGACCTTTGGCAAGGTGCCGCTTGTCCCGAATGGCCTGGTGCCGAGCTTCGTTTCGGAAGGACCGCTCAGCCGCACGGTGCGAGACGCCGCGTTGATGCTGGATTCATGGGCCGGGTACGACCCGCGCGACATGTTCAGCAAGCCCGGGCCTGCTGAAACGCTCTATGACCAGTGTGACGGCGGAATCGAGGGACTCCGCGTGGCCTGGAGCCCGGACCTCGGCTACGCCGCCGTCGATCCCGAGGTGCGCGCCATCACCGAGCGTGCCGCCCGTCGATTCGAGGAGCTAGGGGCAACCGTTGAAGAGGCAGCGCCTGGCTGGCCCGATCCCTACCAGCTCTTTCACACGCTCTTCTACGCGCTGATCGGCGGCATGATCCATGACCTGCTGCCCGCGTGGCGTGGCAAGATCGACCCAGGCCTGGAGCTGATCGAGGAGGCTGGCCGCGGCGTCACTGCCTTTGATATTGCCCGGGCGCAGGAGACGCGGAACCACCTGATCGACACTGGGACTGCCTTCTTCGAAACGTACGATCTGCTGCTGACCCCCACCATGACGCTGCCGCCCTTCCCGGTCGGCATCAACTTCCCGCCCGAGGTTGGAGGGCAGCCCGTCACCGGCATGCAGTGGACTGCCTTCACCTTTCCCTTCAACCTGACCGGGGACCCGGCGGCCAGCGTCCCGGCCGGCTTCACCGCCGACGGGCTGCCGATCGGGCTGCAGATCGTGGGACCGCGTTGGCACGACGCCAGGGTCATGCGGGCGGCAGCGGCCTTCGAGGCCCTGCAGCCGTGGGCCAACCGCCGCCCGCCAGTGACTGCCTAAGCGCACGTTCCGCCGCTGCAAGTCTGCCCATCCAGGCAGATGAGCCCGCAGCCGCCGCAGTTGAACGGATCCGAGAAGATGTCGATGCATGCGCCGCCACAGTCAGTCAGACCCTGAGCAGCGCAATCCTCAATCAGCGGCGGCGCCTCCTCCACCACTACGTCAGCGGGAATCTCCGCTGGCACGTCGGCAGGAGGCGGGCTCTCCTGGGCCATGCAGAGGCCATCGATGCAGAGGTCAACTCCGCAGGAGAGGCCGCACATCCCGCAGTTTGCAGGATCAGACGCCAGATCCGCGCACGTTCCGTTGCAGTCGGTAAGGCCCGCCCCGCAAACCAACGTCTCCGCCACCGGCGCGGTATCCGTGCTATCCGCCGGTTGACCCTCCGCCTGCCCGCTGGCATCGCCATTCCCGTCATCCGGGCCCGGCACGCCCTGGTCCTCAGGAGACTGACACGCGCCTCCGACACAGGTGTCGAAGACGCCGCAGACCAATCCACAACCACCGCAGTTGAAGACATCAGAACTGGTATCAACGCACGTGCCGTCGCAATTCACCAGGCCCTGCGCCGCGCAATCATCGCCTGGCGCGCGGAGTTGCGGGTCACCAGGCTCCACGCACGCCCCACTAGCGCACGGCAGGCCATCAGTGCAGGCTACGCCACAAGCACCGCAATTCAGCGGGTCGGTCTCGAGCTCAACGCAAACGCCATTGCAGTTCGTGAAGCCACGCAGCGCGCAGTCATCGACACCAGTCTCCGGACCGCCGCAGAAGCCCTGGATGCACTGCGGCCCACCACAACCCGTGCCGCACATGCCACAGTTGTTCGAATCGTTCATGAGATCGACGCAGGCGCCAGAGCAGAAGTGCTGGCCTGCCGGGCACACCGTGGCTGCGCTGGCGGCAATGCAACTGAACTGCTGGCAGACCTGGCCAGCAGCACACGTCAATCCACACAACCCACAGTTGTTGGGATCGAACTCGATCTGGACGCACTTGCCATTGCAGTAGTAGAGACCTGGCTGCACGCACCGCGTTGGATCTCCGCCGTCAATGCACTCGCCGCCGCGGCAGGAGTACCCAGACACACAACTGACGCCACATTCGCCGCAGTTGGCGTCATCCTGCATCAGATCCCGGCAACTGCCGATCTCCCGGCAGAAAGTGGCGCCAGGCGAACAGGTGGTGATCGCCGTACACGCGCCGGCGTTGCAGAACTGATCCGCGGCGCACGAAATCTCGCAGGTTCCACAGTTGTGGGGCGAGGTCTGCAAGTCGACACAGGCCAGGCCGCAAAGCGTCGTGCCCGCCGGACACTGCACCGGACCACACACGCCGTCAGTGCAGACATCGGTGATGGCACACATGTTGCCGCAGCGACCACAGTTCCAATCGTCGAAGTTGAGGTCTGTGCACTCGCCGTCGCAGAGCGTCTCACCGTAGGCGCACTGAGCCGAACCTGTGCTGCAAACGCCGTTCACGCACTGAGCGTCCTGGCACATGTTTCCGCAGCGCCCGCAGTGATCATGGTCGGTACGTACGTCAACACAACCCACTTCGGGACCACAGTAGACAAGATCGCCTTCACCCAGACACCCGGGAGTGGTGCAAGCTCCGGCTTCGCAGACTTCAAGCTTCCCGGCATCGCAGACATTGCCGCAGCGGCCGCAGTTTTCCGGATCGGTCGCCAGGTCATAACACGAACCGCCGCACAGCGCACGCGGCGGCGGGCACGCGCCATTCGCGAGCGGTGGCACCGGCTCCTGCGTCGCACCCCGGCCACCGCCGTTGCCACCACCCTGGCCGCGGCCGTTGTTGCGGCCACCGCCGCCCCCGCCACCGCCGCCCCCGCCACCACCACCGCCGCCTGAGCCAACCGCACCTGCCGCGCCGGCCTGCCCCCCGCCCTGACCCCGAGCCCGGTTGTCGCGCCCGCTCTGGCCGCCTGCTTCTCCCTGGGCATTGTCCCGGTTCCGCTTCCCCCGCCCGCCGCTGCCAGCAGCCTGTTGAGCTGCGCTACCAGCGTGCCAGTCGCCGATGTCACCTACCTGCGGTCCGCTGGAAGGGCCATCGATGGCGCCGCCACAGGCCGCGATCTCCTGCTCCCCGACCCCGACTGCCACGACCGCCAGATTGGGAGCAAGTTGAATCCGCGCCTGGAGCGCGTAGCCGGTGGCCTGCCCCACCACCGGTAGCGAGGTTCCGTCGGAAAGCGCCAGGGTTGCCTGTTCCAGGTTCCCGTTCCCAGCCAAAGTGAACTGCAGCGTGCCGCTCAGCTCACCGGGCTGACCGCCACGAAACAAGGGACGCTCAGCACTGGGGCCTTCCCGCACCACCACGGTAAATGGAACGCTGCACGCGCCACCATTCGCCTGTGCAGCGCGGGCCGCCTCGCCCCGGCCCAGGCCCAGCGCACCAAGGAACCCGGATGCTGCGACGGCGCTGAGCGCGCGCCGTCTGGAGGCTGGCGCGGCCAGCCGCTTCGTCAGGGAATCGAACTGCTCAATGTCCATGCAAGGCCTCCAACGACGCAGTTCCCACGTTGCTCACATTATGCTGATTACTCTGGCCGGAAGCATGGGTAGAAATACGGACTTCGCGTGCTCCCGGAGGTGGATCAGGCCCGGTGACAGGCACAGGCACGCGCCCGCCGTAGCTCACCCGGCAGCACGCTCCGGGCGCGTGATACCGTATCGGCTGCGACATTGAGGCTGAGGTGGCAAGGAGAAGCCGTGGCTGCGCATGAGTTTGAGTACCTCGACGACCGATTCAAGGCATGCATGAACCCGAACGCGCGGGTCTACAAGCTCGCCGAGGGGTACGCCTGGGCGGAAGGGCCGGCGTGGTCGCCGGCCTGGAAATCGGTCATCTGGAGCGATATCCCGAACAACCGCCAGTTGCGCCTGGATACGGCGGACAACACGGTGAGTGTGTTCCGCACTGGCGTGGGCAACACCAACGGGAACACCGTTGACCGGCAGGGCCGCCTGCTCAGTTGCGAGCACAGCGGCCGCCGCGTCAGCCGCATCGAGTTCGACGGCTCTGTCACCACACTCGTGGACAACTACCAGGGGAAGCGCCTGAACAGCCCGAACGATGTGGTCGTGAAGTCAGACAATTCGATCTGGTTCACCGACCCGTCGTATGGCATCGATTCCGACTACGAAGGCATCCGGACTTCTGCCGAGGTCGAGGGGTGCTATGTCTACCGTTTCGACGAGGCAACGGGTGACCTGACCGCCGTCATTACGGACATGGTCCGCCCGAACGGCCTGGCCTTCTCCCCCGATGAGCGCCTGCTTTACGTCGCGGACACGGGGGCAACGCACGCCTCTGACGGCCCGCGCCACATTCGCCGATTCACAGTCAACAAGGACGGCAAGAGCGTCTCCGGCGGCGAGGTCTTCGCTGAGTGCACCAACGGCTTCTTTGACGGTTTTCGCATCGACGTCGAGGGCCGCCTCTGGGCGAGCGCGTTCGACGGGGTTCACGTCTACGATCCCGATGGGACACTGATCGGCAAGGTCCTGGTGCCGGAAGTGGTGGCCAACGTCGAGTTCGGCGGCGAGCGGCTGAATCAGCTCTACATCTGCGGCACCACGTCCCTCTACACCGTCAAGGTGTTCACCAACGGCGTCAATCGCATTTCATGACCGTCATCAGCAGCCAGCGCCTTCACCTCGTACCGCTCACCCCGGAGGCGCTGGCCGCGCTGAAGACGCGCGACCGGCCGGCGGCAGAAGCCGCCCTGCACGCCCGGTTTCCAGTTTCCGACCTCGTGCCGCCGCTCATGTCTGACGCGCTGGACTTCTTCCACGAGATTGCCGCGGCTGGTCCCGCGAGTGCGGACTGGGGCGCTCGCGCGTACATCACGGTGGTCACGCGCGACATCGTTGGCATGGGCGGTTTTGGCGGTCCGCCGGATGCACAGGGCGTGGCAACCATGGGGTACAGCGTCTTTCCGGCGTTCCAACGGCAGGGTTACGCATCGGAGGCCGCCCAGGCACTGGCCGATTGGGCGGTGACGCAACCAGGGGTTACGGCCATCCGGGCCACGATCTCCCCCCATAACATCGCTTCGCAACGGGTCGCCGCCTATGCTGGCCTGACCAGGACAGATGCCACGGAAGATGACCCGGACGAGGGTCCGGTTGTCGTGTGGCAACGCTTACAGGACGGTGCATGACGAAATCCCTCCCTGCGCTGGCGCGCGCAGCCCTTGTTTCGCTCACCCTCGCCGCCGGCGCCGCCCCATTTGCCCAGGCTCAGGATGCAACGCCACGTCCAGATCGGGCTCTGGAACAGCAACTCGCGGGCATCGCGGCTGAAACTGCTGCGATCCGGGAACTGGACCCCCTGCGTGACATCGACGATGTGGTCCTGACCCGGGACGAGTTGGTTCAGCAACTTCCGGACATGATCTCGGAGGAACTGGACCCCGTTGACCTGGCGGGCGCCACGCGGGCTCTGATCGCGCTGGGCCTCCTGCCCGAGGGCAGCGACCTGCTCGATCTCACTGTCCGCCTCCTCGGGGAGCAGGTCGCCGGCTTCTATGACCCGCTCACCGACGAGATGATCGTGGTTGCAGACGGCGATTTCCGCGCCGAGGCCTATTACTACGCGCACGAGGTGGTGCACGCCCTGCAGGACGCCCACCTGGATCCCGACGACCTTATGGAAAAGATCACCAGCGACAACGACGATGCATCGCTGGCCATGGCCGCGCTGTACGAAGGCGATGCGATGGAAGCGTCGACCTTCTACCTGAACCGGCACCCGGAACTGACGTTCGATCTGCTGCGCGAGGCGCAAACGGATAGCACGGAACTGGATTCCGCACCGGCCGCGATGGTAGTGACGCTGGTCTTCCCGTACATCTCTGGCCAACCCTTCGTCGCGATGCTTCATCAAGCGGGTGGCTGGGACGCCGTTGACGCTGCCTACCTGGATATGCCCGCTTCTACCGAGCAGATCCTGCACGAGGAGAAGTACCTCGATCGCGACACTCCGGTGACATTGGCCTTGCCGGAACCTGCCGCGGCGATGGGTGATGGGTGGAGCGAGGTCCACCAGAACACGCTGGGCGAACTCCAGATCGCGCTGCTGCTGGCCAATCTCCCTGCAGGAAGTGGTTTCAACGGCGTCACGGGCCACTACACCATTCCGGACCCGTCGTGGAATGCCGCCGCTGGCTGGGACGGCGACCGGTACGCGCTGTGGGCGAACGCCAGCGGCCAGGAAGCGCTGGTCTGGCGCACCGCCTGGGATACCGAACAGGATGCTCGCTCCTTCGCCGCTGCGCTCGCGCGCTACGAGGAGGGCCGCTGGCACGGCGTCTTCAACGGCGAGAGTGCAGACGACACCGCACTCGTGACGGACGACATCGCCGCACGTCTCCGCCTGCGCGGCAAAGAGGTGTTCTATGTGCAGTCACCCTCCCTGAGCTTGACAGACCAGGCCCAGGCCGCCCTGCTCACCGCACCGGCACCCGAACCTGAGCCGGGTCCACGGTAGCTTCATCACATGTCTCGCATTCGACACTTCCCTGGATTTCATGCATTCTCATATCAGCCGATGACGCGAACGCAACGTGGCGGCAGAGGCCAACGCAGGTCTGCAGCCGATGGCCTCTGCCGCCGCGTATGAACAGGGCAGGCTCAATGCCGGCGAGAAGTCGATCAACTCCTGGCTAACCTGGAGATTCCGGCCTTCGACGATGTCCCACAGCGCTGGTCATGAGCCCCCGCACCGCCTCCGCGCACGTCGGCAGAACCCTGCAACGCCTGGGCGTTTCATCCAGGGCCGTCGCTGCCGTACGCGCCGTCCGCCTGGGGCTGGTCTGAGCCCATGCGTCTTTCTTGCCGCAGCCACGCCGCCCGGGTATCACCTCCGGAGGGCTTTTTTGCGATCATGAGGGCCACGATGTGACCGACTCCGAATATCCGTACGACCTGATCATCTTTGATCTGGATGGCACGCTGACCGATTCCCAGGTGGGCATCACGCGCTCCGTGCAGCACGCGCTGGCGCACTTCGGGATCGCGGTCGACAACCTGGACGACCTGACGCATTTCATCGGGCCACCGTTGCGCGATTCCTTCACGGAAGCCTTCGGCTTTGATGACGCCCAGATTGTTACAGCGACGCGGGTCTACCGCGAGCGCTATGGCGCGGTCGGGCTGCTGGAAAACGAGGTGTTTCCGCTCACGCCCAGCCTCCTCCACGCCGCAAGCGAGACCGGCGCAACGCTGGTTGTAGCGTCCACCAAATCGGAGCCCTATGTCCACCGCATCCTCGAACACTTCGGGCTGGATCACCACTTCGCGGTGATGGGTGGCGCCAGCCCCGATCACGGCATCCACTCAAAGGCCGATGTCATCGCCCGCGTCCTGGCCGATCTCCGCGCGCCGATGGATCCTCGCCGCACAATCATGATTGGCGATCGCGAGCACGATGTGTTCGGCGCGCGGCATCACGGAATCGAGACAATCTCGGTACGGTATGGCTACGCCAGGCCGGGTGAACTGGAAGCCGCCGGGCCACGCGCCATCGCGGAATCGATGGAGGACCTCGCGACAATCCTGGGGTTGACGCTTGCGCCGGCCGGGCCGCATTGAGCGCACGAAGCGCCTTGCTAGGTTACGCGCAGCAAGATTGCCGGTCCGATCTGGAAACTGAGCGCCGCATGAGCCGTGCGCAGCGCCGCTTCAACGCCTTCCGGGGTCGCACCCTGCGCGAAGATGAAGCCCAGGTAGCTGGCGCCCTCGGGCAGCGGCACCAGTGGTTGGTGCAACGGCGCGGTGATGTCCACGCCGGTGACGCCGGGGACGGCAGCCGCGTCCTCTGTGCCGGATACACCACGCAGGATGCCGCCCCGGGGGATGGGGATCATCATGACGCCGGCCGCGTGATCCATTCCGGTGGCATTGGGCAGCGCCGCGCCCACGGCGTGGCGGAGGATAAGCTCCTCCAGGCCGATGCCCGCGCCAAATTCCAGCACGGTTGAGCACAACCCGCCGATGGAGCGCCCGGCCATCTCGATCAGCCAGATGCCCTCATCGTTGATGCGCAACTCCGCATGCACCGGGCCTTCGCGCAGCCCCAGCGCCGCTGCTGCTTCCGCCGTGCGAGCGGAGATCGCCTCCTGCACCTCCGGCGCAAGGCGCGAGGGCGTGACGTAGATCGTCTCTTCGAAGTACGGACCTTCGAGCGGATCGGGCTTGTCAAAGATGGCCAGCGTTTGCAGGGTACCGGCCGTCAGCAGCCCTTCCAGTGCCACTTCTATGCCGGGCAGGTAGCGCTCCAGCAGGAGCACCCCCTCATCCGGCGCGTGCCCTGCCGCCAGGGTGATCTCCCGCGCCTGCGCAAACGCTGCCCGCACCTCGGCCACATCATTGGCACGAATGACGCCCCGGCTCCCGGAGAGCGTGATCGGCTTGACGACCACCGGAAAGCCGATCTCCTTCGCCGCGGGCACAGGATCGTCGTCCAGCGCAACGCGCCGAAACGTTGGCACCGGCACCCCGCCCCGGGTCAGTGCCTCTCGCATCACCCACTTGTTCCGCGCCGCAAGCGCCGCCTGCGGGTCGTTGTGGGGTAGATGCAATGCCGACGCAACCTTGGCCGCCAGCATGGTGGCACTATCGTCGAGCGCCACTACGGCGGCCAGCGGCTCCTGGGCGTGAAGGCGGCGAAGGGCAGCAATCGCTGCTTCCTCCGCCGCAAAATCAAGTTCGAGCCAATTGCCGTGCACACCTGACGCCAACGCGGTCGGTGTATCGACCACCCGCAGGACATCGAGACCCAATTTCTGTGCAGCCTCCAGGAAGGCATTGCCGCGATAGGTCGTGGGTCCCGCCAGAAGTGCGACACGCGAGGACACGTCGTGACGCCGCCCTACTCGGCAGCCTCGACGATGGTCTCCACCACAGTATCGACCACGCGGCCCAGCGTGCAAACGACGACGGTGTAGACCCCGCCCGCGCCATCCGGTGTGACGCTGATGTCCTTGACGCGCAAGTTCGCGTATTGCCCCGCCGAGCGGTCCTTGCTCAGCCACTGATTGACATCATCCATCGCGCCACTGGTATCGCGGGACGCCGTGGCACTGTGAAACAGGAAAACGCGAGTATCCGACGGGATCAGGTCCATGGTTACGCTGCTCCTGACAACAACTGCGATCTTTGAGCTCCAATTGCGCGGAGTATACCGGGCACAAAGCGTGGCCCTTGCTGGCGCTGCTTGCCAGCAAGGGCCACGCGGTTTCGCACGTCTAGGCGGTCTGTGCCTCGACCATCTCCTCACCACTGCGTCCCAGGGCGACCTGGGCCGCGTTCGGTGGCGTCACCTCCATCCAGCCCTGGCGAACCGCGTGCAGAATGGCTCCCACCCGATCCGTGGCGTTGAGTTTGCGCAGCACCGAGGTCATGTGGTTCTTCACTGTTTGCTCGGAGACGAAGAGCTCATCCGCAATCTCGCGGTTGGAGAGCCCCTGCGCCACGCAATCGAGCACGGCCAGTTCCCGTGTCGAGAGCGGCATCGGCCCATCACCACTGCTCACCTCACTCGGGAGCCGCAGCTCTGCCCGCAGCCGCCGCGCCAGTTCCGGCCGCGCCAGCATCTCCGAGCGCAGCAGGTTTTCTCCGGCACAGACCCGGGAAAGTGATCCCAGGAACGCCTCTGCGCCGATGTCCTTCTGCAGGAAGGCGACTGCGCCCGCACGCACTGCCTCAATGATGCGGTCATCGTCCATGTGCACACTCAGCACCACAATGCGAGCGCGCGTTTGCTTGCGCCGCAAAATGCGGGTGATGCGCAGCCCGGTGATACCCGGTAACTGGACGTCGAGCAGAATCAGGCCTGGGCGCGTTTCCTCCGCCGCCCGAATGGCCTCGTGCGCATTGCCCGCCTCACCGACGATCTCATAGCGTCCGGTTGCTTCCAGCACCCGCCGCAGGCCGGTCCGAAACACCGGGTGATCATCGACCAACAGCACTCGCCGTGCTAGCACGAACCATCCCTCCCCGCTGTATGGGCGCGAGCCGGATGCGCAGCGTGGTCAGAGCCATCCACTCACCAACCACGGCATCCGATTGGCGTCGCGCCAACCCATCTCCCCTGGTGGCCGTTACTTGCGGGGGTGCTTGCCTCGTTTTCCCTGCCCGAGCACAAACAGCAACGAACCTGCTCCCCATGCTATGGCCCGGGGGTGGGAAAGGCAACGGACAGTTTGGCACAGCGCAACGCCCGACCAGCGCAATCGACGCACGCAATAACGGGTCTCGTTGTGGCGTCTACGCCGGCAGTCCCCCTGGCTGCGACATCAGGACCGTTGGATACCGTCGTTTATCAGGTTTTCTGGCAGGAAGCTGCCATGCCTGTGAGGCAATGACTCGATGGCATCATCAGCGTAGTCCGCGCAACTGGCAGAGCAACAGCAGCCCGATCAACGTCTTGGCGTCCTGCACCTGCGCTGAGCCAGGGATCACCATTGCCGGAATCTCACTCACGGGCGTGGACACGACCGTGATCAGCTCATCCGGGTCAACACTCCCGGCCGCACCTTCGCATTCTTCCGCGAGAAAAATGGTCAATTGCTCGCTCGTGTACCCCGGCGAGGTGAAGTACGACGCAATCGGCGTCACATCGCCGGCCGCATACCCGGTCTCCTCCATCAATTCGCGGCGGGCGCAGGCTTCTGGCGACTCCCCGGGCTCCAGCGTGCCAGCCGGCAATCCCAGGAGCACACGTTGGATCGGATGATGCGCTTGCCGCAACAACAGGACGTTGCCGTCTCGCGTGATGGCGACGATGGCAACCGCACCGGGATGCTCCACTACCTCGCGAGTCGCGACGCGCCCGCTCGGAAGCTGGACGCGATCAACCCGCACATGGATCCACGCGCCATCAAAACCTCGCTGTGAGGAAAGCGTCTCTCCGAGGGATGGGTCAACCGGAATTGTCATCCGCCACATCTCCGCAGAATGCAAAAGCGGCATCCCCATGGGGATGCCGCCAGGAGGCGCCAGGCGGATTCGAACCGCCGATCAGGGTTTTGCAGACCCGTGCCTTACCACTTGGCTATGGCGCCAGAACGCATGACATTCGCAACAGCGACGCTCAGTTTATCACGCTGCGACCATTGACGATCCAGGTCGAACTAGGTCGGGTCCCAGACGTGAGTGTATCGCTGCGGGAACAGGATCGGCAGTAACGCCTGGCCGGCAGACGAGGCCACATTGCAGTCTGGATACGCATGTGTCACGTCGGCCAGTGATCGGTAGCCGAGCAGCACTTTCAGGAACGTGAGGTCCGGGAACAGGGCATCCCCAGCCTCTGCGTGATCTGGCCGCCAGGACTCGGCCGTTATCCGCCCGCTCTCCACGTGCAGCGTCAAGCCGCTCCGGTAGAAGCTGAGGTGGAGATCACCGTTCCATCCAGCTTGGGGTGAGGCGGCCAGCCGCCGTTCGAGGGCGGGGGCGATCACATTCAGGAAGCGCGGTAGGTCCGGAATGCGGACGTACCACGCGTACGGCTTGATCTCACGGGGCAGGGCGCTGGGCAACGCGTCGAACAGCGGGTGCTCGGCGCCAAGCTCGAAACAAATGGCGTCGTACGTCTTGTCCGTGCGGGCAGCCGCCTGCGGACCAAGCGCATCAAGCGCGCGCAGAAGCGACGGGGCGACAGTCACCATCGGCGTGCCCGGCGCGACTTCGAGGAAGCGCACGCCAAGCTGCGTGCCCCAGAGTCGCCGCGCCGCAATCACGACGCCAACGGGAGCATCTGGCTGCCCCGCCGGCACGATGACGAAGTGCTCGCTGGCGAGGCCGCTCCGTTCGCTGCGGCCGAACGCATCGAAGCGCCAGAAGGCGGCATCACGCGGTACGGCAACCAGCGAGCGCGCGCATGCTTGCCGGTACAGATCGGCCAGGAACGGAATGTCCGGCTCGGTCAGCGGGCGGAGCGTGAACGGATCGCTCTCTCCCGCGGGCAGATCAGGGACGTTCGCACGGTACGCGATGCGTCCACCCTCCAGATTCAGCGCGTATTCGTACCCAAACTGCCGGTAATACCAGGGAATGCCGGGAATCACCTGCATCAGGTGCCCCTGGCGTTCACTCCAGTCGTGAATTTCCGCGAACTGCGCCGCTACCAGTCCGCGCCGGCGATACTCCGGAGCGGTGCTGACGACATCGGGTTGCCCGACCGGGATCTCGACCCCGTCATAGGTCCAGGTCGCCGAGAAGAGCGCCACGGACGAAACGATTTGCCCGGAAGCCGTGTCTTCAACATACAGAAAGTCGTCTGGCCGCCCGGTGGGGTGTTCCCCTCCCAACATGTCCAGCAGCCAGAAATAGAGCCGGTCCAGTGGGGGCGTTTCGTCCGGGGCAAGCAGCGTATTGGCGTGAAACGAGGCGATCCGCTCCCGATCCGCCAGGCTGGAGCGTCGCAGCACAAGCCCGTCGCCCAGGTCTCGCGGCACGACTGAACCAGGAGCCGGATCGCCTCCGGGCATCGTTAATCGTGCGCCGGGGAGTAGCCTGCTGCTTCCGCCGCGCTGGTGGTTGTGAAGCAGAACTCTGGATGAGTTCGGCTGTAACTGCGTGAGGCGGCGGTGTGATACCGCATTGACTGCGCGTTTGCCTTGATCGGATAGACGGGTGGGCAGTCTCGCCCGCCATCACCGCGCACAGCGCCCAGCGGCACCTCCCCAGCGGCAGCGGAACCCGCCTGGGCCGCCAGGTTGGCGACGTTCTGGCGTTCCTCGATCAGCACGGTCTCCACATCGATTGGCTCATCCGCCATGACGAGTGGCTCGCCGGCTTGCCGCACCTCTTCCAGCACGGCATCGGCCCGGTCAGCCAGGCGATCCGCTGCCGCTTCGGCTTCTCGCCGGGCCTGGGCGAGGTTCGCCGCCGCCGCGTCGATTCGGGCGGTCTCTTCCGGCAAGTCCGTGCCCATCGCCGCATCGGCTGCGTCCTGCAACCGTGACTCAACCCGCTCGGTGTGAGGCTCAACTGGAGGTGCCGGGACTACCGGGCGCGGCGCAGCCGGGGTACGCGCCGCCGTGGCTGATGCCGCGCGCCGGCGCTCCGCCTCAGCCCGCTCGGCAGCGGCCTTGCTCTCCTGACTGCGGTTCCAGAAGAACCAGATGATGGCGATGGCAATGATGACCAGGATGACCCAGATCAACCATTGAGGCACGGTGTCGCTCCTTTCCTTTCGGTAAACACGCCAGCGGCTACTCGTGCTTGATCGCGCCCCTGGCGCGGGACTGCCGAAAACCAGCCGCCGCCGCCGCCTCACCCGACGCAAAACAGAACTCCGGGATAGTTGCGGCGTACGAGGACTGTCCCGGCTCGTGATAAATCAGGGACTGCTGATTCCCCTTGACCGGGTAGCCCTCCGGGCAGGTGGCCGTGCCGTCCCCGATAACCGCGCCGAATGGCACATCTACCGCGGACTCGGCATCGAGGTCAGCCAACCCGGCACGCAGTGCGGCGCGAGAGGCTTCCGCAGCGTCGACCTGCTCGTCCGCTTTGACCAGATCGACTTCGGGCGGGGCGATATCCGCCGCGTCGATGGGATCGGCAAGCTCCGCCCGCTGCCCGCTTCCGCCCATGGAGTCAACGATCTCGACGCGCTTGAAATCAATCGTGTCGGCCGCTGCTTCCGCCGCCGCAGCGAGGCCGGCATCGATGCGGCGCTCCTCGGACGGTCCCTCCAGGCCCGCTCGGCGGGCCGCGTCAGCGGCCTCCGACTCCGCGGCGCGTTCGGCCCGGGCAGCGGCAGCTTCCCGGGTGCCCAGCAGTTCATGCTCAGCCATCTCGATTTCGGCAGCGCCATTGTCACTGCTCAGGTCCGGTTCGGGCGTGGCGGCAGGCTGCTCAGGCACGCGCGCCGCTGCGGCCAGTCCCTCGGCTGCGGCAGCCTCGGCACGCGCGCGGGTCGGCGCCTGGCGCATGATGTGGGCGACGTTGCGGGCGGATTCTTCGGCGTGCGTTACCGTCTCCTGGCGCCGCTGCTCACGAAAGCGTTCCTCCTGGATCCGCCGGCGCCGCATGCTCCACCAGAAGACGATCGCCAGGATCGCCAACAGCAGAAATGTCATGGGGTTGGCGATGCCACCCTGCGGCGACTCTGTTGCATCCGCCTGCGCGAAGACCCGCCGCTGCGGGAGAGCCTGATCCGACGCGTGCTTTGCCATCCCATGTCCTTTCGTTGGGCTACCGTTCAGCATCCCACACGACACGATATCGTCATTTTACGGCACTTTTCTGCGTGTTCGGATGCTACGCTTCACCGGTGATGATGCTCGACGCTTCCCTTCCCTCTGAAACAGTTTCCGTCGCTTCCCCACAGGCGCACGTGCGGCCGGCGATATCGCGGCGCTCCCGCCCGCACGGTTTGTATGACCTCACGCTGGCCGAGTTGGAAACCCGCGTGACCGAGCTTGGTCACCCGGCCTACCGTGCCCGCCAGGTCTGGAATTGGGCGTACCGCCAGTTGGCGAGAGACTACGCCGCCATGCGCAATATCCCGGCCACGCTGCGCGAGGAACTCCAGTCGGCAGTGCCCATGGATACCCTCGAGCCCGTGCGCACCGTGACCGCCGATGACGGCGAAACGATCAAGACGCTCTATCGCACGCGGGACGGCGAGCTGCTGGAAACGGTGCTCATGCTCTACCCCGACCGCGCCACCGTCTGCGTCTCCTGCCAGGTGGGCTGCGCTGTCGGCTGCGCGTTCTGCGCCACCGGGCTGATGGGGCTGGCCCGCAACCTGAGCGCCGGGGAGATCGTGGCCCAGGTCGTGGGGGCCACGCGCGAGGCCCGTGAGCGGGGCCGCACCCTGACGAACATCGTCATGATGGGCATGGGCGAACCCCTGCAGAACTACGCGGAGACCATGAAGTTCATCCGCATCGTCCACGATCGCGACGGGCTGAACCTTGGCGCGCGCCGCATCACGGTGTCTACCTCGGGCATCGTGCCGCGCATCGCCGCGCTCGGGAACGAGGACTTGCCGGTCAACCTGGCCGTTTCCCTGCACGCGCCAGACGATGAGCAACGCTCGGCACTGGTGCCCATCAATCGGCGCTACCCGATTGCCATGCTCATGGAGACCATCGACCAGTACATCGAGCGCACCGGCCGTCGTGTCTCGTTCGAGTACGCCCTGATGCGCGGTATCAACGACAGCGACGACACCGCGCGCAAGCTGGCCGAACTGCTCCGGGGTCGGCTCTGCCACGTGAACCTCATTCCGCTCAATCCAGTGGATGTTCTTCCCTACGAGCGCCCCGATCCTGCCGGCATCGAGCGCTTTGCCGGGATTTTGCGCGAGGCGGGAATCCCGACCACGGTTCGCTACTCGCGCGGCCTTGATATCGACGCTGCCTGCGGCCAACTGCGCGCGAAGGAAACGGCAGCCGGCGCGGCATCATGAGTGCGTTGCCGCGCCGGACCCTGCTCGGTGCCGCAGCCCTCCTGGCGCTGCGCGTGGTCCAGGCAGCAAGCGCCACGCAGGCCACGCCCGTGCCATCCCCGGCAGACTCCCGCGCAGGTGTACCAGTTTCGCTCCTCATCCAGAATTCGGGTGAGGTAGCCGACCGGCTCACGGGTGCAACTACGGAGATCGCGCCGGAGATTGCGCTGCACGCAACGCACCTCGAAAACGGCCAGCGGGTCATGCACGAGGTCAGCGACATCATTTTCCCGGCGCATTCCGTTGTGAGCCTGGAACCCGGCGCCATGCACCCGATGCTGATCGGTCTCACGCACAGCCTCGTGCAGGGCCAGGTCTTCCAGCTCACGCTGCACTTCGCGGTCGCTGGCGACGTTCCCGTGGAGGTCCGCGTGCGCCGCAAGCAGGACGCGGCGGGCGTGCCCGAGACCCCGCCTGTCACATCAGGATCGCTCACGATCCTACATGCCTCCGCGCCGCCCGCACCCGTGGTGCACGGATAACCGATGGGGAGTCACGATGGCACAGCGCAAACGCGCTGGTTCCGCGTCCAGGCCATTGGCGCCGTGGTCCGCCCCGGGCAGGAATGGTCTGACCTCGACGGCTTCTACGACCCCGCCACCGAATCGACGCTGGAAATCCTGCCGCGTTGGGCAGATGCATTGGACGGTCTGGAGGAGTACAGCCACCTCGTCGTGGTGTGCTGGCTCGACCGGGCAAAACGCGCTCACCGCGGATACCGTCTGCGGCCAGAGCGGCGCGCGGAGATGCCTGAGGTCGGTGCGCTCGCCACCCGTACGCCTCAGCGCCCGAACCCTATTGGCCTCAGTACACCCCGCCTCGTGCGACGCGAGGGGGCAACGCTCTGGGTGACAGGCATCGACGCCTGGCCCGGCACGCCAATCCTGGATATCAAGGGCTACACGCCACGCGATGATGTACGCCCGGATGCCGCTGTGCCAGACTGGCTGCAGCGTCTCTGGGAGATTCACGACCGTGAACACGAGCGAGAAGCATGACCGTCTTCACCCGCACGCGCCTGATCTGCAGCCTCGCCGCCTTTGCCCTGCTGGGTTCACTCGCAAGCCCGGGCAGCACACGCGCGGTCCAGGACACGTGCGCCGACTTCAATAGCTGGGTCTGGGCCCAAACGGTCTACGACGACAACCCCGGCGGTGAACGCGCCCTCGACCCAGATGGCAATGGCATTGCGTGCGATGCCCTGCCAGACGGCATTGCACCCGCCACGTGGACCACCGCCATCCCGGCCGACGCCGAACCCGTTGACCTGATCGCCGTCGACGACGGCGACACCATCGAGGTCTGGTTGGACAACCGCCATGAGCGCGTGCGCCTGGTCGGCATCGACACACATGAGGTCGGCGGCGGCTACCAGCAAGAGGAGTGCTACGGCCCGGAGGCCTCACGCTTCCTGAAAGCCCTGCTGAACGTCGGCGGCGACATCTGGATCGAACAGGACGTCGAGGATCGCGACCAGTACAACCGGCTGTTGCGCTGGGTGTGGGCGGACTTTGGCACCGGCCAGGTCTACCTGCTCAATGAGGCGCTGGTACGCGCTGGCTTTGCCGAGCGCTACCGTAATACGCCGAATGATCTGTACCTGGAGGCACTGCTGGACGCCGAGACCTTCGCCCAGGATTACCAGCTTGGCCTCTGGGCTGCCTGCGATATGCCGTACCGCGCGTCGTCCAATACCGCGCAGGTTGCTGCAGCACGATCAACGCAGGCGCCGGCGCCCCTCGCGCCAACCAACTTCCCGGCCGCTCCGCCCGCAGACAATCGACCAGGTTGCGACCCCGCCTACCCGGATGTCTGCATCCCGCCCTTCCCGCCAGACCTCTCCTGCGCGGACATTCCGCATGACCACATCCGGGTCCTGCCGCCCGACCCACATCACTTCGATGGCAATGGCGACGGCATAGGGTGCGAAGGACCACCGGGCTGACGTCGCCGGCAAGCCCCTAGCGGCGGCCACCCCGGCTCAATCGCAGGCCGTTCGCCGTAACGATCAGCGATGCTCCAACGTCGGCGAGGACAGCAATCCAGAGGCTGACGAAGCCGAAGACGGCCAGCACGAGCGCAAACAGCTTGATCAGGAAGGAGAAGGTCACGTTCTGCTTGATCACCCGGCTCGTGCGCCGGGAGAGAACCAGGGCATCCGCAAGACCATTCAAGTCATCGCCCATCAGCGCAATGTCGGCGGTCTCCAGCGCCACGTCCGTCCCCGCCGCGCCCATCGCCACGCCCACATCCGCCGCTGCCAACGCCGGGGCATCGTTCACGCCATCGCCGACCATCACGACCGGGCCATAACGCTCACGAAGGGCGGCCACCGCTACCGCCTTGTCCTGCGGCAAAAGCTCCGTCATGGCCTCATCCGCACCCACCGCGCGGGCAACAGCCTCGCCGCTGGCGCGTGTGTCGCCCGTCAACACCACCACGCGCTGCACACCAGCCGCGCGGAGGCGTTGAATCGCAGCGGCCGCGTGCGGGCGTACCGCGTCAGCGACGGCAATGACCCCCAGTGGCTGCCAGCGGTTACCCGCCCGGCGCGCGACGAAGAGCGGAGTTGCGCCTGCCGCCGCCAGGCGCTGCATCTCCTGCCGCAAGGGCTCTGGCGTGCCGTCACCTGTCGCGAGACCAAGCTCGCGCGCCAGGCGGAGGCTGCCAACCGCCACCTCGTCGCCAGCAATGGTTGCGTACGCACCCTTGCCGGGAATCGCCTGGAAGTTCTTCGCAAGGACCAGTTCGGCGCTGGCCAGGTGGGCGTGCGCAAGCACCGCGCGAGCCAGTGGATGCTCAGAGTATGCCTCGACCGATGCGGCGAGGCTCAGGAGCGACCGGGCGTCCAGATCAGGAGACAGGCAGACCACCTCAGTCACAATCGGCCTACCGGCTGTGAGGGTGCCGGTCTTGTCCAGCGCGACCACCTGCGCACGCCCGGCAGTTTCCAGCGCGGTGCCCCCCTTGATCAGAATGCCCCGCCGCGTCGCCTCGCCGATTGCAGAGACAATGGAGACCGGGGTGGAAATCACCAGGGCGCACGGGCAGGCGATGACCAGCAACGCCAGTGCCCGGTACACCCAGGTACTGGTCTCCTGGGTGATCCAGGAGCCAACCACGGCCAACAACACCGCGCCAAGAATGACCAGCGGCGTGTAAACGGCAGCGAACCGATCCACCAGTTGCTGCTGGTGCGCTCTGCTTCCCTGGGCCTCCTCCACCAGCGTGATGATGCGCGCCAGCGTCGAATCGCTGGCCGCGCGGGAAACGCGGAGCAGCAGCGCGCCAGACCCATTCATCGTGCCGGCGTAGCAGGCATCCCCGGTGGACTTGTCGGTCGGGATTGACTCGCCCGTAATCGGGCTCTGGTCAACGGCGCTGATCCCCTCCACGACCAACCCGTCGGCTGGCAGACGCTCACCGGGGCGCACTCGCACCAGGTCGTCCACGCGGAGGGCCTCAACGGGAACCACCGTTTCCTGGCCGCTGGCATCGATGCGAGAAGCGGTGGCCGGGGCAATGGCCATCAGGCTGCGGATGGCGCCGCGCGTCCGCTCCAGCGTGCGCTCCTGCAACGCGCCCCCAACCGCGAAGAGCACAATGACCGCCGCGCCTTCGCTCCATTCACCCAACGCTGCCGCCCCGATCGCCGAAGTCGTCATCAGCACGTTCATATCCAGGCGGCGAGCACGCAGGGACTGCAACGCGGCTCGCGCGAAGGGCCACCCGGCCAACAGAATCGCCGCGCCGAATGCCAGATCGGGCAGGGTGCTCACGTGCGCGAGTTGCAGCGCCATGCCCACGACCCAGAGGGCCGCCGCCACCAGCACCCAGCGCAGCCGCACATCCCGCCACCACGTGATCTGGTCTGCGAGTGCCGGTTGGCGGCCTTGTTCCAGCGTCACCTCGAACCCGGCGCGGTCGGCGGTCACGGCGATATCTATGGCGGCAACCGGCCGGGTCGCGGCCGGGGTCACGGTAAGCGTGGCTGCGCCAAAATTCACGCGGGCATCATCGACCCCCGGCAATCCCGCAACGGCCTTCTGCAAGGTGCGCGCGCAGTCGGCGCAGTCCATGCCGCGCACCCGATAGCGCATGGGAACGCCCTGGACCACAATTGGGAGCGAGTCGGGCGAAAGGCCGTTTGCGGCTGCGGGGTCTGGCGCCATCACCGGCCCGCCTGTCCTTCACGCGCGTGCGCAATGCCCATGGCCAGCAGATCATGGACATGGGCATCATCCAAGCTGTAGAAGACGACACGCCCCTCCCGGCGGGAGCGCACCAACCGTCCCTCACGCAAAATGCGCAACTGATGCGAGACCCGGGTGCGGTTGATTCCAGTTGCCGCCGCCAGATCGCAGACGCACAGCTCACCAGCCGAGAGCGCTGCAAGCAGGCGCAGGCGGGTTGGATCGGCCACGAGGGCAAAGAGCGCGGAGACATCGGCGGGAGGCGGCAGGGCGGCCAGGGCGGCCCGGGCCGCAAAGACCGCCGGTGGATGGATCGCCGCGATCTCGCAATCATCAGCCGCTGGATTCGCATGGGACAAGGATGATATGTGCGCCATGGCGCACATATCATAGCACCCGGTATCGGTGCTCCGGGTACACTGATTCAACTCGGCGCGCGATCATCCCGTCGTACGCGCCGGTCGACGAAGGGATACAGGGAAATGGCTGATTTCACCGCCGAGCAGGCGCGCGACAACCTGAAAAACGTCTTTGATCCAGAGATCGGCATCAACATCGTCGATCTCGGCCTCGTTTACGACGTTGACGTGTCAGATACCAACGATGTGCTGGTCACCATGACGCTCACGTCGCTGGGCTGCCCGCTCGGCCCGGTGATCGTGCAGGAAGTCACCGGCGCCATGCGCGAGCTCCCCAACCTGGGCGAGGTCGATGTCAAGCTGGTCTGGAGCCCGCCGTGGTCTCCGGACATGATGAGCGAAGATGCGCGTGATGAACTTGGCATCTGGTAAGACTGGGGCATCCTGGGGCAAAAGCGGCCGATGTTACACTTCTCCCACAATGTCTGAACGTCGCGAGTTGGTTTGATGCAACGGCACTGGCGAGGCGGAATCGCCACCGTTGCGCTTTGGGGTGTCCTGCTGTTGAGTGGGTGCGCAGCGGGATCGCCCGCCGTCGTCCCCGTCAATAATGCGCCGCCCAGCGCCGTGCTGGCTGCACCCGATGCGCCCACCGCGCCGGCGCCGGCCGTGACCCAGGTGGAACCGACGGCCGAACCGACGGTGATACCAGCGGCACAGACCCCGGGCAGCCTCGCCTTCGCGCAGGATGTTCCTGATGTCGCGGCGACAGGCCCCGTCCAACAGCCGGAGCAGGATACAGCCGATACCGCTGCGTCACCCGATGTTGTGACGCAGACCGACGCCGTCATCGATCCAGCGACGGGCCAGGCGCCCGTCGTCACGGAGCCCGCGCCGGATGCCGCTCCAGCCGATGTCATTGCGGAAGAGCCGGTGGCCGCGCCGGCGGCGGTCGCGCCGCTAACGGACACGGGCCGTCCTGCCGCTCCCGGTGAAGACGGCTCCGGCATGAGTCAGATTATTGAAGGTGGCACGAACGGCCGCCTGGAAGTGGCGCTGACCTTCGATGCCGGCGCAGACACCGGCTATGGCCCCCAGATTCTCGACTACCTGAGGGACGAGGGCATCAAGGCCACGTTCGGCATGACGGGCCAATGGGCCGAACAGAATCCCGAACTCGTGCAGCGGATGGTGAGCGAAGGGCACCAGCTCATCAACCACACCTGGGATCACGCCTCGCTCACCGGGGCCAACACCGGCATGCCACCAATGACGCCAGATCAGGTAACGCAGGAACTTTCCAGCACGGAAGATCTGGTGCGCAACCTGACCGGTTACGAGATGCGCCCCTACTTCCGCCCCCCATACGGCGACTACGATGCAACATCACTCGGCTACTTGTACGAAAATGGCTACTATCTCACTATCTGGTGGACGTGCGACTCGCACGGCTGGGCTGGCTGGGGTTCGCAGGAGATCATTGACTACTGCACCACTAACCTGGCGGAGGATGAAATCCTGCTCCTGCACGTAGGCGCTGCGGCCGCAGGAGATTTCGAAGCACTTCCTGGGCTGATCCAGTTCTTTCGTGACAACGGCTATAGCTTCGTCACGGTGGAGCAGATGTTGCAGCCCTGAGTGAACGCAGCGGGGGTTGACCCGCTTGCCGGGCTTGGTTAGTGTTCCGCTGTGCATTGGTGTGGCCCGTGTCCTGGGGAGGGCGGGCTCGCGCGCAACGCACATGGTCCGGGGATGATAGGGAGCGGGAATGAGCAGGTTCGGTCCGCGCCAGGGGATTAGTGAGACATCGCGTGGCGGGCGCTGGACGCGCGTCATCCCGATGTTGGCGCTGGTCGGCGTCGTGGGGTTGCTGGCAGGGTGCGGGCCCGAGGTGGCACAGCCGTATTCCACCATCTCTCCGCAGAACGTCAAGACAGAACAAATCCAGTGGCTGTATCAGATCATCTTCTGGGCCGCCCTGATTGTGTTCGTCGCCGTCCAGTTCGCCATCGCCTACACGGTGATTCGCTTCCGACGCCGAAACAATGTGCGGCCTGAGCAGGTGCACGGCTCCAAGGTGCTGGAAATCGCCTGGACCGTCGTTCCGGCGCTCATCCTGCTGGCCCTCTTCATCCCGACAGTCAGGGTCATCTTCGAACAGGCGCAAGCCGCCCAAGTCCAGGATGGCTTCGAGGTCGAGGTCATTGGCAAACAGTGGTGGTGGGAGATTGCCTACCCAGACATCGCAGCCAACCCGGAAGACGCCTCGGCCGGACCACTGGTGACCGCAAACGAATTGGTCGTGCCTGTAGGCGCCAACGTTGTGGTCAACATGCAGAGCAACAACGTTATTCACTCGTTCTGGGTGCCGCAACTCAGCGGCAAGCTCGATGTCATGCCGGGGCACAATAACAAGCTCCAGTTCACCGCCGAGCGCGTGGGTGACTACTTTGGTGAGTGCGCCGAGTACTGCGGGAGCGCACACGCCTGGATGCGCTTCAAGGTCAAGGTCGTGCCTCAGGAAAACTTCGATGCCTGGGTGGCCGCCTGGCGCACGCCGCCGGTGGACGGCAACCCCGACACCGCCGACGTGGTGGATGCCCCGCCCGCCTTTGGCGCGTGTCTCGCCTGCCACCGGGTGAATGGCACGAACGCCGTGATCGCCGGCCAGGGCATGCCCTACATCTCGGGCTACCGCGATCCGGAAACCCAGAAGATCGTGCCAGGGCCAGGGCCAAACCTGACGATGCTGGCCTGCCGTGACACCATCGGCGCAGGCATTCTGGAGAACACGCCGGAGAACCTCGAGAAGTGGCTCAAGCACACTGACGAGGTCAAGGAAGGCGTGTACATGCCCAACTACTACAAGCAGGGCATGACGGACGACCAGATCACGGAAGTCGTGAACTGGCTCAGCAGCCTCAAGCCAGCGGAAGGCTGCCCAGACGCCAACCTGCCTGTCGGAAGCTTGCTGGATCCAGCGGTTGTACGTGAGGCGACGGCGCCTGGCAGCCCGGCGGCCTCGCCGGCCGCAGCGCCAGCGGCCAGCCCGGTGGCCACGCCCGCCGGGAGCTAGCAATTGTGGCGGGCGCTGACAAGGCATCCGCAGCCACGTAGGTTTCAGGAACGATCAGGAGTCAGGCAATGGCATCGATCGCACAGCCACATATACAGGCGCCGACACTCACCAAGCCGAAGGCTGCTGAGCATGGGCTGTGGAGTTGGCTCACCACGGTTGACCACAAGAGGATCGCCAAGCTCTACGGCGTGACCTCGTTCATTTTCTTCCTGATTGGCGGAATGGAAGCGCTCCTGATCCGCATCCAGTTGGCGCGCCCGGAAAACAATGTCCTGGACGCGCAGCGCTACAACGAACTCTTCACCATGCACGGCACCACCATGATCTTCCTGGTGGTCATGCCGCTCAGCGTGGCGTTCTTCAACTTACTCGTGCCGTTGCAGATTGGCGCGAGAGATGTCGCGTTTCCCAGGTTGAACGGCTTTTCCTACTGGACCTTCGTTGCTGGCGCCATTGTCCTGAACCTGCCGGTGCTGGCCGCACTGCCCGCTATCTTCATGCACATTGGCAGCGTTGCCCTGACGAACGTCTTTGGGAACACGGCGCTCCAGGGAGTTGCCGGAGCGCTCCAGGGCCTGCCCTTTGCGGACAAGGTGCCGGACCAGGGCTGGTATGGCTACGCGCCACTCACCGAGCGGCTGTTCTCCGGCCATCAGATCGACTTTTGGGTCTTCGGCATCCAGATTCTCGGTGTGGCGTCCATGGTTGGCGCCTTCAACTTCATTGTCACCATCCTGAACCTGCGCGCCCCGGGCATGACGATGATGCGGATGCCCATCTTCACCTGGTCCACCCTGATCGTCTCCGTTCTCATCATCATGGCCTTCCCGGCCATCACGATCGCCCTCTTCTTCCTGACATTCGACCGCTTTGGTGGGACGCACTTCTATTCGGCCTTCAACATCGCCGACGGACAGTTAATCACCGCCGGTGGCGATCCCATGCTCTGGCAGCACCTCTTCTGGATCTTCGGTCACCCGGAGGTTTACATCCTGATCCTGCCGGCGTTCGGCCTCGTGTCGGAGATCATCCCGATCTTTTCCCGCAAGCCGCTCTTTGGCTATGCGGTCATGGTCTACGCCATCGCCGCGATCGCTTTCCTCGGCTTCGGCGTGTGGGTACACCACATGTTCACCACCGGATTGGGCCCCACCCCGGTGGCCGCATTCTCCGCCGCGACCATGCTCATCGCCATTCCGACTGGCGTGAAAATCCTGAACTGGACCGCCACCATGTGGGGTGGTTCCCTGACCTTCACGACGGCCATGCTCTTCGCCGTGGGCCTGGTCTCCCAGTTCGTGATCGGCGGTCTCTCTGGCGTCATGCACGCGGTGGTGCCCGTCGACACCCAGCACAACGACAGCTACTTCGTGGTGGCTCACTTCCACTACGTACTCTTCGGCGGTAGCATCTTCGCCCTCCTGGGCGGGCTCTACTTCTACTGGCCGAAAATCTACGGGAAGCTGCTGGATGAGCGCCTCGGCAAGCTGCACTTCTGGCTGACTTTCGCCGGCTTCAACCTTACGTTCTTTCCCATGCACTTCCTGGGACTTGCCGGCATGCCCCGCCGCTACTCCACCTACGGGTTTGATAGTGGCTGGTGGTTCTGGAACGCCATTTCGACGATCGGCGCACTGCTGATCGCAACGTCGATCCTGGTCTTCCTGCTCAATGTCCAGAAGACGGCCCGCAGCCGGCAGCAAGCTCCGGCGAACCCCTGGGACGGCGCTACCCTCGAATGGGCCATTCCTTCCCCGCCGCCGGTCTACAACTTCCGCATCGTCCCGATCGTGACGCATCGGGATCAGCTCTGGCACGATAAGTACGACGCCGTGCCGGCCCGGCGAGAGGCGGTTGCTGACGCGATTGTCGAGATCGATCAGTTGCCGACCAATTCCCCTGTGGGTGTTGCGGTGGCCGAGGCGCAGGCAGAAGTCGGGAACATTCACCTGCCGAACCCGTCCTACTACCCGCTGCTCGCGGCCATTGGGCTTCTCCTCCTGGCAGCTGGCTTCTTGCTGAACAACCCGCACATTCAGCTCAGCGAGTTCATTGGCATTCCGATTCTGACGGCAGTTGGGTTCCTGATCCTGCTCACGTCGATCTATGGCTGGTCTTTCGAGCCGGCTGGATAAAACACCTGGAGGCGACAGGTGGGGCCACGAAGCTCACACCTGACACGGCGGCGCTGCCACAGGGCAGCGCCGCGGCAACATCGGTCTGAAGGAGCAGAACGTTGGCGACCGCGATTGAAGTGGTAACTGCGCACGGCGCGGGCCACGACAGCCATGACGGACATGATCATGCTGGTCATCCGCCGCCAAGTGCCGGGGTTGATAGCCGCAAGCTGTTGATGTGGCTCTTCCTGACCTCGGACTGCATGTTCTTCGGCTCGCTGATTGCCACGTACATGGCGTACCGCAATCGCAGCATTGACCTGCAGATGCCGCCATACCCGAACGAGATCTTCGATATCCCCTACACCTCCGTGAGCGCGTTCGTGCTGCTCATGTCGTCGCTCACCATGGTGCTCGCCCTGGCGTCTATCCAGCGCGGCAATCACCGAGGGCTGCGCATCTGGCTGGGAGCTACCGCGCTGCTGGGTGCCATCTTCGTCGGCGGTCAGTTCTTCGAGTTCACCACCTTCGCGCACGAGGGGCTCACGCTTTCCAGCAATATCTTCGGCTCATCGTTCTTCGTGCTCACCGGCTTCCACGGGGCCCACGTCACCATCGGCGTGCTCTGGCTCCTCTCGCTCCTGTTCGTCTCCCTGCGTGGCGGCCTGCCCCAGGAGAAAGCGCTGGATGTGGAGATTGCCGGTCTCTACTGGCACTTCGTCGATATCGTCTGGATCGTCATCTTCACGCTGGTCTACCTGGTGCCGTATGGCAATCCGCCGGAAGGCGCTGCCGAGGCCGCACCACATGCGTTCGTGCGGATTACGGAACTCGGCCAGCAGTTGCTGCACGCGCTGCCGTTCTAGACGAAAGGACCTGGAGAGCAGTTATGGCCAGCCATGCACCAGCCCACGGCGCACACGATGCCCACGCGGAGCATCATCCGTCTGCAGCCGATTACGTACGCATCGCTATCATCCTGGCGATCATCACGCTCGTCGAAGTGTTTGTGTATTACCTGCCGAGCATGCGCGGCCTCCTGGTGCCGATCTTGCTGGTACTCTCCGTTGTCAAGTTCCTGGCAGTTGTCGGCTATTTCATGCACTTGAAGAACGACAAGCGCCTCTTCCGGTTCATGTTTGGCGCTGGGCTCGTGCTCACCCTGGCCGTGTTCCTGGCCTTTATCGCCATGTTCTGGACGGCGGTTTCCGGTCAATTGCACATTCTTCCTTTCGTAAGCTAACGTGCCGGAGCGGGAGGTCTGTCCGGGATCTCCCGCTCGTGCGTTGCTAGGACTTTCCCGTGTTCCAGTTCTTTCGTGGCCCACTTCTTCATGCTGGCGGCGTCGATCCCACCGGGTGGCTCTGGAGCGACTGGAACATCGAGCCCACGATTGCGATTGGCCTGTTGGCCATGCTGGCCGGGTACCTCTTTCTCACCCGGGATCCAGGTTCATCGGCCAATCCTGACCGCATCACCACCAGCAAGCAGAAGGCATCGTTCATTGCTGGGCTGGTCACCCTCTTCGTGGCGCTGGGGCCACCACTCGATGACTGGTCAGATCACTACCTGCTGCTGGCGCACATGGTGCAGCACCTGCTGTTGATCCTCCTGGCCGCGCCCCTCCTGCTGGTCGGCACCCCTGCCTGGATGTTGGAACCCCTCACCCGCAACCGTGTTACCAACGCCATCGGCTACGGCCTGACGCGCCCGGTCGTGGCGTACGCCATTGCCAACCTGGTGGTGGTCGTGTGGCACCTGCCCGTGTTGTATGACGCCGCCCTGCGCTCCCAGCCCATCCACGTGCTGGAGCACGCGACCTTCATCGCCACTGGAATCCTGGCCTGGTGGCCCATTGCGGGACCGCTGCCACAGTGGCCGCGCCTGCCCCTCCCTTTGCAGAGTCTCTACTTTTTCGCCATGACGCTCCCGGGGAGCGCCGTAGGCGCATTCATCACCTTCGCCGAACCCGGCCTTTACTCGCCCTACGACACGGCCCCGCGCATCTTCAACATCGACCTGGCGACCGACCAGCAGGCGGCTGGCCTGCTGATGTGGGTGGTCGTTGCCACCATCTACCTTGGCCTGATTACCTACACCTTCTTCAAGTGGGCCAATCGCGAAGAGCGCGCGGAACAACAGGGACGCGACAACGCGGCGAGGCAGCCCTCACCCGTACAATCCGATGCACCGGCGGCCAGCTAGCGGCTGCTGCCGGCACGGCGAATGCGAGGGGTCTTCCTGCACCCATGCCCACCCTCCGGAGTGCCGCTCATGATTCCGATTCCGCAACCTCCAGATTCCGGCGATGAAGACGAGATCGAATCCGCGGCTGCCGTCTGGGGCTTTCTCATTGCGCTGTTCCTCTTCAAGCTCGTCACGGTCATCGTCATCTTCTGGCAATTGCGGACCTGGGAATCGGGGCTCATCCTGGGCGCTACCTTCTGGTACTTTTTTCCGCCCCTCATTCTGCTGGCTGCTGGCCCGGTGTACTTCTACATCCGGCTGCGCAGGGTCCGGGCGAAGCGAGATGCCTTGCGCCGTTCGGAATGGATGCTGGATGACGAGCAACCGCTGCCCACGCTGGAACAGCCAAGGCGTTCATAAAGTGAAACAACCTCGTATACTTACGGTCAGATCCGGGAGGGGATGAGGGTCGCACGCGCAGCGCGTGTCGGCCAGGGAGTAAGTCGGAATGGGATTCGCACGGGCAATTCTACGGCCCGCGTCTGTCTTCCTGTTGGTGGCCGCTGTCGTCGCTGCCATCATTCTGTTTATTGGGTCTACGCTCCTGGCGTTGCATCCGGGCGGCGAAGAAACCATGCATGCCGCCTACACCCCACCAGACCTGACCGTCATGCGGGAAGAGTTCCTCCGCCCCGACTTGTTGGCCGCTTTCCTGCTCTCCCTGGCGGTTCTGGTCATCTGCGCTGTGCTGGCCCGCCCGCGCACCGAGCCGGGCTTCCTCGACCATGAAGTCGCTATTGGCGAGAAGTCGATGTTCGCCCCGGTCGCGCCGCCGGCAACCGATTTGGAAGCCACCCAGCGAGGACCGCGCGGCACCTGGAGCGATCTGGCTCCCGGGTACACGCTTTACGCCCAGAATGGTCCGCTGGCCAAGGTTGTGGCCGTGCTGCCGGGCGAATCCGAGTACGGCAGGGTGCGGCGAGGTCTCGTTTACGGCAGCGGCCTGTTCGGCGCAAACGAAGAGATGTGGATTCCGGTCGAGGCGATCTACGCCGTTTACCCAGAGACCGGCTCCGCATTCCTGGCGGCCAAGGGCGATGAGATCGAGCACTTCGGCTGGAACCGCCCGCCGGCGAGTTTCCGTCGCGACGCACTACCGCACTCCCCGATCTCCTCGTTCTAGGGCTGGCTGCGAACGAGTTTCCAGTATCTCGAAAGGGGCGGCTGTTTGGCCGCCCCTTTCGCATGCCGCCTTGACTGCGTGTGGCAGTCAGCATGAGCTCATACGACATAGGTCCCACTCCGCAACAGACCAAAGCCCCAGGAACACAACCGACGTTCAGCGGTTATCTCGGCGTCTCCACCACGGTATCCTCGAGTTCTGAAAAGTCAGGAGGGCACCATGAGTTCACGAGAGAGCATCGAACCTGATTTCCCTGGAACCCCCAGTATCTCGCGACGACAGATCGCGAAAGCCGCAGTGACAGCCGTGGCCGTTGCCTTTCTCGGGCTCGCGGTCCGGCAGGAATTGCAAGACCAGGGTGATGCAGAGGCGAGAGATGTAGTGAGTGAGCGCCACCGCAGAGGCAGGAGGCGCCGACGTCGGAATCACCGGGGCGGTAGTGGCGGCTCTGGCGGAAGTGGCGGCTCTGGCGGTAGCGGTGGCTCCGGCGGAAGTGGCGGCTCCGGCGGTAGTGGCGGCTCGGGGAGCGAGGATTAGGGATTCATCCTTCCCGCACCGCGCGGCGTCGTTGGCAGACGCATTCCCCAGAGGAATCGAACAAGGCGCAGGGCCGGGGGCGAATCCTCCGGCCCTTTCGCCATTCGAGAATGCGCTGCCGGTCTGGCTCTGGCCTGTCGCGATGTCTCTCACGCTCGCCGGGAAAGTGCGACCTCAATAAAGCTGATCCGGTATGGCTGCCCGGCTTGTGACGTTCCCACGCCTTCGCTACAGCGGCGGCGCCAGCTTGTTCCACAGGCGAATGTCCGACGTGTTCGCGACAAGAGCCTCAATCAGCGCCCAGGAATCTGCAGCACGGTCTCCGCGACGAACATGTCAACCTGCCTTCTCCGCGGCAAGTGTCTGTTCCAGACGGACGCGGGGTTGTTCTGCATGGCAGAACAACCCCGTACCGCGTGATGATTTCCAGGGTAAAGCGAATGCGTCCCTAGCCCTCGATGAGAAGCGTTTCCGGGTCTTCGATCATCTGCTTGACCCTGACCAGGAACTGTACCGCCGTGGCGCCATCGATCACCCGGTGGTCATAGGAGACGGCCAGGTTCATCATGGGGCGGATTACGACCTCGCCATTCCGCGCCACTGGCCGTTCCACGATGGCATGCATGCCCAGGATACCGACCTGCGGCAAATTCAGGATGGGCGTGGAGTTCAGCGACCCGTAGATACCGCCGTTTGTGATAGTGAACGTGCCGCCCTGGATCTCGGAGAGCGCAAGCTTGCCCTCACGGGCCTTCGTGGCCAGCGTGCCGAGATCCTGTTCGATCCCCGCGAACGTCTTGCGATCCGCATCGCGGATAATCGGCACAACCAGACCATCTTCCGTGCCCACCGCGATACCGATATCGTAGTACTTCTTCAGGACGAGTTCGTCACCCTGCAGCTCGGAGTTCATCTCCGGGAACGCCTTGAGCGCCCCCACCACGGCCTTCGTGAAGAAGGACATGAACCCCAGGTTCACCCCATGCTGCTGCTTGAACGCCTCCTTGCGTCGGGCCCGCAGGTCCATGACCGCGCCCATATCCGCCTCGTTGAAGGTGGTGAGCATGGCTGCCGTTTGCTGGGCTTCCACCAGGCGTGCGGCAATGGTCTGGCGACGGCGGGAGAATCGCGTCCGCTCTTCGCGGTCCGCGTTGGCGCTGCCCACGACCGTCGCCGGCGGTGGACTGGGGGCCTGTGGCTGCGGCGTCTGCGCAGGTGAGGCCGGGGTGGCGACTGACGCTGCCGCAGCAGAAGCCTGTGCCGCCGGCACACCCTGTTGCACGGCCTGGCGGGCCGCCACGATCAAGACATCCTCGCGGGTCACGCGCCCACCAGGTCCTGTCCCTGCAATGGCATTAAGGTCGATGTGGTGCTCTTCGGCCAGGCGCCGTACGGCCGGGGCCGCGCGCCCCCCACCATCGCTCTCCGGGGGCGGCGCCACCACTGCTGGAGCGGGAGCTGGTGGCGCGGCTGCTGCCACGGGGGCTGGGGCTGCTACTGCAACCGGAGCAGGCGTTGGTTCCGCGACGGGGGGCGCTGCTGCTGGCGCGGGGGCAGATGCTCCGTTACGCGAACTGACGAGCCCCAGCACATCCCCAACTGTCACGACCTCGCCCGCCTGGCGGGCGATGCTGGACAGGATGCCGTCGTCCTCGGCGGTGACATCGAGATTCACCTTGTCAGTTTCCAGTTCAACCAGGCTCTCGCCACGGCTGACTGCGTCACCTTCCTGCTTCAACCAGACGCCGACCACCGCGTCAACCAGCGATTCCCCCAGCGGTGGAACGCGAATCTCGACCGCCATACTGTGTACTCCGCTCCCTGACGTGCTGTCTTACTCGTTGCCCGCACGGGCGCGGGAACTCTTCGTGCGCGCGCCATTCTTCCCCGCGCCGTGGCGCTGCGTGGTGATCTCTTCTGCTGCGTGGCCATTAGCGCCAACCGGGGCTGGGACAACGCCCAGCGCCACCTGGATGATGCGTGCTTGCTCCAGCCCGTGACGTTCGAGGGACCCTTCCGCCGGGGATGCGCGCTCCGGCCGCCCAGCGTATCCGAGCGGAATCTCGCGCTCCAGCGCGACCAGGGTCTCCCGCAGGCGCGGCTCCATGAAGGACCAGGCGCCCATGTTCCGTGGCTCTTCCTGAACCCAGAATATCTCTTCCAGGTTCGGATACCGGCGCACCACTGCCGCTATTTCGGCCGCCGGGTACGGCGCCAGCAACTCCACCCGGGCAACGGCCACGTGTGTCGCCTCGGCGCGGGCAGGGCTGGCATCCAGTTCCACCCCGATCTTGCCGGAACAGAAGACCAGGCGTTTCACCTGCCGCGCGTTGTCTGTGCGCTGCGGATCATCGAGCACTGGCTGGAACGACCCGGAGGTAAAGGCGTCGAGCGACGACGCGGCCTGTGGATTGCGCAACAGGCTCTTGGGGGTCATCACCACCAGCGGACGCCGTTCAGACGCCAGTGACTTCGCCTGCCGCCGCAGCAAGTGGAAGTACTGCGCTGACGACGTTGGGTTGGCAACGAGGATGTTCCCCTGGGCGTACAACTGCAGGTAACGCTCCAGGCGCGCCGACGAATGCTCGGGACCCTGCCCTTCATAGCCGTGGGGCAGCAGCAGCACCAGTGCTGGCTCCTGCTCCCACTTGGCGTGCGCCGCAGCCAGGAACTGGTCGATGATAACCTGTGCGCCGTTGGCAAAATCCCCGAACTGGCCCTCCCACAGCACCAGGGCTTCCGGTGCGTGGACGGTGTAGCCATATTCAAAGCCCATCGCCGCCATTTCGGAGAGCGGGCTGTTGTACACCGCGAACGACGCCGTGGCCTGGGGCAGCTCCTGCAGTGGCACCCAGCGCCGGCCCGATTCGGCATCGTGCAGCACCAGGTGGCGTTGCGAGAAGGTGCCCCGCTCGGAATCCTGACCGGTCAGGCGAATGGGTGTGCCATCCGCGATGATCGAGGCGAACGCCAACGTTTCTCCGTGCGCCCAGTCGATCTTGCCATCTGGCTGATCGAGAACCGCGCCACGTCGCTCCCACTGCCGCTGCAACTTGCTGCTGAGCCGAACATCCTCCGGCAGCCCGTGAATGGCGGCGTCGTAGGCACGCAGCTTTTCCTCCGGAACCCCTGTTTCGATCGTCTCGGTGTGCCCACTGCGACCCAGCTCGTCGTGGGTGGTCCCGGCGCCGCCGGACTCGATGACCTGCTTGCGGATACCCGCGAGGTTGTCCAGTACCTGCTCAAGCATCGCCTCGGCATCAGCCGCGGGAACCACGCCCTCAGCATCGAGTTGCCTGGCGAATTTCTGGCGCACGGTGGGATGCCTGGCTACGCGGGCGTACATTTGTGGCTGCGTAAAGCCAGGCTCATCACCCTCGTTGTGCCCCCAGCGGCGGTAGCCAACCAGGTCGATCAGGAAATCCTTGCCAAATTGCTGCCGATACACCGTCGCGAGCCGCGCGGCCGCCAGGCAGGAAACCGGATCGTCAGCGTTGACGTGCACCACCGGAATCTCGAACCCCTTGGCCAGGTCTCCGGCGTAGAGCGTCGACCGGGAATCGCGGCTGTCAGTCGTGAAGCCGATCTGGTTATTGACGATGATATGGATGGTGCCGCCGGTGTTGTACCCCGGCAGTCCGGAGAGGTTGAGCGTTTCCGCCACGATGCCCTGGCCTGGGAATGCGGCATCACCGTGCAGCGCAATCACGAGCGAGCGGTTGCGATCCTGCGGCGGCGGCCCTGGTTGGTTACGCGTGTCTTGCGAAGCGCGGGCCATCCCCTCAACCACCGGGTCAACGAATTCCAGGTGGCTCGGGTTCGGGGCCAGCACCAGCGGCACTTCCACGGTCGCGCCGTCCGGCGTCTTGGCGAGGCGGGCGCCCAGGTGATATTTCACGTCGCCGGTCACGCCGTTGTCGCTGATGGAGTCCGGCGGGGTTGCAGCTCCGTGGGCCTTGCTGCCCTCGAACGCGGCAATGATGGCGGCGTACGGCTTGCCCAGGATGTGCGTCAGCACGTTGAGACGGCCACGGTGAGCCATGCCAATGACCACTTCGCGCACGCCGCTGCCCGCGGCCCGGTGGATGATGGCGTCGATCATCGGCACGAGGGCATCAGTGCCCTCAAGCGAAAAGCGCTTCTGTCCCAGGTAGGTCTGGTGCAGGAAGCGCTCGAAGCCCTCGACCTCCGTCAGCCGTTTCAACAACCGCCGCTTGCGGTCTGTCGTTGGCTCTTGCGTGTAGAAGCCGCTCTCCACCGCTTCCCGCAGCCACGCCCGTTCTTCCGCAATCTGGACCTGATCGAAGTCATAGCCAATGCCGCCACTGTAGACGCGCCGCAAGTCATCGATGGCCTGCCTGGCGGTAGTCGATTCTGGCGTGACCGGCCAGGGAACCGCCTCAACGGGCAGCGACTCAAGTACGGCGTCGGTGATTTCGTAGAACGCCGGGTGCAACTCCGGCGCACCGGGCGGCGGCGTGCCCAGCGGATCGAGCTGAACATCCAGGTGACCGTAGTCGCGGATCGCCTGGGCCAGGCCCGCTGCGCCGACGACATCGGCCACCTTGTACCCCGGCCCAGACCGCACCGAGGCGGCCGGTGTGGCCGCCGGCGCTGTTGCCGGCCTGGTGCGGGTCGTGATCAGCGCCTCTACATCTGCCGGGTCAATCGTCTCGAACACAGCCCGCGATTCCGCGTCAACCGAGGCCGGGTCCTGCAAATAGCGATCGTAGAGATCAAGGACGTAGCCGGCGTTCGGTCCATGGAACGCGCTGAGATCACCCATCTGTCAGTCCACTCATGTTGCCCGGGGTGGACGCCCCGGAACAGGGTTGGGCGGGCGCCGCCTGGCGCTCACCACACATTGTCTCTTTTCTATTATGGCACGAGGGATGGCAAATTTCGGAGGCTCAAGCCACCGTTCGGCCCGATTGTGAAAGGTCGCCCTGGCTTCATGGTGCGGCGGGCAGCCAGCAATGCGATGGAAACTGGACGCAACTTCCGAGAAGGGTCACTCGTGTGGGAGCGAGTCCGCAGCGTCGATCTTGAGCCGGTATCCGACCCCTGGCTCCGTGACGATCAGCACCGGATGGGCAGGGTCATGCTCAAGTTTGCGCCGCAGATAATTGACATACACACGTAGTTGCGCCGAGTTTTCAGCGGCATACTCGCCCCAAACCCGCTGCAGCACCTGGCGGTGCGTCAGCACCTTGCCCGCGTCACGGGCCAATGCCAGCAGGAGGCTCAACTCCGTCGGGGTGAGGTGCACTGCCTCTCCCGCACGCGTCACCTGGCGGTGCTCCAGGTCGATGACCACCTCGCCAGCCTGAATGGTCGCCGCGTGCGCCCCGCGCTGCCGGCGCAGGATCACGCGGAGCCGCGCCAGGAGCTCGCCCATGCCGAAGGGCTTGGTCAGGTAGTCATCGGCGCCCTGGTCAAGCGCGTTCACCTTGTCCGGTTCCTGGCCTCGCGCCGAAAGAACGATGATCGGCACGTCAGACCAGGTGCGCACCTGACGCAGCACTTCGAATCCGTCCATGACTGGCATCACCAGGTCAAGCACCACCGTGTCGGGCGCCCAGGTGGCGATTGTCGCCAGGCCCAGGCTGCCGTTCTCCGCGGTTTCAACGGTGTAGTTGTGGGCGGTGAGTGCCGTTTGCAATGCCCGTCGAATCTGCGGCTCATCGTCGATCACCAGAATGCGCGCACCGCCAGCCGTCATCCATCAAGCCCCGAGCGTACAGATGCCCCCGGCACATCATGAGGCGGCGGAACCGGCAACGTGAAGGTGAAGGTCGTGCCGGCGCCCGGCGTGCTCTCCACCCGGATCGTGCCCCCGTGTGCCTCCACCAGTCCTTTGCAGATGGCTAGGCCAATCCCTGAGCCAGGTTCCTGCGCCTTGCCGGGGGCGCGGTAGAACTTGTCAAACAGGTGCGGCAGATACGCTTGCGGGATGCCAGGGCCATCATCGTGCACCGCGAAAACCACGGCCTCGGGCGTGCTCGTCACGGAGATCGCAATTGCTGATCCGGGCGGGGTATGCCGGATCGCATTCTCAAGGAGATTGATGAGCACCTGGGCAATCTCCACATAGTCAAACTCCACGAGTGGCGTATTCGGCTCCACGTGCGCCGTGATGGCGTGACCCGGATGGCGCGACGCCAGCCGCTCCATCACATCGTTCACCAACTCCTCAGGATCGTACCAGTCCTTGCGTGGTCTCAGCGCCCCACCTTCGATGCGCGACAGATCGAGGAGATTGCTGACCATCAACGTCAGCCGATCCGCTTCCTCATCGATCGCGCCAAGCAGTTCTCGCTGAGCCTCCGGCTCCCAGATCACACTGTCATCCAGGAGCGAGGTGGAAGCCGCCTTGATCGACGCAAGAGGTGTGCGCAAGTCATGGGAAACCGCAGCCAGCAACGCAGACTTCAACTCGTCGGAGCGAGCCAGCACGGCTGCCTGCGCGGCCTCCTGGCCGAGCCGGGCGCGCTCGAGCGCGAGCGCCGCCTGATCGACGAATGTCGTAAGCAGCCGCTCGTCGTCGGCGTGAAACGCGCCCGCGCCCGGCCGTCCGATGACTTCCAGCACGCCTGCGACGCGATCCGGAGTGAGAATGGGCAGATAGAGCACGTCGCTCGCCGGCGCGGTGCCCGGCCCTGGAGGCACAGCCGCGCCGCGGATTCGCGCCAGGTCGATCACTCTCCGGTTACGGTGGCTGCGCCCAATGGGCTGCCGGTGCTCCGCCGCCCATGCGATCAGCGCCTCGCTGGTGCGGTCGATTTCTGCCCCGATACGCTCCGGATACCAGGTCTCCACCACGAAGGCGCCGGTAGCCTCCGGCGTCAGCACGCGGCAGCCTTCCGCGCCGTAGACAGTAACGACCCGCTCGGCGATCCGCGCCAGAATGGCACTCAGCGTCACATCGCCGATCAGCGCCGCGTTCAGTTCCGCCAGCATCGTCGCCCGGTGGCTCTCGAGCTCCGCCTGGGTCGTTTCCTCACGCACGCGGGAGATGAGCCGGGCGGTGACGATGGCAATTCCCAGGTACACGAACAGCGCCAGGACGTGATCCTCGTCTGCCACCGAAAGGGTCAGGTAGGGGGGGATGAAGAACACGTCGAACGCAACAAACCCGAGCACGGCGCAGAGTACTGCGGGCCACAACCCACGTGTCAGGGCGAGCGCGAACGTCAGGAGCAGGAAGATGAGGAGCACATTGAGAACGCCGAGTTGCTCCCGGAACGGGTACAAGAGCAGCGAGGCAGTCGCAATCGCGAAAAACACCTCCACGATGAATCGAGGAGGTGTTTCGCGCAGGGAGCCCAGCAGGCCCCGCCGCCAGTCCACAAGGTGCTGGCGTATGGTCAGCCGATCATCCAGAGATGGTGAGGCGGGTTCGGGCCGCATAAGCGACGCCTGGTTCCCATGACCTGCGATCAGTCCGAGTCGTGAGACGTTAGCCGCCGAGACCGAGCACCGGCACCACGGTCAGCGCCCGGTACCAGCGGTCCGCCAGTTCGAAGACCCCACCGGAGGAAACGATAGCGCCCACGAGCGTGGCTACCGCCATCACCCCAATACCGACATTCAACAGGCCAGTCTGGGCAGGCCGCAGCTCACCTTCAGCCGGGCTGAAGTACATGGCCGCCACCACCCGCAGGTAGTAGAACGCGGAAACGGCGGACATGACGACGATAGCGATCGAGAGCGCGAGCCCCACCGGGCCGATCTCGATGGCGGCCACGATCAAGCGGTACTTCGCGAAGAAGCCGATGGTCGGGGGAATCCCCATCAGCGAGACCAGGAACACGGTCAGCGCAGCCGCAGCGAGGGGCTCCTTGGTTGCCAAACCGTTGTAATCGTCCAGATCCATCCCCCGGCCGCGGTGCTGCACCCAGGTGACCACCGCGAACGCGCCGATGTTCATCACGGCGTACGCCAGGAGATAAGTGAGCAGAGCGGAGATACCACTCTCGCCTGTGGTCGGCGTCGCGCCCGGAGCCAGGAACCCGCTGCTGGAGCGGAACGCCGCCAGGCCGACCATCATGTAACCGGTGTGGGCGATGGACGAATACGCGAGCATGCGCTTGACGTTGCGCTGGGAGATGGCCACCACATTGCCGAAGACCATCGTGACCAGCGCCAGAACCGCCATCACATTGACCCAGTTGTCGGCAACGGGGCCGAGCGCCTGGACCAGGATGCGGATGGTCGCCGCGAACGCGGCCACCTTTGGAATGACCGACATATAGGCCGTGACTGGCGTGGCCGCGCCATCGTACGCATCCGGCGTCCAGAAATGGAAGGGCACGGCGGCCATCTTGAAACCGAGGCCAACGATGACCAGCAGCAGTGCGAGAACAAGTGCCGGATCGAGCCGGTCCTGGCCGACTACGCTGTTCTGCAGCGCCTGTGAGATTGCCGTGAGGTTGGTGGAGCCTGTCAGGCCATACACCCACCCCATGCCGTAGACGAGGATGGCCGAGGCAAAAATGCCAAGCATGAAGTACTTCATACCGCCCTCAAGAGCGGTCTGGCGGCGCTTCGCGAACGCCGTCAGGATGTACGTGGCAAGTGAGGAAAGTTCGATGGCGACGAAGATCATGACCAGGTCGCCCGAGGCCGCGACCAACATGGCGCCGAAGATGGCGAAAGCGAGCAGGACGTAGAACTCGCCGATCGGCAAGTGTCCCTCAAGCTGGTCCACGTACGACGCTGCCGTCACGACGCTTAGGACTCCCGAGACCAGGATCACGAGCGAGAGGAAGACCGTCAGGCCGTCTGCGCGGAAAACCCACCAGAACGTCGCCTCGTTCTTGCCATCCTGCGTCCACAGCGCCACTGCCGCAAGGGCATAGCCAATCAGTGAGACCGCCGTCAGCAGCCGGAAATGCTGCTCCTTCGGCACAAACGCATCGAAGACCAGCAGCACCAGCGCCAGGCCAAAGACGACGAGCTGCGGATAGAGCAGGCTCCACTCTGGCGAGAACAACCCGCGCGTTAGATCGACCAGCATCGAAGGTTCTCCGTCCCCCGGGCTCTCGCTGCCCTTGCGCCGCGCTCTCCGGCCCTAGCGCACAACCATGTCGAGAATGCGCTGCAGCGCCGGCTCGCAGATGTTCAGCACCGACTGTGGATAGACACCAACGTAGATGGTGAGGACGACCAGCGGCAGTAGCGTCAAGAGTTCCTTGCGGCTGAGATCAGGCCAGATCTGCCGTTCCTCGCCGGGGACTTCGCTCACTGCGCCATGACCGTGGCCATGATCGTCGTGGTGTTCCTGGGATGCGCCGGAGATACTGGGCACCGCGTGCCCATGCCCATGCCCGTGGTCCTGAGCGGCCAGCAGGGCGGCTTCGGTCGGAGTCAGCGCGCCATCATGGGGATCCGGCAGGATGCCCTTGGGCCGACCCCAGACAACTCGCTGGGTCAGGTACATCATGTACCAGGCGGCAAAGATCACGACCGAGAACGTAATAGCCGCCAGGATGGGGTTATAGTGCCAGGTGCCAAGCGCCACCAGGAACTCGCCAGGAAACCCGTAGAGCCCCGGCAGACCGATGGACGCAAACATGAAGAGCACCCACATGCCTGCCCACATCGGGATGACCGCGGCCAACCCGCTGAACTTCGCGATCAGGCGGGTATGGGCCCGCTCATAGATGACGCCGATGAGCAGGAAGAGCGCGCCGGTGTTGAACCCGTGCGCCAGCATGACCAGCATCGCGCCGTCCATGCCCTGGATGTTCATGACAAAGATGCCAAGAGTCACGAACGCCATGTGGCTGACAGAGGAGTACGCCACCAGCTTCTTCATGTCTGGCTGAACCAGTGCCACCAGCGCGCCGTAGATCACCGCGATAACCGAAAGCGCGATGACCCAGGGCTGCCAGAAGCGCGTGCCCTCCTCGAACAGGGGCAGGTTGAAGCGCAGGAAACCGTAGCCTCCCATCTTCAACATGACTGCCGCCAGGATGACGGAAGCCGCGGTCGGCGCCTCCACGTGGGCGTCTGGCAACCAGGTGTGGAACGGGAAGAGCGGTACCTTGACCGCGAACGCGATAAAGAAGGCCAGGAAGACCCAGATCTGAAAGTTGGTACCGTAGGTCCCCTGCTGCAGGTCCAGCACGCTCAGGGTAAGTTCGCCCGTTTGCTGGTAGTACGACCAGTAGGTCGCCACGATGCCGACCAGCATCAGTAGCGAACCAAACAGGGTGTAGAGGAAAAACTTCACGGCCGCATAGACGCGGTTGGTGCTGCCCCAGATACCAATGAGCAGCGCCATCGGAATCAGCATCAATTCCCAGAAGATGTAGAAGAGGAAGAGATCGAGCGAAACGAATACACCCAGCATGCCGGTTTCCAGCAACAAGAGCGCGATGTAGTACTCACGGGTGCGCGTGTTGATGGTGTCCCACGACCAGATGATCGCGATGGCCGAGATGATGGTGGTGAGCAGGATGAGCAACATGGCGATGCCATCGACGCCGAGGAAGTAGGACGCGCCAACTTCGCGACCCCAGGAGATACGCTCCTGCAGGGGTACCGGCCCACTGGCGTCAAATGGCGCGCGCGGGTCAAAGCGCAGAAACGCGAGGATCGACACCAGCAGAGAGCCGAGCGCGCTCACGAGCGCGACTGTCCGTGCCGTCGACTGGCTGATGTGGGGGATGAACAGGATGACCAACGCGCCCACCATGGGCAGGAAGGTCAACACACTTAAATACGGGAAGGTCTCCACGCGAGCCCCCTCGACGCCCCGGCGACCCGGCAGCCGTCGCTCGTTACGCTACCGGAACAGGGTGCTGGACAAGCTCAGGTAAATTCCGAGCAGCACCACCATACCGAGTGCAATCGCCAGTGCGTAGTTCGTCACCAGACCGGTCTGGACCCGGCGCAGCCGCTGGCTGGCCGCGCCAATCCCGAGGCCAACGCCGTTCACCGCGCCATCGATGATGCGGACATCTACGACCTGCCACAGGAAGTTCGCAAAGCCCCGCAGCGGCTTGACGATTGCACCCTCGTACAGCTCGTCAAAGCGCCACTTGTCACGCAGGAAGAGGAACCACGCCCTCGCCTGCTCTTCTGGAGACGGGATCGACTTCTTCACATAGACCAGCCACGCCAGGCCAATGCCTGCAAGGACCGACAATGAAGAAAGCGCGCCAAAGAGGATGATGGTCTCGTTCGAGACGTGGTGTTCACCCGCGGCGGCGTGGCCACCTTCGGTGGAAGCTGCGCCTTCAGGATGGTCTCCACCGGCAATCGCCGTGCCCTCGGCGTGTCCCTCATCTTCGGATTGCGCCACCGCGCCAGCGGTCAATTGCTCAGTCGTGTAGAGCGAGGCGACCGCATCGCCCTCGGCGTGATCCCCGGCGTCGGCCGCGAAGACTGGCTCCAAGAAGGAGTGAATCTTGCCCGCTTCCGGTGGCCAACCGATCAGGAAACCGAGCACGACTGACGGCACTGCCAGGATGACGAGTGGCCAGGCCATCGAAGGGCCAGATTCGTGTGGGTGCACATGGTGCGTATCGAACCGTGGCTCACCGGTGAAGACCAGGAACACCACGCGGAACATGTAGTAGGCCGTAAAGAAGGCAGTGATCAGCGCCACCACCGCCAACACCTTGCCGATGCCATTCGGGATCGAGTTCGTCACCCAGGCGCCAACGATGATCTCGTCCTTGGACCAGAAACCCGCGAAGGGAATGAGACCGGCATTGGCCAGCGAGGCCATCAGGAACGTGAAGAACGTGACCGGCATGTACTTGCGCAGGCCACCCATCTTCTGAATGTCCTGCTCCTCATGCATCCCGTGAATCACGCTGCCACACCCGAGGAAGAGACAGGCCTTGAAGAAGGCGTGTGTCACCAGGTGGAAGATGGCCGGAATAAACGCGCCCACGCCCGCGCCGAGCGCCATGTAGCCGAGCTGCGAGAGCGTGGAGTACGCCACCACGCGCTTGATGTCGTTCTGGGCGAGGGCGATGGTGCCCGCCATGAACGCCGTGAACCCACCGATAAGGGCCACGACCAGCATGGCGTCGGGGGAGTACTGGTAGAAGATGTTGGAGCGAACGACGAGGTATATGCCCGCCGTAACCATCGTCGCGGCGTGAATCAGCGCCGAAACGGGCGTCGGGCCTTCCATGGCGTCGGGCAGCCAGACGTGGAGCGGGAACTGGGCGCTCTTGCCACAGGCGCCGCCAAAGAGCAGCAGGGCAATGCCAGTGACAACCGCCGCTGGCGCGGCCGGCACGGCGGCGAAGACCTCGCGCATCTGCAGCGAGCCGAACTGATAGAAGATCCACATCAGGCCAAGGCCGAATGCCAGGTCGCCAACGCGGTTGACGATGAACGCCTTCTGCGCAGCGGCAGCCGCTGAACGCCGGGTGAACCAGAACCCGATGAGCAGGTACGACGCCAGGCCCACACCTTCCCAGAAGAAGAAGAGCAGCAGGAAGTTATCCGCGAGGACCAGCATGAGCATGGAGAACACGAAGAAAGGCAGATACGCGAAAAAGCGCGCGTAACTGGTATCCCCCGCCATGTACCCCCGGGAATAGACATTCACCAGGAACCCGACGCTGGTCACCACAATCAGCATCACTGCCGTCAACTGATCGACGTACAGATCGATGCCGATATGGAAATCTCCGGCGTTGACCCAGGTGTAGACGGCCTGCCGTAACGGCTCGCCGCTGCCATTGATGTCAGCGAACACGGCCAACGAAAGCAGGAACGAGGCAAAGACTGCCGGAATGGCAATCCATGCTGCCGTCGTGCCCAGGTAGCGCCCGAAGATCAGGTTGATGATGAAGGCCAGCAGAGGCAGTAGCGGAATAAGAAAGAGATACTGACTCATGGCCATCAGCGCATTACCGTCAGCGTTGCGGCGCAAACGGACGCCAAGCGCATACCGCGGCTCCTCCACCCCAGCGTGCCGGGGCAGAATCTCCCGGCGAAAAGTCGGCGCTAGTGTACAGCACGCACCCCCCAATTGTGGGTCGCGACGAGTGGGCTGTGAGATTTTCCTGCCCGGCTGTGCCACCTGTCACGTTCAACGGCCAGGGAACTCCGGCAGCGGCGCAGGATTCACGACGCCAGACTGCCACCATGATGCCTCTCCCACCAGCGCGGCGCATTGTGCACGCTGAATTGCCAATTGTGAAGAGCCCCAGCGGCCTGCCGACCCAGCACCTGATCTCGTCAGGCATTGGGTCGCGCGGCATCTTCGTCGCTCAACAGTGGCTGCAGCCCGGCGAGCGCGTGTTGCTGCACACGCATCCCGTCGAGGAAAGCCTGACCTTCCTCGCCGCTCGGCGATGACGTGGTTGCCATTGGGCCGGGCATGACGCTTCTCATACCCCCAGGCGTTGTGCACGGTTTCACCTGCACCACCGGGCAAATGCAGGTACTCTTCGTGTTCTCCACCCACGCGTTTGCATAGACGGTCATCGTGGAGGAGTACCCCCATGGACGCGAACCAGTTTGACCATGCCGTGCGCGCCATTGAGTCCGGCGTGCCGCGGCGCCGCGTGCTCGGCTCGTTCTTCGCCGCGTCACTTGCCGCGCCCCTGTCTGGCTTTGCCAGCAGCTCTGGCGCAGAGGCCAAGCGCAAGAGTCGCCGGAAGCACCGCAAGAAGATCAAGCGCAACAGCTTCGGCTGCGTAAATGTCGGGCAGAAGTGCTACGGCAAGAGCGAGGTCTGTTGCTCCGGCATCTGCGACGGCAAGGGCAAGACCAGCACATGCGCCGGCCACAACGCGCTGACGTGTACGCTTTCCCCCGATACCTGTAGCGAGTCGGTAACCTGTGGATCAGGCGGCCATTGTTTCGGCACGACGGGCAACGCGCCCTTCTGCGGCAAACAGTTCACCTGTTTTTGCAAGACCTGCGCGAAGGACGCTGACTGCGAAACCACCCACGGCGCGGGCGCAGCTTGCGTGCAGTGTCTCGACGATTGCAGGAGCGTCGGCGTGAGTTCCGGGACAGCGTGTGTTCCGGCTGCGCTGGCGTAAGCAGCGATCTTCATGCAAGCAGCCCGGTTCCTGATGGAGCCGGGCTGCTCGTTTGGTTCAAGCGTCCTGACGCTACGAGCCCAGTTGCGCCAGCGGGCCCTTCCCGCCCACTTCGACCGTCTTCAACGCCTGGATACCAGCGGTGTGATCGCCATTGAATGGCGTGACCGTGTTGGGGCAACCCGCTGCCTCCGCATCGGCCGCGGAGTTGAACCACAGGCCGACGTGGAAGGTATGCACGGGATCGGTCGCTGGATTGGTGAGGGCGTCCGGGAACGGCGGATTTGTGTGGATCTGCGGAGCAGGCAACGCACCCGGCGCAACAATGAAGGTCTCGATGTTGAACCGGCCAATAAACTCCTGTGAGCCTTTTCCGCTGCCGTCAGTTTGCAGGTCGCCCTGGTACCAACTCATGCCGAAGGTGGCGTCAGGAGCCTGGATCACGAAGACGTCGAACTCCGTATTGGCCGGCAGGCCGCTCACGTTGACGACCATCTTTTCCGCGCCATCCAGCTTGAAGAGTTCGATGGTTCCTGAAGCGTTCGCGATACAGTTCGCGCCCTGCGCCACGGTTGAGCGCACCAGTTGCCCCGTCGCATCGGGGTTTGGCGGCGGTGTCGGCTTGTTCTTGTTCTTTTTCTTCTTTTTCTTGTGCTTCTTCTTCGCGTCAGCCGCGTGAAGACCGGCCAACCCGGCAAGCGCTGCAGCCGCTGCCCCACCAACGCCGAAGCGTCGCCGCGTCCAGGTATCGAAACCTGTCGAGTCCATGCGTTCCTCCGTTGAGCGCACGAGCTATCCCGGCCAATGGCGGCGCTCAGGCGTCAACAGGCCGCAGTTATCCTATGCCTCGTTTGACCAATTCGCTATCAATTGGGATACACAAAACCTGCAAATGTTTCGGCAGTATGATGCCCGTCGCAGCCGGGACTGGACCCGGAACAGGCGTGATGAGGAGCGTCGTTCATGTTGTCCGTGATCGCGGAGACCACCCGTGGTGGCATCACCGAGAGCGTTCACCACGGGGTCATCGTGGCCGTCGATGCCAGTGGCGAGGTCGTCGCCTCCGCCGGTGATCCGGAGCAGGTGGTGTTTTTCCGCTCTTCCGCCAAACCGTTCCAGGCCATCCCTGTTATCGAGAGCGGCGCGGCCGATGCCTTCGGCTTCACCCCGGCGGAACTGGCGTTGTGTTGTGCGTCACACGAGGGGTCACCGGCGCATCAGGCACAGGTGCGCGCCATGCTGGCAAAGCTCGGCCTCGGCCCGGATGCGCTGCAGTGTGGTTGCCCACTAACCGGCGACGAAGACGAAGCCGCCCGCATCACGCTCGGCCTTGTGGAGCGCACCCCGCTCCAGTGCGACTGCTCCGGCAAGCACGCGGGCATGCTGGCGACCATCGTGCACGAGGGGCTGTCGCAGGACGACTACCTCGATCCACAGCACCCGCTGCAGCAGCGCATCCTTGGCCTCATGTCCGAGACCATGCGGGTACCAGTGGACGAGATCATCCTGGGCACGGATGGCTGCAGCCTGCCCACGTTTGCCGCGACCGTGCGCGCCTTTGCCACCGCCTACGCTGCCCTGGCCGCGCCCGACCAGGTCCCTGCCGGCGTGGGCCGCGAGCACGCCGCTGCCCTCAACCGCCTGCGCGACGCCATGACGGCCTACCCGGTCAACGTCTCCGGCGAAGGTAACCTGGTCGCGACCATCATGGAGGTCAGCGACGGGCGAGTCGCCGCCAAGACCGGGGCCGAGGGGTTGCTCTGCCTGGCCGTACCCGAGCGCGAACTGGGCATCGCGATCCGCATTGCCGACGGGACCTACCGCACGCACGCCGTGGCCGCCGTCTCCGCCCTGGAGCAACTCGGCATCCTGGATGACGGCATGCGCCAGGAAATCCTGGCTCGCCACAATCCCGAACTGCGGAACCACAACGGCCGGCTGGTGGGTGACATTCGGGCTGTTTTCGCGCTGAACTGCCCCGTCGCGGTTGCCTGAGCGAGGGCGCGCTCGTCTGAAGCGAATCGCCGGCCGGAACCTGTCCCGCGCTCGCGTGTTCCATGGCATCCTGCGCACTGCGGGTTTCAGGCGGGGGACAGCGAAGGTGTGGGAGTAATGACGCGACTACGAACCGGGGTGATTGGCTGCGGCGCGATCGCGCAGATGATGCATCTTCCGTACATGCGTGAGCTGGACGACCGGTACGAGATCAGCGCGCTGTGTGACTGGGACCCCACGACGCTGGCTGAAGTTGGCCGGCAGTACGGGGTGGATCGCCTGTTCAGCACCTCGGCCGAGCTCCTGAACGAGCCGCTGGATGCCGTCCTGATCCTGAGCAGCGGAGACCACGCGCCGGACACGGTCGCCGCCATCGAGCGTGGGCTGCACGTGCTGGTCGAGAAGCCCCTCTCCTACACGCTGCGCGAGACCGATGCGGTCATCGCGGCCAAACGTGCTGACCGCACACTCATGGTCGGCATGATGAAGCAGTACGACCCCGGCTATCAGCGCGGGACTGAGCTGGTGCGCGAAATGCGCGACCTCCGCTACGTCAGCGCCACCACGCTGGAGGCCGCCGGCACTGATTACCAGGGGCACCACGCCATCGTGCGCGGTCAGAACAGCCGCCAGCCACGCGAGAAGACCTATGGCGAGGAGATGTTCAACGCTGCTCAGCAGGGCATCCTCGGCAGCCAGCCGCTCGACCTCCTGAAGGAGGCGACCGGCAGTGACGACCCAACCGTGCTGGTTGCCTACTTCCTGCTCATCGTGAGCTCCATCCACGACATCAACGTGCTGCGCGGCGCGCTGGGGCAGCCAGAGGGCGTGCTGACGGCCAGCGCCTGGGCGGGAGGGACCAGCTTCACCGCGACCCTCGCCTACCCGAACGACGTCCGCGCCAATTACACCTGGACCCTGCTGCCCCACATCCGTAGCTACTCGCAGAACTTCCACTTCTACAGTTCGGATGAGTACGTGAAGATCACGTTCCCCTCGCCCTACCTGAACAGCACGCCCACCCTGGTCGATGTCTCGCGCATGGTGGACGACGAGCTTGAGGAAACGCGAATCACGGTCTCCTACGAAGAAGCGTTCAAGCGAGAGTTGATCGAGTTTGCCGATTGCGTCGCAACGGGCCGAGAACCACGCACCACAGCGGAGGGGTTCCGGCAGGATCTGGAGGTGCTCACGGCCATCGCCCGCACCCTGGCGGGGACGACGAACTGATCAGTGCTGGCGCGCTTCGTGCGCAAGGCCACGTGACGAGATGGTTGAGCAAAGGAGCAAGCCATGGATGCACCTGCCCCGACGAACAAGGCCGAACTCCTGCAGCGGCTGCAGGAAAAGCGCGTCGATTTCGACAATCTCATCGCCACCGTGCCAGCGGCCACGGCGGAAGAACCGAACCTGCCGAACGGCTGGTCGGTCAAGGATCTGCTGGCCCACGTCGCCGCCTACGAGCGGTGGATGGCCGGCAGTATCCAGGCGGTCACGGAAGACCGCACACCCACCAACGCGGAACTCTACGACGCGGGGGAGGAACTGGACAGCGGTGAGCCGTTCGATCTCGACACCCTGAATGCCAGCATCTACGAGCACTTCCAGGGCAAGTCGTGGCCGGAAATCCGGGCCTTCGCCGGCGAGGCCTACGCTGCCCTGGTTGAGGCCATCGGCAATGCGCCGGATGCTGACTTCGACCGGGAGGGGCTGCATCCGTGGCTTGACAACGGCTCCCTCCTGTCCCGGCTGCCAGAGCTTACCTACGGGCACTACACCGATCATGACGCCGATCTGCGGACGGTTGCCGGGCGGATGGCCTGAGCCGCCCGCAGGGGTTGAGGGACAGCAGAGCCATGGACAGCGCGGCGAGTGGCAATCCGATTCTGGCGAACCTTTTCCGGCTCAACCAGTGGGCCAATGTGGAGCTCATCGACGCCTGCGCCCAACTTGGCGACGAGGTGTTGGACGCAGAAGCCCCAGGGACGCTGGGCACAATCCGCCAGACCCTCTGGCACCTGGTGGACCTGGAGCACCGCTACCTGGCAGCCCTGAATGGCGACGCCAACGCCTGGTTCCTCACCCTCCCGGGCGGGCCAGACGGCGAACTCGCCACCCTGCGCGTCCTCGCGCTCGAAACGGGTGAGCAACTTGTGGCGTGGGCCGAGGCAACGAACGGCGACCCGATGCTGACCGGGATCTGGCGGGATAATGAGTACACCGCGCCGGCGTCGGTCTTTGCCGGGCAAACGATGCTGCATGGCAAAGAGCATCGCCAGCAAGTGCAGGAAGCGCTCCTGCAGCGCGGCATACCGACTCCGCCCCTGAGCGCCTGGAACTGGTGGAACACGGAGCGCAGCGTCGGGCTGGAGTCTCCCACCATCTAGCGTCGCACCTCGCCCGACGGAGGGACCGCGCCTTGCCCACAGACCAGCGTGACACGCTCATCGTCGAGTATCGCCACAACGCCGATCCCACGATCGCCAGCCTGCTGTGGATGATGGAAGACTCACGGCGCCTGCTGCTCGAAACGGTAGCCGGGCTCGATCAAGCCACGCTCGACTGGGAGCCAAAGATCGGCGGCAACAGCATCGGCGCGCTGCTCTACCACATTGCTGGCGTCGAAATGGACTGGCTCTACGTCGAGGTGCTTGAACAGGACCCGCCGGACGACATCATCGCGCTCTTTCCCAGCGACATGCGCGAGGACGACGGCCACCTGGCCCGCTGGCGGGGGGAAGACCTCGTCACGCTGGAGCATCGCCTTGCCAGGGTACGCGAAAACCTGCTGGTCACCTACGCCAGCATGACCCCCGCGGACTTCCGCCGCGCCCGCTCCCTGGATGCCTACGACGTGACTCCGGAGTGGGTGTTGCACCACCTGCTGCAGGACGAAGCCGTCCATCGCGGCGAGATCGGGATGGTGAGGCTGATGGCGGAGCAAGCGATCTCCTAGTCTGATCCGCCTCAAACCCAGTTACCGGCCATGAAGAATGCCTTTGCCGTTCGCTCAGCACGTTCGAGCGTCGGTACTCCGCACAACAATCACGAGTCCACCTGGCACGCATCGCGCGACGTGAGCGATACCCACGGCGACTTCGCCTGGTACCGTGTCGATCACCAACGGAGCCAGCCACCATGGTGCAGATTGGATACGCGCTTTCCAGTGAGGAGCACACCCCGCTCGATCTCGTCCGCGACGCGAAGCGCGCGGAGGACGCGGGCTTCACGTTCTCGCTGATCTCGGACCATTATCACCCTTGGATCGACGCGCAGGGACACAGCCCGTTCGTGTGGTCCGTCATCGGCGGCATCGCCATGGCCACCTCGAACCTCAGCCTGGGGACCGGAGTGACGTGCCCCACGGTGCGCATCCACCCCGCGATCATCGCGCAGGCCGCCGCAACCTCGGCGGCCATGATGCCGGGCCGCTTCTTCCTGGGCGTCGGCAGCGGCGAAGCGCTCAACGAGCACATCACCGGCGAGCGCTGGCCGGAGACGGAGATTCGCCTGGAAATGCTGGAGGAGGCGATCGCAGTCATGCGCCTGCTCTGGCAGGGCGGGAACCAGAGCCATCACGGCAAGTACTACACGGTAGAAAACGCTCGACTCTACACCCTGCCGGAGGAGCCGGTCCAGATCATGATCGGCGCCAGCGGGCAGAAGGCCGCCGAACTCGCCGGGTGGCTGGGAGATGGCCTGATCTCCACCAGCCCGGACAAAAAAATCGTGCAGGCGTTCCAGGGCGCGGGCGGCAAGGGCCCGATCTATGGCCAACTCACGGTCTGCTGGGCCGGGAGCGACGAGCAGGCGGTGCGCACGGCGCATGAGATCTGGCCGAACTCCGCCATCCCGGGTGAACTCGGCCAGGAACTGCCGACTCCCGCGCACTTCGAGCAGGCCGCGCAGATGGTGAGGCCGGAAGATATCGCGAAGCAGGTCACGCACGGGCCGGACGCTCAGCCATATCTGGAGAAAATTGACGAGTTCGTGGAGGCCGGGTTCGACCACGTCTACCTGCACCAGATCGGGCCGGACCAGGAAGGATTCATCCGCTTCTGCGAGTCAGCAATCCTGCCGCGCTACGCGCAGGCCCAGCGCCGGGCCGCGTAATCGGGCGAGTGGCGGCAGACCTGCGTGGCACCTATCCTGTCCGCCCATGACGATTGACCTCAGCTCGACGCTCACGCCAACCCCTCTCCCTTCTCGCAGGGAGAGGGGCTTTCACGTGGCAGGCACGTTCCCCGGGCCGGTGATGGGACGATCAACAGAAGGCGACGATCCTTGTTCAAGCTCAGGCAGCGACCAGGTCGGCGAAGGACGATTCACGCATGACTGAGCGGCGTCGCACGCGGTCCGCCAATACCAACGAGCTCTGGCTCTTTCCACTCCGCGTCTGGGTTATCCACTGGTTGCTCGTGCAGATTCCCGCCACGTACGCCCTACGCTTCGGTGTCCCGAATGCGCCGTCACCGCCCTATGGGGAACTGCCACCCCCACTCACCGGGCTCGCCTACTGGTTCGTGGAGCCGCTGCGAAACTGGGATGGTCTCTGGTACCGCCTGATCGCCCTGGAGGGGTACGCCGGCGGCGCGCAGAGCGCGCGGGCTGCGTTCTGGCCGCTGCTGCCCGGCGCCATGCACGCAGGCGCCATCCCAACGGGCTGGACCGTGGACAGCATCGGCTACCTCGTCAGCAACTTCGCGTTCCTCGGCGCGCTGCTGATCCTCTACCGGCTCATCGCGCTGGATTTCGGTGACCCCACCGTAGCGCGGCGCGCCTTGTGGGCGCTGGCGATCTTCCCCACGTCGCTCTTCTTCAGCGCGGTGTATACGGAGTCGCTCTTCCTGTTCCTGGTCGTGGCGGCCCTCTACCTCTGGAAGCGAGACCACCCGTGGTTCGGTGGCCTGGTCGCCATCGGCGCGGCCCTGTGCCGGTCGGGCGGCGTGTTCCTGGCGCTCCCCTTCCTGGTCATCCTCTGGGGCCGCCACAGGCGCAACTGGCGAGACTACTGGCCGGATCTCATTCCTGCCGCCTTTCCGGCGGCAGGGCCTGCCATCTTCGGGGCCATCCTGCAACGAGACCAGGGCAACTGGAACGCCTTTATCGATGTCCAGGAGCAGTGGAACCGCTACAGCGCCATGCCCTGGGAGACGTTGCAGTGCGCGGTGAATAGCTGCCACTTCCTCGGCGGGGAGCCCGATGGCGTCTCCTGGGCGTGGTGGCACATGCTGCAGGCCAACCCGAGTTGGGCGACCATCACCAGCACCGAATGGCGGGTATCCATCGCCAACAGTGACCTCCTGGAACTCGTCGTGACCGTGCTGGCGCTGGTCCTGGCCGTGATCGGCCTGTTCACCTTGCCGCACTACATGAGCGCCTGGGTCTGGCCCGGCCTGCTCATCCCACTGCTGCAGCCCTCAGAGGTTCACGCCCTGATGAGCATGCCGCGCTTCGTCCTTGTGCTCTTTCCGCTCTTTGTCGTGCTCGGCATGGTCACGCGGCCAAAGATCATCCAGATTCCGGCGGTGATCCTCTCGGTGACCCTGCTGGTGCTGCTCACGACGCAGTTCGCGCTCTGGTACTGGGTCTCCTGACATCCTGCGCCTTCGCGCCGCAAGATGCCAGGAGACTGCTTGCGCCGCTATGCCGGAACGGGCTTGCCCAGGAACCCCGCCAGGCGATCCGCCGGGCAGGCTTCAGCCGAAACCTCGACGATCTCTTTGAACGGGGAGCGAGCGCGGTCCATGCCATCCAGCCGCTTCCGCGACATCTCGAGCACGGCTTCGCACAATTGCGGCGCAATATTGCGGTCTTGCCCGGTCGCCACCGCCAGATCCCAGGCGTGGCCGACGAGATCCCCGGTGCGGAACATCGCGAGGCCGGCGCCCGGCATCTCGCCGAACGGCATCGTCACCATCGTACCGAGGGCTCCGGGCGCGGAGAAGGCCTTGATCATGGCCTCGGCGGACTCACTGAATGCCTGCACTGGCGACCGGTCACCGATCAGGTCCTCGGTGGGGCGCGGTGCGCCGCCGGTTGCAAGGTTCTGGACCGCCCAGACATTACCGCGCACAAGATGGTTGATCAGCTCGCGCACGTTCCAGTCGTCGTTGACGGTAGGGAGTTCCATCTGATCCGGCGTGATGTTCGCGATGATGCCTTCTGCTACGCCGGACGCCTCTTCCAGCATCGCTACCGGACCTGGGCCACCCTGTTCCGGGTTCTGCATGTCGTCTCCTCACGGATTACCACCACCGAATTCGGCGGCACGTGAACCTGGCTCGCTTACGCCTCACGAAAGATACCGAGCGGCAGGCAGGCGGATACCAGCCAGTTCGGAGCATCCACGACTTCGCTGATCTTGAGGTCCATGGCGGTCGAGCAGAGCACCAGCGCCTCGTGATCGGAAAGGCCCTTGTTTGCCTTCAACCAGGCGATCATGTAGCGCACTGCGTTCTGGGTGTTTTCCCACAGGTCCGGGCCGTGGCCGGTGGTGCAATGCCAGCCGCTGGTGTTCCAGGAGCCAGTCATGGCTCCGCTCATCGTGTACTGCAATTCCGGCAGATTCTCGCCCTTGCGCAGGTCGAAGCGCAGGGTGACGAGCGCCTCCATCTCGATACCGGTGCCGCAGACCTCGCCGTCGCCCTGTGTCGCGTGGCAGTCGCCACAGGCGAAGAGCCCACCCTCCACCTCGACAGGCAGATAGAGCGTGGTGCCGGCGATCAGTTGCCGGATGTCGAGGTTACCGCCGACACGCCGGGGCGGGACCGTGCTGAGTTCGCCCGGTTCGGCCGAGGCCAGTCCCATCAGGCCGCAGAACGGCTCGAACGGCACCACGATGCCCGGCAGGAACTCGGCCTCCCCGTTGCCCGTCAGGTCCCAGTGCTTGAGATACGGTGTCTGGAATGCCTCGTCGTCCTTGAGCAGGTTGAACCCGGGCAAAATGAAGGAGTAGCCCCACGCCTTCGGCTTGACCTCGATGATCTCGACGACGAGCGTGTCGCCTGGCTCGGCCCCCGCAATGGCCACCGGCCCGCTGATCTGGTGGATCAGCCCGAAGTCGAGATTGAGCAGCGCGTCCGCTGTCGACTCCGGGGTGATCTGCCCGCGTGTGATTTCGGGCGTGTCAAATACCACCGTGTCGCCTGGCTGCACTGTCAGCGCCGGAGCGGCGTCCCGGTTCCAGCGATAGATGACCGCGTTCTTGTCGAGGTGATGCGTTTGCGGCATGACTCCCCTCCCCGATGACGTTGTGCCGAGTACCTGCCGGTAGTATCGACGACAGCGTGAGCTACGGGGACTGATGGTGAGTCTGTGGAACAGGGTGCGCACGCACCGCCTGTCTACTCGTGCGCGCCGGCCGCCTCCAGAATCGCCGCGATCTCGGTGTAGCCACGTTGGCGGGCGTGCGCCAGGGGGGTGACGCCGTCGCCGTCCGCCAGGTTGACATCCGCTCCGGCATCGACCAGCAGCTTCACGATCTCGACGTGGCGCGGGCCGCCGTCGCTGAGAATGATCGCCTCCAGCAACCCGGTCCACCCCAGCTTGTTGACGTGATCCACGTCAACGCCAGCCTCGATCAGGGTGCGTACGTTGTCGACGTGGCCGCGTTCACAGGCCGGGATCAACGCTGTACCGCCGTAGCGGTTCGTGCTCTGCAGGTCGGCCCCGTTTGCCAGCGTCATCACCAGGATGTCGTGGAAGCCTCGCGCCCCGGCGTAGAGGTACGGACTGTCGTTGATGAAGTCCTTCTTGTTGACGTCCGCCCCCGCCTCGATCAGCACCCGCGCCGCCTGGACCTGGTTCCCGTGTGTCGCCACCAGCAGCGCCGTCTCGCCATCGCTGTTGATGGCATCGATTTTCGCGCCACGTGCCAGCAGGTCGCGAATTGCCGCGACATTCCCATCCGCTGCTGCCGCATGCAACCGCTCGTCCATGGTGCCTCCTTCTTCGCAAGTGAGTCCGCTGGCATAAGCACTCAAGGTCGCGATACCCGCCACCCAAGCAGCGGCCCCCAGGTGCACGATGCGCCGTCGAGAGTGTGGCATGAAGAACCTTCCATTTCAGGCAACTGCGCCCAAGTTGAGGTCGTATTTTCACGTAGTCCACATGATGAGTGCAGCTTGCGTGGCGCTCACCTGTATCGACCCAGCCGTCCACTCCAGGTGTCATCTCGAGCGGAGACGGGAGTTCACAGCGTCTCCCGTCCAGACGGAACGATGTCCGCATCCGCTATCCGCCTCGTCCGCGCGCCTTCGTGCCCGGGGAACGAGATCCTTCGACTTCGCTCAGGATGACACGCGAAGGTAGGCACCTTCTCGGACTCGCGCGGCAGGTGAGGCCGAGATCTGTCGACTGCGCTCGAGATGAAACTCCGAATTGGGTTGGCAGGGCGCAGACAGGCCGTGCGCAGCGCACGAGTGCGATTGGAACTCAATGCAACTCCGGAGCGAGATAATCCCGGTTCGCGCCAGCCGGGGCAACCGCTTCAGATGTTCTGGCACGTCCGCGCAGTCCCGTCAGCACGTAGACCGCCCCGAACGCGACGGCGGCGAGGAGGATGATGGCCGGGCCGGAGGCGACGTCCCAGTAGTACGAAACGAACATGCCGAAGAACCCGCAGGCCGCGCCGACCAGGGTCGAGATGAGCACCAGCGGGCCGAAGGAGTTGGTGAGCAGGCGGGCGGAGACCGGTGGGATGACGATGGCCGCCGCGATCAGCGTGACGCCGACCACGTTCATGCAAACCACGATGGTGGCGGCCAGCGCCAGCGCGAACGCGGCATCGACCCACCGCGTCGGGACGCCGTAGATTGGCGCGATCTCGGGGTCAAACGTGGCGAAGAGCAACTGCTTGTACCCGAAGAACACGGCGACGGCGACCACGGCGCTGACCAGGCCAATTGCGATCAGGTCCTCGGGCGTGACGCCCAGGATGTTGCCGAAGAGCGCGCTCTCGAAGTTCTTCTCGAAGGAGCGCGATTTCGAGATCAGGGCCACCCCGAGCGCGAACGAGGCGGTGGTGATCACCCCGATTGCCGCGTCCGCGCCGATATTGCGCCGCCGTGCGGTGCCCTGGATCAGCAGCGCGGAAAGGAAGCCCCACGCGCCGGCGCCGAGGAAGAAGTTCCAGCCCATCAGGGCGCTCACCACCGCGCCGCCGAAAATGGCGTGCGACAGGCCATGCCCGATGTAGCTCATGCGGCGCAGCACGATGTAGACGCCCATCAGGCCGCAGAGCGCACCCGCCAGCGTCGCGGCGATAAGACCGTGCCGGAAGAACTCGTAGTTCAGCGGCTCACGCAGGAGGTCGATCACGCGCCGTGCCCTCGGCTGCCCGAGGCCCCGGCCAGCTCCGCGAATGGGTCCTCCCGTGGATGGAGCACGCCGTCGTGGGGGTGATCCGGCAGGCCGGTGTCCGGGCCAAGCGCGGCGCGGCTGTGCGGGATGTGCGCGTCATGCAAGTGCGCGTGGTGATACAGCGGCTCGGCGAACGGACCGTGCCGGCCCGCTTCCGCGATCAACATGCCGCCTGTTTCCTCGTCCCGGATCACACGCATGTCCGCGGCAAACGTACGCGAAAGGATCTCCTCGGTGAAAACCGTCAACGGAGAGCCCTGGGCCACGATGCCCCCGTTCACGCAGGCTACGTACGGCAAGTGCGCGGCGACGGCATTCAGTTCATGGGTGGTCAGGACGATGGTGATGCCATGCCGGTTCAACTCCGCCAGCAGGTGCAGAATATCGTCGCGCGTCTTGATATCCACACTCGCGGTCGGCTCATCGAGGATCAGGAGTTCAGGCTCGCCAATCAGCGCCCGCGCCAGAAACACACGCTGCTGTTGCCCGCCGGAGAGTTCGCGGATGTGCCGCCGGCGCAGCCCACCGAGCCCCAGGCGCTGGAGCGTGCCGTTGACCGCCGCGCGGTCCGCGCGAGAGGGCCAGGGCAGCGGCCCCATGCGCCGCGTCCGCCCCATGAGCACCACGTCTTCGACGGTCACCGGGAACGTCCAGTCCACCGTCTGGATCTGGGGCACGTAGCCCACGCCAGGCGGCGGCGTACCGGGCGTCACCGGGTGCCCATCCACTCGCACCTGCCCGGTGGCCTGCGGCAGGCCGCCGAGCAGCGCTTTCAGCAGGGAGGTCTTGCCCGCCCCACTTGGCCCGACCAGGCCCACGAACTGGCCCCGGGGAATCTCCAGGGAAACCCCCCGCAGGACCGGAGCAGCGCCGTAGCCACCACTGAAGTCATGGACGCGGACAATGGGCGCAATGGCAGAAGAGCGTCGTGTGTGGCCGTTAGGTGATTGCACGGCGGTTGGCATCAGATCAATCCTGGACGAACGTATCCACGGGCGAAAGGGCGGTCACTGCGCTGGCGTCCCCACCCAGCGCCGGAAGCATCAGGTCCATGTTGCGGATCATCATGCCGATGTAGGTGTGCTCCGGCGCGTTCGGCTCCCCGGGCGGCTCATCGTCGCGCAACTGGTCGATGTAGGTCGCGCCCCCTTCCTGGGCGATCTGCTCCAGCACGCCGGAGGCAAAGACCTCGGACCCGAAGACCGCCGGCACTCCTTCCACCTTGATCTGGTCGATCAGCGCGGCAACCTCGCGCGGCGACGGCTCTGAAAAGTCCGACGGCTGGGCTGCGCCAATGACGACGAAGCCGTAGCGCGGCGCGAAGTAGGCCCAGGAATCGTGGTAGGTAAGCAACTTGCGGTTTTGCTCCGGTACGGTGGCGGCCGCCTCGGTGATCGCGGCGTCCAGCGCATCCAGCGCTGCGCTGTACCGGGTCAGGTTCTCCGCGTAGTAGTCCGCATTCCCGGGATCACGCGCGGAGAGCGTCTCGGCAATCACTTCGGCGTACCGCTTCGCGTAGACCGGGTTGGTCCACAGGTGCGGGTTAGGGTGTCCGTCCTCTTCGGGAAACGAGAAGTCGAAGACGTAGTCATCCGCGGAGATCGTCTGCTCGCCGAGGGAAACGATCTCCGCGCCGTCCCGCAGGTTGGCCTCAGCCAGTTCCATCGTCGGCAGTTCGAGGTCGAGGCCGTTCACGAAGACGACGTCGGCTGCTGCCAACGTGCTTGCATCAGACGGCGCTGGTTCAAAGGTGTGCGAGTTCGTGCCGTCCGGCACGATGCCCCGCAAGTCAATGCGATCCCCGCCGATGTTGCGCGCGATGGATGAAATCGGGGCAACGGTGGTGGCGACGTTCAATTTACCGTTGTCGTCGACCAGGTCATCAGACCAGCCCAGCGTCCGGGTGGCGCTGGGGGTTGCATCCTGCGCTACCGCCGCCAGGCGAAGTGCGGGCACGCCCAGCACGCCAGCGGCCACAGCGCCGCCCAGGAGGCTCCGGCGGGAGACACGATTCAGGGACACCACCATGCGAGATCTACTCCTCATGGACTGCAACGCACGCGAACATGCGACGTGAGATGACCTGCATGTTCGCGCAGATGCAACAAGTTGCATCTAGACTGGCAACGATCGTAGCCCTCCAGGGGGCGTTACGCAATATCCTTTGTCTCATACGCGTCGAGGTCGTCCGTGGATCACACGATGGTGCACCAACGTCATCATTCTCATGCTTCCGAGAGCCTTTCCAGCAGCGTGCTGGCCGACCGGCTGCGCCGCGCCGGGCAGCGTGTCACCCCGCAGCGGTTGGTCATCCTCGGCGCGCTGCTGCCGAGCGGGCACCTGGCGGCGGATGAAGTGTTCGCGCGTGTGGAGGGTCAACTTCCGGGCGTGAACCGGTCCACGGTCTACCGCACTCTGGAACTCTTCAGCGAACTGGGCCTCATCAGTGTGACCGATCTTGGCGGCGGGGCGCGCCAGTATGAGTTACTCGATCAGCCGCATCACCACCTGATCTGCCATCGCTGCGGAGGCGCGATCGAAATGGACGACGACCTCGTGGAGCCGATGCGGGAGGCGATCCGGACCCGCTACGGCTTCGCGCCGCAGGTCGATCACCTGGCACTCTTCGGGTTCTGCGGCGAGTGCCAACACGTGCCGCTGGCAAGTGACGGAGTTGATGATGGCGAATGAGTTTCCGGCCCCGGCGTCCCCCATGACGGTACGAGTGGTCACCCACCTGCAGCCCGCAGAGATCCATGATCTGTGCGAGGTCCTCATCGCCTGCGTCAACGATGGGGCCTCGCTCGGGTTTCACGCGCCATTGTCACGAGCTATCGCGCAGGCCTGGTGGGAGCGCCTGCCCCGGCCCGGCGTCACATTGCTGGTTGCCGAGGCGGATGGCCACCTTGGCGGCGCCGTGCAACTGCATGCAGCGGAGAGCGCCAACGGCGCGCACCGCGTGGAAATCGCCAAGTTGCTGGTACACCCTGCCTGGCGCAGGCGCGGTGTCGCCAGCGCGCTTATGCTCGCCGCCGAAGGGGTTGCTCGCAGCCAGGGAAAGTGCCTGATCGTGCTGGATACCCGCGAAGGCGATCCCAGCAACCTGCTGTACGCATCTGTTGGTTACGCGCAAGGTGGCCGCATCCCGGATTGGGCCCGCGATGCTGCCGGAGAACTCACCGCCACCATCTTCTGGTACAAGCAGCTCGCCACCTGATTGCCGCTGCCCGCACATCCTGACACCTCACGCATTGACTTTTCGAGACAACAGGCGCACGCTTCATTCCGCACGACACTCCACATCGGCGGAATGACGACGTAACCCAGGAGGCTTCGGTGGTACATCGTTCCTCTCGTGCTCAGCAGATTGGCGCGCTCGCTCTGGAGGCCCACGCAGGCGGCATTGACCGCCGTTCGTTCCTTCTCCGAGCCGCCGCGCTCGGCCTTTCGCTTGCAGCCGGCGACGCCATCTTCCGCACCTACTCCGCGCGGGCGTTCCAGGATGAGAGCGGTAGCCCCATTACGGTCACCGTCGGCGGCACGCCTATCGCGGCGATGGAGCCTGACCTCACCAACGCCACGCCCGGCGGCACGCTGCGCTTCGGGCGCTCAACGGACTCGGACAACCTCGATCCGGTGACGAACGACGGCAACGTCAACATCTGGTACTTCATGAGCATCTACGACCAGCTCGTGCGGGTTGCGCCAGACGGCATCACCCTGGAGCCGGCGCTGGCCGAGAGCTGGGAGGTTTCAGACGACGGCATCACCTACACCTTCCACCTGCGGGAAGGTGTCAAGTTCTCGGACGGCACGCCCTTTACCGCCGACGATGTCATCTACTCGTGGACTCGCGCCGCCAACGATCCCGACGAGCACTGGACTTTCACACTGACGGCGCTGCAGCGCGACGAGAACGGCCAGGTGCAAGGCATCACCGCGCCCGACGCCAACACCATCGTCGTGGAGCTGGCGCAGCCGTGGTCGCCGTTCCTCTCCGACGTGGCGATGTTCAACATGTCAGTCATCTCGAAGGCGTTCGCCGAAGGGAACGAGGAGACGCTGGTCGAGACCGCCATGGGCACCGGCCCCTTCGCCCTCCAGGAGTGGAAGCGCGGCGAAACGCTGACGCTGGTCAAGAACCAGAACTACTGGGAAGAAGGGCTGCCCCTGCTGGACAGCGTGGTGGTCTCCGTGGTGCCGGATGACAACGCGCGCATCCTGCAGATCCAGGGTGGCGAGCTGGACGCCATGATGGACGTCCCCTCCAGCCGCGTGCCGGAACTGCAGATGGACCCGAACCTGAAGGTCTACCAGTTTCCATCGACCCGGACCGACTACATCACCCTGAACACCCGCAATGCACCACTCAACGACGTCCATGCGCGCCGCGCCCTGCAGCACGCCACAGACCGCCAGACCCTGATCGATGTCGTGCTCTTCGGGGTCGGTATTCCGGCCACCTCCTTCATGCCGAAGGGCGCGCTCTTCTGGAACGACGCGCTGACGCCCTACGCCTACGATGTCGAGGCGGCGAAGGCGGAGCTGGCACAGTCCGCGACGCCGGACGGGTTCCCGCTGGAACTCAAGATCCGCGGCGGCAGCCCCGACGATGAGACGCTGGCGACGGCGCTCAAGGACATGTGGAGCCAGATCGGCGTCGAGGTCACGATCACCCCGACCGAAGGCACCACGCTCAACGACGACTACAACAACCAGAACTTCGAGGCGATGACGAACTACTGGACCAATGACATCATCGACCCGGATGAACTGGTGGCCTACGCCATCCTGCCGGAAAGCTCCCAGGCGTTCCAGACTGGCTGGATGAACGAGGAAGCGCAGAAGCTGGCGAAGGACGGCGCGGCGGAACCTGACCCGGCCAAGCGGGAAGAGATGTACCGGCGCATCCAGGAGATCTACCAGGAAGAGTCGCCGATGCTGCCGCTCTACTACCGGCCCTACGTGGATATCACCACGATCAAGGTCCACAACTTCGGGCACCCTCCCACGGGCCAGTTCGACTGGCGCACGACCTGGATCGAGCAGTAGCAATGTGACGCGCGGGTGGCGGACCTTCATCAGCCGCCCGCCCCGCATCCACCAGAGGACTCGTGATGAATCGCGGCCAGTTCGTGGCGCGCCGCCTTGTCCAGATGATTCCCGTCTTGCTGGGTGTCACCCTCGTCGTCTTCGGCCTGTTGCAACTCATTCCCGGCGATCCGGCCAGCGCCATGTTGGGGATGCAGGCGCGCCCGGAATCGCTGGCAGCGCTGCGCGAATCCCTCGGGCTGGACCGCCCGCTCTGGGAGCAATACCTGCGCTATGTCGGCGACGTGGCGCGCCTGGACCTGGGCGATTCGCTGAAGTTCAAGGTGCCCGTCGCGCCGCTGCTGGTTGACCGGCTGGAGGTCTCGCTGGCGCTCATCGTCTACGCGACCGTGCTGATGATCGTCATCTCCCTGCCGCTTGGCATCATCTCGGCGCTGCGCAAGGACGGCATTTTCGACCAGGTCACGCGACTGATCCTGATGGTGACGCTGGTCATGCCCGCGTTCTGGCTCGGCATCATCTTCCTCACCTACTTCAGCCTCAAGCTGCAACTCTTCCCTGTCTCAGGTTACGGCGAGACCTGGCCGGAGCATCTGCATCACCTGTTCCTGCCGGCGCTCACCATTGCCCTCAGCATCACCCCGATGCTGGTCCGCGCCCTGCGCGCCAGCATCCTGGAGGCGATGGGCTCCGACTATGTGCGCACCGCGCGGGCCAAGGGCCTGCGTGAGCGCGCGGTGACCATGAGCCACGTCCTGCGCAACGCGCTGATCCCGGCGGTGACGCTGCTGGGGCTCTCGGTGGGATACCTCTTGGGCGGAACCGTCATCGTTGAGAACGTCTTCAGCCTGCCCGGCGCGGGCAAACTGCTGGTCGATGCCATCGCCGCGCGAGACTACCCGCTGGTGCAATCAACCGTGCTCGTCTTCGCGTTCTTCGTCATCGCGATCAACCTGCTGACCGACCTCGTCTACACCTTCCTCGATCCCCGGGTGCGCCTGTGACGGCCCTGACCAGCGACACGCCGCTCGCCGCCGCTACCGCCAGCTCCCCTCCCCCGCACGCCACGCTCGCCCAGGAAGCGCGCAGGCGCAGCCTGCTCCGCTGGAAGCAGCGCAACCTGATCCTGGGTGGGAGCCTCATCCTGCTGCTGGTGCTGATGGCGGTCTTCGCGCAGGTCATCGCCCCGTACGGCCCGCAGGATACGGACTACACCGCGCGGCTCGCGGCGCCAGGCGTGGGGCACCTGTTTGGCACGGATAACCTGGGGCGGGATATCTTCTCGCGCGTGATCTGGGGGGCGCAGATCGACCTGCAGGTCGGCATCATCAGCGTGATTCCGCCCTTCATCATTGGGGTGCTCCTCGGGTGTCTCACGGGCTACTACGGTGGCCGCCTGGACACGATCGTGATGCGCATCTCGGACATCATCCAGGCGTTCCCTTTCCTGATCCTGATCATCGCCATCGTGGCGGTGCTGGGTACGGGATTGACCAGCATCTACCTGGCGGTGGCGCTGGTGGCCTGGGTCAGTTACGCGCGCCTCCTGCGCGGGGAGATCCTGGTAGCCCGCAACCAGGAGTACGTCGATGCCGCGCGCTCGATGGGCGCGAGCGACGCGCGGGTGATCGGCCGGCATATCCTGCCGAACGTGATCACCTCCTCCATCGTCTTTGCGACCACGGATATCGTGCTCTACATCGTGCTGGTCACCAGCCTCAGCTACCTCGGGCTGGCCGCCCGGCCACCCAGCCCGGAGTGGGGCGCCATGATCACCGAGGGCCGCACCTACATGGCCACCGCCTGGTGGATCAGCGTCTTCCCCGGCCTGGCGGTCGTGGTCACCGGCATTGCGTTCAGCATCTTTGGCGACGGCCTCGCCGACGCCATGCGCGCCCGGCGACGCTGAGCGCGGGGCGCGGTGTTCCCGCTGCAAGCAATGCCACGTCAAAGAATGCCAAGTGTGCCAAGAATGCCAACTACGACGAGGGGGAGTGGTTGGCACTGTTGCAGAGGCAACAATTGCGAGGACTTGCGTCCGTGGGTACGGCGTCTCCCCCTACCAATCAGCCACGCGTGTCGTTCTGAGCTGGTCACAGGATCTCATCCCGCATCCACGCCGCTTGCAACGTCATCCACCTTGATGTGTCATCCTGAGCTCGCAGGCGAAGGTTCTCGGCCCAGTCTCACACCCGCAGGGACCCACCAGCCAGCCCAGCCGGTTTCCGCTCCACCGTCCAATTCACCGTGTCATTCCGAGTGGAGTCAAGCAATCTCGGCCTGCCCTACCGCCCAGTTACGTGCCTTGCAGCCGAGGCACGGGGCAGCCTCAAACCCAGGCGGCCGGTAGCGCCGAGATCTCTCGACAAGCTCGAGATGACACGCGAGGGTGGGCAGTGGCGCGGAGACACGTTTGCCGCGAGGCACCGAGAAGGTCCTCGGCCCGGATCACCCGCGTAGTTCGGGCTTGCTTCTGACGCTTCACAGGCCAGTTCTTCTGCACGCCGCTGGCTGGCAGGCATCACCCGACCGGAATCGTGGCGTGGTTCGTGGCTCCGGAGCGACTGGACGCGAGGAACGCGACGGCCTCGGCCACCAGCGATGGCTCAGATCCCGCAGCGAGCGCGACCTCGTTGCGCCGGATCGTCTCGGCTGAACCGGGCGCAGGCAGCGTGACCTCGGGTCCATTCCGCACCCCGACCAGCGCGCCACCGAGACCCTGCCGCTGCATCGCGGCCATCACGTTGCCCAGGACAGCACTCGTGATCGGCGCCAGCGCGACCAAGATATCCACACCACCAAACGCCATGATGGCGTCTGCCACCGCGTCGCTCCCTGCGGCAACTGTGACGCCCGGTGGCGGCGCTGCCTGGACCTGCCCCACTGTCGCGGCGTCCTCCCCAATCAGCACAAGGTGCGCTCCGTCAGCCGCGAGGCGTTGGGCGACCTGCGGGGCAAGGTCGCGGCCCGCGCCAGCAAGGAGGACAACATGACCCGTCAGGGGGCGCGGCGGCGGTGCAGCCTGCAGCTTGCGCAACTCCAGCGGCCAGTAATCGAAGGCGAACACCTCGTCCTCGCTCAGCCAATCGGTGGCGCCGAAGGCAGCGAGGGCCCGGGCTGTCACCGCGTGACTGCGCGCGGAGATTTCCGCGTTCACCTTCGCGGTCCTGGCATCTGGGCCCGTGGCGATGACGCCCAGCCCGGGGACCAGGACAATGCGTGGCAGTGCGGACATCGCCTTGAGACCGGGCGGCAATAGATGCTGATGCCGCGCCACGTACCCACGGTACTCCTCTTCGAAGGCCGCGACCTCCTCGGCGACCCGGTTCAGGTCGTGCAGCACCAGGGACCTCGTGCCGATGCGCAGCATGTGATCTGGCGTACCGCGCCGGGCTGCCACCGCATCGACATCTTCCCGGTCCGCGATTGCCCGCTGCGAGCGGTCCACATGCAGCACACGCCGCCCATCGCGCGAGAGGAGCCCGCGCAACTCCAGCAGGAGGGCCGCAACCCCCTCCTCGCCCAGGTCTTCGCGGGCCACGGGCTGCGACGACGGAAACTGAGCGAGGTAGGCCTCGGCACGCTGCACCAGGTCCAGCGTGCGCTGGTACGACGCCTCGTGCGTGTCGCCCCAGGTCACTAGCCCGTGCCAGGCCAGTACCACCGCGCTGGCGTCCGCCAGTTGGGCGACCTCGCGCGACAGCCCGAAGCCGGGCCGGCTGTAGGGCACGAGCGCCACGTCGTCGCCGAGCGCGGCACGCACGTGGCGCTGGCCCTCCGGCGTGTTTGTCAGGACGCAGATGGCGTCGGCGTGCGTGTGATCGACATGCCGCGCCGGCAGGAAGGCGTGCAGCAGGGTTTCAATCGATGGGTTGCGCGAGCCGGGCTCGACCATGCAACGCGCCAGGTAGGCAACCATGTCTTCATCCGACATGGCATCCCGCTCGCGTAGCGGCAGCAGGTCATCCAGGTAGAGTCCGGGAAATCCGTCCGCACCGATCGTCTTGAGGTCGGTACCGCTCCCCTTGACGCGCAGCACATCGCGCTCCCGGCCCAGGTGATCGCGCTCGCATATCTTGCTGGAGGTGTTGCCACCACCGTGCACCACCAGCGTCTTGTCCGCGCCCAGCATGCGCGAGCGATTGACGAGTTTCTCCAGGTCCGTGCTGCCGGGAATGGTCACTTGCGTCTCGGTCACGTGCGCTCCAGTGATTCTGTAGTCAGGCCCCGGCCCCGCGCCACAGGTGGGGTGTCAGGCCAGCGTCAGCGGCGGCAATCTGGTGCGCGTTGAGCGCCCGCCACCGCGCGTATGCGACATCGTAGGTCTCGTGCGCGGCGGCGTCCGGCCAGAACATGCCCGGCTCCCGCGCGGTCGCTGCCACAGCGGCAGCCAGGTCGGGATACGCTCCGGCGCCCACCAGCGCGCAGAGCGCCGCGCCGAAGGAGGTCGCCTCGCGCACCGGCGGCGTCTCGACTGGCACACCCAGCACATCCGCCACGATCTGCGGCCAGAGCTTACCCCGGGCAGGACCACCTACGAACTTGATGCGCTCCGGCGCCGCACCGCTGATTTCCTCCAGCAGCTCATAGTGCCCGCGCGCCACGTAGGCAGCGTTCTCCTCCACCGCGCGGAAGATCGCGCCGAGGCTGGTGCGCTCTGGTTGCAGGATATCGAGGCCGATCAGCGAGGGCACAGCGTGCCGCCACTGCTTCCCGTCCATTACGTTGGAGGCGACGGCCACGACACCGTTCGCGCCCGGCGGCACGGTCGCTGCCAGATCCTCAAGGATGTCGTATCCCGCGTCGACAGAGATACCCGGGTTCGCGGCGCGCAGCAGGCCGTCGCGCACCCAGCGGCTGGTCAGCCCGTGCAGGAACCCGATCCCCTCCGTCATCCACGCGCCCGGCGCCACGTGACACAGGGTTCGCAACCGGAACTCCGGATCAATCAGCGGCTCATTGGTGACAGCGGTGCTCTGCCAGAACGTACCGCCGACCGTGGCGAACTGCAGGCCGCTCGTGTTGCCAGCCGCCAGCAACGCGAGTTGCGTGTCTCCTCCACCCGCCACCACGCGCGTTCCCGCGCGCAAGCCGGTCTGGGCGGCCGCTTCAGGCGTCACCTCCCCAACGACCGTGCCGGACTCATACACGGGCGGCAGCAGATGGAGCGACACCTGCATTTCGGCGGCGGACTCCGCGGACCACGTCCGCGATTTCAGGTCGAACAGGTTGGACGAGGACCCCAGGGACGGATCGGTGCAGTACACGCCAGAGAGGCGCGCAACGACCCAATCGCCAAGCATGGTCAGGCGCGTCGCCCGCGCCCAGGTGTCAGGGAGATGACGCTGAATCCAGCGCAGGCGCGCGGGCGCGGTGATCGAGGTCCAGTCTCCGCCACGCCGGTACTGCGCCTGGGCCAGCCCCTCCGCAATCATCTCCGCCGCTTCAGCGCCCGCGCGGGCATCGATGTTGGGACAGGCCCAGATCTCCTGTCCTGCTGCGTCGTAGAGGACGAAGCCCTCGCGCATGCTGGCAGCGGAGACTGCCGCGATGTCTGTAACGGGGACGCCCGTGCGCGCCAGGACTTCCTGGATACAGGCTGACACCTGCCTCCAGCCATCCACAGTGTCGAAATCGAACCCGCCCGGCGCGTCAGGAACAGGGTGATAGGTCCACTCGCGCTGGGCCAGACCCAGCAAGGCGCCTTCAGCATCGAAGAGGAGCGCCCGGCAAGAGCCAGAGCCAGCGTCGATGCTCAGCACGACCGGAGGCGCGTATTCCACAAGTCTTCTCCCTGGCATCAGCGCCGGGTAGCGTCAGCGTGTCACACGCTCGCTTGACACGCTGCAACTATCACACAGAAGATTGCCCTCCTCCTGGAGGGTTTTCGTCAGGCTGGAAAGGACCTCGCAATGCCGCAGGAACCGATGCCCATTTCCCAGATCGCCATCGTGGTCAAGGATATCCATGCGGCCATGGACGCCTACCAGAAGGCACTGGGCTGGGGCCCCTGGAACGTTTACGAGCACAAGCCGCCTTCCCTGCACCACACCGAACTGCACGGGGAGCCGACTGACTACACCATGATCGGGGCGGAAACGCACGTCGGCCCCATCGTGGTGGAACTGATCCAGCCGGGCGAAGGCCCCAGCATCTACAAGGAGTGGCTGGAGACGAAGGGCGAGGGTCTGCATCACATTGCCTGTATGGCGCACACGCAGGAGGAATCCGACCAAATCAAGGAGCGTTTTGCCGGTATGGGCGCGAGCGTCATGATGGGTGGCCGCATTGGCGACACCATCGAGTACTACTACCTCGACACCGAGCCGATGCTCAAGGCGATCATCGAGTCCGGCAGCGGCCACGCGGTCGACCTCAAGCCGGCCTACACCTACCCCAGGACAGACGAGGAATAGCATGGCCGAGATCAATTTCGAACTCCTGAAGCGCCTGTGCGAGGCTCCTGGCGTTGCCAGCCGGGAAGACCAGGTGCGCGCCGTCACCGTGGAAGCACTGCGCCCGCTGGTTGATGACCTGCGCGTGGATGCCCTGGGCAACGTGATTGGCACCCGCAAGGGCGATGGCCCGACCGTGATGATCGCCGGCCATATGGACGAGATCGGGTTCCTCGTCTCGCACATCGACGAGCGGGGATTCCTGCGGATCCAGCCCGTGGGTGGCTTCGATGCCCGCACGCTGGTTGCGCAGCGCGTCCTGGTGCACGCACAGGACGGCACGGCCTACCCCGGCGTGATCCAGCCCGCCGCCAAGCCGATCCACATACTTGACAAGAGTGAAATCAAGCCCGCGAAACTGGAGGAACTCTTCGTCGATACCGGCATGACGGGAGAGCGCGTGCACGAGGTCATCGACATCGGCGACATGGTCACCATCGACCGCACGCTCATCGAAGCGGGCGACTGCGTGATGGGCAAGGCTATGGACGACCGCGTCGGTGTCTTCGTCATGATCGAGGCGTTGCGCGCCGCTGGCAAGAGCAACGCCAACATCGTGGCGGTGGCGACGACCCAGGAGGAAGTGGGCCTGCGTGGCGCCGAGACCTCCGCCTACGCCGTGCAGCCCGATATTGCCATCGCGCTCGACATCACGCTGGCGCTCGACATCCCCGGCATGTCGCCGGAGCTGGCGGTGAGCCGGCTTGGTGACGGTGTCGCGATCAAAGTGATGGACTCTTCCCACCTGGCCCACCCGGAGCTGCTGCGGCACTTCCGGGAACTCGCCCGCGAGCACAGAATCCCGCACCAACTGGAGATCCTGCCCCGGGGTGGCACCGACGCCGCGTCGATGCAGCGGGCCCGCAGCGGCGCGCCGGCCATCACGCTCTCCATCCCCACGCGCTACGTCCACACGGCGAATGAGACGTCGAGCAAGGCCGACATCGTGGCCACCATCGAGTTGCTGGCCCGCTTCATCGAGGATGCAGGCTCCCGCTCCTACGCATACGAGGTGTAAGAGATGGAGGGCCGATGGCGCGCCATCGGCCCTCCACGCAGCGGACGCGTGCTCCTAGATCACGATATTGCAGCCCAGAAAGCCATCGGAGTAGCCAAGCAAGAGCGCCTGCGAGCGTTGCTGGCCGTTGCCATGAGCCTGCGGGTCATGTTCACCGATGAATCCAGGATCGCCAAGAGTCGTCATCGTGAACTGGGCGGTCGCGTCGATATCGCCCTGTTCCAGCGCACCGCGGGTGTTGAGATCCTGCGCCCAGGCGCCGCTCATGCAGTCCGCCATCAGTTCGAGCTCGATCGAGTAGACATCCTGCCACTGGGTCGGGCGCTCCATCGGCCCCACCCGGTAGATGCCCACGGCGTCCTGAACGTGGTGGGCCCACTCGTGAGCGATGACGAACGCGGGCAGGAAAGCATTGGTCTTGGCGATTTCCTGGAGCTTCTGGTCTTCGAGGTAAATCGTTTCATCGGGCGGGCAGTAGAACGCATAGAAGCCAGGGCTGGCCGGGCCACAGCCGGTCATGACCCGATCACCCGGTTCGACGAGTACAACCCGAGGCGAAAAATATTTGCTGCTCGTGTACGACAGGACATCCGCGTAGTACGCGTCGAGGTCATCGACCACGTTCTGCATCCAGTCGCCTTCGGTGATCGGTGTCGACTGCTGGCCATATTGCGCGATGGCGTCCTGCACGGCGGCCGCCGTGCTGCCGAAGAACCAGCGCCACTCTCCCCCGCTGTTGACGAGGTACATGTCGTCCTGGAGCCATTGCCGCACGCTGTTCTCATCAATGTAGGGCTGAACGAAGGAGACCTTGGCGGCGTAGGGATACTGCTGGCCGGTGACGCCCCAGGTCCAGGGCACCATCTCCACGCCAACGATCTGCGCCTGTCCGGCCTGGACCGTTTCGTAGACATCGGAAAACGTGCCAACAGCCGCCGCACGCGGGACGACTGCCATGGCGTCCGGGTGCATATAGTCGTACATGCTGTTGAACTTGCGTTCGCCCGCCAACCGCAGGATCTCGGCCGCCGTCGCCGCGGCCGCCGCGCGGTCCCGGTTGGGATCCTGTGTTTGCGCGGCGCTGCGGCCGGGCAACATCAGGACGGGAGCCAACAAGGTCATCAGGACGACAAACAGGGTGAGCCAACGCCGCATGGAATGTCCTTTCATGCCCCAGAGCACGTCACGTGCATCATCGCACGCAGAGACCCAACCACCACGAGAACGCCACGACGCAATCTCCAATCAGTCAACAGGCGTGAACCCCGGTATCATACCTGCGGAATTGCGCCGACCGGCGGGTGCGAGCGTATGGGCTCTGCGCGTGATGAGCGAAGGAGCGTGAACCATGTCGGACAAACTCAAGGGATTGTTCGGGGGCGGTGAGGCCGGAGATACCGGACAAAGTGACGACGACCGGGAGGCACGCCGGGCCGAACGTCGGGCCGAGCGCCAGAAACACCGTGATCTCACGGACGATGAACATGACTTCGTGAACCGCTACACCACCGGCCATCCGTCTGAAGGTTTCAGCACCGAAGAGGCCGTCAACTACCTGCAGCGCGTTCACAACGAAGTGCCAGCCGAGGTTCTGCAGCGAGCAGCCGTCACCACCGTGCAGAACCTGCCCGCGGACCAGCGCAAGCAGTTCGCCGAAATGCTGGAAAGGCGGCAGCAGGGTACCGGCATGGTCACCATCGAGCGCAGTGGGCAAGCCGCCGCCGCCCAGGGCCGCGGTGGCGGCGACGCTGGCGGCGGCATGGACGATGTCCTGGGTGGCCTGTTCGGTTCTCTCATGGGCGGCGGCATGGCCCAACCCGCGCCGCAGCAGGTTCCGCAGGGCGGCGGTGCCATGGACGACATGCTCGGTGGCCTGCTCGGCTCCCTGCTTGGTGGAGGCGCCGCCCCAACTCCGCAGCCGCAGGCAAGTGACCCGTTTGGCGACCTGTTCGGCAGTCTCCTGGGCGGTGGGGCCCAGCAACCGGCGCCACAGCGCCAGACGCCACAGGCGCAGCAGCGCCAGGCACCGCAGGAGCAGCAGCCTGCTGGCGGCGGAATTGGCGACATCCTGGGCAGCCCGCTCGGTAAGGCCGTGCTGGGCGGCATCGCGGCGTACGCCATGAAGGAGATGATGGGCGGCGACAAGAAGCGCTAGGCTTCCGCCGGTCCTGCTGCATGCCAACGTACGATTTTGCGTGCCCGGAGTGCGGCGCACGCCACGAGATTGAGCGGACGATGGACGAATCGTCCGCTCCTTCCATTTGTCCGGTCTGCGGCGCGGAGGCGACCCGCGTCTACACCGTGCCCCGCTTTCTCTTCAAGGCGGACCCGCGTGACGTGCGCCCGGTCTGGCACAACCACACGGGCTACTCGCACGCACACTCCCCGCGCCGGGGCCGGCATCGCACGCCCAGCGAGGATCACTGATCCGCGGCCAGATCATGGAGTGCCGCCAGCTTGCGGTACCGCGCGGCCATGAGCAAACGCCCGCGGTGCGCGCACCCCGCCCACTCTCGCACCCACAATCGGTCACCAGGAGTTTGCACCCGGGCGCCACGTTGCCATCGGGTTGGTGTCGATCCTGCAAGGCGTTTCCCAACAACGACGCGCGGCACTGCGCGGTAGGGAGGCGCACCATGGGAAATTCAGGAGTGAAGACACGCACGTTGGTGGCGGCGGGCGCCCTGCTCACCGGGGCGCTCGCCGCGCGAAGGGCAGTTTCCCGCCGCAACGAGGCGGATCTGCGCGGGAAGGTGGCGCTGATCACCGGCGGATCACGTGGTCTTGGCCTCGCGCTCTCCGAGGAACTTGGCACGCGCGGATGTCGCCTGGCAATCTGCGCGCGAGATGTCGATGAACTGGCGAACGCTGCGCAGATGCTGTCGTCTCGCGATGTGGAAGTGTTCGCCGCTGTCTGTGATGTAACGGACCGAAACCAGGTCGCACGTCTGCTGCGGGATGTCACCGAGCATTACGGGAGGATCGACATCCTGATTGCCAATGCCGGCATCATCACGGTGGCGCCGGTCACGGCGTTGAGCGCGGAAGATTTCGACCGGGTCATGGCGGTCAACTTCGCAGGTGTGATGAACGTGGCGCTCGGCGTGCTGCCGCAGATGGAGCGACAGGGAGGCGGCCATATCGCCATCATCTCCTCAATCGGTGGCAAGGTGGCGGTTCCCCATCTGCTGCCATATAGCTGCGCCAAGTTCGCGGCGGCCGGGTTCGCGGCCGGGCTCAGGGCAGAACTGGCCGGGACCGGTATCGCCGTGACTGCGGTCTACCCGGGCCTGATGCGCACCGGGTCCCACCTGCAGGCCGAGTTCGGCGGAGATCAGGCCGGCGAATATGGGTGGTTTTCGCTTGGGGCCAGCGCTCCGTACCCGGTTGCCACGAGTGCCTCGCGCGCTGCCCGCATCATTTCCGGCGCTATCCAGCGGGGCGATGCCGAATGCATCTTTCCGGTTACGGCGCTCCTGGCTGCCCGCGCTGCAGCCCTCTTCCCCGCGGCCACCTCGGCGATCCTGGCCACTGTTGATGCCTTGCTGCCATCAGCGCGCGTTGCGCCGGGGCAAGCGCACTTCGTGAAGGGAGCGCAAGTACGCCGCGCTGCCCCAAACCCCGTCCGGGACGCCGCAACGGTGCTCGGGCAGCGGGCAGCGAACGAACTGAACCAGGGCGTGTAGCGACTACGGCTTCAGGACGACCTTGATGCAGCCATCCTTCTTGTCCCGGAACGTCTTGTACATTTCCGGGCCCTCATCCAGCGTGCACGTGTGCGTGATCACGAATGAGGGATCGATCGACCCGTCCTGGATCATGCCGAGGAGTTTCTGGCTGTAGCGCTGAACGTGGGTCTGGCCCGTCTTCATGGTCAGGCCCTTGTTCATGGCGGTGCCGAAGGGCAGCATATCGACCATGCCGATGTAGACGCCAGGGATCGAAAACGTGCCGCCCTTGCGGATGCAGCGGAACGCCTCTCGCAGCACGTGAGGCTGGTCTGTTTCCAGGTGCATGGTTTGCAGGGCCTTGTCGACCGCCGCCAGCGGCCCGGAGTGATGTGCCTCACTGCCCACCGCATCGATGCCACGATCCGGGCCGCGCCCGTTCGTCATCTCCATGAGTCGCTCGTACGTGTCGTTCTTGCTGTAATCGATGATCTCGGCCTTGCCCTGCGTGGCGGCCATGGCCAGCCGCTCTGGGACGCGGTCGATGGCGATTACGCGCCCGGCGCCGAACATCCATGCGCTCTGAATGGCGAACTGCCCGACCGGGCCGCAGCCCCAGACGGCCACCGTGTCCCCCGGCTGAATCTCCGCGTTCTCGGCGGCCATGTAACCGGTCGGGAAGATGTCGGACAGGAAGAGCACCTGTTCATCCGGCAACCCGTCCGGGATCTTGATCGGGCCGACATCCGCATACGGCACCCGCAGGTACTCCGCCTGCCCACCCGGGAACCCGCCCAGCAGGTGGGAGTACCCGAAGAGCCCGGCCGGAGACTGGCCCATGATTTTGGCGGCCATTTCGGCATTCGGGTTCGTGGTATCGCACGCCGAGAACAACCCCTGTTTGCAGAACCAGCATTCACCACAGGCGATGACGAACGGCACCACGACCCGATCCCCGACTTTCAGGTTCCTGACGCCGGCGCCGACCTCGACCACCTCGCCCATCGGCTCGTGTCCGAGGATGTCTCCCTTCTTCATGGCCGGCATGATGCCGTCATACAGGTGGAGGTCGGACCCGCAAATCGCGGTGGCCGTGACGCGAATGACGATATCGCGCGGATCCTGTACCTGTGGATCGGGCACGGTATCAACCTGAACGTTTTCCTTACCCTGCCAAACCAGTGCACGCATGTCGTGGAACCTTTCCGGGCTTCGCGGTGTGAGGTGCGCAGGAAGAGCGCAGTGCTGCTACGACGTTGGAGTCGCGTCACCCACCTCCAGCGGCTGCTCGTAGTCGATCAGCCAGCTATCACCCGAGCGCACCAGTTCGACGTAGGTCTGGAGCTCTCCGGTTTTCGGATTCCTCGTCACCACCAGCGCCGCCAGGCGATCCTGATCGAGATATCGCGCATCGCGCACCTCGACGAACTCCGTCTGCATGGCCTCCTGGCTGGGCTCCGGCGTCTGATCCAGGTTGTCAATCATCTCGGGCGAAAGGTTCCGCTGCAGGTACTGATCGGTGTAGAGCGAGGCTACCCGCAGGAAATCCCCCACGTTCACGCAGTCGGTCAGTGTTCGGTAGACATTCGCGACTGCTGCTGCATCCGCTTCCGATGCCTCCTCACCTTCTGGCATCATGAAGGGTGTAGCGACTGGTGTTGGCTCACTGTCTGGCGTACCCTGCGGCGCGGGTGGTGGCCCGGACAGTTCCTGCAGGTCACGCTCGTCCCGAGGCGCCACAGCATCGCAGCCGGCGGCCGGCGTGGCCGGGGTCGCCTCCTGGGCCAGGGCAACTCCGGGTGTGAGCAGCGCGAATCCCAGTGTCAGGGCCAGCACGCTGGTGCGGGTCGTCATCGTGTTCCTCCCAAATTGCGCGAACGGGCGGCGGCCATACCTGCGCCGATGCACCCCGCGGCAGGCGCCGCGTCTCTTCAGGTGCTGGTGTCTGCAACAGGAAATCGCATCCCGCGAATCCCCAGTCGTCTTTGCACAGCGAATGCCACAGACTGGAGGCGAGGCACGAAAAGGAACGTGAGGCTACAAATACCGGCGGTGACAGCCGGCATGACGGGGAAATGCCGCGAGCGCATCCAAACGCTCGCGGCATCGAAGGTTGCACGGGGTCTTGCGCCAGACCGAGGCGGGAGACTTGAACACTGCCGTACCTGGACCTCAGCCCACCGCCAAACGCCTGATCTGGTTGCCTGCGGCTAGACCGCGGCGGGCGCACGCTCCTGCGTGACGTGGTGGAACGCGAACTGGTGCGGCGGGCCCGGCGTCACCCACATCTGCGGTGGAACCGTGCATTCGTAAATCACGGCCCCGAAGGTCATGGTGCCGCGGTTGGCGTCGATGCTGACCGGAACCGTGCGATCAGCGAGGATCTGCTGCAGGCCGGGCACGTCCTGGCAGGACTCGGCTGCGCTCTCAACGAATGCGAGGCGTTCCCGCGTCCAAGACCGTTGGTAGCGCGCTTCGACATCCCCGGTCGGCTCATCGGTATAGAGCGGATGATTCGTGTGCAGCAGGGCAGCAGCGTCCGTGCCTGTAGCGACCCCGTTGGCCCATCCCTCGACGCTGGCAACCCCATCCGGTGCGGCAATTCCGTAGTGTTGGCCCGTGGCGTGCGGTACTTGCAGCACAAAGCCGGTAGCCGCTTCCAGGGTGTCCCGCCGCAGAACACCCCGAATGACGCAGCTCACCGGCAACCCGGTGAGTGAGCCCGGCAGCATATCGAGGTTGTTCACGACCAGCGCCACGCCGGCGGCGTTGCACCCGGTCAGGCCCACCATGCCGGCGTAGGTGAAAACGGTCACCTCCAGCCCGGTGTCATCCGCAAGGCGCAGCACCGCCTGTGTGCCATCATGCACGCGCGGGATGTCCATGGTTTGTCCCAGCAGGGGCGCGCTCCCTGCTGGCGTCAGTCCGACCGCCGTGCACCCACGCCCCGGCGCTGCAGCCTGCCGCGCCCATGTCCACTCTTCGTCGAGCAAGTTGTAGGCGTAGATCCACTCCCAGGGCTGGTTTGCGCCCCGGGCGATACCGGCCATCTCTGCCTCCAGGTCGGGCGTCCACTGCCGGATGGAGCCCAGGAAGTCCGTGCCCTGCACGAACTGCCGGATGTAGGCGTCCGGGACAATGCCATGGAGATTGCCGATGGCCTCACTCCATGCGCCGAGCCCTTGGGCAATCTGATCGCGTAGGGCTTCGCCGTGCTGAACACCCCGTTCCTCCGGTGTGCCCGCGCAGGTGACGACTGGCAACTCACGCGATTCCAGGCCCATTTCTGTCATGCTTTGGTCTCCTCCTGCTGTTTCGGCGATAGTAGCTAACAGATCCGACGCCGGACCGCCTGTGCGATCTGGCTAGATCATGCGCGCAACGATCGTGTCCCAGACAGCGCGGGCAGTACCCGCCAGAGGAGCCAAGCATGTTGCTCAGGACCGTGCTTCGTTCTCTTGGTAGCTGGGTGGCGGCGATCCTCTTGTTGCTGTCACTCGCGCTCGCGCCATCACAGAGCCTGGCCAGCTCGAAGCAACTTTCCTCCGGCCCCCAGATGCTTCACCCGCGCGCCGCGCACACGGCGACTACCCTCGCGGACGGCCGGGTCTTCATCGCTGGAGGTTGCACAGCGGATTCCTGCGACCTTACCGCCGACGGCGCGACGACAGAGATCTTCGTTCCAGCACAGAACGCCTTTGTCGCCAGCCCCGTGCTCGGCACGCCGCGGGTGAGTCACGCCGCGTTGCGGCTTGCCGACGGCCGCGTGCTGCTGATCGGTGGGTGGACGCCTGACGGGCCGGCCGCCAGCACCGAGATGTTCGATCCGGCCACAAACGCGGTCTCCCCGGGCCCGGAGATGGGCAGCCCGCGGGCAGATGCCGTCGTGGCGCTGCTGGCGAACGGCCAAGTGCTCATCGCCGGCGGATACGATGGTGAGTCAGCGCTCGCCAGCGCGGAGATGTACGATCCAGTGACCAACACCATGTCCCCAACCGGAGCTATGACGACGGCGCGCACCTCGCACGCGGGCGTGACCCTTGCCGATGGCCGCATCCTCATCATGGGCGGCTCTGACCGTGAGGGACATGTGGTGGCCGGCGCCGAGCTCTTTGACCCAGCCACGGGGACCTTCGTGCCGACTGGCAGCATGGCTGCCGCTCGCTACAAGTTCGGCGCGGCGTTGCTCGGCAACGGTCGAGCGCTCGTGGCCGCCGGCACGGATGAGCGGGATGCAGGCGGAGCAATGAGGTCGACCGAAATCTACGACCCCGCCAGCGGCGCATTTCAAGACGGCCCGCCACTGCTCCATGCCCGGTACAAGATCGCGGGGTCCCTGGTGGCATTGCCCGGTGAGCGCGTGCTCATTGCCGGCGGCGCGGATGAGGTGGAACTGGTTGCCCCCATGGGTAGCGAGCAACTGGAGCCACCGCTCAAGGCCGCGCTCTCGTTCCCGACTGCGTCGCTCCTTGCGGATGGCCGCGTCCTCATCACGGGTGGCTACGATCCGGCCCTGCGCGTCTCCAATCAGACCTGGCTCTACCAGCCTGGTTGATCGCGGGCCAGACCTTGACGACCAGCATCAGCCGCGGTCGTCGTCTTCAGGTCGCACAGCGGCGCAGAGTATCGCAGGCAGTCCCCATCGCCTCAGCACCGGCGGTCAGCTTGCCGCGCTGAGCACGAGGCTGGTGTTGATCCCGCCGAAGCCGAAGGAGTTGGCAAGCAGGTACTCGATCTGCTCATCCCGGCCGCCGGGCGGGATCACGTCCAGGTCGCAGGCGGTGTCCCTGGATTGCAGATTCGCTGTACCGGGAAGATGCCCGCGTTGCAGCGCCATGGCCGCCACTGCCAGTTCGATCGCACCGGTCGCACCCAGCGAATGCCCGTGCAACCCCTTGGTCCCACTGATCGATACGTGATCCGCGTGGTCGCCGAGAGCCAGCCGCACGGCGCGGCACTCCGTCGAGTCGTTCAAGACCGTCGAGGAGCCGTGGGCATTGACGTAGCTGATCGCCTCAGGTGCAACGCCAGCGTCCCGCAGCGCCTCGGTCATCGCACGCGCCGCGCAGACGCCATCCGGCCGTGGCTGGGTCATGTGGTGGGCGTCGTTCGTGACGCCGTGCCCCAGGATCTCGGCGTAGATGCGTGCGCCGCGCGCCCGGGCGTGCTCCAGGTTCTCCAGCACCAGGACCGCCGCGCCCTCGCCCATTACGAACCCATCCCGTTCCCCGTCAAATGGCCGGCTCGCGGTCTGGGGGTCGTCGTTGCGGGTCGAAAGCACCCGGATCAGGGCGAACGCGCCGAAGGTGAGCGGAGCCAGTGGCGCTTCCGCGCCCCCGGCCAGCATGACATCGACGCGGCCGTCGGCAACCAACCGCGCCGCCTCGCCGATGGCCAGCGCCCCGGCGGCGCAGGAATTGCCGTAGGCCAGGCCGGGACCGGTCAACCCCAGGTTCATCGCTACGTTTGACGACCCGGCGCCGCCGAAGACGGACAGGGCGAGCAGCGGGCTGACGGCCCGCGGACCGCGCTCGATGTAGATCTTGTGCTGCTCTTCACCGAACGCGGTGCCCCCCAGCGCGGAGCCGATGTAGGCCCCCGCGTTGCAGGCCGCAGCCTCGGCGGCAGTGAGCCCGGAATCCTCGAGCGCCATCTTCGCGGCAGCCACTGCGAACATCGAGTACCGGTCGAGCCGGCGGATTTCACGCTGGTCCAGCAGGGTCAAGGGGTCAAACTCGACCTCTGCCGCCATCTGGCTGGGCAGTGCCGAGGCATCGAAGCGGGTGATGGTGCGCACCGCCGAGCACCCGTTGCGGACGCCTTCCCAGAGCCCCTCCGCCCCGTGCCCGATGGGCGTGATCGCGCCGATGCCAGTAATCGCGACGCCGTGCTTCGTGTTCGTGAAGACATTGCTGTTCACGCTCATGCCATGTCTCCCGCCCGAGCGCGTTCTCGCTCAATGCGCATCTTGATCGTCGCCAGCGTCTTGCCAGCAATGGCTTCCACGAAGTGCGGGCCAATCACACGGTCAGCGACGAAGTTGCCAACCAGGGGCCAGGGTGGATCGAAGCCATGCCAGATCTGAACCCGGACCCGGTCTGCCATTGGCTCAAAGGTCCAGGCGACATCCATCCCTCTGGTGACACCGCGCACATGCTTGAAGGTGATGACTGGCGTTGGGCCATGGCGCTGAATCTCCTGCACCGCTTGCCATTTCACCGGAAACCAGTCGCGGCGGGCAGCCATTTCCACCGTCCGCCGGTCGCCGCTGACGTCCAGCACGGTCACCCACCGGTAATGGGGCAGAATCTCCGGCCAGCGTTCGACCGCCGCCGCCATGGCGACGATCTGGTCCAGATCACCCGCGATCTCGATGCTGTTAGTGGACTGCATGGCGGCGTTGCTCCCTCATGGCCGTAGTAGCCGCGCCAGGAACAGCGGCGACAACGCCTGTCGCGCCGGGCGCAGATCGCTGACCACGCCGGTCAGTTGCCGCCCCAACTCGGCGCGCTGCTCCAGCCGGTCGATCACGTAACTCATCAGCGGCGGCGAATGAACGAACCCCTGCACGATCCGCAGGACCTGCGTGTTGGCGAAGAAGGCTCGCTGGTATGCACGCGCGTAGGGCGACAGGGCGCGGGCTGAGGCGTCCCCCCGATCAAGTGCGTCCACGACCACCGACGCTGCCAACCGCGCCCCCTGCAGCGCCTTGTAGATGCCTTCACCGGTGAAAGGGTCAAGGAAGCCGGCGGCATCGCCCACCAGCAACCAACCATCTCCCGTGCGCCGGCGAACCTGCCGGGCCATGGGCCCGACGCCACGGATCGGCCCCACCCGATCCGCCCCGGCCACCCTCTCGCGCACCATCGGGATCTCCGCCAGCATGGCGGCGTAGTAGGCCTCGATTGAACCCGCGCGCTTTGCAACCGCATCAACGTTCGTGACCAGCGTGACGGTCGCCAGGCCACCTTCCAGCAGCGCCAGCCCGGCGTAGCCACCGGGCGCAACGTGCAGTTCGCCCCAGTCACCCAGGCCGCCGAGACCGCGAAAATGCGCTGCCAGGCCGGTCCGCCGCGGCCACCGGACAGGCAGATCGAGCCCCAACCGGCGGCTGACCACCGAGTGGTGTCCATCTGCACCGATCGTGATCGGTGCGCGGATCGTCTCGCGAGCTCCCCCGCTGGTGACTTCGACACCGACGACCCGGCCCTGCTCCTGCACCAGATCGCGCACGTGCGCCCGCTCCCGGACCTCGACCCCGGCTGACGCCGCCCGTTGCAGCAGCAGGTGATCGAGCTGGTGGCGGGTGAGCCCGAGTGCGACGTGCCCCGGTTCGACCTCACGGAAGGTCGCCTCAAACATCCGGCCCCCGGGCGCGTGGATACGCATGGCCTGCATGGGGTGCGGCCGTGCCGCCCGGAGCGCATCCAGCACGTCCATGTCGCGCAGCGCGTGAACTGCCGCCGGATTGAGATAATCAGAACACGCTTTGTGGCGGGGAAAGGCCGCCTTGTCCAGCAGCAGCACCCGGCGCCCGGCTTCCGCCAGTAACCGCGCGGTGGTGCTCCCCGCCGGTCCGCCTCCCACAACGATTGCCTCGTACGTAGCCCCTGGTTGATGGCTGGTCATGAGGGAGTACCGGCCCGAACGCGCGTCCCGGCCCCTGGCAGTGGCTGTGCTTCGCTGCGGGCGGAAGCAATGTGGATTTTGGTCGCGGACATCCTGAACCAGGGGCTCCGCCGGACCTCAACGTCTGCCACGCCGGCCCTGCCCAGCAGCGCCCGCAAGTCGTCCGGCGTGTAGGCACGCAAGGCAGAGAGCGGCGCATCGTGCCGGGTGATCCGGTTGCGTGTGGCCAGCCGTCCCACCAACCAGGCCCCAAGGTAGCCGGGACGGCTGCGGGCCAGGTCATTGACGATGAACCCGACGCGGCTGACCCGGTCCATCTCGGCCAGCACCCGCACCGCGTCTGCTGGCGCGAAGTGATGCAGGGCGAGGGAGCAAAGGACGATGTCGAAACTGGCGTCAGCAAAGGGGACCTCGCGCGCGTCACAGCGCAGCAGGTGAATATTGGGGTAGCCGGCCACGCGCCGAGCCGCAATGGCCAGGATGTCCGCCGAGGCGTCTGAGGCGGTAATGTCCACCGCCCGGCCTTGAAGTCGTGCCCAACGAACGACATTGATGGGGATATCAGCCGAGCCCGTCGCGAGATCGAGGATCGTCACCGGCCGCTCCGGGGATGTCAGCGCCAGCAAACGCGGCAACTGCATGCGTACCGTGCGCAAGCCGCCAAACAACTGGTTGACGCGGCGGACATCACGCAGACTGGCGGCAAGTTCCGCGGGATCGTGCCCCACCTCGTCGAGCAGTTCGGCGCCTTCGATGCGGCTCGGGATCGTCAACAGCCGGTGCACCATGGATTGAGCCCATGTGACGGGTGTTGCAGAATCTCCGGCCAGTTGCGCACTCCCCCGGTTGAGCATCGTCTGCGCTCGCTTTCAGCGGTGGAACATTCCTGTCTGGTTCCACATTGGAGCATTCCAGTGACTCTGGCGACATGAGGCGTCAGCAATGCTGCGTGGCTCAAGGGCACGTCCGCACGGTCACCTACCGGTGCGGGATGCACGATTCATACCCTGACCGCCACCCCGGTGCGAACTCGCATGGCCCGTGTTCAGCCGTTCCCTTGTGCCTTCTGTTCTGGCTCGACGTTCCCGAGCAGGTGCGCTGCGCGGAGCACCAGCGCCACCGTCGCGGCGTGCACGATCCGTCCATGCAGCGCCCAGGACACGGCCTCCGGAAGCGGAACGTCCAGCCGGGAAATCTCTTCCGTCGGATCCTGGTTGGACGGCACGTCTCGCAGGCCGCGCGCAACAAAGAGCCGCACCGGCGAGACCACGATTTCCGTCATCTGCTGCGTCTCGCCCAGGTCGATCAACTCATCAGCCGCGAGACCGATTTCCTCCTGCAGTTCCCGCCGCGCGGCATCTTCCGCTGACTCATCCTCACCAATGCCGCCAGCCACGGTCTCGATGCACTCCGCGTTGATGGTGTAGCGGAACACGCACACCAGGGACACCGTGCCGTCGTCGTGCACGGGCAGAACCGCGACCGCCCGCCCCAACTCCACAACCCCGAAGGTTCCTTGCTCGCCGTCTGGCTGGACGACCTGATCTTCGCGTACCCGAATCCAGGGATTCTCGTAGAGAACATCACTTCCCAGGACCGTCCACCCACCGCGCTGCTCCTGCTCCTGTGGCGGCTCTGTGCTCGGTTCTTCCGGCGGCAAGTCTGCCGGTGGCTGCATGGCGGCATACTCCCTGGCTGGCACGTCTTCTCGCTGATCCACCTACCGCACGCAGGATGCCAACCTGCGACGCACCACGGGTTCCGCACGCACGGTGAACGCTGGCACGCAACGAGCGCGCGGCGTGCCGCGCGCTCGTCACAGGACACATGCGCCAGTTCGCTACCAGTTGCGGTCCCCGAGCTCGTGCCGGGAGTCACCGCCCCACCGGGCAGCAATCTGGTCGACAATCAGGATCAGCAGGACCACCGCCACAAACGGCGCCAGATACTCAGGCATGGCCATCATGCTCCGGCTCGGTCCACACCTCGAAGAAGAGGTTGAGCGGGCTGGCCGGGAAATCATGCCGGCGCACGTGGGTGAAGCCTGCGGCAGCGGCGTACTCACGGAACACGCGCTCACCCATGCAGGTGCCGGTGCCGATGCCACCCATCGCCAGGGCCGTCGTCAGGCAGTAGTTGACGCTCGCGGAATAGCCAAACGCCCCGAGACCCATGGGGTGCTGCACGTTCTCGGACAGGTCGCTGGAGAAGTTGAACTCCATCACAAACAGCCGGCCACCTGGCTTCAATGCGGTGCGCAGGGCTGCCAGCGCTGGCACGGGGTCGGGCATGTCGTGCACCACATCCAGCATCGTGATCAGGTCATACTGGCCTGGCAGGCCCTCGACGACATCCCGCAGCGCGAAGTTCACGTGGTCCGCAACACCGGCCTCCCGGGCGTTCACCCAGGCATCCGCGATGGCGGGCGCATGCAGGTCGAAGCCATCAAGCGAGGCCTGCGGGAAGGTGCGCGCCAGCGTGATCAGCGCCTGCCCGTTGCCGCACCCCACGTCGGCGGCGCTGCCGCCGGCAGCCAGGCGGGCGGCCACCGCTGGCATGGCCGGAATCCAGGTCGAACCCAGGAAGGCGCTGTAACCCGGCGTGGTGAAGCGCTCGAAGCCACAGCGCCAATCCTCGCCAAAGCGCTCTTGCGGGATACCGCCGCCGTTCCGGAACGCGCCGGTCAGTTCGTCGAGGTTGCCCCAGTAGACAGGCCAGATCGCAAACGCGCCCGTCAGGTTGAGCGGGCTGGCAGCATCGACCAGGCAGAGCCGCTGCTCCGGCGTCATCCAGAAGGCATCGTCGCGCTCGTCGTAGGTGATGTAGCCCTGGCAGGCCATCGCCGACAGCCATTCGCGGGCGTAGCGCGCGTCAATCCCACTGCGCGCCGCGAAAGCATCGCTCCCGATTGGGCCGTGCGTTGCCAGGCTCTCGAAGAGCCCCAGGCGGTCACCGACGGCGCTCAGGACGCCCAGCATGGTCGCTTGCCCATCCTTGAGCATCTGCATCACCAGCGTGTGCGCGGCGGCCATGTCAATCGTTTCCTGCTCAAGTACTGCGGTCATTGCTCCACTCCTCTTCGGGCCATTGGCAGCCCATGACTCACCTGGCCAGGGACAACGCACAGCGGCCAGGTCTATCCCCATCCTGAGGCCCGCAGGAAGACAACACATCTGAGGAGTGGCGGAATCACGGACGAGGTGTTCCGGCGTCAGGTGACAGAGCCACGCGGCTGGCTCGCTATGCCTGACAGATATCTCCCAGGCACACCGACGGCTCATGGGTCATGACCCATGAGCCGTCGGTGTGCCTGGAGGGGATACAGGAGGCCGGTAAACCGGCAGAAGATGGAATCCTAGCTGGCCGGAGTAGCTGTACCGTCGGTGAGCGTTTCCGGCTCCACGGTGCCAGCCAGCGGCTCGTCACCCGTCATGGCGACGGGGGTCGCCATTTCGCCGGTCTGGATCGCCACCGGCGCGGTCAACACCAGGAGGGTGAGGCTGCGGTCGTCGGGTCGCCCAAGGGCAACCAGGTCGTAGACCGTGCCTGCCTCAAGGGTGATATCAGAGCGCAGGGCAACAGTCATGTCTTCGTCGCCGGGGCGCACCTCGATCGGGTAATCACCGGCGTCGAGGATCACATAGTTCGTGGCGTCGCCAAAGTCGACACCTTCGAAGAGGTTCGCCTCGTCGCCCTCGACACCGATGTTGACGCCTCCGGCATCCGGAGATGCGTGAATCACGCGCAGGCGTGCCTGACCTTCAGCCACGGGCCGCAGGTCGACGCCGGTGATCGCAAACCCAAGATCGGTCCCACCGCCCTGGACCAGGATTTCATAGGCCTGGCCCGGATCGAGATCAAAGCTGTCGTCCAGGATCGATTCCTCGGTGTCGCCACCTGCGGCCACCACGCGGACACCCCGGTCACCGCCGCTGGGGACCACCGCGTACTCGGTGGCCGTGCCGAATGAGAGGTCCGCGGCCACCTGCGCGTCATTGATGTAGGCATCAATGGCTGGCGCATCCGGCGCGGCATGCACGATGCGGACGCAGGCGTCCTCCGGCGAGCCGGTAATGCCCAGCACCTCGCTGCAAGGCGGCGAGACGCGCGTGGCAAGGTTCACGACGGTCAGCGAATCATCCGCCAACTGGCCCAGGACCACGACATCGTAGACACGGGCTTCCGCGAAACCCAGCTCGGGGATGGTTTGCAGGACGCGGTCGTCGTCGCCACGCAGGTCGGCGCTGATGCCACCCGGCGTGACATCGCGATAGTCCGTCACCGCACCCAGATCGACATCGTTGAACCAGACGTCTCCGCCCGTCTCAGCGAGGTCGACCGCCCCGGCGTCCGGCGAGAAGTTGATCAGGCGCACGCGGGCGTTACCCGGCTCGATCTCACTGAGATCGACATCAATGACGGCGCCCTGGAGATCATTGAGGCGACCGTACACCGCGACGATGTACGCCGCGCCGGGCGCCGCATCGATCTCCTCGTCGACGAGTGCCGCATCGGCTGTCTGCCCGGCCGGCACGATCTGGATGCGGTGCTTCTCCGGCGTGATCGCCTGGTAGTCGCTTACAGAATCCGCTTTCACGCTCTCCACTAGCGGCTGGCCATCAAGCAGCACATCCACCGCCGGCGCGTCCGGCGAGGCATGAATGACACGAACGGTTGCATCGGCCTGGGCAACATCGTCCTGCGCGCGAGCCATGCTGGCAGGGAACGCCAGCGCAACTGCCAAAACGGCAACCAGGCACAGGAGTACGCCGCCAAACGCCGCACGCGGCTTGAGACGAGGCATATTCAGTTCTCCCTTGTCCAGAGGCGATTGATCGTCACCATTGCGGTGACATCCGGGAAAATGCACGTTCCGTTCCAACCTTCTGTCGCCCAGACAACACAAGGCCAGCGGCCCATCATGCGGTTCGCTTCACGCGTGAGGCTGCGATTACCATCCCGCAGCGACCGTCATGGTGATAGGTAAAGGGATCCGCTTGACGACATCAGAAAACGCACGGCGCAATGACATCGTGGTCGGCATCGATATTGGCGGCACCAAGACCGCATTCATGGTCTGGGATCGCCATCGCGAGGCGGTCCTGGTCGAGGCGACGGTTGCTACGCCGACCGAGATCGGCCCGCATGCGTTTGTCGAGGGGCTGGTCCAGGAAGTGACCGCGCTGCTTGCGCGCGCGGAACGAACTCCGGACGATCTGGTCGGCATCGGGGTGGCCGTGCCCGGTCTGGTGGACGCCGCCGCAGGCAAGGTCATCGAGGCCGGTAACCTGGCGGGCTGGGTCGACTTTCCGCTGGCAGCGTGTCTGCAAGAGCACTTTTCAGTCGCCATCGGTATCGAGCACGATGCCGATGCCGCCGCGTTGGGTGAGCAGTGGCGCGGCGCCGCTCAGGGGGAACCTGACTTCGTTTTCCTGGCGCTGGGCACTGGCATTGGTGCGGGGCTCATGATCAATGGTCGGCTCTATCGTGGGTCGCATCATGCTGCTGGCGAAGTCGGCAACTTCGTGATGGGCCGGGAGTTCCTGGGGCAGGAGCGCAACGGACAGGGGAACCTGGCACAACTGATCGGCGGGCGCACCCTGCGTGCTCGGGCGGAGGAAGCCACAGGTGAGGAGATCAGCGCGGCCGAGGTCATTACGGCCAGCAACGGTGACGCCGAACTGGCACAGGTGGCGCACGACGTTATCGACTACCTGGCAATGACCGTGATCGCGATCGCCTCCCTGCTCGATCCACCCCTCATCGTGCTGGGCGGGGGGACGGCGGATGCGCGGTACGACCTGATCTCGCCGGTTCGGGAGCGCGTTGCCCGCGAACTGGCCCGGGAGCCGCGCATCATCCCAGCCAGGCTTGGATCCGAGGCCCAACTTTATGGCGCGGTCTACGCCGGACTTGCCGGCGCGGAGCATGACGCCGCACGCACGCTGTCTGCGCTCTGACGCCGGATATTGGCAGTACGAAGACGCCTGTGTGATGATGCCGCACTTGCAACCTCATCTCACCAGGGGAGACTCAAGGAACGATGACACCACCGGCCAAGGCGGCGCTGGAACCCGCTGCGGGGGCGCAGCCACGCGGGCACTGGATTACGACCCAACGGCAGCGCCCAATGAGCCTGGCCGTCATGTTGCCGCAACTCCAGGCGGCTCCCGCCGATCCCAGTAGCCAGGGCGAGGATTTCTGGGCCCTGGTCGAGAAGGCAAAACTGGCCCTGGAAATCGGGTTCGACATGATCTGGATCCCGGATCACTTCATGATCGATCTCGACCCGGATGCCCCACCGCGCGGCCTCTGGGAAGCCTGGACCACCATGGCCGGCCTGGCCGCTGCCTTGCCCGGCGTCCCGCTCGGGCCGATGGTCGCCTGCACCAGCTTCCACAACCCCGGCTCCATCGCGAAGATGGCCGAGGCGATCGATTCCATCACCCGGGGCAACTTCGTGCTGGGCCTTGGCTGTGGCTGGCACAAGCCGGAGTACGACATGTTCGGCTTGCCCTTTGATCGCCGCGTGGATCGCTTCGAAGAAGCGCTGCACATCATCTCGAGCCTGACCCGCACCGGCGCCGCGGACCTGAACGGGGACTACTACCAGGCACGCAACGCGGTGAACCTGCCGCGCGGCCCGCGCTGGCAGGAGGGCGGCCCTCCCATCCTGCTCGGGGCCAAAGGGCCGCGCATGCTGCGCCTGACTGCACGCTATGCCGATGCCTGGAATTCCGACTGGCTGGCCAGGCCAGAGGACATTCAGCCGATGGTGTCGGAACTGGACAAGGCGTGCGCCGAGATCGGGCGTGATCCCGAGACGCTCATTCGTACGAGCAGCACCCGTTTCAGCTTCGATGACGACGCTGACGATCCCATGCTCGTGCATGGCGCGCCGGAGGAAATGGCGGCCACTCTGCATGCCTACGCCAACCTCGGCATGCGCCAGCACCTGGTTTCCCTTGACCCCCGCACAGTCGATAATTTCGAGCGGTTCGCAAAGGTGATCGACGTCTTCGATCGCGGTTAGTCATCAGGTCGGTGAACAGCATGACCCTCACGGAACCAGAACAGGAACTCGCGGACGCAGCGCCGGCAATGGAACGGCGCATCATGCCGGCAGACTTGCGGCGCTTCGTCGCGGACGTTTTCACGCGCCTGGACGTGCCAGAAGCGGCCGCCCAGCGCGCCGCGCAGCAACTCGTCATTGCCGATGTACGCGGTGTCTGGTCGCACGGCGTGGCGCGACTGGCCATGTACGTCGAGCAGATCGAGACCGGCGCCATCCTTCCCCAGGCTGAGCTGACCGTCGAACGCGAGACGCCGACAACGATTGTCTTCAACGCCAGCAGTGGCCTGGCCCTTGCCCTTGCGCCGCAGGCGATGGATGCCTGTATCGCCAAGGCGCAGCAGATGGGCGTGGCGATGGTCACGGTCAATAACAGCACGCACTTTGGCATCGCCGGGTCCTACGCCATGAGTGCGGCGGCACAAGGGTTAGGTGGGATGGCGATGACGAACGCCGGGCCATTCGTGGTGCCAACTGGCGGCTGCGTGCCGATGCTGGGCACGAACCCGATCGCGTTCTCGGCGCCACTGGGACCAGACGAGCCGCCGTTCGTTTTTGACATGGCCACGAGCGCCATCGCCTACGGCAAGCTGGAGAACGCCCGCCGCACGGGGAAACCGCTCGCCCACGGGCTGGTGGTGGACGAGACGGGGCTGCCGGCAACCGATCCCTACCTCGCCAGGTACCTGATGCCCCTGGGCGGTGAGCAACTCACCAGCGGTCACAAGGGCTATGGCCTGGCCGTGATGGTGGAGACGTTTTGCGGACCGCTCGCTGGCGCGCTGTGGGGGACCCACCTGGCGAGCGTGCAGCGCATTGGGGTGCGCCCCGGCCTGGGGCACGCCTTCATGGCCTGGCGCATCGACGCGTTCCGTGATCCCGTCGAGTTTGCGAACGAACTGCGCCAACTCCTCGCGGAACTGCGCGCCTGCCCGCCTGCCGTCGGGTATGAGGCCACCGGCGTGCTGGCCCCCGGCGATCCAGAGATCGCTGCCACGACGATCAGCGAGACGCTGGGGATCGACCTGCATCCCACGATCTGGGCGGAACTGGAGGCGCTTTCCACGCGCCTTGTGGTGCCGCTGAAGGCATAGCCAACCCAGGGGCAACACGGGGTGTGGGCCCGTTTCAACGGGCGCCAGGCGCCGCGAGAAGCCCGGGACTCCCGCGGGAGTCCCGGGCTTCTCTTCAAGACGACGCGTGAGCTTTAGCTCGTCTTGGCGTGCCAGGCGTTTGCCACGGCCTTGCGCGTGGCCGCAACGGCATCGCCGGTGGGCTCATGCCCATCCTTGCGCAGTTCGCGGTCCACAACCGACGGCATGATCTCGTTGATACGCTCGATCGCCCCCGCGTAGTCGGTCAGGTTCTTCTCGGCCATTTTGGCGACCTTCTGGTTCCCGAGCCCCGTCGCTGTGGTGTGCAGCATCGAGTAGCTGATTGCGGCCAGGCTGAAGGCAGCGTAATCGTCACGCAGGCTCTTGGAGATACCCTCGGTTCGTACCATATCGATCATGCCAGCCGCCTTGCCTAGCAGCGTGGAGCCAGCCGCGATGATGGGGTTACCGGCTGTTGTGCCGACCTCCTCCTGGAGCGCCTTCATGCCGTCGCGATGGGCCTTCACCAGATCATGAAAGCGCTTGACCGCCGCATGCGCCTCGGGATCGTCTTTCGTTTCCTTGAGCTGGCGGTCCAGCGCCTCTTCGATGTGGGATTCCAGCGCCACCATGTCTCCGACATAGTCAGCGATGGTCATTTGATGCTTTTCCTGAACGCTCGTCGCGGCCATTTGGAAGTCCTCCTGAAAGAATCCAGTTACCCCCCTGAATCTGGTGATTCCGCAGGAGACATGCCACTCAAGAAGGGACCGTAGCCCATGCGTCCGGATTCGCTATCGAGGACTCCACGTGAACCTGACGGTCAGCCACGGCGAAGATTTTTGAATAGACATTGCGCAACCGGGAAACGGCGTTCTGACGCTGTGCCACGCCTGCCATGCCAAGCGCCTGCTGGAATTCCCCCTGCCGCGTCCCGAGCCAGCCATGTTCCGACGCGGGCAATATGGCCAGGAGCGCGTCGCTGGTGGCAAGATGGTAGGGCGTCACCCAGCCCATGGTTTCACGCACCCATCCCTGGCTCAGCAACTCCTGGCAGGTTTGCACGAAGTACGGGCGGAGATGCCGATGCAACTTGTGGCGGAATGGGCCAAACGCATCTTCCGGCCAGCGTCCGCTCTCGCGGAGCTTCACCGCCATGTCGAACTGTTCGGTGGCCTCACGCAGGAAGTGCCGCACCGCCTGGGCTTCAAAGCTGGCCAGTCCCAGGGCTTCCAGGATGGCCTCGTACAGATCGAGCCGCTGCACCTGCGCCAACTCCTGGCGCAGGTGCAGGAAGACGCGGCCACCCTGCCGGGGTGGCGCCAACCTGGCGACGGACAGCGCGGCCGCAGCGAAGGTTGCCGTGTAGCCCATGATGTTCAGGGACGCGACGGGCCCGGCCGTTTGCTCCAACTGCTCGTACAACGCGAATGCGCCCTCCTGGCCCCGCCGCTCCCAGGCAATTCGCTCCTTCACGAATTGTGGTTCGGCGTAGCGCCTGCGCACCTCTGGCTGGAGCGCCAGCAGATGCCCCGCCGGGTCATAGAGGATGGTGTCCCGGGTCAGGTGGTAGGCAATCTCCGGGTTGCCAAGCACCGCCTGCGGTGAGCGATACCAGGTCAGCGGCTTCAGCCCGGCTTCGATCGCCAACCCCGCAAATTGCGCTTCCAGCAGCGGCATGTCTGCTACTTGCAGGATCGCACTCTGCTCAGGAAAGATCAGGTGCACGTCCACGTCTTTCTCGGCCGGGAAGAGGTCAATCTCCGCCAGCGCCGTGATGCCGCCAGTCAGGTGCGCCGCCCGCAGGTCAGGCATGGACCGTGCCTGCTGCGCCACCCAATCCCGAACCAGGCCCTTTACGTCACGAACCGTGCGCTGGTGTTGCCCTGGCAGGAGCGTGATGTCCATGGACCGCTCCTAAAACGAGGTGCAGACCGGGCGGTCATCGTCCGCGCGGAGCACCGACTCCTGCAGGAAACGCACCTCGTAGGCAGCGCGAATCTCTTCGATCTCCCTGTGACTCTCGGGGATTGCGTCACGCGGATAGAGCAGGATCAGGAGCTTGCTGGGCTCTTCGACGATCTGGTTGTCATCGCCCTGCCATTGCCCAGAGGCACTGAGCACCGTCAGGCCCTCGGGGAAACGGGGGGTGATCACCGCGTCCAGGAAGCTCTCCCATTCAGATTCGCTGATCGAGCTGCCATCAGGCCGCGACAACCCGAAGAAGAGTTCAGTGCGTATCCAGGGCTCCGCGCCGGTCTCCGGGGCGATCACGGCGCAACCTGCAGCGTCGGCTGCCTGGTGCTGTTCCTGCGGCGGCGAGATGAGCCCCGCACCGCCCGCGAACATGGCCAGGGCCAGTGCGCCGGCGCGCAGCGTTTCGCCCGGGATCAAGCTGAAAAGTGATTCCACGTCGTACTCCATTCCACGATTGACCACGACCGGCTGCGACACGAACCTCCGTCTCCGGTGTCGCGGCCGGCGTCAGGGGCGCTCGAGCCGGCCATACCGGCGCGAGCGCCGCAATTCCTAGTGGCGGTGATTCCGGTTGTTGCCCCGCCCCCCACGGCGGCCACCGTTGCCATGGCCACGGCCGCCGCGACCGCCGTTGCCGCCGTTACCGCCGTTGCCACCCCGGCGGCGAGCATCGGCCGACTGCAGGCCGGCAAATCCGGCTACGGCCAGCGCACCAGCCAGCAGCCCGATGACGCTGCGGCGCGTGGGAGCGCTGTCGGCGCCGGTCAACTGCTGCGTGAACTTCTGGGTATCCATTTCGCGAAGAACTCCTTGACTGGGTGAGAGGCCCATTGCCTCCAGATGCGTCGCCACTCGTGCTCCCGGCGCGTCTTGTGCCAGGCCATGGCGCTGTATTGGGATGTGTTGGGTTCCGGCTACGTCGCCGTGACGTCCCGGCCACGTGCTCCGGTTCCCATTTACGAGATTACCGTTGTGGCAGAGGCCGGTGAATGCCAGTTTTCTGTCATTCGCGTCGTGAGTTGGCCTACGCGGTGGCCTTGAAGACGTCGGTCATGCCCATCATCAGGTGCGGGATAGCGCTGTTCGGCTCCGGGAAGAAGCACACTGCGCAGTTCCCGCCCGGCTCCAGGTTGACCTGAGCCAGCGAGGCCGCCTGCGGCGAAAGCACCCAACGCCGGCCATCAGATCCATGGACCAGCCAACCCACTCCTTACCGAGGACATCGACGGCGGCGCGGGCTGATGCCGGATCACCTCCGAACTCGGCTTGCAGCTCTGTAGACACCACCTGCTACACCTGCCGTGGGCTGGCGCCGGCGGGCACCGGATAATGTCCATCTCGTGCAGCATCCCGCCCGTGTTCGTGAACCGCCACAACTGCGGCCCACCTGCAACCTGTTCCGGCAGTGAGAAGCCCATCTCGAACACCTCGATCGAGGGGTCCGGCGCGGGCAGATTCGTTGCGGCCGGGGCCGGCGCAGGCGCGTTGACCTGCGCAAACTCTGTTACCGGGCGGTACGGATCGCCGACGACATAGCGTCCCGGCCCGACCCCGACCAGCGCCCGTCCCTGGCGCTGGTCGGGGTCGGCGTTCCCCAGGAAGTCCGCCGTCCAGAACCAGTTCGGTGCGTCTTCGGCGACGGGTCCTGACGAGAGCGTGCTCTCCAGCTTTGCATCCGAGATCTCGTCCGGGACCAGGAAGTCGAAGGCATGGACGGGCTCTGCTTCCTCATTCATGACAATGAGGACCGTGGGACCAGCGGCGATCTCGAGTGGCGCCAGGATGGCGTCCTCGGGCTGCCGCACCGTCGCGGTGGGATAGCCCTACAACCGGCTATCGATGTCGGGCATGGTGGCGGGCTTCCCGGCAACGGTCGCCATGAGGCTGAGCGCAGCGATAGGCGCCAGCATGATGGCAGCAGGTGATTTCATTGGGATGCTGTTCCTTTCCTCGCAAAACGTATCGACACGGAGCGTGCGAGGCTCCATGAGCGTGGTCACGCTGCGACGCAGGTCACGGTGCATGCTCCAGGCATCGAGACCAGGGCCGGGTAAACCCCCTGTACGGGCACTGTCCGGGTGCTGTCGGTGGCGATCAAGGCGAGGTCGGGGGAGGATGGTCGGGTGCGCGGCTGCTCAACGCCGAAGATGTGCTTGCTTGCCTGTGGGGGCCGCGCATTCAGTGGCCCGCCAGGGCCGGAGGAACCGCGCATGGCAACCCTATCCTCCCGGTTGGAGGAGAGAACGATCTCCGAAGTTCGGCGGCTTGGCCGATCCGGGCTGGAAGCGCCGCAGCTCCTGCAGCGCGTCGCCCACGCCCTGCAACGCTCCGTCCCATTTTCCATGTACGCCGGGGCCACCACCGACCCCGCCAGCAACCTGATCACCCACGCCCTTGCCGGCCGCGCCGACAAGACGAGCAGCGAAACGCGGCCAGTGAAGCCAGGATGGTTTCAGGATTTCTATTTCGAGGAGACCTACGGCAAGACACTGGAGATGATCGAGCGCGGGCGGCTGGCCACGACCCTGGCCCGGGAGACCGGAGGCAGCCTGGAGCTGAGCCTGTGCTACCGCGAGAGCATGCGGCCGGCTGGGATCGCTCACAAGGCGCACACGCTCTTCTACGACCGCAACCTGTGGGGCGATATGGAGCTCTACCGGGCGACCGGCGATCCCGAATTTTCCACCCGCGAGATCGACCTGCTCCAGCGTCTTGCCCCCGATATCGGCGCGGGGCTGAAGTTCGCCGCGTTGCGCGCGCGGGCCGCCACGCCGGAGCCGGATGCCACCACCCCCGGCGTGCTCATCTTCGATGCCCACGGGCGCGTCACGAGTACGCCATCCACAGAGGCGCTCCTGGGCGACCTGGGGGACCTCCACCCCCGGTGGCGCGAGGGAGCACACTTGCCGGCAGCAGTGCAGGTCGTGCTGCGTGCGCTTGGCGAATCCCTGGCTGGTCAGCCGGGCATCGCGCCCCGGATGCGCGTGCGCGGGCGCAGCGGCCGTTGGTTGGCGCTCCATGCGGCCAGCTCCGAGGCCACCGATGTACGGCCGGAAGAGCGGACGGTGATCATCGCACCCGCGCCGCCGCAGGATCTGATCTGGCTTGGCATGGCCGCGCACGGGCTCAGCGCCCGCGAGGAGGACGTCGCCAGGCTTGTGGTGGGCGGCCTTTCGACCCGCCAGATCTCCGACCGCCTGTTCATCGCCGAGCACACGGTGCAACGCCACCTGACCAACATTTTCGAGAAGGTCGGCGTGCGCTCTCGCCGAGATCTGGTCAAGCACCTGTTCTTTGAGCAGATGTTGCCGGGCGCTTACGCCGCCTGATCAGTGATGGGGAGGGGCGCGGGCCGTGCCTGCGGTCCCTCGAATCATCGCCTGATCGTGGGTATCGACTGCGGCGCGTCGAAGACGTGGTCCGGGTCGTAGCGCGCCTTCACCCGCATCAGCCGGTTGAGGTTGCTGCCGTAGTAGGCAGTGGCCCAATCCGGCTGATCGGCATCGATGTAGTTCACATAGGCCCCACGCGTGTACGGCGCGAGGGCCTGGCGAAAGCCGTTGACCCAGGCCACATTGCCAGCTTCCTGCCACGCCTCCTGCCAGTACGCCTGGATCTGGAGATCGTAGAGCGCCTGCCGGTGCGGAAACGCGCTGGCGCCTGGCGCAGGCTGCGCGATCGCGCCGCCCAGGGCGAAGAAGCTGATCAGGTTCGCCGGGGCCGGAGCCACCGCCATCTGGGAGACAAGAAGCGCAATTGCCTCCGGTGGCAAGGGCTGAAAGACAAACGTCGAACCATTCTTGAAGGTGACCTGGTCAGCGGCTGGTCCAGCCAACGCCTCCGCGGCTTCCAGCCACGAGAGCGCCCGCAGGTATGGTGTCGGCGAGCCCACGGCCAGTAGGGGCGCCAGTAACAGTTCCAGGTCGTCCACCGGGCCCAACAACAAGCCCGTTAACCCGATCACCCCGCTGTCCGGGCGAAAGAAGGCCAGGCTCGACGAGAGCCGCGAGTCCGTCTGCGGCGCCCATGCCTGCCACGCGGCGATCACTTGCGCAGCCTCATCCCACGGCCAGGTGACGCTGGCCATGGCGACCGCCTCAGCGGGCGTGGTGCGCAGCGTGAAGCGGGCCGCAATCCCGGCATTGCCTCCCCCACCCCCGCGCAAGGCCCAGAAGAGGTCCGGCCGCTCAGAAGTGCTGGCGTGGACGACGCGGCCGTCCGCCAGCACCACCTCGGCGTCCAGCATCGAGTCACAGGTCAGGCCGTCCCGACGGCTGCGAAACCCAACCCCGCCGCCGAGGATCAGCCCACCCAGCCCTACGCCGGGGCATGTGCCGCCCGCTATGGCGACGCCTTCCGCAGCGAGCGCCCGGTAGAGATCGAGGAGGCGCACGCCTGGGCCAACCGTGGCCGTCCCGGCAGCGTGATCTACCTCCAGGTGCGTCAGCCCGCTGAGGTCGATCAGCAGCCGGTTGTCCAGGACCGAGTACCCCTCGTAGCTGTGACCACCGGAGCGCACGCAGATCGGCACCCCCTGCACTCGCGCCCAGGTAATCGCGTTGCGCACGTCCTCCGATCCGGCGCAGAACACGATTCCGGCCGGGTAACGGTCAAACCGGCCGTTGAACGCGCGGCGGCCATGCTCGTAGAGCGGGTCGCCCGGCCACGCCACCTGGCCGGTGAGTGTTGGCTGCGCGGCTCGCGCCCGGCGGATGGCCCCTGAAGCCGCCAGCGCGGCCAGCCCACCTGCGGCGGCGCGCCGGGTCATACGTTGCCTGTTCACGATTGCACCCACACCGGGCGCGCTTCCGGTAGAGTGCGTTGCAGATCAACCTGAATCGACAATGAGCGCAGGGCCACCGGGCCGGCTGGCGGCCACGAGCGACAGGAGCAATGCCGTGCGGATTCCGCCGTCCCCACACTTCTCCCCGATCACGTTGTCGTCCGCGTTCAACGCCGATCGCGCCCGCCTCACCGGCGATCTCCAGCCCCGTGCGGACGCCTTCCCGGATTGGAGTGTGCGCGAGGCGTTCGGCAGCCAATCATATCGCGGCATTCCCTTCACCCTTGGTGACGTGAACCAGCCGAACGTGATCCTGCTTGGGGACGGCCCGGTTCACATCCCCGTGCCATCCGCCTCGGCCACGTTTCTCGTCTTCCTGCACGCCGTGGCGGATCTTCCCCGGCAACTCGTGCCCGACTTCGGCCAAATCGGGCCGCCGCCCGGCGCAGGCGACAACCTGGGCAATGCACTCGGCGGCTACGTCGCCGACTACACGCTGCACTACGCGGATGACCAGGAGGAGACCACGCCCATCCTGCGCCGCTTCGCCACGCAGCAGCGGCACATCACCTGGGGCGCCAGCCCCTTTGCCGCCGTACCCGCAAAGGGGCCGTATGTCTTCGATCTGGCGACGGAGGACTACCTGCTTGGCCGCGTTGCGGGGCAGCCATCAGGCCGCGCCGAAACGCGCCACGAATCGGGCCGCCCCATCGAAAGCGAGATGCTCTGGCTCTACGCGCTGCCGAACCCACACCCGGAGCGAGCGATTACGGGCATCACGCTCGTGCCGCGCACCGAACGCTCGCTGGTGTATGGCATCACGGCGACCAGCCTGATGGACCACCCGCTGCGGGCCGGCATTCGCCAGAAGTTGCGCCTCACCTTGCCCGAGGGCGTCACACTCAACGCCATCGGCGAACTGGATGTCGATTCACGCGATCCCGGCCTCGGCATCGACCTCGGCACCGTCATCTCGGCTCGCGCGGCGCTGGAGTACGACACCGTCGCCTGGGAGGGCTCCCCGCCGGATGTCCAGCCCACTCCCGCTGAGCGCGCGGTGGTCGTGGAGTACGCCGCGCACTCCGCCGCACGGCTGTCGCTGGCCGGGCCGGATGGCCAGGTGCTGACCGCCGCGCTCTCGGGAGACGAGACAGGCGATCTGGACATTGCGCCCGTGGCTCCCGCTCATCTGCCGGTCACCATCCGCATCCTCGACGCTGAAACCGGGCAACCCGTAGCCGTTCGCTTCCACCTGCACGGGGAGGCAGGTGAGTACCTGCCGCCGCGCGGCCACCACCGCCTGGTCAACCGCTACTGGTACGAGGACAACGCCGCCGAGTTCGTGAATGGACGCAACCAGTACAGCTATGTGGATGGCGAATGCGTCGTCGATCTGCCGCTGGGCCGCATCTACGCCGATATCTCCCGCGGCTACGAGGTCACGCCACTGCGCACCAGCTTCGAGGTGACGCCGGTAACGCGCGAGGTCGACTTCCGGGTCGAACGCACGCTCGATTGGCGCTCGCGTGGCTGGGTCACGGCGGACACTCACGTGCACTTCCTCAGCCCACAGGTTGCTCTGCTCGAAGGCAAGGCTGAAGGGGTCAACGTCGTCAATCTGCTCGCCGCGCAGTGGGGCGAGATGTTCAGTAACGTCGGGGATTTCGACGGCCGCACCACCTTCGGCGCGCGCGATTTCGGTGGCGATGGCGAGTTCCTGGTGCGCGTTGGCACCGAGAACCGCCAGCAGGTGTTGGGACACATCTCGCTGCTCGGCTACTCCGGCGCGATGATCCACCCGCTCTCCAGCGGTGGACCCGCGGAAGCCGCCATCGGCGACCCAGTGGAAGTAGCCATGGCAGAGTGGGCGGAGCGCTGCCGGCAGCAGGGCGGCCTGGTGGTGATGCCACACGCCCCGAACCCGCAGTGCGAGCGGGCAGCGGACATCGTGCTCGGCCTGGTCGATGGCATCGAGGTGATGACCTTCAATCCTTACGACGCGCAGGTGAACCCGTACGGCCTCGCCGACTGGTACCGCTACCTGAACATCGGCCTGCAACCGCCGCTCGTGGCCGGTTCAGACAAGATGACCGCCGCCTCACTCCTGGGCGGCATTCGCACCTACGCCTGGCTGGGCGAGCGCCCCTTCACGTATGAGAGCTGGATGGACGCGGTACGCAACGGCAACACGTTCGTCACCGTTGGCCCGCTGCTCGAGTTTGCGGTGCAGGGGCAACCGGCCGGCAGCATGGTCGCGCTGCCGGCCGGTGGCGGCACGGTCGATGTCAGTTGGGAGGTTGCGTCGGTCAACGTTCCCATTGCCGAAGTCGAGATCGTCGTCAACGGGCTGGTGGCAGAGCAGATCACGGTTGGCAACGCACTGCGCCACAGTGGCCACGCCAGCATTCCGATAACCGCATCCTCCTGGGTTGCGCTACGCGTGCGTGGCAGCTATTACGGCCGCCCCGGCGATATCGCCGCGCACACCTCTGCCGTGCAGGTACTGACCGGCGACCAGCCGATCTTCGCGCAGGCAGACGCGATGGCCGTGCTGGAGCAGATCGAGGGCGCCCTGGCGTACGTCGATACGCTCGCCCCGCGCCCGGAGGTGCAGCGACTGCGGCAGGTGCGCGCGAGGCTGGAGGCCGCCCACAACCGGTTGCACCAGCGCCTGCATGCCCTCGGCGTCTTCCACCGGCACACACCGCTGCATAGCCACGAAGCGCCGCACCTGCACTGAGATCAGGCGCGTACGCTCAATATCGCCCCAACTCCCAGCAGCGCAATCAGCACGCCGGAGGCGCGGTTCACCCAGAGCAGGCGGTCGGGTGTCATCACACCGCGCAGCAGGCCAACGCCGCCGCTGAGGATGAGCCACCACGTGGCGGAGCCGAGAAAGACGCCCGCCACCATGACCAGGGGTGATGTGAGTTCCGATGCGCCGGCAAGACCGAGCCCGGCGAAGATGGCGGCAAACGAGATGATGGTGCTGGGGTTGGCCAGGGTGAGCGCAAAGGTGGAGGCAAACATCCCGGCCAGCGTGCCGGGGCGGTCGGGTTCCGCCATGCTGCTCGGCCGCGAGATGAAGGTGCGCCACCCCAGATAGATGAGGAACGCGCCGCCCAACAGGCGCAACGGCGTCTGCACGTTCGTGAGAAACACGGACACCGAGGTCAGCCCCAGGGCGGCGATCGCACCGTAGAACGCGTCGGCGGTGGCCGCGCCGAGGCCAGTGACGAACCCGACGAGCCGGCCGTAGGCGAGTGTGCGCCGGATGCAGAGCAACCCGATCGCCCCCACCGGGGCGGCGATGGTCAGCCCGATGGCGAATCCCCGCCAGAAGGTCTCGATGTCCATGGTTTGCTCCCTCCCATAACGCTCCGGGAGAGATCACCCGCCCGCCCGGAGCCACAAGAAACCCGCCCGGCCTGGAGGCCCGGCGGGTGAACGTGCTCCGAACTGAGCGCAGCGTCTCCCTACACAGACCTCCCAGCCTGCGTGGTTTGCTGCATGCGGTGACGAAGAAGAGCCCCGGCGTATCCGCGCATACGTGCTTCCTTTCGCGCGACGCACTGTACCCGCATCACGTAGCACATGTCACGCTCGCTGCCAATAGGTTTCTCGGGCTGGCCCAGCGAAGTCGCTGTGGCCTTCGCATCCCTTCAGGATTCCCCGTACACAGTGCGGGGGCGCACCGCTAAGTCACACCGGACAATGTGGCCGGGCCGCTACGCGCGCGGCTACGCGGAAGCAACAGGCAGGTGCAGGCCATGGCACCCCACCCAACCGGCGAACCCACGAATGCCGACGCCAATCACCTAAAGAAGCCCTTTAGCTGGGGTTGGCTCGTACTGGGCGGCTGCCTCGGGTTGCTCCTCGTCCTGTCTCCGATCATCCTGATGGTTGTCGGCATGGGAATCACCGACGTACAAATGAAGCGAGTCCTCCATCGCACCCCAGAAGCATCCGAGCTGGTCTGCCATGAGGTAGCGCCGGCGGTCGTCGCTCGCATCGAGGCCGGGCTGAGGGTCAGAGATGGCCATCTGGACGGGGCCCGCGCCGTGCGATCGGCCGAGAATCCGCAGGAGTGGTACATCGCCGCAGAGGTGCAGGGAATCGGCTACGAGACCGATGGCGACGTCGCCGTCTGGCGTCTTCGGACACGCGGCGATCCCAGCACCGGAGAAGGCTCACCCGACGCGCCGATCGCGACCGTCGAGGTTCGTCCCGGCGGCTACCCGCGGAACGCTCATAAGGACGAGCCGTTCGCCGAAGCACCCGGCATCCTGGGTTACCCGAGTAACTTCCCACATCTCCATACCATCGACAGCCGAGTCGACCTCGTGAACGCAGCAGAAGCCTGCCTCGCACCGCAAGCGTCGATGCCGCCCGCATCCTCAGCAACGCGGCAACTCGAATGTCGCCCGGCGACACCATCGGTCGTTGCAAGCATCGAGGCGCGACTGACAGTCCCTGGGACCACAGTGCGCGGGATGCAGGTGGTGCAATCCGATACCGACCCAGCGCTCTGGGTCCTCGCTGCCGACCTCGAGGGGGAGGATCGCTATGAGGGTGGCAATGACATCGGCGTGTGGACCGTTCGCTGGGCGAGCGCCACGCCACCCAGCACACCAAAGGCGCCAGCATCGGTCGCCGCCGTCAACGGGCTGGCCGCGCTGGCAGGTCCCTTCTCACGCTCTGCCGCTGATAGTCAAATAGTTACGGCTGCGGTTCGCTGCGTGTACGAGGCGTTAGGCCACGTTAGCGGTGGGACTGAATCGGGCGTGCCCGCCCGAAAGTTGGTCTACCGCCTCTTGGACGGCGCGACGCCGGTGACCCGTACGGTGTAGTGACGCGGCGGGAAGAGCACGCTCGAGTTTGAGGACACGTCCTAGAGCAGGGAACTGAAAGCGTTCGTCGCAAAGCGACAACGTACTTCCCCGCCAAGGTTGAATCCCCGCAATCAACCTGTTGACTTACGCTTGCATGAAATCGTGAGCCTTGAGCGAAAGGCACCGTGATTCGCGCCGACTCGGTGTAGACTTCGCAAGGCCACATTACTGGGAAGATATGTCAAGGTGCGCGATGCAGGACGGAGAACGCTTCGACACCATCATCGTCGGCGCGGGAGCCGCCGGCTGCGTCCTGGCGAATCGCCTCAGCCAGGAGTCGCGGCGACGCGTCCTCCTCCTGGAAGCCGGCCCGGACTTCGGGCCTGATCCCGCGAGTTGGCCACGTGAGCTCCTCGATCCCGGATCGATCTGGCCTGATGCCTACACGTGGGGCTACAGCCTTGCCGGCCGCGCCCCTGATGCTGCCTTCTCCCTCCCGCGCTCACGCGTCGTTGGCGGTACGACAACCGTCAACGGCTGCGTCTGGTTGCGTGGCTCCGCGAGCGATTACGACGCCTGGGCTGAGGCCGGTAACCCCGGCTGGAGCTTCGCCGATCTCCTGCCGTACTTTCAGCGGGCAGAGTGCGACCCTATCGGCGGGCAGCTCGCCGGCGACCGCGGTCCAGTGCCTGTCTTCCGCGCGCCGGTCGCCGACCTCGCCCCGGCAGAGCGGGCCTTCCTCAGCGCGGTCGAGTCGCTCGACATTCCTTTCGCCCGTGATCTCAACGCCACAGCGGACCAATCGCCATGTGTTGGCCCAGCCCCGAAGAACATCGCCGACGGCCGCCGCATGAATGGCGCCTTCACCTATCTGGCCCCGGTGCGCTCGCGCCCCAACCTCGAAGTGCAACCCGACACGCTGGTTAACCGCGTGCTCATCGAACAGGGCAAGGCGGCGGGCGTGGTGACCGCCGACGGGTGCACGTTCGCGGCGCGGGAGGTCATCCTCAGCGCGGGCGCTTACGGCTCACCGGCCATCCTCCTTCGCTCCGGCATCGGCCCCAGTGACCACTTGCGCGAACTGGGCATCCCGGTGTGCGCCAATCTCCCCGGCGTCGGCGAGCACCTCCTCGATCACCCACTCTGCTCGCCCGATCGCCCGGCGCCGAGACTCGTCCGCGCCGAGTATGCCCCACGGACGCGCTCGTTCATCCCCGTCATCGCCAAGGCCCGCAGCAGCGTGGGAGGAGACGATATCGACCTCCACATCTACATCGGTCAGGACTTCAGCACCGAGTACGACGCCTGGTTCCTCTGGATCACGGCCAGTCTTCAGTACGCCCGCTCCCGTGGCCGCCTCCGCCTCACATCACCTGACCCCGAAGCTCCGCTCGCCATCGACCACGCCTACCTGAGTGATCCCGCGGACCTGCAAGCGCTCTGCGAAGGGATCGATCTGGCAGAGACGATCATCGCCACGCCGCACATGCAGGCGGTTCTCCGGCCACACGAGGAATCCGCTCCTCCCTGGGGTGACCGAGCCGCCTTGCCGGATTGGGTGGCCGCGCGTTTCGGCACGACCTATCACCCGTCGAGCACCTGCCGCATGGGCCCCGCTGCCGACCCCCTCGCCGTCGTCGATCACCTGGGCCAGGTCCACGGTGTTCCCGGCCTGCGCGTCGTCGACGCCTCGATCTTCCCCAGCGGACCGCGCGCCAATCTCCACTTCACGGTCGTCGCCGTTGCTGAAAAACTGGCGGACGAGAGCCGCGCCCGCTAAAGCCTGTCGCCTAGTGCGCATGCGAGAGGAATGGAGATGCGGGGTTTCTCCGGCAAGCGGCTGCGCATGTTTTCCGGATCCGGTCACCTCGCCTGGTTTCTCCAACGCTGATCAGGGACGCACCCCTGTGCAGTGACTGATTGACCTGAGTCCACTGTTCCTATACGATCCACGGGTCCGAGTAACGTAGACCACCGTGAAGGGAACAGCCGTGAAGACGGGATGGGCGAGACTTGCCGCGTTCGTCGCGGTGTTTGCGATGCTCACCGGGTCGTTCAGCTACGTCGCGGCGCAGGCCACCGGGAGCCTGACTGTGCTGGACTGGGCCGGGTTCGATGCCGAAGAGTTCTGGATCGACTTCAAGCGCGACAACCCCGATGTGGATGTCACCTTCGAAATCGGCACGTCAGACGCCGATATCTTCGCCAAGATGATGGCCGGCGATCAGGCCGATGTCTTCCACCCCTACACCGGCTGGCTGCAGTACTACGTGGATGAGGGGCTGGTCGAAGAGCTGGATACCTCGCGCCTGACGAACTGGGACAAGGTGCCCGAGCGTTTCAAGAAGCTCGGTGAGATCGACGGCAAGCAGTACTTCGTGCCGTACGATTGGGGCTACACCTCTATTGTCTACCGCACCGATCTGGCCCCGGAGGCCGGCGAATCCCTGGCCTCGATCATGAACCCGGAGTACGCGGGCCATATCTCCATGATCGACGACGGCGCATCCGCCGTCTCGACATCTGCCGCCATTCACGGCTGGGATGTCACCCAACTGACCCCGGAGCAGATGGACCAGATCAAGCAGGAGTGGGTGGATCAGCGTGAAATGAACCTCTTCTACTGGTCTGGCGAGCCGGAGCTGGTGGAAGCGATGGCTTCGGGCGATGTCTGGGTCGGCCTCGGCTGGCAGGGCGCGTATGCCCTCCTGCGGGCTCAGAACATCCCGGTCGCCTACGCCGATCCCAAGGAAGGGCGCGCCTCCTGGGTGGGGCAGTACGGCATCCGCAAGGGCACCGAAAACCTTGATGCCGCCTACGCCTTCCTCGATGGCAAGCTGGCCGAAGAAACCTCGCGCAACGTGGTCGAGATCTTCTACTACGGCGCGTCCAACCAGGACGTGCTCGATTCCATCACCGACCCCGAGTTGATCGAAATTCTGTCGCTCGATGACCCGACCGTGCTGGACCGCACGCGCTTTTCCCAGAACATGAGCCAGGAGCAGCGCGACGCGGCCGCCGAATTGTGGGTCGATGTCAAGGCGTCCTGAGCCGGGTCGCTAACGGCCGCGGGCCATGTCCACCAGTTCGGCGCCCGTGGCAGAGGCAAGTGGCGCTGCGGTGGCAGGCGGCAGCGCCGCCGTGCGCCGCCTGCAGTTCGATCGGGACACCACCTTCTGGGGGTTACTGATCCCGCCATCGGCGTGGCTGTTCTGCTTTTTCCTGGCGCCCCTGGTGTTGATCGCCGTGATCAGCCTGCGGCCCGACCTGCGGGGTGGCCTGACCTCGCCGTTCACGCCGTCACTGGCGCAGTACCAGCTCCTGACCGAGAAGGCGAACTACTTCCGCCTGCTGGCGACCTCCATCGGCGTCGCGTTCGTGGTGGCCACAGCCGCCACCATCCTGGCGTTCCCGGTGGCCTACTTCCTGGCCTTCAAGGCCGGTAACCGGGCCGGGCTCTACCTGGCATTGCTGCTGGTCCCGTTCTGGACCAGCTTCCTGTTGCGGGTGATGGCCTGGAAAGTCATGCTCGGCTCAAACGGCGTCATCAACAGCCTGCTCATCTCCGCCGGGGCCATCACGGAGCCCCTGCAGTTCCTGCTTTACAACCGCTTCGCCGTCATCGTCACGCTCATCTACGTCTGGATTCCGTTCATCACCCTGCCGATCCTGGCCGCCCTGCAACGCATCGACCGCTCGCTCTTCGAGGCAGCGGCCGATCTCGGCTCCACACCACCCCGCCGCTTCTGGCGCATCACGCGACCGCTGGCGCTGCCGGGGGTGCTGGCCGGGTTCTTCATGTGCTTCATCCCAACGGTCGGGGAATACGTCACGCCGTTGCTGGTGGGTGGCAGCGCGGGCTCCATGTACGGCAACCTGATCCAGGATTTCTTCGGCAAGGCCGCGAACTGGCCGCTCGGGGCCGCGATGTCGCTCATCATGCTGGCCGGGACCCTGGCGGTGGTCAGCTTCGCGCTCAAGGTCATCAACCCCCGGGATCTGGTGTGAGGCGGCGATGAGCAGCACCACGCCTCCCGTGCCGGCGTCGCGCGGTCCCCGGCAATCACCGGTGCTCGGCGGGTACTTCACGCTGCTGGTGATCCTGCTCTATTTGCCGATCTTCATCCTGGTGCTCTTTTCTTTGAACCAGAACACGGTGCTGATCTTCCCCCTGGAAGGGTTTACGCTGGACTGGTACCAGAAGGCTCTGGACACCCCGGAAGCCATGGACGCAGCGCGCAACAGCCTGTTCGTGGCGCTGGGCAGCAGCATCGTCGCCACCATTCTCGCCACCATGGCAGCGATCCTCATCACGCGCTACTCGTTCCGGGGCAAGCAGGTGCTGCTCGCTGCTGCCTCGCTGCCGCTGATCGTGCCGTACATCGTGCTGGCCGTGGCACTGTTGATCCTGTTTTCCCTGCTCGGGATTGATCGGTCGCTGCTCACGGTGGCGGCAGCTCATTCGGTGGTGGCGTCGCCGTACGCGCTGCTCATCATCGTCTCGCGCCTGACGGGGTTGAGCCCGTTTCTGGATGAAGCCTCGGCGGATCTGGGTGCGGACTACCCGACGACCTTGCGCCGCGTGGTGCTGCCGATCATCGCGCCGGCAGTGGCGGCGGCGTGGCTGGTGGCCTTCACGGCATCGTTCGATGAGTTTGCGCTGGCGCTCTTCCTGGCTGGCCCCGAACCAACACTGCCGGTGTTCATTTACGGGCAGTTGCGCTTCGCCAGCCGTTTCCCGATGCTGATCGCCCTGGCGGTCCTGGTGATGGCGGGGACGCTTACGCTGGCGTTCCTGGCCGATCGGCTGCGGAAGCGGGTGTAGCCTCGCCGGCGCCAGCTTGCAGGACACCGTACACGAAGAGGTCGGCCAGCGACTCCGCCAGCGTTTCCTCCGGGTGGCTGTCTGGCCCGGCCTTGATGCGCTGCCAGCGCTGGCTGATGATCATCCCGAAAAAGCTGCGGCTGGCAAAGTCCGGATCGATTGCCCGAATCTCACCCCGTGCGAGCGCATCGCGCAACTCATCGCTGATCTGCGCCCACGGGACGCCGCAGCGGGCGAACACCTCCGCCCGCCCCTCTTCCGAGACGTGGAGGTGCATGTCGCTCGAGAGCCGGCCGAAGTCCGAGTGTTGCATGTCGAGGACGGTCTGGGCGACCGACTGCAGCTTGTCGCGCAGCGTTTCGCCCGCTGAGAGCGCCGCCGCTATTGCGGCGTTCATCTGCTTGCCCTGCTCGACCATGACGGCGATGAAAAGCGCTTGCTTATCGCGGAAATAGTGGTAGAGAGTCGCCTTGTTGACGCCGACCGCATCCGCGATCTGCTGCATAGACACCGCAGCATACCCTTGCGCCAGGAACAGCTCCCGCGCCTTTCGAATGACGCGCTCTCGCCCGCGAACTTCGATCTCAGTCGCTGCTATGCCCGATTCCACGTCCGTGACCACGCTCATTTCCAGGTGTCGCCTGCAACGTTGACGCCACGTCGCTCTGGCAGTATAGTCCGCCAGTCGCTTGCCAACCAACCGGTTGGTTGGCGACCAATTCCGGAGTGACGCTCTCCCAACCGGAGCCGGCAGCCAGGAGATCCTTCAGGCGTGGAAGAAGCCCACATCGTTCCAGATGGCAAGAGCCTCCAGGAACCAGAACACCAGTACTTGAGCCATCGCGAAATCGTCGTCGTGCTCTTCGGTCTCATGGCCGGGGTGCTCCTTGGCGCGCTCGACCAGAGCATCGTCGGCACCGCGCTGCCACGCATCGTCAGTGAGCTCGGCGGCCTGGACAAGCTGGCCTGGGTCGTCACTGCCTATCTGCTGACGGCAACCGCCGCCACGCCGCTCTGGGGCAAGATCTCCGACCTCTACGGCCGCCGGCCCACGTTCCAGACCGCCATCATCATCTTCCTGATTGGCTCCGCGCTCTGTGGGTTGGCGCAGAACCTGCCACAACTGATTGCCTTCCGCGCGCTGCAAGGTATCGGCGGCGGTGGCCTGATGGCCATTGCCCTCAGCATCATCGGGGACATCATTCCGCCGCGCGAGCGCGGACGGTACCAGGGCTACTTTGGCGCGGTCTTCGGCGTTTCCAGTGTGGCCGGGCCGCTCCTGGGCGGCTGGTTCACGGATGGCCCCGGCTGGCGCTGGATCTTCTACATCAATATTCCCGTCGGCATCCTGGCCCTGATCATCACGACGTTGGCCCTGAAAATGCCGATCATCCGCCGCGAACACAAGATCGACTACCTGGGCGCGGGCCTGATCGTCGGCGCGGTCACTGCGCTCTTGCTCTACCTCGACTGGGCTGGCAAGGCCTACGGCTGGACGGCGCTCGGCCCACTCGCATTGCTGGCGACGGCGATTGTGCTCGGCGTGCTCTTCGTGGTCGTCGAGATGCGCGCCGAAGAACCGATCATCCCGATGCGCCTCTTCCGCAACGAAATCTTCGCCATCGGCAACCTGTACACGTTCCTCTCCGGCGTGGCCATGTTTGGGGCCATCATCTTCCTGCCCTTCTACCTGCAGATCGTGAAGGGCCTCACCCCCACCATGTCCGGCCTGGCCATGCTGCCGATGGTGCTGGGCCTACTGGGGTCCTCGATTGCCTCGGGCCGCGCCATTACGCGCACTGGCCGTTACAAGATTTTCCCGATTGCCGGGGCAGCCGTACAGGTGGTGGCACTCTTCTTCTTCTCGCGCCTGCAGGTCGATACCCCCTTCTGGGAGCTTGGTCTCATCCAGCTCACCTTCGGCATCGGCCTCGGCTGCACCATGCAGACCATCGTTACGGCGGTCCAGAACTCTGTGGAGTTCCGCGACCTCGGCGTAGCGACCAGTGCCACCACCTTCTTTCGCCAGATGGGCGGCACCATCGGGGCGGCGGCCTTCGGCGCGATCCTGTCCAATCGGCTGGCGGTGCATCTGATCGAACAGCTCGGGCCGGTCGCCCAAAGTGCGCAGGAGCAGGGCACCATAAATGTGAACAACATTCTGGCCATTCAGCAGCTACCGGATGCCATCCGCATCCCCGTCCTGCACGCGTTCACCAATGCGCTGGACGACCTCTTCCTGATTGCGATTCCACTTGTGGGAATTGCCCTGGTCGTCTCGCTCTTCCTGAAGGAAGTGCCGCTGCGCACGGGACGGCGCGCCCCCGCTGAAGCCGCTGTCGCCGACACGGGCCCGGCGGAAGCCCTGAGCGCCGGGCTATGACCGAGCCACACTTCGCCACTCAGCCACGGGCAGCGCGGATGCTGCCCGTGGTGCTCGACCTCGGGTATCTGCGTGCGCGTGATCTGCCTGAGGTGGGCGGCAAGGCGGCCAACCTCGGCGAGTTGATCGCTCTGGGCATGCCGGTTCCACCCGGGTTCGTCATTTCCACGGCCGCTTACGACACCGTCGTGGCCACGAACGCCCTGGAACCCCTGCTGAGACAAGCGACGGCGACAGGCGACGGCGCGGGCGTCCGGCAGGCGTTTGCCGCCGCTGACATCCCCGTGCAGGTGACAACGGCCATCCTGGCGGCGTACCACGCCATGGGTGGTGGCTCCGTCGCGGTGCGCTCCAGCGCCACTGCCGAAGACCTGCCCGGCGCGGCGTTCGCGGGGCAGCAGGACACCCTGCTCGGCATCCGGGACGACGTGGCGCTGCTGCAGGCTATCCGCCAGTGCTGGGGTTCACTCTGGTCTGACCGCGCCATCAGTTACCGCCAGCAGCGCGGCTTTGCTGATGAGGCGGTGGCGCTCGCTGTCGTGGTGCAGCGCATGGTCGCCGCCGACGCCGCCGGGGTGATGTTCACCGCCAACCCGGTCACGGGCGCCCGCAACCAGACCGTGATCGACGCCAGCACGGGCCTGGGCGAGGCGATCGTGAGCGGCCTGGTCACCCCCGACCACCTCGTGCTGCAACGCGGCCGCCTGGGCTGGCGCGTAATCGAACAGCAGCGCGGCGACCGCGCGGTCGAGATCAGGGAGTCGCGAGCTGGTGGAATCGAGCACGTCAGCAACGCCGGAAGTTCAGCGCCGGCGGTGCCGATCAGCGTGATCAAGCACCTGGCGGGGCTTGGGGCACAGATCGCCGCGCACTTCGGGGCGCCACAGGATATCGAGTGGGCCTGGGCCAATGGGGAGACCTACCTCCTGCAGGCTCGCCCCATCACGGCGCTCCCCGCGCCGGCCAACCGTCTCTTTGGTGGACAGTCGGGTGGCCCCGTTGAGTACTTCCAGGTTCGCCCCTACCCGCTCGATGCCACCACCTGGACGCCTGCCGTCGGCAAAGCCATCGCGCGCATGTTGCCATTGGGCAAGAGTGCTCCATCGCTGGACAAGCTGTGGCGGGAGGAGGATGGCGTCGTTGCCAGCTTCAATGGCATGCCAGCCCTCCGTCCGTCGCTCGACCTGGCGCTCCTACCGATCCGACTGATCACCCTGGCGATCCAGCACGATCCGTGCACCTGGCGAGAAGATCCGATTCTCCACACCGCGCTGGCCAGGATTCAGGAGCTGGACACCGCGGACCTGAGCAATCGCTCCTGGGCTGATCTGCTGGAGATGACGGATGCCGCCCTGGACATTCCGATGCAGATCGTCGAGTTGCGCCGCCGCTATTTCCCACGCACGCTGCTCGCCATGCTGGGCCTGCGCCTCGTCCTGAAGCTGGTTCGTCGCAGTGAGAGCTTCGGGCTTCTGCTCTCCGGCATCGACAACAAGACCCTTGAAGCCAACCGCCAGCTTGAGACGCTGGCGACAGCGATCCGCACGAATCGGTCCCTGGCCGCCACCTTCGCCACGCATGACGTCGCAGCCATTCCGGCCGCACTCGATGTCACGGCAGACGGGCAGGCGTTACAGCGGTCACTCGACCTGTTCCTGGCGCAGTACGGGCACCGGGAGCTCGCCAGCCCCCTGCTTGTCTCCCAGCCAACCTGGCGCGATGCGCCAGAGGCGATCCTGGGCCTGCTGAAGACGATGTCGCAGACAGACACCGCGCCCACCCACCAGACCGAGACCTGGCAGGGAGCTCGAGATGATGTCCTGGCATTGCCGGACCTGCAGTTCCCGCCGCTGCGCGCGGTGTTCCTGTGGCTCCTGGACGAAGCCCGCCAGTTTCCGCCCCTGCGCGAGGACACCCATTTCTACCTGACCACGCCCATTCCGGTGCTGCGCCGCATCTTCGCGGAGATGGGCCAGCGCCTGGTCGCTTCCGGCACTCTCGACAGTGCGGACGATATCTACCACCTGCGTCTGGACGACCTGGAACGCCTGGGAACGACCTGGCCGCCCTCGGCTCCCCTCCAGGATGCACTCCGTGCCTCAGTTACCGCGCGGCGCGCCCGGCGCGATGCGCTCCACCACGTCCCGATGCTGCCGCCAATGGCCGCCTCAACCACGACGCCTCCCGATGACGCCATTGCGTACGGAACCCCGGGCAGCCCCGGCGTCGCGAGCGGCCCGGTCCGTCTCGTGCACGGCCCGGCCGCATTCGGCCGCGTGCAGCCCGGCGATGTCGTGGTGGCGCCCTTCACCAACCCGGCGTGGACCCCGCTCTTCGCCCGCGCCGCGGCCGTTATTGTGGACACTGGCAGCGCCGTGTCCCACGCCGCCATCGTGGCGCGGGAGTACGGCCTCCCCGCCGTCATGGGCACACGTGACGCGCTCACCCGCCTCCACGATGGGCAACAGGTGACCGTGGACGGCACCCGGGGCCTGGTGTTCGCGGACAATTGAACCTGGCGGCAACCAACGCGAACCTGGCCACAGATATGCCGCTCCCGGTCGGCTAGTGCAGGGAAAACACGCTGCGCCGGGAGATTCCGTCCACCGCGACGGCCAGCACCAGGATGAGCCCCGTCGCGACCGGTTGCCAGAAGGCGGAGACGCCGTAGAGGTTCAGCGCGTTCGAAACGAGGCCGAGCAGGAAGACGCCGAGAATGGTGCCTCCCATCGTGCCGCGCCCCCCACCGAGTGATGCGCCGCCGACGATGACGGCCGTGATGGCGGCAAGTTCGTAGTTCAGCGCCGCCTGCGGTTGGCCACTGGCCGTCTGGCCGGTCAGGATGATGCCACCGATGGCCGCGCACAGCCCGACCAGGGCGTAGACCAGCATCTTCACCCGCCGCACCGGAATCCCCATCTCTGCTGCGGCCACGATGTTGCCGCCGATGGCATAGACGTAGTGCCCGAAGCGGGACTGGTGCAGCAGGAAGGCGAGGACCAGCGCCACCACCAGGAAGATCCAGGTCGCGTTTGGCAACGGGCCGGTGCGGCCCAGCCCGACCACGGTGAAGCTCATGGGCACGCCGAAGAACGGCGTGGCGTTGGTGCTGACATAGATCAGGCCGCGCACGATGGTCGCCGTGCCGAGGGTGGCGACAAACGGATTCACGCCGGCGTATGCGATCAGCCAACCATTGAGCAGCCCAAGGGCAAGGCCGGCAATCAGCGCGCCCAGGATGCCGGCCGGAATCCCCGCCTCGATCATGATCCTGGCGCCAACCACGCTCGCCAGCGCCGCACCCGCACCAACCGAGAGGTCGAAGCCGCCGGAGATGATGGCGAAGGTCATCGCGCAGGCGATGATGCCAATGACCGCATTCTGCTGCAAGACGTTGGTCAGGTTTGGAATGGTGCGGAACTGGGGCAGGGTCAGCGCCAGCAGGATGAAGAGCGCGATGAACACGGCCGCGATGCCATATTGCCGGAACAGCTCCGCTGCCCGCTGGGCAGGCGTCAATGGCTCGCTCACGCCGGCGCCTGCGGCGCGGCAATGGCGGATGCGCCCGTAATCATGGCTACCAGATCCTCCGGGGTGATCTCGCTCAGCACGCGGTCGCCGATCATGCGGCCCCGGCGCAACACGAACACGCGGTCCACCAGGCGAAAGACCTGCTCCAGGTTGTGACTGATGATCAGGACGGCGAAGCCTCGGTCCCGCAACTCCAGGATCACCTCTTCCACCGAGCGCGTCTCTGCTGGTCCCAGTGCTGCTGTCGGCTCATCCATGATGATCACATTCGAGCCCCATGCGGCCGCCCGCGCGATGGCGATGGCCTGGCGCTGCCCACCTGAGAGGCGGGAGGCCGGTGCATCCAGCGGCGGCATGTTGCGGCTGAGGCGGGAGAGCATCTCCTGCGCCTCAGCGGCCATGCGTGGCTTGTCGAGAATGGCGAGCGCCTTCGGGCCGCGCAACAGTTCGCGTCCCAGGAAAATGTTGGCCCACACCGGCAGGTTCCCTGCCAGCGCCAGGTCTTGGTAGACCGTTTCAATACCCGCTGCCCGTGCCTCCGCCGGAGACCCGAAGTGCACCGGCTGCCCCTGCAGCTCGATGGCGCCGCTGTCTGGCATAAGGACCGCACTCAGGATGCGGATCAGCGTCGATTTGCCAGCGCCGTTATCCCCAACCAGCCCGGTGATCTGCCCGGCCGCCAGGCCGATCGAGACATGATCAAGCGCCACCACGCCACCGAAGCGCTTGCTGATATCCATGGCTCGCAACGCGAGTGTGTCAGCGCGCGCCTCCCTGTTCATGCCTGGCTCCGTATGGCAGCGAACCCCGCCAGCACTGCGTTCCAGGCTGCCTCGGGGTCCTCACAGGCCAGGCCGGACATGGCCTCACACGCGCGATAGGACCAGACCGCAATCAGGCCCACGCCGGCGTCCGCCAGAGACGTTATCGCCAACGTGATGTCAGCTTCGTGCCCGGCCGCAACATCGAATGCCTGCACCCAGGCGTAGGAGCGCGCGGGCGTGCCTGCGGTCGCCGCGTTGCCCAGGTCAGCCCAGCCGCGCAGGTAGCCGGGAATCTCGGCCGCTGCGATGCCATTGCGCAGGGTAAACGGGGTGCTGCCAAAGTAGCGCACGCCCGGGAGCGCCGCCATGGCGGCCGCATGGGCTGCATCGTAGGTATCGTCCGGGAGCAGGACAATGGCGCTTTCCAGGCCGCGCTGCCGGGCCTCGGCCACCAGCCAGGTCACGACCCCGGTCAGCAGATCGGCGAAGAAGCCCTCCGATTCCGCCGTGGCCACCGGTGGCAGGTTGGCGCCGTACCGCTCTCGGAAGGCTGCCTGGCACGCCGCGCAGCAACAACCGTAGCGGGCAGCACCGGCCTTGAACGGCAGCGCGAGTTGCGGCTCATCCCACTGCACGATGCGCACCCCGGCCACCACCGCCGTGTCCATCCACGCGCGCATGACCTGGCGAAACGGCTCCTGCCGGGGGCAGAGCGCAGGCACATGCGCCCCCATGTTGTCACGCTGGCAGGCCTCCGGGAACTCGCCCACCGCGTAGCTGGCGGTTTCCCCGCCGAAGACGCCGCCGATGGCCCAGGCCGTCAGCCACGGCTCCAGGCTGGCTGCACGCGCGATGGTGGCCAGTTCCGCCATCGTGCCGGGGTTCCAGCGCAAATCCGATTCCGACATGACCAGGACAACGTCATTGACGCCCGCAGCCGCCAGTGCCGCCATATCCGCCTGCGCGTGCCGCGGGTAGCGGTTCCCGAAGTAGCTGACCGCCAGGCGCGGCATGGCTCGCTCAGGCACCGGTCACCTCCCGCAAAACGGCGCGCTTGCGCCCCCCCTGGGCCTCATCCTCAAGAAAATCTGTCCAGTGGTAGAAGACGAGCCCGTCCGCGCCAGCGGCCAGCGCAGCTCGCGCCGTCGCGCCCATCGCCTCGGCGCTGATCTGCGGCGCGCGCCCGCGTCCAGCGTGCACGCCCTCGGTATAGAGCGGAGCCACCTGCAGGGTGCAGAGGATCTGCCGTTGCGGCGCCAGCGCCCGCGCCTCAGACACCGCCACCTCCAGCCAACTGTCGGGTCGGCGCAGAATCTGCAGGTAGGTCATCAGCTCAAACTGATCAACGACATCCCGCAGCATCGCCAGGTCCTGCGCCGCAATGGTGCGCCGCACATCCCTGCCGGCGTAGTCGGATGCCGGGAAGGGCAGTGTGTTGAGCATGACCGGGAAGCCAGGCCGGCCCACCGCAAGGACCTCACGAATCCGCGCGATGGCCTGCCGAACGACCCCGGTGCGCCAGGCCTGCCATTCAGGCGCATGGTCACGCAGGATGACGACCGCCTGCGCCGCAACATCACCCGCTGGCAACGCGATGCCACTTTCGGCGGCGAAGCGGTTCCGGCAGCGGTCACAAAAGCAGAACTCGTCGGCCCTGGTGAAGTCGTAGTCGGGCAGCCAGTTCTCCCAGAAGCCGGGAAAGCGCGAAAAGGAGAGAAACAGCCCGTCTGGCTCAAGTTCCTCGACCACGCGCACCAGCCGCGCGATCTTCGTTTCCAGATACGCCTCGTGCGTGGGACAGACCCCGAGGTACCAGTCGAATCCGGGGCTGGGGATACCGGCCGCGTCAACGGGCCGGGCATCCGGGAAATGTTCGACCAGCTCCGGATCGAAGAAAAGCGCCGTCGTTTGCAGCACCTGCATGCCCGCGCCCTTCAGGGCATCAGACCAGGCGCGGTCACCGGGCAGGGGCTTGCCGCCGGCCGCCGCCAGGTACGCACGTTGATCGACGCCTGAATTCGGCAGCGGATCGATGGCGTTGCGGATCAGGACGGTGTCGAAGCCATCCCGCGCCAATTCGCCCACCGCCTGCGCCGCGCTCATGCCGAACGTGGTCGCCCACTGGTAGTCGTAAACCTTGACTGCAAAAGAAGCCGTGGCGCCCTCCCCGAGACTCAACCGCGTTTCCAGGCCGTATGACGCTGTCCCGGCCCGCCAATGGCGGGCCGGGGCAGGAATGCGCGTATCGTGACTGGCTAGCAGCCCCAGGCGGGCGGCGTGCTCTCCGCGTTGTCGATGGTGATGATTGGCAGCGGCAGGAAGTTCGGCTGTGGGATATCCGCCTCCTGGCCGTTCAGGTAGAGCCAGGCCATGTGAACGCCCTCGTACGCCTGCGGGTAGGGATCCTGGTTGATGGTGCCGAGCACGTAGCCATCCATGATCGCCTGCCGCACATCGGCCGGATAGTCTCCGAGGACAAATTTGACCTCTTCGCGTCCATTCTGCCGCGCGAAGTCCGCCGCCGCCACGCCTTCCGGCCCCTGCATGACGATGACATCCAGTTCGCCCTTGGGGAAGCGAGAGAGCAGGTCCTGTGTCACCGCCAGCGCCTTGGCGCTGTCGAAGTCGTCGTTGACCTCGGCCACAATCTCGTAGTTCGGGAGATCGGCCAGGGCCTCCTTGAAACCTTGCGCGCGCAGGATCTGCGGCGAGGTGCCAGGGATGCCCATGACGTACCCGATTTTCAGCGGAACGTCGCCGAAGCTGTCCGAGAGCAACTGTCCCTGCAAGCGGCCAAACTCCACGTCGTCCGCGCCAACGTAGGTCACCACCTCAGCCTGGTCGCTGCCGAAGCCGGCCTTGTTGTTGACCTCGATCACGGGGACTCCGGCCTGGTTGGCCTGGATGATCGCCGGAATGGTGCCCTCGCTCATCGGGGTCAACAGAATGAGGTCGACACCTTCGGCGATGAAGTTCTGGATGTTGGCAACCTCTGTCGCGGGGTCGCCCTTGCCATCGCGCAGGTCGTACTCGAAGCCAAATTGCTTCGCCGCATCGTCCAGGCCCTTCTTGAAGCCGGCGTAGAAGGGAACAGACAGATAGGCGACGGTGACGCCGAGCTTTTTGCCGGACAAGGCCATGGGTGTGCCGGTCGCCGTTGGCGTGGCGGGCGGCGGGCAACTGACGTCCTGGGCGAGCACACCCCGCCAGGACAGGAACGGCGAAGCGAGCCCCAGTGCCGCAGCCTGTTGCAGCAGCGCCCGGCGCGGCATTCGGCCTGAGTTCACGCGCTGTTGATCGCGTTGCACGGTCATGACAACCCGCTCCTGTGTAGCACGCAGCCCTGCATCTGCCGAAGCCGGCAATACTGGCACGCTAGCAAAGGGCGTGGCTGGCGTCAAACGCGTCCGGTTACCGCTTGATTGCTCCTATGGATTCCGTCCAGCGCAGCCCACCTTCGCAGGCGGGGGTGTACAACTCCTTGATGTAGTCGATCACCATGCGCTGCGCAGAGAAGAGTGGGCCCAGCGTGCGGATCGCATCCTTCGAGCGGGAAATCCACCCGCGCGGCAGGTCGTGCTCATCCCGCTCATAGAAGAGTGGTACGACTTCATTCTCCAGGGCGGAGTAAATGGCTTCCGCGTCTGCCTGGTCGCCCGCGCCGTCTGGCAGGTTGGAGGGCGGAATGCCCCACCCGGTCTCCTCGTTGGCGTGCCACCCTTCGATCCACCAGCCGTCGAGAATCGAGAGGTTGAGCGCGCCGTTGGCAGCCGCCTTCATACCGGAGGTGCCACTGGCTTCCAGCGGAGCGCGGGGGTTGTTCAGCCAGACATCGACGCCTGCGTAGAGACGCTCCGCCAGGAGCATGTCGTAATCCTCGGCAAATGCGATGTGTCCCTGGAAGCGGGGATCGAGCGAACGCCAGAATATCTCCTGGATCAACCGCTTGCCGCCGTCGTCAGCGGGGTGCGCCTTGCCCGCGAAGACCAGTTGCACCGGGCACTCCGGGTTGGTCAGGATACGTGCGAGGCGGTCTGCGTCGTGGAAGATGAGTGTGGCCCGCTTGTAGGTCGCGAAACGGCGCGCGAAGCCGATGGTGAGCGGGCGGCGCTCCAGGAACGGCCCGGCCGCCACCACCTGCTTTGTGTCCAGCTCGCCCGAGGACCAGCGCTGCCGGGTGTACTCCTGGAGATACTCCAGCAGGGTCTGGCGGTTCTGGCTCTTCACCGCCCACAGTTCCTCGTCCGGAATGTTCTGCACGTTGCTCCAGACATCCGGGTCGTGCAGGTTTTCCCACCAGCCTTCCGGCAGGTAGCGGTTGAGCAGGTCCTGGAGTGGCGCCGAGATCCAGGTCGGCATGTGGACGCCGTTGGTGATGGACGAGATCGGCGCCAACGGCGCCTCTACACCCGGCCAGAGGTCGTGCCACATCGCGCGCGTGATCTCGCCGTGCCGCACGCTGACGCCGTTCCGGTAACCGGAGAGGCGCATGGAGAGCGCGGTCATATTGAAGCCGTCGCCGCTGCCATCGTGATGACCCAGCGCCAGGAACTGCTCCCGGTCCAGCCCCAGGCGAGGCCAGTAGAAGCTGAAGTAGCGGTCCATCATGTGCGGCGGAAACACGTCGTGCCCGGCCGGGACCGGCGTGTGCGAGGTGAACACGGAAGACGAGACAACGCGCTGCGAGGCTTCTTCGAAATCGAGCCCCTGGGCAACCCACTCGCGGACACGCTCCAGCAGGTGGAAGGCGGCGTGCCCTTCGTTGCCATGCCAGTAAGTTGGCTCGATGCCCATGGCGCGCAGGGCACGCACGCCACCGATACCGAGAATCTTCTCCTGGCGCAACCGGTGCTCGGTGTCGCCACCATAGAGGCGGGAGGAGACGGCCCGCGTCCAGTCCGGATTCCCTTCAACGTCGGTATCCAGCAGGAAGAGGGGGACGCGCCCCACGTTCACACACCAGATGTTGAGGTGAATGCGCTCGGCCGGGTTGTCCAGCGCGATATCGACCGTCAGCGGCAGTCCTTCCGGACCGGTCACGAGCGTGGTCGGTTCCGCGCCCGGCTCCAGCACCGGCGTGACATCCAGTTGCCAGCCATCGTGCGTCAGGCGCTGTCTCAGGTAGCCCTGGCGGTACAACAGCGAGATCCCGACCAGCGGCAGCCCCAGATCGCTGGCGGCCTTGGCGTGGTCACCGGCCAGCACGCCCAGGCCACCGGAGTAGATGGGCAGGCTGGGGTGGACGCCGAACTCGGCGGAGAAGTACGCCACCGTCGGCCCGGCCAGTTCTGGCCGGTGCTTGCCAACCCAGGTAGTGGCCGGGTTCACCGGCAGCAGTTCGTCGAACTGGGCCTTCGCCTTGTCATAGCGAGCCAGGTACTCCGGATCAGCAGCGGCGCCTTCGAGGCGCTCTGGCGACACGCGGCGCATGAACAGCGCCGGGTTGTCCGCCGTTTCCGCATAGAGAACCGCATCGAGATCCCGGTAGAGCGCCTCGACCGCAGGTTTCCAACTCCACCAGAGGTTTCCGGAAATTGGCCCTAACGCAGCGATTCGTTCAGGAATTACGACAGGGCGCTGATCGTCCGTCGAAGTCATTGAGCCTCCGCACAGGCTTGTTCGAAAACGCGATTTCGCGTGCGCCTATGCACGACAGTTCCACACGACTGCGCAGGGTACTACGTTCCACTCCCCAGATACCTTCAAGGTAACGCCACAACGACTGTGCCTGACGCATGCGCCCTGAATGGAAAGACGTCAATTCCCGGCGACCACCAACTCTCGCACCCGCAGGTTCTGGAGCACCCGCACGGCGGCATCTTCCCCGCTCCGGATGACGTCGGGCACGCCAACGCCGCGCAGCGCGTTCCCCGCCAACTCCAGCCCGGCGTGAGCCGCCACGGCGGCCTCGATGCGGGCGACACGCGCCGGGTGCCCCAGGATGTACTGCGGCATACCGCGTGGCCAGCGTTGCACCCGGCTGAACGCCGGGTCGCCGGAAGCACCCAGCCGAGTGGCGACTTCTGCCTGGGCGATGGCCAGCAGCGATGCATCGTCAAACTCAAGCAGCGCCTCGCCGTTGCCGGACCGGCCGAGGAAGACCCGCAGCAACTCCCAGCCCTCCGGCGCGCGCCCGGCCCACTTGCGTGAGGACCACGTACAAGCCAGCACCGGCCCGCCCATCACACGCGGCACCACGTAGCCGTGCCCCATCAGCGGCCGCGCAAGCTGCTGCGTGCGGTAGGCCAGGGTCACGATGGCGGTCGACGCATGGGGAATTCCGGCCAGGTCCCGGCTCAGGGCATCGTCCAGTCCGCCCACCAGGTCGCCCGCCACATGCGCGGGGGTCGCCAGAACCACCCCGTCCGCCCGCAGGGGCGGTTGACCGGTCAGCGCAATCTCGTACCGGCTGCCGGGAACCGGCTGGCGCACCGAGAGCGCCTGTGTGCCAGGGCGCAACGCGGCGCCGTCGCTCACCAGTTGAGCGGCAAGCGCCTCGACCATCGTTCCCAGCCCATCGGCGGGCGTGAGAAACGGCGGACGTGCCGGTCCAGTGGAAACGGGGGTGTTCGCGCGCGCGGCAATGACTCCCTTGATCAGGCCACCGTGCTCGCGCTCTGCCGCCTGCAACTGGGGAAAGGTCGCGGCCAGGCTCAGTTGGTCGCCATCAGCGGCGTAGATGCCTGCCATCAGCGGCTCCACCAGCCGCTCCCACGCTTCATCCCCCAGCCGCCGCCGCACGAATGCGCCGAGGGTCTCATCCGCCGCATCATGCTTCGGCAGCACGTAGTCCAGCGCCAGCCGCGCCTTGCCTCGTGCTGACAGCAACCCGGAGCGGGCCACCGGGCCGAGCTTCGTCGGGACGAGTCCGGTCAGACCCTCGGGGATGGGATGAAAGGCATTGTCGTAAAGAATGAAGGCCCGGTGACGCTGCGGCGTCACGCCGATCAGGGCGTCACCGAGCCCAAGCTCGGTGGCCAGGCCCACCCCGCGCGGCTTCGCGGAGAGAAACGAGTCTGGCCCGCCCTCGATCAGGAAGCCATCGACGCGCTCAGTGCAAATTTTGCCCCCGAACTGCGCCTCGCTCTCGACCAGGGTGACCCGTGGTCGCGGCTCCTGCTGCATCAGTTTGCGTGCGGCAGCCAGGCCGCTGGCGCCGCCCCCGATGACGACGACGTGCGGCCGGGCCGCTAGATCGCGGTCCATCCGCCATCCACGGTCATCGCCGAGCCGGTCACCATCGCCGCTGCCGGGCTGGCCAGGAACACGATGGTGGCGGCCACCTCCTGGGTCGTGACCATGCGGCCCGCCGGGGTGCGGTGCAGGAGATCGTTGCGAACCTCCTCATCCTGCATCAGTGTCTGCGTAAAAGGCGTCTCCACAAAGGCCGGGCACACGGCGTTCACCCGGATCTGGTGGGGAGCCCACTCAATGGCCAGCACGCGGGAGAGGTTCACGACGCCCGCCTTGGAGCTGCAGTACGCCGCCCGCTCGTAGAAGCCGACCAGGCCCATGATGGAGGCGATGTTGATGATGCTGCCGCCGCTCGGTTGCTGATCTCGCATGACGCGGCCGGCCGCCTGCGCCGTGAAGAAGACGCCGCGCAGATTGGTACTCTGCACGAGATCCCACGCCTCCTCCGTGACGTCGAACGCAGGCTGGCGCACATTGGTGCCGGCGTTGTTGACGAGGATATCCAGCCGCCCCCGGCTGACGACCGCATCCACGCAGGCTGCGATGCTGCCGACATCACGCACGTCAAGCGGCAACGCGGCTGCGCTGCCGCCGTTGCTGCTGAGTTCCAGGGCAGTGGCCTCGGCGCGCTCCAGTCGGTCCGGCAACTCGGTGACGAACACGCTGGCCCCGGCTGCGCTGAGGGCCCGGGCCGCTTCCTGGCCGATGCCCGACCCGGCGCCGGTCACCAGCGCGGTCATGCCCTCCAGCACCCGGCACGTTGCGGTGATTGGTGTCTTGACAGGTGTTTCCATGCCGGTAAGGATACGGCGTTACTCACCGAAATGACCGGCCGCCGCGTGCCTTGCGGCCCCGAGGAGCCTGCATGTCCCACCCGTTGCGATTCGGCATCGTGCGGAACCAGAACCTGGACTGGGGAACGATGGTTCGCCACTGGCAGGCCTTCGAGGAACTAGGGTTCGATTCGATCTGGCATGCGGATCACTACCAGCGCCCCAGCCTGCCCGAACAGCCCTTCCTGGAGGGGTGGACACTGCTCTCCGCGTTGGCGATGAAAACCAGCAAGCCACGCATCGGCATCCTGGTCACCAGCAACACCTTCCGGCACCCTCCCCTGCTCGCCAAGCAGGCGGTCACAGTCGATCACATCTCCAACGGCCGCCTCGAGTTGGGGATCGGCACCGGCTGGTTCGCGGGGGAACATGACCGCTTCGGCGTGCCCTTTCCGGAGCCGCCGGAACTGGTCGCCCGCTTTCAGGAGGGCGTCCGGCTCGTCGATCAACTGCTGACGCAGGAATTCACCACGTTTGACGGCACCTACTACCAGGTCACGGACGCGCCGTTCCGCCCCGCCCCGGTGCAGCGCCCTCGCCCGCCGCTCACGCTGGGCGCCCACGGCCCGCGCATGCTCAAGTTCGCCGCGCGCTACGCAGACCGCTGGAACTCGCACGGTAAGGCTGAGGAGATCCGCGAGCGCAACCAGTTCCTGGACGACGCGTGTGCCGCAATCGGCCGCGACCCGCAGAGCATCATCCGCTCTCTCTACGGCTGGACGATTCCGATGGGAGTCGATCCCTGGTCGTCCGTGGATGCCTTTGCCGACGTTGTTGGTCGCTACCGTGAAGCCGGGATGAGTGAATTCCTGATGGAAGCCCCGCATGAAGAGCAGTTCCCCATGATGACGAAGATCGCCTCGGACCTGCTGCCGCAACTTCGCCAGATGTGATCGCACGAGCCCCACTTGTGCAAATCGTTGACCACATGTAGCGCATGTGCTAACGTCCGCGAACGCAAAGAGTTTCACGGCATAGGTTGGTCACAGCGTCGTGGCTGAGGAGAACTGCCCGCCCGCTTGCTCCCGGGTCTGGCCCCAGTGGGTCAGCTATGTTGCCATCCGGGACTTCCAGCACGACACATGATCAATCCTGGCTGGAAACAGCGCAGGACGAGGCCGGCGATGGACGACGGCCCGGACGTTGAATGTCCAGGTGGAGGTACACCAATGGGAGAGGTTGCACAGCGGGGACCGCTCGCTGGTCTCGAACTGGAACTGGTCGGTGATCGGCTCAGGAAGGGCTTCCGGCGACGAGACGCCTTCAAGGGCAGCTTCGCCATGCTCGGCGCTCTGGCCATGGCGACCGGCGTCGGCCGCCATGTCACCGCGGCGCAGGGCCTGGCCACGCTCGGCCTGCTACCAGAGGATCTTCCCGAGAAGAAGTGGACCGCCGCGACCTCCGAGGTCGGTGCGGCCTCGACCTGGGTCTCCCACGGCATGGAGACGGCCAAGTTCTTTGGCGATCTCCTCGGTGTCGAAGTGACGTCGTTTGATGGCGAGTTCGCCGTCGAGAAGCAACTGCAGGACCTGCAGTCGATTTCCTCCCAGGATTTCGACTTCGTGGCTGTGCATCCCTCGGCCTCTGGCGCCCTGATCGACGCGGCGAACCAGATCATCGGCAAGGGCATCCCCCTGATCGATATGGACACCCGCCTCGTGCAGGATCCAGCCGAGTTCGAGAACTTCGGCCACCTGACCTTCTTCGAGCCAGACAACATCTACATGGGCTCGACCGTCGCCGACGTGCTCTTCCAGGCTATCGGTGGTGAAGGCCAGGTCATCCATACGCAGGGCCAGTTGGCGCACACCGGCGCCCAGGGTCGTGCGGAAGGGTTCCACCAGACTCTCGCCAAGTACCCCAACATCGAGGTCGTCGATGAGACGCCCGGCGACTGGAAGGTGGAGCAGGTCGCTTCCCTGTGGCAGGACCTGTTGCAGCGCTTCCCGGACGTGAAGGGTGGCTTCTTCCACTCCGACGACATGGCTCTCGCGGCCGCCTCCGTTATCGAAGCGGCTGGCAAGCAGGACCAGATCAAGATCGTTGGCGTTGACGGCCTGAAGAACGCCTCCGAGGCGATCCTGGCCGACAAGATGCTGGCCTCGATCATCAACCCCAGCGGCCGCATTCACGGCGGCGCAATCTGGGCCGGCTACCTGACGGTCTCGGGTACCGACCAGGCTGAGGGTGGCGTGCCCAAGTTCATCCGCACCGACGGCGGTCCGATCACGAAGCAGAATGCAGCCGGCTACATCTGGCTGCACGACAACATGCAGTACTAGGCATCGTCCCGGAACGTGGGAGCACCCAAACAGCACCGATGACAGAAATGATCATCACGGACAGTACGGAGCGTTCCCACGTTCCGGCCGGGGCCACGGAACCCATTCTGGTGTTCCGTGGCCTCACTAAGCGCTTTGGCGGCGCCACCGCCCTGGATCACGTGGATTTCGACCTGATGCCGGGCGAGATCCACGGGTTGGTCGGGGAGAACGGCGCCGGCAAGAGCACCATGATGAAGATCCTTTCCGGGCTGCACACGCCTGACGAGGGCGAGATGTTGCTGCGCGGCGAAGCCGTGCAGTTTGCGTCTCCGGCGGAGGCCAAGGCACGCGGCATCGGCATGATTTACCAGGAACTCTCCTGCATGCCGGCGCTCACCATTGCGGAAAATGTCTTCCTCGGCAGTCAGCCGACGAAGGGTGGCCTGGTGGACTGGGGCAAGATGCGGCGCGAGGCCGCCCAGCATCTTGCCGCGATGGGCATCGATGTCGATGTCACCGCGCCCGCCAGCACGCTCTCCCTGGGCGGGCAGCAACTGGTCGAGATTTCCCGCGTGGTCTTCTCTGGCGCATCGATCATCGTGCTGGATGAGCCAACGTCCGCCCTGTCGGGACCTGAATCCGAGCGCCTCTTCCGCGCCATGGCGGAGCTCAAGGCGCGTGGCACCACGCTGGTCTTCATCTCCCATTTCCTGGAAGATGTCCTGGCCGTCTCGGACCGCATCACGGTCCTGAAGAACTCGCGCAAGGTCGCCACGCTCGAGAACGACGGCGTGACCAAGCAGCAGTTGATTCAACTGATGATCGGGCACGACGCCGAGGCCCTGGCCGAAGGTTACGAGGGTGGCGTGTACCTGCCGCCGCCGGTTACGGGCCAGCCGGAGCTGGAAGTGCAGGGGCTGAGCGGCCCCGGTTTCACCGACCTCTCGTTTACTGCTCACCAGGGCGAAATCCTGGGGATATTCGGCAACCTGGGGGCGGGCATGACGGAGATGGCGCGCGTCATCTTCGGCCGCGAGCGCCCGCTGGCGGGCACGCTGGTGCTTGAAGGCAAGCCAATTGCGCCGAAATCGACGAAGGCCGCGAAACAGCTTGGCATTGCCTACCTCTCGGAGAACCGGCGCGCCACCATTTTCCCGCGCCACGAGATCTTCAAGAACATCACCCTGGCGCACCTGGATGAGATCGTCGGCAGCTTCGTCCGGCAGCCCAGGGAACTTGCCATCGCCACGGACCTTGTCACGCGCACGGGCGTCCGCCCCCCCCGGCCAACCCTGGCAGCGGGCAACCTGAGCGGCGGCAACCAGCAGAAGGTCGTGCTTGCGAAATGGCTCACGGTGCAGCCGAAGGTGCTGATCCTGAACGAGCCGACGCGCGGCATGGATGTCGGCGCCAAGCGCGAGGTTCTCGATCTGGTCAAGGCGCTGCGCGATGAAGGCGTGTCGATCATCCTGATTTCGACCGAGCCGGAAACGGTGCTGGCGGAATCTGACCGCATCCTGGTCATGTCCAAGGGGCAGATCACCAAAGAGTTCGTTGGTGAGCGGGTCAGCAAGGACCTGCTCATGAGCTACGCGTAGAACGGGGAGAAGGAACGCGGATGGCGCAGCAGGCATCTTCGGGGCACATCGCGCCCTCAGGCGAGCCCGGCGTGCAACGCGCGGCCGGCGGCTCGTTCCTGAGCTGGGCCAGCCGGAACGCTCGGCTGCTGGCGCCGCTCCTGACGCTCATCTGCATGGTGATCTTCTTCAGTCTGGCCACGGATGTCTTTCTCACCGTGCCCAACATGCAGAACATCGTCACGCAGATCGCACCGATTGCCGTCGCGGCAACGGGGGTCACGTTCGTGCTGCTCTGCGCGGAGATTGACCTGAGCATCGCCTCTGTCGCGACCTTTACCGGGGTTTTAGCCGCCTGGTTCTGGGTTGGCGATACGTTCGCCCTTGGCAACTGGGGTATCCCGGTCGCGGTCATCGTATCGGCGCTGATCGGCCTGCTCAATGGCTTCATGGTCGCCTACGTCGGCATCCCCTCGTTCATGATGACGCTGGCCATGCTCACCATCGCGCGCGGTATGTCGGTGTTCGTCAGTGAAGGCAAACCGATCTTCGAAGTTCCGCCGGTGCTGAAGCAACTCGGCAGCGTCAGCAGCCAGGTCTTTGGCATCCCGGTCATCGGCATTTTCGCCGTCGTGATCCTGATTCTTGGCGAGTTCGTGCTCAGCTACACCAAGTTCGGGCGCTACGTGTACATGACCGGCGCCAACCGCGAGGCCGCCGAGATGTCTGGTGTCAACACGCGCCAGGTCGTCATGCTCTCGCTGGTCATCTCCGCCGTCACTGCCGGCCTGACTGGCCTGTTGTTCATCGGCCGCCTCAGCAGCGCCAACCCCTCGTCCGGTGAGGACATCCTGATCAGCACCATCGCCGCCGTCGTGCTGGGTGGCACCTCCCTCTTCGGGGGCGAGGGCGGCATGCGCAACACCGTGTTGGGTCTGCTCATCTTCGGCGTACTGTCCAACGGTCTCAACCTGTTGCCGAACATCCCGATTACGTTCAAGCAGGCGTTGCAGGGCATCGTGCTCCTGGCCGCCCTCCTCCTGAACGTCTTTGCACTGCGCATCGAGCGCGTCCAGACCCGCGCCGAGTAGCACGACCGCGCGCCGGGCTCGACACGCCATCGCGCCCGGCGCGGCGAAACAGGCGTCAGCCCAGGGCACCCGGTGTCGTCTCGCGCTCGTCGAGCGATCTCGCCGGCTCCCGTGCACCTGACCCAGGCGTGTCGTCTGGAAACGGTCGAGGGACGTCGCCCGACATTGCCCTGGATGTGAGCGCGTTGCCTGCCTCCCCCACAAGGCCCAATTCCGGAGTTCCACGTAAGAATCGTGAAAATTCACCCCGTGGAGTACGATCAATTTACGAATTGGCGCTACACTAGCAGGTGATTCTAAAGGTACTTCGTTGATCGTCGGTGATGATCGTGGGAGACAAAGTATGACGCGCGTGCTCGTCGTAGAAGACTCACCAGATATCGCGCGCCTCGTTCAACGTAGCCTTCTTCTCGAAGGTTTTGACGTTGATGTCGCCCAGGACGGGCGCTCGGCGCTCGGCGTCGTTCGCGACAATCCGCCTGACCTGATTGTGCTGGACCTCATGTTGCCCGATATCGACGGCATGGAGATTTGCCGTCGGGTGCGCGCCATGGAAGCAGCCTACGGTCAACCGCCGGTGCCGGTCCTCATGTTGACCGCACTGGATTCCGTGCAGGACCGGGTCACGGGACTCGACGCCGGTGCGGACGATTACGTGCCCAAGCCCTTCGCCATCACAGAGTTGATGGCGCGTGTGCGCGCCCTTCTCCGCCGCTCCCGCGCCCCGGAAGTGCGGACCCGGCAACGAGAGTCGCTTGTTTACGAAGACCTCAAGCTCGATCCCAGCGCCCGCACGGTGTTCCGGGGTGACCGCGAGGTGCTCCTGACTGCCAAGCAGTTCGACCTGCTGGCAACGCTGATGGAGAACCCGAACCAGGTGCTCTCCTACGACACCATCATGCAGCGTGTCTGGGGCGGCCAGTTCCGGGGCGAATCGAACGTGCTCGCGGTAACGGTCTCCACCGTACGCAAGGCCCTGGAGGATGAAGGCGAACCCCGCCTGATCCAGACTGTGCGCGGCGTAGGCTATGTCCTGCGTCCGTCTCGCGGCCGCAAGCAGTCGGACGACGGCGAGGAGGACGGCGAGGATGACGAGGACTACGAATAATTCTGGAGTTCTTGACTAATCATATCAAGAACTAGATAATGCCTCCTGCAGCGCGCGGATGTCCCTGGGTAGGTGCACGCCCCGGCGCGCAGGAGGTCTTCACCCATGGTTGCAGAAGTTCAGACCGATCGTCTTGGCGGCGTTATCGAGCAGGTACGACAGAACCTGGCGGCCGCTCCTGAGCCGCCCATTGCCACCTTTGCTGTCACCACCGCGCTCGTGAACGACTATGAAACCCGCGTGCAGATTCGGGACTTCTCCCTCACCGTGGATGAACCGGAGCAGATCGGCGGCAAAAACACCGGGCCAACCCCGGTCGAGCTCGTGCTGGCAGCGCTCGGCACCTGCCAGGAAATCGTGTATGCCACCTACGCTCGTGTGCTCGGCATTCCCCTGAACGGCGTCGAAGTCTCCGCCGAAGGTCGCCTCGATCTACGCGGCTTCTTCGGTGTTGCTGAGGAGCAGGCTGGTTTCAAGGATGTCACCTACACCGTGGCCATCGACAGCCCGGCGTCGCAGGAAGAGATTGCCCGCCTCATCGCCGCCGTCAACGCCCACTGCCCGGTGCTGGACATCCTGCAGCAGCCGGTGCCAGTCTCGGGCGCCTACCGGCTGAATGGCGTGGAACTCTCCGCGTAACAAACGTTGCGATGCCGCAGCGAGGGACCTGACGTTTTCGTCCCTCGCTGCGGTTTTTTTATCGCGAGCCGGCGCCTTCCGATGCTCCGGTCGAAGCCTGTCTGTCGCCTCACCTGGGAGGCTGACCGAATTGGCCTTTCCGGACTACCCTGCGGCAGCCTCGGTTCGCGCGTTCCAGACGAGTTCCCAGAGGTGCCCGTCCGGGTCGCTGACGTACCCAATGTACGTCCCGTCGCGATTCTGCGCTGGGCCGGGCGCTGAGCCGCCAGCCTGGACCGCCTGTTCAATCGCCAGGTCCACCTCTTCCTTGCTGCCGATGGCGCACGAGAAGATGCACGCGCCTGGGCTGGCGCTGCCCGCGTCCAGTACGCCGCCGTATCCGGCGTAGCTGGCGTACTGCTGGCTCTCCATCAGGAACAGCGACAGGTTCGGCAACTCGATCAGGATGATGCCCTCGCCGATGCCCGGAGTCTCAAACCCCAGGCCGTCGCGGTAGAACCGCAAGGTGCGCTCCGGGTTCGTGACGGGAACTGAGACGACCATGGTTTTCGGCTTCACGCCTGTTCCTCCTTGCACAGCTCGTCATCAACGAGTAGTCGGCGCTGACATCCAGATTCGACAGCGTGCCAAGCCCTGGGAGACAGCAGCGCGCCCCTCGTGCCTTGCGGTTGACGCGCCGCAGGCGACCCCTGAAGATGCCCAGGTACGGTTGGACGTAGTGGCTAAGGGCAATGAATCATGGCGACAACCCCCATGCGGGTGACGGTGTTGGGCGGCGGCAATACGGCGTTCAGCATTGCGGCGAACCTGGCGCTGGCTGGGCACGAGGTGCTGATCTGGGAACACCCCGATTTCGCACACACGCTCGCCCCCATCCGAGACTCACTCACCATCCACCTCGATGGCGAGGCGCGCACCGGGGCCGCCCGCATCGCCGGGGTCACCACGGATCCCGCTGAGGCGCTGGCCTGGTCCGAAACGCTGCTCTGCTCCGTGCCATCGTATGCGCACGGGCCGTTTGCCGAGCAACTGGCGCCGCACCTGAAACCGGGGCATGTGCTGGCGTTGCTGCCGGGCAACCTCGGCGCACTCGCTTTCGCAGCCCTGCTGCGCGAGCGCGGCGCGGCCGGGGTCATCGTGGCCGAGTCCGACACGGCCCCCTATGTCTGCCGCAAGAGCGCGCCGGACCGGGCGGTGATCTGGGGCGCGGTGACCGGCCTCGGCATCGGCGTGGAGCCTGCCTCCCAGACGGGCGAGGTGATGCCGGTCCTGCGGGAGCTGTTCCCCGGGGCCGTGGCGTACCAGAGCGCACTGGAGGCCGGGCTTTCCGCCCTCAATCCGGTCGTGCACCCACCGGGCGTGCTGATGAACGCGGGGCGGGTGGAGCGCAGCCGGGGCGAGTTCTACTTCTATGACGAAGGCGTCACCCCGTCGGTCGTCAAGGTCATCGAGGCGCTGGACGCCGAACGGCGGGAGCTTGGGGCCGCCGTCGGTCTCGAACTCACGCCCGTGGCCGAGGCGTTCCACGGCGCGGGCTTCGGGCCGCATGGCGACCTGTGGGCGGTCATCAACGGCTCGCGCATGCTCACCGCCTTGCGTGCGCCGGGCCAGATCGATACCCGCTGGTTGACCGAGGATATCCCGTTCGGCCTGGTCACCTGGTCCCTGCTGGGCGACCACCTCGGGGTGGCAACGCCGGTCATGGATGCGCTCATTACGCTCGCCTCCGCGACGCTCGGGCGCGATTTCCGCAGTGAAGCGCGTGGGCTTGACGCCGTCGGGCTGGCCGGCCTCGATACCACGCAACTGGAGTTGCTGGCCGCTGGCCGCGCTGGATAGGCGAGACAGTGGGGTATTGACAGAGCGATACCCCGCTGTTAGCGTAGCCGTCACAATCGAAGAACGAAGCTGTGACGAGGACGAGTACCCGGCGGAAGCGGGCCAGAGAACCGCGATTGCTGCAATGCGGGACCAGGAACGCCGGAGAAAAAGACCTCAGAGCTCTGCCCCGAACCACCACCAGGTGCAGTAGGCGGCGGCGGGAAGACTCCCGTTACCGGGTCACCCCAGAGGCACACTACCACGAGCCATCGGGGAATAAGGCAGCCGCCCTGCGTGCGGTTGCGAAGTGGGGTGGTACCACGGGCCTGACACCGCTCGTCCCCTGACCGGGGCGGCGGTTTTTGTTTACCCCGGGAAACGCTGGGTGTCGCGGCTGTTGAGCCCAGGGGATTCTCGTGGACTGGAACCGCTCCCTCTTTATCGTCACTTCACCATCTCCATCATCAGTCGTACGCTCCAAGCGCTAGGCGTCCGTGGCGTGGGCCACTGACGCCGGAACTCGTTTGTCGCCCTTCTTCCAACACCAGACGAACGAATGCGCACACCGTCCGCACCTTGCGGACGGCTGGACCGGTGCACCGCACCGCAGGAGCACAACTGCCATGACCAGCATGACCTTCACCACTGCCACCCGACCAGCCTTCAGTGGCTGCTACACCGCGCTCATCACCCCCTTCCGCAATGGCGACCTCGACCTCCCGGCCCTGCGTACCCTGGTGGAGCGGCAGATCCTGGGCGGCGTTGCGGGCCTCGTGCCCTGCGGCACCACCGGCGAAACCCCGGCCCTGACCTCCCGTGAGTGGGAGACGGTGGTCTCCACCGTCGTCGAGGCCACGCAGAGGCGTGTGCCCGTCATCGCCGGCACGGGGTCCAATGGCACCGCGAGCACCATCGAGCGCACGCGGCGCGCCCAGGAGCTTGGCGCCGACGCCGCGCTGGTGGTGACCCCGTACTACAACAAGCCGACCCAGGAGGGGCTCTACCAGCATTTCGCGGCCATCGCGAACGCCACGGAGATTCCGCTGGTGCTCTACAACGTGCCCGGCCGCACCAGCGTCAACCTGCTGCCGGAGACGGTGCTCCGCTTGACCATGGTTCCCGGCGTGGCGGCGATCAAGGAGGCCAGCGGCTCCCTCGATCAGTCGAGCCAGATCCTGGGCGAAGCGCCAGAGGGCTTTGCGGTCCTCTCGGGGGACGACTCGCTCACCCTGCCGATCATGGGCGTCGGCGGCACGGGCGTCGTTTCCGTGGTCTCGAACATCGTGCCCGAGGCGGTGTCTGCCCTGACCGAGGCCGCGCTGGCGGGCGACTACGCCACCGCCCGCACCATTCACCACTCGCTCTTCGACCTGTGCCGTGCCATGTTCTGCGAAACCAACCCGGTGCCGGTCAAGGCGGCCGCAGCCCTGCTCGGCTACTGCTCCCCGGAGGTTCGGCTGCCGCTCGCCCCGCTCAGCGAAGCCGCCCAGCGCCGCGTGGAATCGGCGCTGGCTGCCTGGCAGCAGGCGACGACCCCGCAATTCGTGGCCGCCTGACGCATCAATCACCTACCGAAGCATTGAGGAGGCCGGTCACATGACGGTACGTATCGGGATCGCGGGGCTGCCAGGCCGGATGGGGCGTGAGGTTTCCGCGCTCGCCCTACGCGACCCCGCCGTAACCGTGGCCGGCGGCTGGAGCCGGGGCAACCAGGACGCGATCCTGGGCGTTCCGGTCACCAGCGACCTCGCCACCCTCCTGACCGGGTGCGATGTCCTGATCGACTTCACCAAAGCAGCGGCCACGCCAACCGTGGCCGCTGCCTGTGCGGTTGCTGGCGTGCCACTCGTGACGGGCGTCACCGGCCACAGCGACGACGAGGACGCCGCCCTGCGCGCGGCCGCGGACACCGTGGCCGTCTTCCAGGCCGCGAACATGAGCCCCGGCGTGAACGCCATGCTTGCGGTGCTCCCGGCGCTCGTACGCGCGCTGCAGGGATATGACCTGGAGCTGGTCGAGGCGCATCACCGCTACAAGGCGGATGCCCCGTCCGGCACGGCCCTGGCCCTGGCCCGGGCGATGGCGGAGGCCAGCGGCGCGCCACTGGCCGAGCGCGCCGTCTACGGACGCGAGGGCGCCAGCCTACGCCAGCCGCCCGAGATCGGCATTCACGCGGTGCGCGCAGGCGGCAACCCTGGCGAACACAGCATCATCCTGGCCAGCGATGGCGAGGAAATCCGCCTCAGCCACCGCGCCTTCAACCGCTCAGCCTACGCCGAAGGCGCGCTCAAGGCGGCCCGCCTCATCGTGGGCCAACCGGCGGGCTGGTATGAACCGGCGACCTTGCCGGGGTTTCTGTAGGGCCGGTTGACCGGCACCCACGGCACTCCAGCAGCGAACCCGTTCCAGGGCGACTGTGCGTAGCCCGCGTCCCGCAGATGCGGGTTGCCGACATCACGCATCGCGCTTTTCAGGACATGTGACGATCACAACCAACCCACATGACGCGCATTGCTGTTACCATGCGCTACGTCTCCCTGCGGAGCGTTCGATGCGTACAAGCAGACTTGCGAAAGAGAGGTTGGCTCATGTCGTCCCGGCTCGCTTCGTTGCGCCTGGCTCGCCGCCCACTGTTGGCTGCACTGGCGGCAGCGCCGTTTGCCGGCGCGCTGGCTCGTGTGCCCGGCGTCAGCGCCCAGGACCCCATCGTCGTCACCATGGTCACGGACACGGCTGGAATCGGTGATCAGAGTTTCAACGACCTGGCCAAGAAGGGGCTGGACCGCGCGGTCGAAGAACTCGGTGTCGACGGCAAGGTGATCGAGAGCCGTGATGCCGCAGCGTACATTCCGAACCTGACAGAGGCCGCCGAGCAGAGTGCGCTCACCGTGGGCGTGGGCTTCCTGTTGACCGAAGCCATGACGGAGATTGCGAATCAGTATCCCGACGGCAAGTTCCTGCTGATTGACTCCGTCTCTGAGGCCCCGAACGTCTCCTCCGTCACCTTCAAGGAGAACGAGGGCGCGTTCCTGGCCGGGGTCCTGGCGGCGCTCACGACCAAGTCCAACAAGCTCGGTGTGGTCGGCGGGATCAAGATTCCGCCCGTGGTGCGCTACGCCGTCGGCTTCGAAGCGGGCGCGAAGTCCGTCAACCCGGATATCGACGTGGTCGTCGCCTACGCAGACACCTTCGATGACCCGGCCCTCGGCAAGGAACTGACGCTCGCGCAGTACAACCAGGGTGTGGACATCGCCTTCCCTGTCGCCGGCAAGACGGGAATCGGCTCGTTCGACGCCGCGAAGGAAAAGGGCGCGGGGTACTGGGTCATCGCGGCGGATACGGATCAAAGCCAGCTCGGGGCAGAAGTCCAGCTCGCCGTCTCCGAAAAGGGCGTCGATACGGCCCTCTTCCTTACTGCCCAGGAAGTCGTCGAGGGCACCTTCGCGGGTGGCTCGAAGACGCTGGGCCTGGCGGAGGACGGCGTCGGCCTCGGCCATCCGAACGCTGCGGTCCCGCAGGAGGCGCTGGACACGGTCGCCGCCTACGAGCAGGCAATCATTGACGGCGTCATCGTCGTCCCGGCCGACGAAGAGGAACTGGCGGCCTTCACGCCGGTCGCTCTCGAGCAGGGCGCCGCTGCTTCTGCCACGCCAGCCGCCTAGCCTGATGCCGCCGCCCGGGGCAGCCTGGCTGCCCCGGGCCGGAGGACCTCATGTCAGACACGCAGTCTGCCACCCCCCAACCCAATGCCATCGAGATGCGGGGAATCGTCAAGCGGTTCCCCGGTGTCGTTGCCAATAACGGCATTGAGCTCGCGGTGGCGCGTGGCGAAATCCACGGACTGCTGGGGGAGAACGGCGCCGGCAAATCGACCTTGATGAACATCCTCTTCGGGCTCTACCACCCCGACGAGGGCGACATCCTGGTCAACGGCCAGCGCGTACAGTTTCACAATGCGCGTGATGCGGTGCTGGCGGGCCTGGCCATGGTGCATCAGCACTTCATGCTCATCCCCCGTTTCACGGTCACCGAGAACGTCATCCTCGGCTCCGAGGGCGCGAACGTAGTCCTGGACCGCAAGGAGGCGGGGCAGCGTGTCGCCGAGATCGGCGCGCAGTACGGCCTCAATGTCGATCCAGACGCCATCGTCGAATCCTTGCCGGTCGGAATGCAGCAGCGCGTCGAGATTCTGCGGGCGCTCTATCAGGGTGGGAGTACCCTCATTCTGGACGAACCGACCGCGCTCCTCACGCCCCAGGAAGTCGAAGAGTTGTACGCCGTGCTCAACCGGCTGCGCGCGGGTGGCAGCACGATCATCTTCATCACGCACAAACTCCGGGAAATTGCGGCGGTGACTGATCGCGTCACCGTTATTCACCGTGGCAAGACGGTGGGCACGCGTCAGACAGCGCAAACCACGTCGGCCGAACTGGCTGAACTGATGGTGGGCCGCAAAGTCTCCCTGCACGTGGAGCGCCCCCCGGCGCATCCCGGGGAGCCGGTGCTGATTGCGCGCGATCTGCACGTTGCCGGGCCGCAGGGCAAGGCCGCCCTGGACGGTGCGGATTTCGCGTTGCGCCGGGGTGAAATTCTCGGGGTCTGCGGCGTCGAGGGGAACGGCCAGACCGAACTGATCGAAGTGCTGGCTGGCCTGCGCGAGCCAGATACCGGCGCGGTGCTGTTCAAGGGCGAAGATGTCACCGCCCAAGGGCCGAATCTACGCCGCGAAAAAGGCCTCTCCTACATCCCGGAAGATCGCCATGGCCGCGGTCTGGTGCTGCCTTTCACGCTGACGGAAAACCTGCTCCTGGGCAACGCCGATGTCTCGCCATTCAGCACGGGCGGCCGTATCGACTATCCTGGCACGCGTGCCCTGACGGATCGCCTCATGCGCGAGTTCGATGTCCGCGCGCCCTCGCCGGATACGGCGGCCGGCGCGCTCTCAGGCGGGAATCAGCAAAAGCTGATCATCGCGCGCGAGCTGCACCGCGAGCCCGACGCGCTGCTGGCGATTCAACCCACCCGTGGCCTGGACGTGGGAGCCATCGAGTTCGTACACAAGCAACTCGTAGCGGAGCGTGACAAAGGGCGGGGTGTGCTCCTGCTCTCCTTTGACCTGGACGAAATTCTCGATCTCAGCGACCGCATCCTGGTGCTCTGCGGCGGCCGCATTGTTGGCGATTTCGCGAACGGTGAGGTTTCTCGCACCCAACTGGGGTTGCTGATGGGTGGGCGGACACTCGATGAACTCGCAGGCGCCGCCGACTGACGCGGGCGCTGCCTCTTCCTGGCAGCGCCTGGTCGCCGGCATTCCGACGCTGCTCTCCTCGCTGCTGGCGGTGGCCATTGCGCTGGCGGCTGGGGGCGTGGTGATCGCGCTCTCCGGGGACAATCCCGTTCCTGCCTACCAGGCGCTCTTCGAGGGCGCGTTCGGCGGCGAACGGGCCATTGCCGAAACGCTGGTGATGGCGACTCCGCTCATCCTGGGCGGTCTGGCCTTCGCGGTTGCCGCCCGGGCGGGGCTATTCAACATCGGGATCGAAGGCCAGATGGTGATGGGCGGCCTGGCGGCCGGTCTCACCGCTGCCGCCGATACCGGTCTGCCCGCCATCATTCACCTCCCCCTCGCGCTCCTGGCCGGCACGATTGCGGGCGGCATCTGGGGGTTCATTCCGGGGATTCTCAAGGCGAAAACCGGCGCGCATGAGGTGATTACCACCATCATGCTCAATTACATCGCCTATCGCATCATCACGGTCGTCATCGGCCGCGAAGATCTGCCGCTGGTCAACCCGGCCCTGCAGGCCACGCAGCCCGCGCTGGAAGCCGCTGAGTTACCGAAGTTGCTTCCGGGCACGCGCCTGCATGCCGGCTTCATCATCGCCATCATTGCTGCCATCGTGATCTGGTACCTGCTGTACCGCACAGTCTTCGGGTACAAGCTGCGCACCGTCGGACTCAGCGCCGGGGCTGCGGCCTACGCCGGGGTCTCCTGGGGCCGCACCATCGCGACCGCTATGCTCATCAGCGGCCTCCTCGCGGGACTGGGTGAGGCGATCGACACACTTGGGCTGCACGGGCGCTTCTACAACGTGGCGATCGGGCTCGGCTTCACGTCCATCGCCGTCGGCCTGGTCGGGCGCAATCAACCCTTCGGCGTCGTGCTCTCCGGCCTCCTCTTCGGGGCGCTGGCCGCTGGCGCCACCAAAATGCAGAACACCGCCGGTATCTCCCGTGACATCGTGTACGTGCTCCTTGGCTTCGTCATCTTCTCTGTCTCTGCGTTGGCCGCCGTGCAGCAGTTCCGGAGCGCACGCCGTCAGGCAGCGCGGGCGCGCAGCATGACGCGAGACCGCGCCGCCAATGATTCCGGTGAACCTTTGGTGGAGCCACCGCCTCCACCACGCACCATCTAGCGTGAGCCTTTTTGATCTGAGGGGAGGGGTTCCCTGGACGCTCTGACCAACTTCTTTACGGTGGCACTGCTCACGGCCACGCTGCGCTCCGCTGCGCCGCTGGTGTTCGCGGCCATGGGGGGGCTGCTCTCCGAGCGCTCCGGCATCACGAACATCGCGCTCGAGGGCTTCATGCTCATGGGCGCGTTCGCCGCTGTGACCGGCACCTGGTTCTCCGGCAACCCGTTCGTCGGTCTGGCGATTGCCATGCTGACCGGAGGTGTCGGCGCGGCGATCTTCGCGTTCTGGGCCGTCTCCCTGCGCGCAGACCAGATTGTGGCTGGCACGGCCATCGTGCTCCTCGGGCTCGGCCTGACCTCGTTCCTTACCGAGCAGATCTGGGGGCAAGCGGGCGGCTCACCGCCTGTGCAACGCTTGCCTACCATCGGCGGCGGCATGAACATCCTGTTGCCGGTCGCCTTTCTGCTGGTCCCCCTGACGCACTGGTTCCTCTTCCGAACGAAAGCCGGCCTGCGAGTCATGGCCTGCGGCGAGCACCCGGCCGCCGCCCAGAGCGTCGGCATCGACGTGGCGCGCTATCGCTACGCCATGGTGATTACGTCCGGGGTGCTGGCCGCCATGGGTGGCGCGTATCTCTCGATTGGGGACCTGTCCCAGTTCACGACCAACATGACCGCTGGCCGTGGCTTTATCGCCCTTGCCGCCGTCATTTTCGGCAATTGGATGCCCTGGGCCACGCTTGGCGCAGCGCTTCTCTTCGGCTTCGCGCAGGCGCTACGGTTCCAGGTGCAGGCGTTTGATCTCCCCATCTCCCAGGACGTCATCATTGCGCTGCCCTACCTGCTGACCTTGATCGCGGTAACCGGGCTGCTGCGCAAATCGGCGGCGCCAGCCGGCTTGGGCAAACACGCCACCGAGCATTAGCGCCATCACCACGTTCTCCGCCGGAAATGCACGGACCCGGTCGCGTGACCGGGTCCGTACGGGAAGGGGAGGGGTGGAGCGTGTGCGGCGCTCCACGGGCTCTGGGAGAGAACACCCGCCCGATTGTGGTTGATGCTCTCGTTGCAGCTTACGTCCTCACCCGCCCTGCGGATTCATGCTGCATGGGAAACGGGGCAGTTCCTATGCCCCGGCTTGGGCATCCCCGCTGATGCGGCCGGCGCGCTGCCGTGCCTGGAGCTGCGTGATGCCCACGATTACTCCGGTCAGCACGAGGGAAATGATGACTTCCACGATCGTGGTGGTGTGAACCCTCGCCGAGATGATCGCGTCGTGGAAGAACATCGCGACGGCAGAATGCACCAGCACCAGCACGCCGACGTACAGGACTGCCGGGAAGCGGCCCAGCAGACGCGCCACCAACTCGCTGCCGAACAGGATGATCGGGATGGAGAGCATCAAGCCGAAGATCAGCAGCCCCAGGTGGCCGTGGGCCGCGCCACCCACCGCCAGGATGTTATCCAGGCTCATGACGACGTCCGCCAGGATGATCGTGCGGACGGCCTCACCCAGGGTGTCCGCCTCATGCACATTGCCGTGCGCGTCGTCGTGCGGGCGCAGCAACTTGAAGGCAATGTAGATCAGCAGCACGGCCCCAATCGCTTGCAACCCCTGCACGCCTAGCAGGATGGTTGCCAGCGCGGTGAAAAGGATGCGCAGCCCGATGGCGCCCGCGCCGCCCAGGAGAATCGCTTTGCGGCGGTTCTCCTCGGAGAGGTTGCGAGCCGCCATGCCGATGACGACGGCGTTGTCTCCTGAGAGCACGAGGTCAATAACGACGATGCTGAGTATCGCGGCAAGATTATCAAACACGGAGAGCGATGGTCCTTCCTCAGAGCTCGTGGCCCGCGCGCAACGCTACCGGGTCAGGCTCACGGACCGTGAGCGTACCACGCTCCCGGGCACTCGCTTCAACTGAGGAGCACACGGTCGATGACCGCGACAGCGAAGATTCCTGCCAGATACCAGAGCGAGTAGAAGAACATTTGCCGCGCTGCGCGCTTGCTGGGCTTGCGGTAGAGCAGCACCGCGTAGGCGAGGAACAGTCCGTTCAGGACGATGGCTCCCGCCAGGTAAATCCACCCCAGGCCAAACGGCGTCAAGGCAACGCAGCCCACCCCCAGGATCACCGTGTAGAGCAGAATCTGGCGTCGCGTCTCCAGCTCCCCGCGCACCACCGGCAGCATCGGCACCGCAGCACGCGTGTACTCGCCCTGCTTGAGGAGCGCCAGCGCCCAGAAATGGGGTGGAGTCCAGGCGAAAATGATCAGGAAGAGCCCCCAGGCCAGCGGTGTCAGGTCGCCCGTCACCGCTGCCCACCCCACCAGTGGGGGAGCGGCCCCAGCCGCACCGCCAATCACGATGTTGTAGGGCGTGGATCGCTTGAGCCACAGTGTGTAGATGAAGACGTAGAAGAGGTTGCCAGCCAGCGCCAGCGCCGCCGCCAGCCAGTTGACCCAGAAGCCAAGCATCAGCACCGCAGTCGCGGAAAGCGCTACGCCGTAGATCAGCGCGGCCTGGGGGCTGACCCTTCCGGCCACGATGGCGCGGTTGCGGGTACGGGACATCTCGCCGTCGATGTCGCGGTCGATATAGCAGTTGAGAACGCTTGCCCCGCCGGAGGCGAGTACGCCGCCCAGCAGGGTCACCACCACCAGCCAGAGCTGAGGCAACCCCCGTTCCGCGATCAGCATGGCGCAGAACGTGGTCGTGAGCAGCAGGGACATGATGCCTGGCTTGGTGAGCGCGATGTAGTCGGCCACGACCTGCTTCGCGGAGGCCCAGGCGGGCAGCGGAGCAGCCAGGACCAGCCCCGGTGCGGCCACGGCCATCGCGCCGGAGGCGCCAGGTAGCGGCAGGTCCCCCTGCGGCGCACGGGTGTTGCCCGCAGGAGCTACCGGCGCAGGAACGGCTCTTCCGGCGGCGTGCGGGGTGCTCCAGGCGGTGAGGGCCAGGGCGGCCATGCTCACCCACAGGAGGGTCGCCAGGAATAGCTGCGGTGTTGTCACCCAGGCCGGGTTGCCACCAGCCGCGCCCGCCGCATTCAGCACGGTCTGGGCGATCACCACCAGCACCGCCAGCAGCGCCAGGGCTCGCACGCGGCTTTCGGCTCTGCCCCGGGACGCCGCCAGCAGCGTCCCGCCCGCAGCCAGTGCGCCCAGCAGCGCGGTGGCCTGATACCCGAGATGCGCGGTCACGCGGGGCGCAGACCCAAACTCCGGCTGCTCACACCCGGGCCACGTCGTGCAGGGGACCGCGCCACCGGCGCTGGTGGTTGCACCGAAAACGACGAGAAAGAGCGCGATCGCTGCCCCAGTGGTGGCGACCAGCGCCAGCCGCCGATCCATGTTGGGCACCGGCCACGGCGCGGTGGCCGCCTCCGGCGACCCGAGCTGCGCCACCGCCGCGAGGGTGGTGGCCAGGGCCAGGCCAATGAAGAGCATGGCGGCGGTCACGTGCAGGACCGCGACGAGCGCGGGCGCAGCCAGGACGGCGGTGAGGCCGCCAACCGCGATCTGCAGCAGGAGCACCGCCAGCCCGGAGACCGCCAGGGCGCGGACGCGCGCCGATGCCTCAGGTGAGATGCAGGCAGCGATCGTCGTGGCGCCTGCCAGGAGCAGGACGGACACCGCCAGCATGCGGTGCGCAATGTCGATCAGCGCCGCCCACTCCAGCGCCGGGATGATCTGGCCATTACAAAGGGGCCAGTCATTGCCGCAGCCTGTCCCGGCCGGATGCAGGCGCGCCAGGCTGCCCACCACAATCAAGGCCAGCGTGACCAGCAGAGTGGCCAGCGCCAGTCGATACACCCGGGTCATCTCATCCCCAGAATTGTCCACGCGTTCAGGAGCCGTCGCCTCATCCCATGCTGAGCGGCCGCCAGTGATTGGTAGTGTAGCGATCTCCGGCCACGAACGGCTCGCGGCTTCTTACCATCAGGCACCGCGGGCAGCACGGAACCCGGCAGCCTGGGCCGCCTCTGGCGTGGAGAAGCAAAATTCCGCAATCGTTCGCGCATACGAACGCGACTTCTCGTCGTGGTACAGCATCGACTGCCGGTTGCCCTTGATCGGGAAGCCAGGAGGGCACTCGTTGGTGCCGTTGCCAGCGACGGCGCCTGCAGGCGCCGTGATCGCGCCAGCGGCGGCCGGAGCCACAATTCCCTCGCTTACCGGGGTGGAAGCCGCCTGGGCATCCCCAATCGCTTCCAGCGTTTCGACTGCCAACACCGGCGCCGAACGCCCCAGGCCAAGCCCATAGCCAGCCAGGGGGCGAGCCGGGGTCAGCAAGGCCGGATCCGCCTTGCGCTGCTCTTCGAACGCTGACGGGCCCTGCTCCCAATCCTCCGGTTTGACCTCAGCGCCAGCCGCGAACGTGTACATGCCCAGGATGCGCTGTGCCGTGCCGTACTCCGTCAGTGGCCGCCGCACTGAGGCCAGGGGCTGCATGGACCCACGCGGCTTCCCAATCAGGTCTGGCGTATCCGGCGTTTCACCGGGCCGTTGTGGCGAGTGCTCTGCGCCCGGAGCCACAGGAGATGGCGGCACGTGGTCCGACGCGGCATCCACCGGCGGCTTCCCCACCGGGGCAATGCTGTTCAGCGTGCGCTTCTGGCCTGTCCATTCCGCCATCAGTGATCCCTACCCTGTTCTGTGGCCCTGTCCAACGTCGCTTGCTGCTGAGAGGATACCGCGAACGGCCCGTTCCCCGGCTATTCCGGATCGCGATTGTTGATGATCTGGCAGTAGCCATCCAGCCCGATGTTCCCGCCGGAGATGGTGATGCCCACCCGCTTGCCACGCCCATCGACCTTGCCAGTCATCAGCGCGGCCAGCGCAGAAGCGCCGCTTGGTTCCACCACCAGCTTCATCCGCTCGAAGAGGAAGCGCATCGTGTCCCGAATCTCGTTGTCGCTGACCGTGACGATGCCCTTCACCAGCGGCCGTACCGTCGGCCAGGTCAGTTTGCCAGGCGCTTCGGTCTGCTGGCCGTCGGCAATGGTGCGCGGCACCGCTGTCAGTGGCAGGCGCTCGCCCGCCGCGTACGATTGGGCCCAGTCATCGCCGGCAGCAGGCTCCACGCCCCACACCTCGATGTTCGGATAGAGCGTCTTGGCCGCAGTCGCGCAGCCCGAGAGCAGACCGCCGCCGCCGAGGCAGACGAGCAGCAGATCCAGCTCCCCCGTCACCTCCAGCAGTTCAAGTGCGGTGGTGCCATTGCCGGCCATCACTTTCGGATGATCGTAGGGCGGGATCACGGTTGCGCCGAGGTCGGCCGCGACCTGATTGGCGATGGCGGCGCGGTCCCCCGTGTAGCGGTCGTAGAACACGATCTCCGCGCCGTAGCCCCGCGTCGCCGCAATCTTGGCCGGTGGCGCGTCGTTCGGCATGACAATCGTGGCGGGAATCCCGAAGAGCCGGGCCGAAAGCGCGACCGCTTGCGCGTGATTGCCAGACGAGTTGGTCACCACCCCGCGCGCCCGCACCTCCGGCTCCAGCGAGGCGATGGCGTTGTAGGCCCCGCGAAACTTGAAAGCTCCAATGCGCTGGAAGGTTTCGACCTTCAGGAAGACCTCAGCACCGGTGAGTTCGTTCAGCGTGGTCGAGGTCATCACCGGGGTGCGATGCGCAACCCCGCGCAACCGTTCGGCGGCTGCCTGGACATCGCTGAAATCAATGGCTGGACCGGGCACGGTTGCCGTGTGTTCAGTCGCGGTCATCGCGGTTGGGACTCCCCTTGAAACGGCGCCCGTCCGCTGGCGGACGGGGCAGGAAACCAGTGCCGCTATGCTACCGTCACGACCGTGATTGTGCGCACGATCAGCGCGCCCTGCGGCCAGTTCTGGAGACTTCCATCAGCATCGTCCTCAGCACCAGCGAAGAGGAGCCGCGAAGCTCTGGCTCCGCCCGTCGGCCGGCGCTGGCAGCCATGTTGCTCTTTCTCCTCTTCGGCCTGGTCTACGGAAGCTGGGTCTCCCGTATCCCCGCCGTCCAGAACGCCCTCGCCCTGAACGACGCCGAGCTGGGCCTGTCCCTGCTCAGCATGTCGGTCGGTGCGATCCTGGCGATGCCCGTCACTGGCCTGCTGCTCCGCCGCTGGGGCAACATGGGGGTGGTGCGTGCCTCAACCGCACTCCTGGCGCTCGGGCTCCCGCTCATCATCATGGTGGGCACGCAGTGGCAGTTGACGGTGGTCCTGCTCATCTTCGGCGTCGTTTTTGGCACGGTCGATATCTCGGTGAATGCCTACGCCGTCGCCATGGAGCACCGCCTGCACCGGCCCATGATGTCCACCATGCACGGGCTGTTCAGCCTCGGTGGCCTGGTGGGCGCAGGCGTGACCGTCGTGGCGGCCGCGCACGGGCTGGCGGCGCAGCCCCAGTTCATGACCACGGCGGTGGTTGTCGCCGTACTGGCCCTGGTGATCGGCCAGGGGCTGATCGACACTGGTGGTCGCGACACCTCAGCGCCGGTCTTCGTCCGGCCACCGCGTAGCCTGCTCGGCCTGGGCCTCTTCGCCTACTGCGTGCTGCTGAGCGAGGGCGCAATCGCGGACTGGAGTGCGGTCTATCTGGAAGATGTTCTGGGCGCTACGGCGTCGGTCGCGGCCTCTGGCTACGCCGCGTTCTCCGTCGCCATCGCCGCGTTCCGCTTCGGTGGCGACCCGCTGATTCGCCGCTTCGGTGCACCCATGATCGTGCGGACGGGCTGCCTTCTCGCTGCCGCAGGCATGGCGGTGGCGCTCATCGGGAACACCGTGCCGGCCACCATGACGGGCTTCGCGCTGGTCGGAGCCGGGTTGGCCGCAACCTTCCCCACCGCCCTCGGCGCGGCCGGTCGCACGCCCGGCATGACGCCCGGCATGGCAATTGGGGCTGTCGCAACCGCTGGCTACGCGGGGCTCCTCACCGGCCCGCCAATTATTGGCTTCATCTCCGACGCGGCCAGCCTGCGAGTGGGCATGACGCTGGTGATTGTGCTCTGCCTGGCGGGCGCACTGCTCGCTGGCACGACGCGGCGATAGGGCGATGCACGCCCTCACCAGCACGCAAGAGCCCCTCTCCCGCGCACGGGAGAGGGGCCGGGGTGAGGGCTTTTCGACGCAAGGGCCCCCCGGTTCGCTATCCCAGAACCTCGCGCACCGCGCCATGCAGCGCGTCGGCGATGGCGTCCAGCTCACGCTGTTGAATCGTGAGCGGCGGGGCAATAGCGACGCCGTCATTCACCGGGCGCACGATAATGCCGCGCTCGCGCGTGGCCTTCGTCAGCTTGCCTGAGAGGTTGTACGCCGGGTCCAGTTTCGCCTTGGTCTGGCGGTCGGCCACCAGTTCCAGGAAGAGCATCAGGCCCTTGCCACGCACCTCTCCAAAGTTGGGATGATCCTGCAAGCGATCCGCGATGGCCTGGAGCAGGTAGCCACCCGCCCACGCGGCATTCTGTGGCAATTGTTCACGCTCGATGATATCCAGGTTCGGCAGGGCAACGGCGCAGGCCACCGGGTGCCCGGAGTACGTGAACCCGTGCATGAACATGCGATCCGGCGTGCTCAGCGTGTCCCAGATCTCATCGCTCACGCCGACTCCGCCCAGGGGAATGTATCCCGAAGTTACGCCCTTGGCGAAGGAGACGACATCCGGCGTTACGCCGTACTGCTGCATGCCGAACATGGTGCCGGTGCGGCCAAATCCACAGATCACTTCATCGAAGATGAGCAGGATATTGTGCTTTTGCAGCACAGGAGAGATGGCCGCCCAGTAGCGATCCGGCGGCACCACCACGCCACCCGCGCCCTGCACTGGCTCGCCGATCATGGCGGCAATCGTATCCGCGCCCTCGCGCTCGATCGTCTCCTCGAGCTCCTGCACGAGGGCCGCGATGAACTCGTCTTCGGTCAGGCCCTCCGCGTGGCGGTAGGCGTACGGTGGCGTGAGGTGAACGAAGCCCGGCACCTGTGGGCCGAACCCTTCGTGGTAGGAGGGGATACCGGTTGCCGCCAGCGCACCCATGGCGATGCCGTGGTAGGCCATCTTCCGTGAGAGAATCTTGACCTTCTCCGGCGAGCCCTTCAGCCACCAGTAGTAGCGGACCATCTTGAGCGCGGTCTCGTTGGATTCCGAGCCGCCGGCCGTGAACTGGAAGTGATTCAGCGGGTCGGGGAAGAGCCCGGCAAGCCGGGTCGCCAACTCGATGGGCATCGGCGACGCCAGGCCGAAGAAGGTGGGAACGAACTCCACCTCGCGAATCTGGGCGGCAGCGGCGTCAGCAAGCTCAGCGCGACCGTGACCCACGTTCACATTCCAGAGGCCGGCAAACGCGTCGATGTACTGCTTGCCGTCCGCGTCCCACAGGAACACGTCTTCGCCACGCACCATGACCAGCGGACCGTTGTCACGCAACTGACGAAGATTCGAGACGGGGTGAAGCATATGGGCCTGATCCAGGGCCCGAAGCTCACTGCTGTTCCACGTTTGCACGACCGCCATGATGTCCTCACAACCCCTACGAGCGCACCCGCCCACCTGACTGCGCTGGCGCTGTGGTGCGCCGTGTACGGACGGCGCACCACAGCGCCAGCGCACGCGCCAAACGCGAGGAAGGGTAGCAGGAGGCGCGATCACTGAGCACAAAACGGCGCCCGCCGGCGAGCCCGGTAGACCGCGTTAGCCTGGTCTACGCCGAATCGCCGGCAACCGCCGTATCCGCCTGGCCTGCGGCAGCCATCTGCACAGCGATGTCGGCCAGATCCCCCGCGAACTGGGCATCGAGCGGGCACTTGGTAATGAGCAGCCGATACCAGATCGCGCCAGAAACCATGTCGGCCAGGATGCCCAGGTTGGTGGCGGGCGCCAGTTCGCCCCGGTCACGAGCGCGCTCCAGCGCACTCCGAACGTAGTTTGCACTCACCTGCTGCATGCCCTGGAAGATGCGCCGAAACTCGGGGTCGAGTTGCGCTTCTGCAGCGATCGTCCGTGCTGCAAGGTAGGGATCAGCCGTCATGGCTTCCTCTTCCGGAATGCCGCAGAGCAGGCGTTCCAGGTCCTCACGCAGGGTCTTGCCACAACAGTGAGCGTACGCCTGCCGGAGTTGCCAGGCGTCACCAACAAGCTTGGCCCGGTTTCCCCACCGGCGATAGATACGCTCGGGCGCCACGTGCGCCTCGTGCGCCACGGCGGTGGGAGACAGCTTCTGGTAGCCGACGCGGTCCAGTTCCCGCAAGGTGGCGAGCAGGATGGCATGGCGCTCTGGATCGTTCTCTGGATCAACCTGGCCGTGCGGCAGACGCGGCGTTGGCGCTGACACCGCAAACACCGGTGTGGGATGCTCGTCCGCGAGGGCCAGGACCGCGCGGGTGGTGATGCTGTCGGTGACCAGCACGTCCACGATGCCCGTTCTGAGCGCGCCAAGAATGGCCGCAGCCTTTTCCTCGCCACCTGCCACTGCCACCACGGTGCCGACCTGGCGCATCTGGGCTTCACGCATGCCAACCACCCGCCGGCTGACATCCGTTTGCACCACCCGGCCCTGGATGTCGAAGAACTCCGCCAGGATCTCGCCAACCGCGCCCTGGCTGCGGACGCGTTCCAGTTCCCAGCCATCGAGCGCGCCCACGCGGCAAAGCCCGGAGTGCTGTGGGCTGGTGGGCCCGATGCCGAACAGGGCGACATCTGTTTGGGCAAGTCGCTCAAGGACCTTGCCAAAGTACGGATCTCGCGCGATGGCATCTCGCTCAGCCGCGGAACTCGCGAATGTGGGCGCAGGCAGGAAGTGCGGCGTTGCCTCCAGCCGGAGAGCAATCGACTCGACCAACCGGGGGTGGACGAGTTGCAGGATGGAGCCGCCCCGCGAGCCGACCGCCTGCACCACGTGCGCATCCCGCAACGTCATGGCGGGCAGTGCCAGCGCGACTGCCTGGACATGCCCTCCCCACCCGATGGTGAGCGTGCAGTTGTGCGACAGAATGGTGGCCAGGTAGCGGGCCGCGAAATCACCGATGCGTGGAACCATCGCGTGCGATTCCGCCCGGGCGATGTGTACTACGCGTGCCACGCTGAGGCCGAAGCGATTGACGAGCGCCGCCTGCAGGGCAGGAACCAGCGGGTGAGGCTGGGTGACGTCCATCTCCACCACGCCAGCGTCTTCGGCCCGGGTCAGCAGCCGGGACACCGTCGCGATCGAGCGGCCAATTGCCTGCGCAATCTCTTCCTGGGTTTCGTGACCCTCGTAGTAGCGAAACGCGACCTGGCTGAGGAGCGCGTCACGCCGATCGTCCGCAACGGCGGACGACTGGCGCGGGCCCCGGCCCTGCACCGCTGATGTTGGTCTGGACCGGGCCGGCTCAGTCACCGCTGAATCTGTTCACGCCCGGCACGTGGAACCTGTGCATGCCTCGGCCCCTCATCCTGTTGCGTTGCACGACGCCGTGGAACACGCTGAGGTCGGCGGGCACAACTAGCGTACCGTCTGGAACGGGCACGCGAACAGCCCACGCGCAATGCGTGGGCTGTTTATTTTCCGCACGGCCAATCCGCGCCGGGTGTGGTCCTACGCGACCGCGAAGGAGGATTCCAGGTGACGCGCAGCCTGATCGACCGTCGCATCCTCATGCACGATGGCGGACAGGGCAGCGATTACGCGCTCCGGCGCCTCGGCCTCCCAGATGTTGCGGCCAATGGTCGTACCCCGGGCGCCAGCATTCATGGCGTTGCGGATGTCCTCGAGGACACCACGCAGGTTGCCACGGTTCGGACCGCCCAGGATCACCACCGGCCGGTACAGGGTCTCCATGATCTCGGCGAAGCTATCCGGATCACCGGAGTACTGCATCTTGACCACGTCCGCGCCAATTTCACAGGCGATTTTGGCGCCCGTGCCGATGTTCTCCGGCGTGTGGGCGTGCTTGGCCTCAAAGGAGACCGGGATCGGCTCCACCATCACCGGCAACCCCTGGTCGTGTGCCGTCACGATCATGTGGCGGGTGCGCGCCTGGCTGTCGGGCACCGCCTCGCTGCCGGGGTAGAAGATGAATTTGCCCATTTCGACGCCGAGCAGCATGGCCTCGCGCACGGCGGCCGCATCGTTGCCAGAGGCAATGTCCAGGTTGATGACCACGCCAACGCTGGTGAGATCCTCGCCGAACTGCCGGGCAAGACCAGGGGTAATCAGCACGGCGTCCGAGCCGGCGGAAATGCAGTCCCGCAGGGTCTGCCCCGGGTTCTTCATACCAGCGTGGCGCGCGCCGCCCATGCCGTGATCGAACGCTAACACGACCGACTTGCCGTCAGAACCGAAAATACGCGCTGTCCGGCGCTCCAGACCTTCCATGGTAACTCCCGTTCCTCCTGTGAGCGCTATCTGCTCACCAATACGCAGTGGTTAGAAACGCAGCAGCGCGTTACTTGCTCGGGTTCTTGAGCTCTTCGTTGATGTAGATGATGGCCTTCATGCCCGTCTTGGTGCGGATAGCATCGAAGGCATCATGAATGTCATCCAGGACGTAGCGGTGCGTGATGAGCTTGCCCACCGGCACGGTGCCGTTCTGGATCAGCTTCAGGGCCACGCCGTAGAGATCCGGATTGCCATAGGGTGGCACGCCGACCCAGTAGCTGCCCGTCATCTCGATTTCCTTGTAGTGGATAATGTTCAGATCCAGCGTCGTGTGCACGCCGCGATCATAGCCACCAAACAGGACGATGCGGCCGCGCGAGCGCACGGCCGCCAGGGCCGTCACCGAGGCCTCCGGTGAACCGATGGAGACAATCGCGGAATCCGCGCCCTTGCCGTCGGTCAGGCTGTGCACGAACGCCACCACCTCGTCGGTGGAGGAGCCATCCACGATGTAGTCGGCGCCAAACTGAAGCGCCAACTCACGGCGCTCCTTGATCGGCTCGCTGACGATGACCGTGGCGCCGACCGCCTTGGCCACCATCACGTGCTGCAGCGCGAGCTGCCCCGCACCAAGGATAAGCACGGTGTCACCGATCTTGACCTTGGCCTGATCCGTGATGGAGTGAATGGCGTCGGCCAGTGGCTCGATGAAGGTCGCCTCCTCGTCGGAGACGCCCTCCGGCACCAGCAGCTTCTCCCCCTTGACCGGGCGCAGAGCGTGGCCGCCCAGCGGCGCGTACTCGGCGTACCCGGCGTAGCCACCGCCGACGATACGATCGCCGACCTTGACATCATCGACGTTGGCGCCGACCTCGACGACTTCGCCAACCCACTCGTGCCCCATGTTGAAGGGGAACTGCAGCACACCGCCGTTGCCGACGCGGTACTTGCGGATGTCGGTCGGGCACACCGCGCAGACCGTCACCTTCGTCAGCACCTCGTCCGGGCCATACTCTGGCTTGGGAATGTCGACCAGGCGCAGGTCGCCAATCCCGTACAGAAGCGCAGCCTTCAAGACCCTAACCTCCCTTGGCCGTGGCGCTCTTTCGCCACGCGCCGAACGTCGCCTGCGGCGCTATTCCTTGACCGCGCCGTAGGTCAAACCGCGCACGATGTGCCGTTGCACAAGCATCGCCAGAATGAGTTCCGGGACGATCGTCACGATCGCCGCCGCGGTCATCATTCCCCAGGCAACTTCTTCGTAGCCAATGAAGGTAATGGTGGCCAACGTAATGGTTTGTGTTCGTTGCGCGCCGAGCAGGAACGGGAAGGCGAAGTTGTTCCAGCAGGCGATAAAGGTCAGCACCGCCGTCGCCGCCAAACCTGGCGCGGCCAAGGGCAGCGCTATCTGGCGCAACTGCATCAAGCGCGATGCGCCGTCGAGCGCGGCGGAATCGAACAACTCCGCCGGAATCGATTCATAGAAGGACCGCATCGTCCAGACGATCAGGGGAATGGCGATCACCTGGAACACCAGGATCATGCCGAGATGCGTGTTGTACAAGCCAATGGCCTGGTAGATGAGAAACATCGGAATAATGAAGACGAAGATGGGCGCGAACCTGAAGGCCAGGAAGAAGAAGGCGTACACCTCGCGTTCCGGCATCTTGTATCGCGCCAGCGCGAAGGCCGCCATGTTCCCCAGCACCATGGCCAGGATCGTGGCGCCGCCAGCGATGATCAGGGAGTTCAGGAACGCGCCAGGAATATCGACACGCACGCGGGCCAGCGCCGAGTCATCGCTGTACTGGTTGAACAACACCGCGCGGTAGTTGTCCAGCGTCGGCTCGAAGAAAATCTTGAGTGGTGCCGCCGCCACATCCTTGGACTGCTTCAGCGACGTCATGAAGGTCCACGCGAACGGGAGCAGCATGAGCAGGAAATAGATGATCAGGCCGACATGCAGGAAGAAGTGGAGCCTTCGCTCCTTCTTCTTCTGCACCGAATCCGTGATGACCACTGGTTGGGTCGGAAGGGTCTGTTGCATGGCGTATCCCCCAGTTTCCCCGCTATTCCTGGGCCCGCCGCACCCAGAGGTACAGGAGCGAACCGGTCACCGTGCACAGGAGCCACAACATGACAAATGTGGCTCCCCCATAGGAGATATTGAAGAACGGAAACGCGTTCTCGAATCCATTGATGGCAAGTACGCGTGTCGCGTCTCCGGGACCACCCTTGGTGGTGCCGTAGATCGTGTCGAAGACGTTTAGCGAGTCAATGGCCCGGAAGAAGAGTGCCACAATGTAGAAGGGAATCAGATAAGGAAGCTTGATCTGCCAGAACATGCGCCATTCATTTGCGCCGTCGATACGCGCGGCATCCATCTGTTCCTGGGGCAAGGTTTGCAACCCCGAGAGCAGGATGATCGTCACGAACGGGAGGAAGAGCCAGACATCCACGACGATCAGGCTCTGGATGGCCTGGGATGGATCACCGATAAAGCCCTGCATGGGCAAGCCCAGCTTCCAGAGAATCCAGTTGAAAAATCCGCCGTTGCCGGATCGATAGAGCACTTTCCAGACCAGCGCGCCCACGACGGGCGGTGTCATCAGCGGGATGATGAGCAGTGCGCGGTAGAACTTCACCCCGCGCAGCGGCACGCTCAATGCCAACGCGAGGATCGTGGCCAGGGTCAATTCAATCGCGATGTCGGTAATCGTGAACTTCAGGGTCAGGCTGAGCGAATGCCAGAAGCGGTCGTCATGCAGGAGTTTGACGTAGTTGTCGAGCCCGACGAACCCAAGGTCGCCACGGTTCAAGCGGCGGTTACGCAGGGTGAGATAGAACCCGTAGACAAACACGCAGGCGAGCAATGCCGGAATGATCAGCGCTGGCAACATCATCCATCTGCCAGCACGGATATCCGCTTGCTCAAGCTGCGATTGGTTCTCCACCCGGGTTGCCGGGCGCTCCCCTTCCATTGTGGTGGCGACAGTAGCCATGGGTTTCTCGCCTGTCCCTGAAGCTTGCGGCTGGGGCGCTTGCGCCCCAGCCGCAAGCGCGGCCACTACTCGGTGATCAGTCCGAGGTCCTTCATGTGCGCATCGACATTGTTCTTGGCATTGTCGAGCGCGGTCTTGGCGTCGCCGCCAGCCCAGATCTCCTGCAGCGCCTGATCCCAGGCCGTCGACAGGAAGGTCTGCTCCGGCTGTGGCGGCCACCCTGGGGAGGCATACTTGTCCAGGTTCTCCAGAACCACCGGCAGGTACGTGCCGTTGGCCCAGGCGCCCATCGTCTCCTGGACAGCCGGATCATTGAAGACCGAGGAACGGGTCGGGTTGTAGTTGCGGCCCTCGACCGTCGCAACCGTCATCTGATCCTTCATGGTCGCCCACTGGATGAAGGCCCAGGCGGCATCCTTATTCTGCGCGCGGGAACTCATGGCCAGCGCCCAGGTCCAGATGGAGCTGAACGGATCGTGGTCTTCGGCGTGCGGGCAGTGCGCCAAGCCAACCTTACCAGCGACCGCCGACTTGTCGGGATCTTCGTAGAGCGCGGTGAAGAAGTCACAGTCCATGTACTGGCCGTAGCTGCCGTTGGAGAAGCTCTCCTGGCCTTCGTACCAGGTCACGTTCGCCCAGCCCTCAGGACCGGACTCCTTGACCGAGGCACAGTACTGCTCCGCGACATGGATACCGATATCGGAGTTAATCTGGGTAACCAGATTCTCGTCCATGACCACGCCACCATAGCCAAGGAAGGTGGAGATGAAGCCGGTGCCGGTCATGCCGCCACCCTTCTCACCGCGAACGATGATGCCCTTCATGTCTCCGCTGGTGGCCTTCTTGTTGGCCTCGCGCCACTCTTCAATGGTGTTGCCAGGCTCGATGCCAAGCTCGTCGTAGACGTCCTTGCGGTACGCCTGGACGTAGGTCTCGACCATGACCGGGATGGCCCACTGGCTTCCCTCACCGATCCCGGAACCGAGTTGGAGATTCCAGCGGTTCGCGGCCATCAGTGTGCCAAAGATGTCATCCGCATCGTAGTCCGGGGACGTCTTGTTCGCATCGGCCAGGTACGGCTCCAGCGGCTCGGTCCAACCCGCGCTGTCATATGCCCAGTGGACATATGGTCCGGTCATGAACGCGTCGAACTCGCCAGCGCCGGTGGAGAGGTCCACCAGCAGCTTCTGGAAGTACTCCGCCTCCGGCAGGATCAACGGCTCCGGCACTTCAATGCCGGTCAACTCTGTGAACTCCGGGATCAGCGGCAACAGGGATTCCGTGTACGGGTGCTTGTTGAGGATCAGGCGCACCTGCGCGCCCGAGTTCGCCTTCCAGTCGAAGCTGTCCTGCATGGCGCGGATGCGATCAGTCCGCGTCGGCAGCCAGCTCGCGCCCACCATGGCGGCGCCACCGGCGGCGCCCATCAGGAACTGGCGGCGCGTGGCATTTTTCTTCTGCAGGGTCATGTTACCTCCCTTGGTCCTCATGTCGTTCCTGCGATCCACTTCCGAACCTACGCGGTCAGCTCCCGGACGGTGAGTTCCGCCCCCAGGGGTCTGATCGACGACTTCGCGGCCGCAGCCGTGAGGCGCGCGAGATCGTGCATCTCATCCTTGGTTTGTTCGTAGAGACGCCGATAGATGCGGTAGTACTCCTGGTACACGTCGTGCACATTCTCCCGGGGGATCACCTCCCTTTCCGGTTTCGCCCACAGGCGCACGTCAGATAGCTCAGAGAACACGCCAATAGCCTTGCCTGCCAGGAACGCCGCCCCCAGCGCTGCGTTACTTGGGGCGACCACGACCTGCGGCACGCCAGTGACGTCGCTGATAATCTGGGTCCAGAGATGGCTGCGTGAGCCGCCACCTGTGGCCACGATGCGGTCGAGGTTCATACCCGACTGGCGCATCAACTCAAAGTGATGCTCCACGCCGTAGGCCACCCCTTCCAGCAAGGCCCGGTAGATGTGCGGGCGGTCATGGGCCAGCGTGAGGCCAAAGATCATGCCGCGCGCAAGGTCATCATGAATCGGCGAGCGCTCACCGCTGAAGTACGGGAGCACAATCAGGCCGTTGGATCCCGGCGGCACCGCGTCGGCCTCCAGCCCCAGCAGCCCGTAGGCGCTGATCCCCAGTTCCTGTTCGACGCGCCGCTCGACATCGCCGAACTTGTCGCGGAACCAGCGGGAAAGCGCGGCGGAGGTGACCATGCCACCCCCCACGGAGTACAGGCCGGTGTACAGCCCGGCTAGGCTCTTGTCGTCGCCCAGCATGTGCCCCAGCCCAGGGACCGCGCCGACAGGCGCATCAGCCAGCCCGGCAATGCACATGGTGGTGCCGTAGGTCACCACAATATCGCCGGGCGTATCGGCGCCGGTGCTGATCATCTCCGCGAAGAAATCGATGACACCGGCCACGACCGGCGTGCCAATCGCCAGCCCCGTCGCGACCGCCGCCGCTGGCGTTACTTCGCCCACGACATCGGTCAGCTCGACCAATTCAGGCAGCATGTCCATCGGCACGTCGTAGCGCGCACAGAGCACCGGGTCGTAATGGCCAGTTGCGGGGTCGAAGAACGGGCGGTAGCCAATGGCCGTATTGCGATCGACGGCGTAACGCCCGGTGAGCTTGGCGTTGATGAAGCCCTGTGCGCCCATGAGGTAACGCGTGCGCTGCCAGCGTTCTGGCTCGTTGCGCTGGAACCAGTAAATCTTGGGCCCCAGGTCCTGCATGGTGAGCTGAGCGGAGAACTGACCGGTAAAATCGCGCGCGCTGCTGGCAGCGAGGTCGTGGTTCATGTGCGCCAGCTCTTCGTGGGCGCGCATGTCCGCATAGAGCAAGGCGGCGCGAAGCGCCACGCCCGTCTCGTCGACCGGGGCCAGCACCGGCATCAGGGCGCTGACATTCACGGCCGCAATATCTCGCGGATCAACCTGGGACTTGTAAATCAGCTGGCGAACGACCTCGACGAAGTTGCCCCACCATGCGCTGTCCGGTTCGTGCTCGGCCCAGCCGGGCTGAGGCACGTTCACGTTCGCCTCAACCGAGGCGGACGTGACAACCTGGCCCGTTTCCGTTACGAGCGCCCCTTTGGACCCCTGGGTGCCAATATCGACACCGATCAGGAAGCGCATCTGTGCGCACCGCCCTCGCTGCAGCGTGTATCGACTCTGACGATGGTGAGACCATTGTACCGTCGTGGGCGGAACTCTAAAAGCATTGAAAGCAATTGTCAACAGCGAGAATCCTTGCGCCAGGATCCCGTGAGACGCGTGCCTTGTTGCATGAGCACTCGCTTGCACCGGTGGATGCAGGATACGCGGTCTGTCGGGACCGCGCCATCAGCACCGCGCCGGTGGCAGCCGGCTCAGGGCCGTTGCGCCGCCAACTCCAGCTGCGCCAGAAGCTCAGCCGGCACGCCCGCCGCTTGTGCTGGCAGCAGGACATCCTGTTCCAGATCGGGCGTCCAGCCGCGCAGCAGCGCCGTCTGTGGTCCCGCAACCAGTGTGGCAATGGACCCCGCCGGCGCAATCAGGGTTTGTCCGGTTCTCGCCACGACCGAGCCGGGCACCCCACGCAGTGCGGCTTCCACCACACCCTGCAACACCGTGAGTACCTGGGGACTCTCCACGAGCGGCAGCGTGAGCGCCCGGGAAGAAGGAATATCCACGCGCTCAAGGGCGAAGTACGCCGTGGCGGCCAGCACCACGCGCTCGTCCGTCAGGCGCAGGTGCGCCGCCGGCCGCGGGGCGAGCTCCGGCTTCACCGCGGCCGAGCCGTCTGCATGATGGAGGTCCCGCGCCTTTCCGCACTCGTCACGGCGTCCCCAATCGCTGAGACGAAAGGTCACGTTGGAGGGCTGCTGAATCTCGTACAGCAGCAACCCGCCGCCAATGGCGTGCACGGTTCCCGCCGGGATGACCATGGTCAGCCCGGGCTGCGCCGGAACGGCGTTCAGGTAGCCGGAGACATCGTCCTGCGCTGTACAGGCGGCGAGGAATGCCTCGTGCCCGCAGCCTTCGCGCAGTCCGGCGTACAACACTGCGCCGGGCGCTGCCTCCAGCACGTGCCAAGCCTCCGTCTTCCCGGTGCCCAGCCCCCACGCCGCCGCCAGCGCGTCGTCCGGATGCACCTGGACCGAGAGGGTCTCGGCCGCGTCGATGATCTTGACGAGCAGCGGGAAGATGGCCTGGCCCTGCGTCGCACGCAGGCCCTGTGCGCCACACCAGTGATGTGGCGCGCGCGCCGCCATGTCGCCGAGTGATCGCCCGGCCTCCGGCCCACTCCCGGCCACCGCGTTGGGGGCTGCCAGCCACGCCTCGCCGATGAGGCCATCCGGCAGGTCGCCATACAACGCGCTGAGGCGTCGTGAGCCCCATGGCTTGGGATCGAAGTACGGCTGAACGAGGATCGGCAGCGGTGTCACCGCCCGGGCACTTCGTGGCATGGCGTGTGTCAATAGCCCGAGCGTTTGGCGGACTTCAACTGGTCGACGATGCGGCGTACATCCTGGGCGTGCTCGCGGTTCACCACCAACAGCGCATCCTCCGTGTCCACAATCGCCACGTTGGTCAAGCCAACCAGCGCCACCAGGCGGTCGGTTTCAGACCAGATCACACAGTCGGTCGACGCCTCCTGCAACAGGTCACCGCGTACCCGGTTGCCAGCGTCATCCTGCTCAATGAGATCACCAAGATTATTCCAGTCACCGACATCGGACCACCCCATGCTGGCGGGCACAACCGCGACACGCTCAGCGTGCTCCAGGATGCCCTGGTCGATGGTGGAATCTGCCAGGTCCGCCCAGACTCTGGCCGTCACCTGCTCCTGCTCCGGGGTTCCCCAGGCGGCCGCAATCCGCATCACCGCCGCGTAGAGCTCCGGCTGCAGCCGCGCTACCTCGTTCAGCAGCGTGCTGGCTTGCCACACAAACATGCTGGCGTTCCAGAGCGAGCGCCCAGCTTCCAGGTAGGCGATGGCGGTCGGCAAATCCGGCTTCTCGACAAAGCGCGCGGAGCGGTAGGCCGTGCCATGGTCCGTCTGCGCAACCACGTCGTCCGAGCGCTCGATGTACCCATATCCTGTTTCCGGCCGGGTTGGCTCCAGCCCCACGGTCACCAGCCATCCGTGCCGCGCCGCGACGATGGCCGTTTCGATGGCGCGGTTGAACGCATCCGGGTCGGCTACCTCGTGATCTGCCGCGAAGCTGCCCACAATGGCATTCGGCTCGCGCCGGGCAATCAGCGCAGTGGCGAGCGCGATCGCGGGCGCCGAACCGCGCGGGGCTGGCTCCACGATGATGTTGCCCTCTGGCAGCTCCGGCAACTGTCGCGCCACGGGCGCCGCGTGCGCTGGCCCGCACACCACCAGGGTGCGCTCCGGGCCGGCAAGGGGCGCGAGCCGGTCAACGGTCTGCTGTAGCAGGGATCGCTTGCCCGTGAGCGCCAACAGGAACTTGGGCCGGGCGGCGCGGCTGAGCGGCCACAGTCTCGTGCCCGAACCGCCGGCGGGCACAATCGCCCAGAAGCGGGAATCGCCGCGAAGGTCCGTCGCCGTCAGCACGATGACCCTTTCCCCCCGGTTTCGCGATTTTGGCGAGAACCACCCTGCACCGTCGTTGGCCGCGAATGATACTGACGCCCAGGAGGCAACCAGCATGGTAAACAACGCGGGTCCCCTGGCGGGCGTGACGATTCTGGCCGTCGAGCAGTTTGGCGCCGGGCCGTTCGGCACGCTCTTGCTGGCCGATCTTGGCGCACAGGTTATCAAGATTGAGGACCCCGGCGCAGGGGGTGATGTAGGGCGCGGCGTCCCCCCCGGCGCGGTCAACGGCAGCAGCCTCTACTTCGAGGCGTTCAATCGCGGCAAACGGAGCGTGGCGCTGGATTTGAGCACGCCTGCGGGGCAGGAAGCTCTGCACACCCTGGTGGCCCACGCCGATGCGGTCTTCAACAACCTGCGCGGCGATCTGCCGGGCCGCCTCGGCCTCACCTACAGTGCCCTGGCCGCGTTCAACCCGGCCATCGTGTGCGTCTCACTGTCGGCCTACGGGCGCACCGGAGAGCGACGCGCCTTCCCTGGCTACGACGCGCTGGTGCAGGCCGAGGCCGGGTGGGCCAGCCTGACCGGTGAACCCGATGCTCCACCCGCTCGCAGCGGCCTGCCGATGGCGGACTACGCCTCCGGGCTGGTGGCCGCACTCGGGTTACTCGCGGGGGTCATCGACGCGCGGCAGACGGGCCACGGCCGCGATATCGACACCTCACTCTACGACACCGCCCTCGCCATGCTCAGCTATCAGGCGACATGGGGCCTGTCGGCAGGGCACGTCGCAGAACGGCTTCCCCATTCCGCGCACCCGACCATCGTGCCGTTCCAGTTCTTCGCCACCAGCGACGGCTACCTGGCGGTAGCCTGCGCCAAGGACAAGTTTTTCGCCGCACTCCTTGCCCGGCTGGAGCTGGCCGGCGCGGCGGACGATTCGCGCTTCGCCAACTTCAGCCAGCGCCACGCACACCGCGAGGCGCTGCTCGACATCCTGGCGGAACGCTTTGCGACCGCGCCAACGGCGCACTGGGTCTCACTGCTCCAGGGCGCCGTGCCGGTGGCGCCGGTGCGCAGCTTGCCGGAGGTCCTGGACCATGACCAGCTCTCGGAACGGGACATGCTGGCCAGCTTCACCCACCCGGACCTGGGCGAGGTCCACAGTATCGGCCTGCCACTGCACGTCTCGGGCTACACCCCGCACTACCATGCTTCACCGGCGCTCGGGGCCCACACGTTCGATGCTCTCCGCGCGGCGGGACTCAGTGACGCGGAGATCGCGCGCCTGGCGCGCGAGGGCGCGTTCGGTGAGGAGACGTGAAGCTGATGCCGCAGCACGCCGCAGCGGCCGCTATTCGGCAGGCTGGATCATGGTGGCGTTCACCACCGGTCCCTCATCCCCACGGGTGATGGTGAACTCGACGTAGGTGCTGCCAGACGGGCAGCAGAGGGCGTCATCGGGCGCGTACCGGCGGTATTGCGCGGAGATGGTATCCGCGCTCCACAGGTTCGCCCCGTCGGACGCGCCATCGCTGCGGGAGGCCATTGGTTCCGGCGACAGCGTGCCCGCGAACTCGCCATCGACAAACACAAAGTCCTGGAAGCCGATGGGACGGCACATGCCGTCGTAGCCGGACAGCCCGGAGACGAGGGTCACTCCCCAGCCCTGCTGGTATGCCAGGAAGAGATGCCAGCCGGCATCGACCAGCGCCTGGTCCTGCGGCGTCTCGGCAGGGCGCTCCTGCTGACCACAGTTGATGTTCGATTCGTCCTCGAAGGCCGGTGCGGCCGGAATGGCCATGCCCGGCGTGTTCCAGGAACCTGTGGGGCTGTCCAGCCAGCTTGCTGCGGCCGGAGGTGATGCCATTGGCGTGGCGTCCTGCGCCGCGACCTGGGCCACGCCGGGCACACACAACGCTGCCGACAATGCCGCGAGCAACGCCACTCTGCGCGTTACCTGCATCGATGGTCCTTTCCTGCACCGTGCCACATTCCCGCAGGCTGGCCGGAACACGGCGTGGCCAGGCCCGTCTGCGCTCTCTACAACGCAGGAATCCAGCAAACGGTGACAGTCATCCGGTGGGGTAACGCCGTGGACGGGGTCAGGCTCCGCGCGGTGGCTGCCTACCGATCAACGATCTTCCAGTACGAGTCCTTGCGCACCACGCGTCCGTCCCGGAATTCCCAGAGATCACAACCGCGCACATCCACGCGCTCGCCCCCGGTTGTGGTTCCGGTCAGCCGCCACTCCGAGACACCCCGGTCTCCGCACACAAAATGCCGATCCTCGCCGTAGTGCACGTCGGGAATTCCGGCAAAGCGCGCGGCCAGCCCCTCGCGGACGGCAGCCTTGCCCTCGAAGCGGTGCCCCCAGATGTTCGCGCCTCGCGGCGTCTCGAGGACGGCGTCCTCCGCGAAGAACGCCATGATCGCGTCCAGATCGTGCTGGTTGAAGCCATCGAGAATCGCTTCCAATGTCGACACGGTGACTTCCGGCGCTTGCGTCATTGCACGCTCCTCTTCACGTCCGGTCGCGGCGAACCCTGGCCGGGGAACGACCATGCTGAGCATTGTGGCACTCGTTGCCACATCAGACGAGCACCGATGAACGCGAGGCGTTCACGAGGGCGGCGGAACCGGCCATCTCCGATGTGAGGAGCCTTCCACTCCTGGTGCTTTCCATCCGCTGCCGGGCGCAACGCCCAGCCTCCGGCATCCCGGGCCGACGGCGAGGTGATATAAGAACCGGACGCGCCTCGCCACACCTGGCGACGCGCCTGTGGCGTGGATTCAACGCGAGGAACAACGCATGGCAGAGTCTGCAACTCCCCGGCTGCGGCCCCTGAAAGTCGGCATCATCCTGCCGGATACCGAGCGGGAAATGGGCGGCCAGACCGCGCGCTGGAGCGATCTGGTCCAGATGGCGCAGCTCGCGGAAGAACTCGGGTTCGATTCGCTCTGGAACGCCGACCATCTCCTCTACACGTTCCCGGAGAAGGAGCCGCAGGGGCCCTGGGAGTGCTGGTCGATCATAGCGGCACTCGCCGCCGTCACCTCCCGCGTGGAAATTGGCCCCCTCGTCGCCTGCACGGGATACCGCAACCCGGCCCTGCAGGCCAAGATCGCGGACACCATCGACGAGATCTCCGGCGGCCGGCTGGTGCTCGGCCTCGGGGCCGGCTGGCACGAGCCCGAGTACGCGATGTTCGGCTACCCGTTCGATCACCGTGTCAGCCGCTTTGCCGAGGCCATAGCCATCATTCACGGCCTGCTGCGCACCGGCCACGTCGATTTCGCGGGCGAGTACTACAGCGCCCGCGATTGCGAGCTGCGCCCGCGCGGCCCCCGGCCAGAAGGGCCACCTATCGTTATCGGGTCGACCGCGCCACGCATGCTCAGCCTGCTCGCGAAATACGGTGATATCTGGAACGCCTGGGCGCGCCAGACGTTGGAGGAACTCGCGGAGGACCGCGACAAGGTTGACGCCGCCATGGAACTGGCCGGGCGTGACCCGGCCAGTGTCGAGCGCACCGTCAGCTTGCTGGTTGATCTGCCAACCGCAACCGGACGCCCGAGTGAAGCGAAGCCCGGCCTCAAGGCGCGTGAACCGCAGGAACTGGCAGACCATCTCCTGAGCTACGCCGATGCCGGTATCAGCCACGTCCAGTTGATGATGGACCCGAATACGCCGGCCGGCATCGCGTGGGCAGCCGAAGCGCTGGCGATCATCGACCAGCAGTGACGCGCGGATCGTCGCCGGCGCCGCAGTCCGGCATGGTTCTGCTGGTACCCTAACGGCTGGTCCCGATCTTCGTGCCTCGCCCAGAGACCAGGGAGTTGCAGATGCGTCGCCTACCCTCAATCCTGTCACTGCTTCTCGGATTCGCGCTGCTCTTCAGTCAGGTGATGCCTACCCTCGCGCAGGTCGATGCGCAGGAAGGGAGCACGAGCGCTGGCATCGGCTCGCCCGTGCCGGTCACGAACGATGCCGGTGAGGTTATCGGCTCGGTAACGATCGCTGAGGTGATCGATCCCTTCACCGAAACGAACCCGGATTACCCGGCCGAGCCTGGCCAGCGCTTCGTCGTGGTGCGCGCCATTTTCGATGCCGACGCCGGAACCCGGTTCGACATCGCGCCCTGGACCATCGTGATCCAGGACCAGAACGGCGCCCTGTGGGATTCCACCAGCCTCATGCTGCCGGATGACGCTATGGTGCCGCAGCTCTCCAGCCAGACGCTGGCCCCGGACAGCCGCGTCAGCGGGCTGATTGGCTTCCAGGTGCCTGAGGACGTCACACCCGCTCGCATCTACTTCCAGCCAGTCAGCAGCCGCCTCGTGCTGCTCGCGGAACTGGTCGCCACCACCCTGCCGGCGGTTGGCACCGCGGTCCCGTACACCGATTCCGATGGCGGGACCGGCCAGGTCACCGTGCGCGAGATCATCGATCCCTTCACCGGCGTCGATCCCTCCTATCCAGTTCCCGAGGGGTCCCGCTACGTCTACGCCGCGCTGACGTTCGAGAACACCAGCGACGGCACGTTCCACACCGATTCCTACGCCCTGCTGCTGCAGGACGCCAACGGTGATCTGTGGAGCCCGGAGTACGTGTCGCGCACGGGCGACACCCTCGTCGTCCCGGACCTCGGCTGGACCCAACTCGCCCCAGGCGACCGCCTGTCGGGCGCGGTCGTCTTCGCCGTACCATCCGATGCGCAATTGACCGGCCTCTTCTCCAGCCCCACGGGCGAGCAGCTACTGCCGCTGGCCGCCGCGTCAGGCGCTTCCATGCCTGACACCACCGTGGCAGATGCGACGGCAACCGCAGAACCTGCCGTCGAGGAAAATTCCACGCCTGAACCCGACGTGGTTACCCCGGAGCCTGACGTCGCCGCGAACCCCTGCACCGATCTGCAGGACTGGCTGCTCGCCGGCACCGACCGCATCTTGACGGCGCAGGGGCTGGCGGATGACGCGCGCAGGGCGACCGACGCCGCCACCCTGACGGAGCTCTCGGCGCAGTTCGCGCAGATGGCGGACGATGAGGGGCTGGTACCCGTGCCCGCCGGTGGCGAGGCTGCCGAGAAGGCGCTGGTTGCGACCCTGCGCGCCCTGAGCGGTGCAACGGCTGACGCCGCAACCGCCCTGGAGAGCGGCGAGGACACGACGGACTCCCTGGGCCTGGTCAGTCGCGCCCAGGATCGGCTGGCCGCCATCCAGAGCCAGATGGCGCTGGTGACCGGCAACTGTGTCTCGGCGGAAGCTGGCTAGCCTGCAGCGGCACCAAACCGCGCCTCGCAGCGTTATAGGAGTCGATTGGAACGCTGTTGAGCGCGGCTAGTCCCGCCGTGCCGCATTCATGAGCGAAGGAGTAACGCATGGACGGGAGTTCGTTCGACAAACTGTCGGTCAGCGTGCACCGGCTGCGCGAACAGGCGTCCCGGCGCAACGCGCTGCGGCTCCTTGCCGGTGGTGCGGCCGCAGCCGTGGCCGGCGCCATCGTCACCGACACCGACGCGAAGAAGAACAAGAAATACAAGAACAAATACAAGAAGTGCCGGAACAACTTCTACGGCGGGTTCTGCAACGGCAGCAAGGACTGCTGTAACGGCAAGTGCCGCAACGGCATCTGCTGGTACAACGGCGGTGGGGGCGGCGGTGGCGGTGGCCGCTGCGGCAATGTGCGCTGCCCGAACGGCTGGAGCTGCCGCAAGCAGGGCACCGTCCACATCTGCTCGCCGTACAACTACCCGAACTACTGCGGCAACAACACCTACTGGAACGGCAACTACCGGTGCTGCAATGGCGGCTACAACGGCATTGCGTGCCCGAGTGGCGAATGCTGCGGCATCGCAACCTGCTGCCAATCTGGCTGGAAGTGCTGCGGGAACAACACCTGCATCCCGAACACCTGGGACTGCGACGACTTCTTCCGGAGCGCGGAGGTTGGCGGCGAATCGATTCCGACCATGGAGCCGACGCCACCCGACCCAGGTGCCTCCTTCGTCTTCGTGCCGGGGACGGCCGAGTAACCTCGTTCGCCCCTGACAAGGCCGCCTGTTGCGTTCGCGCGGCAGGCGGCCGTTTTGTGTGGCACAGGCAACAATCGCCATTCGGCCCGGCGTACCATGTGCGTCATGAAGCGGTGCGGCCCAGGCCGCCACCGGCATCACGTTCGTAGGAGCCGTTCCTGATGAGCCACCCCGAAACCGCCCTTTCGGCGGGTACGCCAGCGCCCGATTTCACCCTCCGCGCCACCCCGGACCAGAGCGTCTCCCTGAGCGAACTGCGCGGGCATCCGGTGGTGCTGGTGTTCTACCCTGCCGACTGGAGCCCTGTCTGTACCGACGAACTCGCAGTCTTCAACCAACTCCTCCCTGAGTTCCAGCGTATGGGCGCCATCGTGCTCGGCATCTCGGTGGACGGTGTCTGGAGCCACGCGGCGTTTGCCGATGCCCGCAATCTCCAGTTCCAGTTGCTCTCGGACTTCGAGCCCAAGGGCAAGGTGGCGCGTGCATACGGCGTTTACCGCGAGAAAGAGGGGTCGTGTGCGCGCGCCACGTTTGTGGTGGACAAGGACGGCGTCATCGCCTGGAGCGAAGTCTCCCCAGCCGGCATCAACCCCGGCGCCGCCGGCCCACTGGCAGCCGTTGAAAAACTGACCGGACAGACGGCGGGTGCAACCGTATGAGCTACACCCCACCCAGCCTCACCGTCCCCGTTGGGCCGGATGACTGGACCGCCGGACCAGGTACAGCGCCGGTTACCCTCGTTGAGTATGGCGATTTCGAGTGCCCACACTGCAGCGCAATGGAGCCGGTCATCCGCGACCTGCGCGAGTGGGCCGGCGATAACCTGCGTTTCGTGTTCCGCCACTTTCCACTCACCGGCAGCCACCCGCACGCGGAACTGGCCGCCGAGGCCGCCGAAGCCGCCGGAGCCCAGGGTGCGTTCTGGCCCATGCACGACCTGCTGCTGGCCAATCAGCAGGCACTGACACCGCATGATCTTGAGCGCGACGCTGCGCGCCTCGGCCTGGATGTCGCTGCGTTCACGACGGCGCTGCAAGAACACACGTACCAGCCGGAGGTGCAGGCGGACTTCATGAGCGGCGTCCGCAGTGGCGTCGGGGGCACCCCCACGTTCTACATCAATGGCGTCCGTTACGACGGCGACTACGATGAGGAAGCGCTGAAGAAGGCGATCCAGAAGGCGATTCGCCTCGCGCGGTAGGGCGCAGTTGCCCCGCGCCCGAGGCCGCTCCCGTCGACGGCGTTTCGGCGGCGCCCCCACGTTCAGGTGTCATCCTGGCCAAAGTCGAAGGGTCTCGTTCGCCTCCCGCCGCAGCACAGTGTCATTACCTGACCACAGTCGCCATCTTGCATGCGCGGCGCCCTACGGCGAAAGGCGCTCCACCACCCAGAGCTCGCCCTCGCGCCGGTACCGCAGTCGGTCATGGAGGCGGCTGGGGCGGCCTTGCCAGAACTCGATCCAGTCTGGAGACACGCGAGTGCCGCCCCAGGCGTCCGGGAGCGGCACATCCCCGTCGGGATAGGCGGCCTGCAGCCGCTCGAACTCGGTTTCGAGCACGGCGCGGCCGGGAATGACCTCTGACTGATGCGAGAGCATCGCCCCCAGGCGACTCCCGAGCGGACGGCTCTCGAAGTAGGCCAGCGCCTCCTCGCGGCTCACACGGGATGCCGTGCCGGAAATGCGTACCTGGCGCTCCAGTTGCGGCCAGTAGAACGTCAGCGCCGCGCGCGGGTTCTCATCGAGGTCACGGCCCTTGGCGCTCTCGTAATTCGAGTAGAAGACGAAGCCGCGCTCATCAGCGTCCTTGAGCAGCACCACCCGCGCCGCCGGCACCCCATCGGCGGACGCCGTCGCGAGCACCATCGCGTTCGCTTCCGCTATGCCGGCTTCCTTCGCCTGGTCGAACCAGATCGCAAACTGCTGAATCGGGTCGGCGTGCAGGTCTGCCTCGTTCAGCCCCGCCAGCGTGTAGTTGAGGCGCATGTCCGCAGCTCGTAAGACCATTTCGTATGCCCTCTTCGTTGCGGCTGTTGCCGCGAGCCTCGTCTCGTCAGTTGCATGATATCCGCAGCATCAGAGCATATCGCGCCGCGCCCGGGACGCGGTTATCATCGCGCCCATGCAAGATGCCACCTCACGCGCAGCATTGCGCACCCTGCTCATTGCCAATCGCGGCGAAATCGCCGTCCGGGTCATTCGCGCCGCGCGGCAACTTGGCCTGCGCACCATCGCCGTCTACAGCGACGGCGAGCAGGATGCCCTGCATGTGCGCCTGGCCGACGATGCCTGGCGGCTCGAATCCGCCGCGCCCATTCCCTACCTCGACCAGCAGGCCATCCTGCACGTGGCCGCCACGTCGGGAGCAGACGCCATCCACCCTGGCTACGGCTTCCTTGCGGAGAACGCCGGATTCGCGCGGGCCTGCGCCGAGGCCGGGCTCGTCTTCGTCGGGCCGCCTCCCGAGGCGATTGCGGCCATGGGTGACAAGATCGAGGCGCGCCGCCTGGCCGCAGCCGCCGGCGTACCGATGGTCACTGGCACGGATGGGCCTGTTGATTCGGCGGAGGACGCGCGCGCCTGGGCGGATGCGCACGGCTACCCGGTGGCAGTCAAGGCGTCCGGCGGTGGTGGCGGGCGCGGGTTCCGCGTCGCACGCTCGGCGGAGGAGATCGCTGACGCATTCATCGGCGCATCCGGCGAGGCAGGTCGTTTCTTCGCGAACCCGGAGGTCTACCTGGAACGCTACCTGGATGATCCCCGGCACATCGAAGTGCAACTGATGGCGGACAGCCATGGCAACGTCATCGCCGTGGGCAACCGCGACTGCTCCATCCAGCGTCGCCACCAGAAGCTGATTGAAGAGGCCCCGGCCCCCGGCATTCCGGTGGAGACCCGCACCGCGATGGCCGAGGCCGCCGTCGCGCTGGCCAGGGCCGTCGGTTACGTGAGCGCCGGCACCGTCGAGTTCCTGCTCGGAGCGGATGGCACGTTTGCTTTTCTGGAGATGAATACACGCATCCAGGTCGAGCACCCCGTCACCGAAATGACGACTGGCATCGACCTCGTGCGGGAGCAACTGCGGGTCGCCGCCGGGGAACCACTCTCCTTCGGGGTGGAAGTCATTGCCGCCAACGGCCACGCCATCGAGGTCCGGCTGAACGCCGAAGACCCCGGCCGCAACTTCACGCCCGCGCCCGGCACGATCACCACCTTTCATGCCCCGGCCGGCATGGGCGTGCGTGTGGACAGCGCGGCCTTCAGCGGCGCAACGATCCCCCCCACCTACGATTCCATGATCGCCAAGGTGGTCGCCTGGGGCCGCGACCGCGCCGAGGCGACGGCCCGGCTCATTGGCGCGCTGGAGGAACTCCAGGTCGAGGGCGTGCCGACCACCCGCGAGTTCGCGCTGAACGTGCTGCGCCACCCCGCCTGGAGTGCCGATCCACCCGCAACGACCTTCCTGGAACGCTGGCCAGAAGTGATTCCACCTCCCGCCGCAACTGCCACCGGTGCGACGGCCGAGAGCGCCGCGCCGGAAACCGTCGTCACCGAGGTCAATGGCCGCCGCTTCACCGTGCGCGTTCATGGCCTGCCCGCGCGCAGCGCGGCCACCGCGACCGCTGCCGCCTCACGCGGCAGGCCCCTTGCCCCGAAGTCCGCGCGAGACGACGCGGGAGCATTGGGTTCCACGCTGCGCAGCCCGCTCCACGGCACCCTGGTGCGGGTGCTGGTGGCCAAGGGAGACGCGGTCACGCGCGGGCAGCCGATCTGCGTCGTGGAAGCCATGAAGATGGAGAACGACGTCGTGGCTCACCGCGACGGCACGCTGAAGGAATTGCTGGCGCAGGCCGGAACGACGGTCAGCGTGGGTGACGCGCTGGCAGAGATCGTCTGACCCGGCGGATATACTCGCCGTATGACTGACGCACCTTCGTCCAACCAGACACCGATGCAGCAAGCGGTTCAGGCGTTCCTGCCCGGGGCCTCTGCTATTGCCGCCATTCCGGGCCATCCAGATATCGTGCGAGTCACCACGCCGGGCGGTGAGTGGCGCGTGCGCCGCTGGCCGCCGGAAACCCCTGACAGCGACGTCACCTTCAGCCACGAGGTGCTGGAGATTGCGCGCCGCGCCGCGCCCGACCTGACACCGGAACTGCTCCTGACCGCCCACGACGCGCCGGCCGACGCGGTGCGCGTCGATGGCCGCCTCTACGACGCGCAGCGGTGGCTCCCGGGAGCGCCGGTCGATGGCGCGGAGATCGCCTGGCCCACCAGCGGCGACCGCATCGATGTCCCGCTGGCCGTCCCGCACGAGGCTTTTACGCAGGTCGTCACCACGCTGGGCAAGCTGCACGCTGCCAGCGAAGGGTTGGCGACCACCAAGGGTGCGCCATCCGCCGCCCTCGGGTTGCTGCCGGGCGCGGTCGAGGCCGCGCAACGGCGGCAGGTGAGCGCCCTACGCTCGCGCGCCCGCTTTGAACCGGCCATCCAGCGCTGGCTGGCCACCGGCGAGCGGTTGCTCTCCACGGCGACGCCCCTCATTGCGCAGGCCACGGAGCAGGGAAATCTTTCCACCTCGGTCCTGCACCTGGGGATGTGGCCGGCGCACGTGCTGGTCCAGGACGGGCGAGTCAGCGGCCTGCTCGGCTGGGAACGGGCAGCCGTTGGCTCACCGCTGCTCGACCTGGCCCAGGCCACCCTCCGGCTGCGCGGCTGGACGGATGATGCGGTCGAGACCACGGTCGGGTACTACAGTGATATCCGCGATCTGACCCCGGAGGAGCGCCGCCTCTTCCCGGCAGTCGCCGCGCTGGACGTGGTAGCGACCACCGGGCGGCTGCTGGAGCAAACATTCCTCACCGGCAGCAACGAGCGGCCGCCGCTACCGCTCCGTGCCGCCGTCGAGATGATGATTCGCTCCATGAACGCCGTCGAACGCAGCCTGCTCGGCCCCGTCGAGCGCAAGAAGCGGGTCTGGGATTACACCCGTCCGCCCCAGCGCCCGCGAGGAGGTTCATCCCGTGACCGGCACCGCTGACACCCTGCCCCTGACCAGCCAGACCTGCGTGGCCTGCCGCCGTGACGCGCCGCGTGTCACGGATGAAGAGATGGCCGCCCTTCTGCCGGAAATCCCGGAGTGGGACGTGCAGGACCACGCCGGCGTGCCGCGCCTGGTGCGCACGTACCGGATCAAGACCTTTCGCGATGCCATCGCTCTCACGAACGCTATCGCGGATCTGGCCGAGACTGAAGGTCATCACCCCGCGCTCCTGACTGAATGGGGCAAGGTGACGGTGTCGTGGTGGACGCACAAGATCCGTGGCCTGCACCGCAACGACTTCATCATGGCCGCGAAGACGGACGCGCTGGTGGCGGAGCGCTACCCGAGCGGGAACGAGGCCACCACCTCGTAGCGGGCTCCGCCCTTCCCGAGGTGGCTGCGCACGAGCTGCACCTCGCGCACCGGCACCGGCGCGGACGGAGGCGCAATCGCCGCGCCACTCGCGGCATTCACGAAGCGCGCCTTGATGATGTCTGGCAGATCGCGCAGGCGCACGGTCGCGCTGGATTGGTTGCGCACCCGGCCCAGCGTGATGTGCGGGTGGTAGACCTCATCCCGCGCCCCGAACCCGAGGTCCGCAACCGTCGCATCAACCTGGGCCACCAGCCGCTCCAGCCGATGCGCCGGTCCGTGCAACCCTAGCCAGAGCACGCGTGGGTGGCGGTAGTTCGGGAACACGCCCAGTGCCGCCGTGCGCAGGTCGAAGGCCGGCTCCGCACTCACCACCGGTGGCAACGCCATGCGCAGCAGCTCCGCGTGTTCGCGGTCTGATTCGCCCAGGAAGCGGATGGTCAGGTGCGCCATATCCGGCTGCACCCAGCGCACCGGCCAGTCGAGCGCCGAGAGTTCGGCGACCTGGCTGGCCAGCAGTGCCTGCACCTCCGCCGAGAGCGGGACGGCCAGGAAGAGACGCCACGCGGCGTCCAGGGCATTGGGGTTGGGTGGGCGAACCTTGGGCGGGCGGGGGCTGCGTGGTGACATGACGGTAGTATATGGGGCGCATCGCGAAACTCGGCGCTGCCGTCACAGGCGACAAGGACTGACCCAATCATGACCACGGCGTTCCTGGGACCACGCGGGTCCTTCAGCGAAGAGGCGGCGCTCATGCGCGCCGCAGAGGCGGACACCCTGCCCCGGGTGTCGTTTCCCGCCGCCGTCGCCGCTGTGGAAGCCGGCCTGGCCACGGAAGCCGTGCTGCCCATCGAGAATTCGATCGAGGGCTCAGTCACCCCGAATCTCGACCTGCTCATCCACGAGACGCCGCTGCGCATCGCCGGGGAGCTCATGCTGCCCGTCCGCCACTTCCTGGTGACACGCGAGGGCATGACCCTGGAGGACATCACGGTCGTCTCGTCCCATCCGCAGGCGCTGGGTCAGTGCCGCCACTTCCTGGAACGCCACCTGCCCAACGCCGCCCAGGAAGCAACACTTTCCACCTCTGGCGCCGTCCAGGAGGCTGCCGAGAGCACGGCTGGCAACCGGGCGGGCATTGGGCCGCTGCGTGCCGCGGAGCTGTACGGCGGCACGATCCTGGCCCACGATATCCAGGACCAACGCGGCAACGTCACCCGCTTCATCGTGCTTGCCGCGGAAGACTCGCCCCCGACCGGCGACGACAAGACGTCGATTGCGTTCCGCCTGAACGTCAACGTGCCCGGCTCCCTGCACCACGCGCTGACCGAGTTCGCGGAGGCAGGCATTCAACTCACCAAGATCGAGAGCCGCCCAACCAAGAGCTGGCTCTGGGACTACATCTTCCTGCTCGACATGTTGGGGCACCGCCAGGACCCGGTGGTCGCGGCGGCGCTGGAGCGGGCGGCCACGCACTGCCAGATGTTCAAGATTTTCGGCTCCTACCCGCGCTTCCCGTTCGACGACCTGCGCGCGCAAATGGAAGCCGCCAACGCGTAACTGCCGGTCGCTCGCTCCAGGAGTCATCGTGCGCCTGCTCATTGACGAGACCTTCGCCACCAGCACCTATACGCACCCAATCACCTCCGGCGACATTGCCCCGCCGGGGAATCTGGACGTCGCGCTCGTCTCACGCCTGGGGCCGGAAGCGGTTGGCACACAGGACGCTGCCCTCATTGCGTCTCCGGCGCTGCTCTCCCTGCAAGAGTCCCACCTCATCGTGCCGGACATTGCGGTGGTCGCACAGGACACCGGCGCTGCAGCCATGCGAGTGCCGGTCCGCCCGGACGAGATCGAGGCAACGCCGGTACGGCTGCTGGACACCGGCTTGCTGGCCGAGTGGCTGGCCCGGGCGCTCCTGCGCGGCTTCTACGGCATCAAGGCGACCGCCTGGGTGCAGGATGGCGACGATCCCGCCGTTGCGCAGGCGGAAGTGGTGATTGTGGACGGTGCTGAAGCCCTGCGCGAGCCGGAGGGCGGTCTCAGCGAGGACCTGGTCCGCGCCTGGTACATCCTCCACAACCAGTTTGTGGTCAGCCACCTGCTGCTGCTGCCGCGCGATGTCTCGCCTGAACATGCAGAACAGGTGATCACGTTCCTGGCCGCCGCGCGGGATTCCGGACTTGCCAGCCGCCGCGAGTGGCGGCCCGCACTGGCAGAACGGGAGGGGATCGTCAGCGCGCGAGCCGGGGCCTTCTGGTCCGCGCAGGAGCTCGCGCTTGACGACGATGACCGGGTGTCGTTGCTTACGCTACTGAAAGAGGGCCGCCAGGGTACGTCCGCGCCACCTCCGGCCAACGTAGCCTTTAGAGAAGGGGCCGCAGCGACCTGATTGGCCACGGCGCCCCCTGTTGCCGTGGCCGGGCAACGGGAGGACGTGCACCGTGCGTGAACTGACCCAGTTCGAGAACTACCTCGTTCACGAATTCGTCGACGACTACGTTGATGGCATCATGTCCCGCCGCGACATGATGCGGCGCGTCCTGCATATCACCGGTGGCGTGGCCACCACCGCCACCATCCTGACCAAGCTCGGCGTCAAGCCAGCCAGCGCGCAGGATGCCACGCCGGCGCCCCCGCCTACCCCGACCGGGCCGCAAAGCCCGATCAGCGTGGCAGAGGATGACCCCCGTATTGCCGGCGGCGACATCACCTTCCCCGGCGTCGACGGCGCGGATATCACGGCCTACCAGGCGATGCCCGCCGAGCACGACGGCCCACTGCCCGTCGTGCTCATTTGCCATGAAAATCGGGGCCTGACGCCCCACATCCGGGACGTGGCCCGGCGCTGGGCCGTAGAAGGTTATCTCGCGGCCGCTGTAGATCTACTCAGCCGCGAGGGGGGCACCGCCAACATCGCCGACCCGGCGGAAATCCCGGCCCTGCTCACGCAGCAGGCGGACGCGCAACGGCATGTGGACGACTTCAAGGCGGCCGCCGCCTACTACGGCGGCGTCGCCGAGGCCGACACCAACCGCCTGGCCATGACCGGCTTCTGCTTCGGCGGTGGCATCACCTGGCGCTGCGCCACGCAAATGCCGGAGCTGAAGGGCGCAGCGCCCTACTACGGCCCGCCGCCGCCCCTCGACGCCGTCCCGAACATCACGGCCGCCGTCATCGGCATCTACTCGGATGACCCGGATGACTTCGCCAACGAAGGCATGGAGGACCTGATCGCCGCGCTGGAAGCGGCTGGCGTGACCTTCGAAATCAAGGTTTACCCGGACACGCAGCACGCCTTCAACAACGACACCGGCCCTCGCTACAACGAGGAACAGTCCCTGGCGGCCTGGGACGATGTCACGGCCTGGTTCGAGATGTACGTCAAGAACGCGGGCGGGGACATGGGCTCGCCCCAGGCGACCCCCGTCGCGTAACCCAGGTCGCGCCGGAGCAAGACGGGCAGTGCCGGTTGGCGCTGCCCGCTCCTGTTTTCCTGGGGAGTTTCTGCGCCTACGCGCTCACCAGCGTGTTGCGCAGCTTGCCAAGGCCCTCGACCTCGACCTCGACCACGTCGCCCGCCACGATCCAGTTCTTCTCCGGCAGGCCCATGATCACGCCCGCCGGCGTACCGGTCACAATCACGTCCCCGGCTTCCAGCGTGAAGTGCTTCGTGATGTAGGCGATCAGCTCAGCCACGTTGAAGATCATGTCCGCCGTGTTGGAATCCTGGCGCAGCGTGCCGTTGTGCCAGGTGCGAATCTGCAGCGCCTGCGGGTTGGGCACCTCGTCCGCCGTTACCAGGTAGGGCCCGATCGGCAGGAACTTGTCCAGCGTCTTGCCGAGCAGCCACTGCCCGGTGCGCATCTGCAGATCGCGCGCCGAGAGATCGTTGGCGGTCGCGTACCCGAACACCACGCCCAGCGCGTCATCCTCGGATACATCACTGGCCGTCTGGCCGATGATTACGCCCAGTTCGACCTCGTAGTCGTACTCCTTCGCCGAGGCGCGCAGGGGCACCTCTTCATTGGCGGCCGCCAGCGCGTTGTTGAACTTGGAGAAGAGCACCGGCGACGTCGGGATCGCCATCCCCGATTCTTCGGCGTGCTTGCGGTAGTTGAGACCAACGCAAATGATCTTGCCCGGGTTCGGCACCGCCGGTCCCAGGGTCAGGCTCGCCTCGTCCAGCAGCCAGTCGCCACCACCCGCGGCGTCCGCGCGCTCCACCAGCGCCTGCAGCGCCGCCCGCGCGCCCGCGCCGCCCGCCAGCAGGGCGTCCATGCTCTCCGGCGCAGCGGCGTCGCCCGCTCCCAGCCCGGCCTGCGCCGCCGCCACATCCACCACGCCCTTGTCCGTGCGGACACCCAACTTCAGGGCGTCGCCATCGCGGAACGTCAGCAAATACATGCGCTCTGCACTCCCCCTCGAGGTTTCATCGGCCAGCGCACGCACGCCGGCGTTCATTTCGTCGTCAGTATCGTCTCAGGTCTCAGGCCGTCGCGCCTGCCGTCGCGGGTTCCGGCGCCAGGGCGCCATGCCGCCGTGCGAAGCGCACGATGCGCTCGCAACCTTCGCGCAAGTCATCGTCGGCGGTCGCCAGCGAGATGCGGAGCATCCCTTCGGCCACGTCGCCAAACGTCGAACCGGGCGCGGCGGCCACCTGCTCCTCCTCCAACAACATGCGGGAGAGATCACGGCTCGGGATCCCGGCCGCGCGCAGGTCCACCAGCGCGTAGAACGCACCCTCCGGCACAGCGGGCAGCATCCCCAGCGGCAGGAAGATATCGCGCACCAGATCGCGCCGTCGCTGGTAGGCCGCGCGCATCTCCTCCACCATCTCCTGCGGGCCGCGCACCGCCGCCTCGGCGGCGGCCTGCGAGGGCGCGGGCGGGCAGGAAACAAGCGCCTCCTGAATCTTGCCGCAGAGCGCGACCAGTTCCGGGTTGGTAATGGCCCAGCCTATGCGCCAGCCGGTCATGGCGTAGCTCTTGGACACGCCCGAGACGGTGATGACGCGCTCGCTGTCAAAGCGCGCGGCCGGCACGTGCTCCCCGGCGAAGATGAGGTCCTCGTAGACCTCGTCCGAGATCAGCCAGAGGTCATGCTTGCGCGCCAGGTCCACCAGGCCCCTCACCGTGGCCTCGTCGAACACGCTTCCCGTGGGGTTGGACGGATTGTTGATGATGATCGCCTTGGTGCGCGGCGTGATCTGCGCTTCCATCGCCGCCAGGTCAGGCCGGTAATCTTGCTCCGGCTCCAGGCGGTAGCGCACCGGCACCGCCCTTGCCAACTCGATCATGGCCACGTAGTTCGGCCAGCCCGGATCGGGGATCAGGAGCTCGTCCCCCTCCTCGGCGATGGCAGCCACAATCGCCGCCAGGGCGTTCACCGCTCCGGCAGTGATCAGCACCTCGCCCGGGGTTACCTCGCGCCCGAACTTGCGGGTGTAGCGTTCCGCCACGGCTGCTCGCACCCCGGGCAGGCCAGCGTTTGGCGTGTACTTGGTCGTCCCGCCGTGGGCGGCCTGGGCAGCGGCGTCGATGATGTGCGGTGGGGTATTGAAGCTCGGCTCCCCAACCACCAGGACGATCACGTCGTCCATCTGCCGCGCGAGGTCCATCACCTCGCGGATACCGGAGCGCGGCAGCGCCTGCGCCAACGCCGAACGTGGTTTCATTCCTGCAAACTCCTGATCTGAGTCGCCGAAGCGGGCCTCCCGCGCGCTCCGCCAATGGTAGCGCGGGGTTTCGCGCTTCCCCGATGAGACAGCAATGAGCACCCGCGGGGGCATATCGTGTCAGACGGAGCGACCACACTCGCCATCGGCGAAAGCGGCATCTGGTACCGGATCGCCCTGGTGATCAGCCTTGCGCTCGCGATAGCCGGCATTGTGATGCTGCCATTCGTCGCACACAGCATGTACGTGGCGCTCACGACCGAGCGCAGCACCATGCATTATGACCTCTCAACCGGAGAACCTCTTGATCCCGATCTGGTCGATCCTGGCGGGAACCAGTACCTGAACCTCTCGGTCATTTCGATCGACCCGGCGACTGGTGCGCTGTCTCTGGCAATCTCCGGGAATCGCTCGTGCCCTGGCGAGTGTGGCGCCATGCGACTGTCGTTTCTCTCCCTTGATCGGGACGCCTCCCAGCGCCGAGGTCTTTCCCCGTTTGCGACTGTGGTGCTCGGCGCAAATGAAACGATCTTCAGCCAGACTGTCACCCTCCCCATCCGGGGCACACCGGTACGCTACCCCTTTGATCGCTATGAGATTTGGCTCGGTCTGGGTGAACCTGAATCCCGCGCGGCCACCACTAGCGGAGAGAGCAACGAGGAAACTCTGCCAATGCCGCCCGCCGGAGATTTCCAGGCCACCATCCAGAATCAGATACCGCAGTTGGTCATGCTGCCACCGAAAGCGGAAGCTCCTGCTGAAGTGCAGGCGCAGACAGGTCCCTTCACCATCAACAGCGTGCTCCACCTCACCTTCCGGCGCCCGGAGTACCAGATGGCATTGAGCGTCATGCTGATCCTGCTGGTGGCGTCCTCCAGCGCCCTGACCGTATTGACGCAGCCTCTCTCCACGCTGATCCTCGGCGTCGGTGGCCTGATCATCGCGATCTGGGGTGTGCGTGCGGTACTGGCTCCGCAGAGCTTCCCGCTGGTGACGGCCGTGGATCTGGCCCTCTCGGGGGTTATCCTGCTCCTGCTGGTTGGCCTTTCGGCGCGCGTCGCCCTGTCGCTCTTGAGCCGACACGAGCGCTTCGTGTGGCTGAACCGCTTTCCCGGGCCGTAGGCGCCCACCAGCCCGCGCAGGGCGTCCCGCCGCAGTGTTCCTCTCGTGAGGACGTGCGCGAGAGTCAACGCGCAGGGCATCCATGTGCACGCCTCCACGCGAGTGGCGGCTCCCGGTTTGAGCCCATGCGATTCCGGTTGTCACCCCACCGTGCCTCCGTGCAGAATCCACAGGAACAGCCACAGGATGTCGCACCGGTTTGCCAGGAATGTGATTCGTCAGGCAGCGAAAGTGACCGGGAGCCATGCCCCCAGACGGCGGACACCCAGCGCCATCGCCAACCTTCGCACATGAGCTACGCCGGCTGCGGCTGGCCGCCGAATTGACGCAGCGTGACTTCGCGGCGCGCTCAGGGATCAGTGCCCGGGCCATCAGCGATCTCGAACGCGGGGTCAACCTCGCCCCGCAGCGGGAAACGGCCCGCATGCTCGCGGACGCGCTCGGCCTGGCGCCTGCGGAGCGCGCCCGCTTCCTCGAGCTTGCGCGACGCCGGCCACAGCCAGCTACGCTCCCGTCGCCGAACACCCAGGCGAGTGATCCCGATCCGCTCATCGGTCGCGAGCGGGAGCTGGCCTTGATCGCGGCATCGTTGCACCGCCCGGGCACGCGACTGGTGACGCTGGCCGGGCCAGGCGGTGTAGGGAAGACCCGTCTGGCAATGGAAGTCGCGCGACGTTCCGCCACGCGCCACGCGGGCGGTATCCCGTTCCTGCGGCTGGAGGGGGTGCAGGACCCCGCCCTGGTCATCCCGACGCTGGCTGCCGCCGTCAACGCGCCAGCATCCGGCGATGCCCAGACCATGCACAAGCGCATCGCCGCCCAGCTTTCAGATGGCGAACGCGTCGTCATCCTGGACAACCTGGAGCACCTGCTGGCCGCCGCGCCTGACCTGGGGCAGGTCCTGGCGTTGATGACCGGCGGCTGCCTCCTGGTGACGAGCCGTGAGGCGCTACGGCTCTCTGCCGAACAGGTGATCCCGGTCCAGCCGTTGCCGCTCCCCGATGCGACATCGTGGCATTCGCAAGCAGCCCCAGCGGACCTCGACAACCCGGCCATGCAGCTCTTCGTGCGGCGCGCGCACGCCCAGCGCGCCGATCTGCCGCTGGACACGAGCAGCGACGCCGGGCGAGGCAACCTGGCGATTGTGGCCGACCTGTGCCGCCGCCTCGATGGCCTGCCACTCGCCATCGAACTGGCTGCGGCGCAAATTCCCTTCTGCTCACCACAGGCGATCAGCACCACGCTCTCCCAGGCAGGGCTGCCGCTGCTCGCCGGCGGACCCCGCGACCACCCGGCACGCCTGCAAACCATGGCGGCCAGCATTGCCTGGAGCTACGGTGCGCTGGATGGCACTGAGCAACGCGCCTTTCGCGCCCTCTCAGTCTTTGCAGGAGGATTCGGGCTGGCCGCTGCGGCCGCCGTGCTGGCGCCCGAGGAAGCCAACGCCGGGCTGCGCATCGACCACCGGGATCCGCACGCCTGCACGAATCACGCGGTCCTGGCGACGATCCGCAGCCTGACCCGCAAGCACCTGCTCATGCCGGACCACGACGCGCCGGCGCACGTGGGGCCACGCTTCCGCATGTTGGAGCCCCTACGCCTGTTTGCCCTGGACCAGCTCCAGGCGGCTGGCGAGGAAACCGGCGCGCGATCGCGCCACGCGCGGTACTTCACGGAACTGGCGGCGGTACTGGACCCGCTGACCATCGGCACGGAAACCGAAATGCGGCTGGAGCAGCAGCGACTCGACCTCGACAACTTCCGCACCGCGATGGACTGGGCGCTGGAGGTGGGCGAGGGAGACCTGGTGGTACGCACGGCCGGAAATGTCGCGCAGTTCTGGAAGTTGCGCGGCTACCTCGCCGAGGCGCGGCAGCGCATGAGCGCCGCCCTTCTCGTCGACGGCCAATCCACCACCACCGACCGCTGGTTCCTCCGCTTCTGGGCGGTCACCTTCGCCCTTGAAGTTGGCGACCACGCCGGCGCACTCGCGCTGGCGGAGGAACTACTCGCCATTGCCTGGGCCGGCGGCGACTCCCTGGGCGAAGGGGTCGGCTACGCCATGCTCAGCCGGGCCACGAGCATGTTTCCAGACCGCGGCCATGACGGAGTTACCCTGGCTCAGCGCGCGGTGGAGGTACTCGAACCACTCGGCCGGGCAGAATGGACGGGGTTGGCCTGGGTGCGCCTCGGCGTCGAACAGCACCGCGCGGGCCACCTGCTCGCAGCGCGCGACGCCCTGCTGCACGCCCTGGAACTGCGCCGCGCCGAACCCTTTGCCGGCCTGGTGGCCTCCGCGTTGATTTCCCTTGGCGCAGTCTGGTTTGACCTCGGGGACGCGCAGGCCGCACTGGATGCCTATCGGGAGGCCCTGCACCTGGCGCTGGCGGAGGAGAACCAGACGGCACTCCTCGGCGCACTGCTCGGCCTGGCCGATGTGGCCCTGCGCTTTGGCGATGGACCACTCGCCGTACGGAGCCAGATCACCCTCTGTCTGGCGGCCGCCGCCGAACATCACCGTCGACAGCATGGCCTGGGCCGGGAATCCGTCGGGCCTGCGGTCGCCCAGTGGAGCGCACAGGTGCATGCGGCACTGGCTGGATGTCAACGCCACGCCAACGCCCTCGCCGCCACTCCGCTCGACCTCCCGGCGGCCATCGAGATTGCCGCACACCTCGGCGTGAACCTGGCGCTCCCTGATGAGGACGCTGCTCACCCTGCGTTCACGCTGATCAGCGCGTTTGGTAGCCTCCAGTAACCGTCGAGGGCGGCAAATGCCGCTGCCGGGCGGCCCCCTGCCCCGGTTAGGCCCCCAGTTCCTGCTTGAACACCCTTATGCGGTGGTTCCCGGAATCGACGACATACGTCGTGAAATCTGGCGCGACGGCAATGCCAGCCGGTGACCGGAGAAACGTGCCATCTCCGCCCCCGATGGCGGCGCCAGCAAAGCCCGCGAGCAACTGATTGTGTCTGCTGAACTTCGTGACACGGTTCACCCCGCGGTCCGCAATGTAGATGCTGCCATCGCGATCCACGGCGACGCCGAATGGATCGTCGAATCCGTCCGTATCCGTTGCCTGGTGGCCCCATTGGGCTTCATAGCCGCCAGCCGAATTGAATCGCTGGACCCGGAAGTTGCCAGCGTCGACGACGTAGACATCGTCATTGCTCCTGTCGACCGCGACGCCAATTGGCGACTGGAAATTGCCATTACCTGTTCCCACGCCGCCCCATTGGTCGCCAGCCCAGAGTCCGTCGAGCGTAAAGCTGATGATTTCGCTGGTCCCGGAGTTGGTGACGTAAATGTTCCCGTTCTTGCCTACCGCGACGGCAACAGGACCTGTGAGCAGCGGGCCCTTGGTGTCATCCGCCCCGATGGTGCGTACGAAGTTCCCGTTGTTGTCAAAGACCTTGACGACGTTGTTGCCCCAATCAGCAACGATGACGTTGCCATCACTATCCACCGCCACCCCGCGCGGCTGGTTGAACTCGGAATTACCGGTGCCCTGCCCGCCCCACGCGTGGATGAAGGAGGCATCGCTTTTCAACTTCTGGATGCGGTGATTGCCGGTGTCGGCCACAAACAGGTTGCCCTCCCCGTCAAGCGCCACGCCCTTGGGAAACTCGAACTGCTTTTGGCCGTTACCGCGGGTGCCCCACTCAGCAAGCGGCGTGAACATGACCGCCTTCGGTACGCACACCTGATCGGCCGCGAAACAATTCTGATCGCTCCGGCAACATCCGCTGCCGCAAACATCGCTCTCCGGGCAACAGGAGTTCTCACGACAGACGGTACCGCTCGCGCAACATGTGCCCGAACAGACGCTGGCAGACGCGCAGCACGTCCCCGCGAGACACGTCTGGCCGCTGCCGCACGCGACCCCGCCACACAGCACGGGGCCACCGTTGCAGGCGCCGCCGACACAACTCTGGCCAGCGGCGCAGACCTTGCCGCACCCGCCGCAATTGGCGCGGTCGCTGCGCGTGTCCAGGCAGGCCTTGCCGCACTTGACCCTGGGTGACTTGCACTTCTTCTTTTTCTTCTTTTCCGACTGCAAGCCGGCATCGTGCCGCTGGTGCTTGCCACGACGCCGGTGCTTGTTCCGCTCCGCACCCTCGGCCTCATCCTGCGCGCTTGCCCACCCGGCGAGCGGCAGCAGCAGTGCCGCCAGGTGCGCGACGGCGCGGCGCGAGGAGGTTCGCGCCAGGAATCGGGCCACACGGTCAAACTGGTCGCGGTGCATGAAGGCTCCCACAGCGGCTATGGCGGCTTTGCATAAGTTGTAAAGCGGCGGGAGTATAGCGATGCAGACCGCCGTTCACAAGCGCCGTCTGGCGCTACGCCTTCCCGCCCCCGACCACCGATTGCTTCGCCTTGCTGAAGCTGGCGATCACCTCGTCGCTGAGATTCAGGTGGGCCTTGACCAGGTCTGGCGGCGTCAGGGCCAGCCACTGGGTGAGCGAGACATCCTGGTAGAGCGGGCTGCGGAACAGCGCCAGGAAACGCATCGGGTCATCGCCCGTGTTCTCCACGTAGTGACCCAGCACTTTCGGCACGTAGCCGACATCCCCGGCCTGGTAGTCGAACGTGCGGGCGAGGCTGCTGGAGTCGAACACGGTCATGCGGGCCGAGCCTGCGAGGTAGTACTGCCACTCGTCCGCGTTGGGGTGCCAGTGCAACTCCCGCATCGCGCCCGGCTCGACCTCCACGATGGCGGCGGAGATAGTGGTGACCGGAAACTGGCCGGTGTCGATAGTCACCACCTTGCCACCGGGGCAGGGCCGCCATTCGCTCTCGCTGATGTGATAGCTCAGTTGGGGCGAGGGCGCCGCCGGGTTGGCGATCTGGGCCCGAGCCTGCTCCAGCGGCACGGGCGGCGGCGCCCAGAAGATGTACAGATCTTCGTCTGGCAGTCCGGTGAACGCCTCCTCCGGTTGCCCGAAATTCTTCGCCACGACCTCGGGTGGCATGTGGCGCAGGAAATCGCTGAGCAACAGGGTCCCGTTCTCCGAGAAGGCGCCGTCATCGAACGCGAGCAGAAACTCGCAACCGTCCCTGTCCGCCTGAATCGAGTGAGGGAACCCGGCCGGAAAGAACCAGAGGTCACCGGCCTGCACATCGTCCACGAAACTCCCGCCGGCCGGGTCCATCGCCGTAATGCGAGCCGTCCCCGCCAGCATGTAAGCCCACTCCCCCTCCTTGTGCCAGTGCATCTCCCGTGCGCCGGTCATCGTCTCGCCGCCGTTCAGGTGCATCTGCACCCCGGAGATCTCGGTGGCAATCGGCAGCTCGAGTTGCGTCACCTCGTTGGTCCAGCCGCCCGGCTGCAGCCGCACGTGCGTATCCGCGAACGAGAAGCGCAGGTTCGGCATCGTGCCGGCGTCGGTGCGCGGCGGAGTCAGCAGATCGGGGTTCTGGCGCTGGCGCAAGACGTCACGCGGCCCCTGTTGCGGCCCACCAAGGGGCCCGGATAGCGGCTCAGGAAGGTTCTCGGTCGCAGGCGTGTCCGTTGCCATCGTGTCCCCTGTTCCATCGTCCATTGATTTCGTGCAGCGGCCGATCTCACGGCGGTGGCCAGTCTCACACAGGATTCGCGGAGTATGCGACGATGCGCGCCTGACTCGTTCCAGGCAGGGGTAAACGGCGTGCGCATTCGGGACATCCAGGCAATCGGGTTGACAGGAGCCACCCCGGAGGGCGGCTGGAGCAATGAGCTGCGACCAGAAGACAGCGTCCACACGCTGGTCATCGTGCGCACGGATGACGGCCTGACCGGGCTCGGCAGCGTCTTCACGAACGCCGGACTGGTGCGGGCCGCGCTGGCCATCCTGGAGCCCCTTTACCGGGGCGAAAACGCACTGGAGCCAGAGCGCGTCAGCGAGAAGCTGCATCAGCACACCTTCTGGCTGGGCCGCGGCGGCAGCCTCACCCACGCCATCAGCGGCATCGACATCGCGCTCTGGGACATCCTGGGCCAGGCCACCGGCCAGCCGGTGGGGCGGCTGCTGGGCGGTCGCTACCGCGAGCGCGTGCTTCCCTACGCCTCGCTGCTCATGGATCAACCAGCACCGCTGGCCGAGCACCTGCGAGAGATTTCCGCACGTGGCCTCCGCGCCTTCAAGATCGGTTGGGGACCGTTCGGCCGTGTCAGCCACCAGCTCGACGAGCAGATCGTGCGCGCGGCCCGGAATGCCGTGGGGCCAGACGCCAAACTGATGGTCGATGCCGGTGGCAGCGATGCCTACTGGACCAACGGCCTCAAGTGGGCGCTGCGCACCGCCGACATGCTGGCGGAGTACAACGTCGACTGGTTCGAGGAGGCGCTCGCCCCGGACGCGCTCGAGGATTACGTAATCCTGCGCCGCCAGGCGCCGCTCCCGATCTCCGGGGGCGAGGTGCTGACCCGCCGCCAGGCATTCACCCCCTTCCTGACCGCCGGCGCGTTCGATATCGTGCAGCCGGATGTCACCAAGGTGGGCGGCATCTCCGAGGAGCGGCGCATCGGCTGGATGGCGCAGGAACACGGCGTGCGCTTCATCCCGCACGGCTGGAACACCGCCATCGGGCTCGCCGCCGACCTTCACCTGGCCTCCGCCTTCTCGGCGACGGACCTGGTGGAATACATCGATGGCTCGCCCTACGTGGACGAGATCGTGGCGAACCCGTGGCAGCTCGATGAGGACGGCATGTTGCCCATCCCGGACGTGCCGGGACTGGGTATCCGCCTCAATCTCGATGCCGTTGCCAAATACGGGGATGCGCCGTTGACGGAAGGTTGAGACGCTCCGTAGCATCACGCCCACAATCCGATCAGGCGATGGGGTTCGCCGTAACCACGCCGTAGGGCGTTGATGACTCCTGCATGTCCGCGCCGGAGTCTGCCCTGAAGAGCCGCTCCGGCTTGCCAGGAGTGGCTTTGGTGTTTCGTGCAGACCGTCAACTACTGCTGACTTGTTCCGTGCTGGCCGTCGTCATCGGCGCGGCGAGCGGCTTCGCCAGCGCTCTCTTCCTGATCCTCCTCGACCACGCCACCGCCGCCCAGACCAACAACCCCTGGCTGCTCTACCTGCTCCCCCTGGCGGGCATCGTCATTGCCTGGGCCTACGCCGGGTTCGGCAGATCGGCGGCGGGCGGCAACAACCTCCTGCTCGACCAGATTCACGCGGCGGACGAGGTGAACCGGGTGCCGCTGCGTATGATGCCGCTGGTCCTGGTCGCCACCATTCTCACGCATCTGTTCGGTGGCTCAGCCGGCCGCGAGGGCACGGCTGTCCAGATGGGCGGGGCCATTGCCGGGTGGCTGGCTCGCACCCTGAACGTTTCGACGGCGCATCTGCGCATCATGCTGATGTGCGGCATCAGCGGCGGCTTTTCGGGCGTGTTCGGCACCCCACTGGCGGGCGCGGTCTTCGGCATGGAAGTGCTGGCCATCGGCGGCCTGCGTTACGAGGCGCTCATCCCCTGCCTCATTTCGGCGGCGGTGGCCGACCTGGTGGTGCGTGATGCCCTCCACGTCCACCACGGCATCTACCCCGTTGCCTCCGGCTTCCCAGAGCTTTCGCTGCGCACCCTGGTGGTCGTGGCCATCGCCGGGGTGATCTTCGGGTTGACCAGCCTGCTCTTCGCCGAGAGCACGGCAGTCATCGAGCACACGGCCCGGCGGCTGGTCCCAAACCCCATGCTGCGCGCGTTCCTCGGCGGCTTCCTGGTGATCGCCATCACCCTGGCGCTGGGCACCCGCGCCTACAACGGGCTCAGCCTGCCGTTGCTGGCCGATGCCTTCAACGGCAGCGACATTCCCACATTTGCCTTCCTGTTCAAGCTACTCTTGACCGCCGTCACGCTCGGAGTCGGCTTCAAGGGCGGCGAAGTCACGCCCCTGTTCGTGATCGGCGCAACCCTCGGCGTCACGATATCCGGCCCGCTGGGGCTCCCGGCGGACACTCTGGCAGCACTGGGGTTCGTGGCTGTCTTCGCGGCGGCCGCGAACACCCCGTTGGCCTGCATCATCATGGGCATCGAGATCTTCGGTTTTGGCAGCAGCGCGGTGATCCTGTTCGGCATTGCCGTCTGCGTGGCGTACACCATCTCGGGCAACCACGGCATCTACCACTCTCAGCGCATCGTCGCGTCCAAGCACCTGCAGCCCGCATCGCCGCTGGTTGGCTCGTCGTTACGGGAGGCACGCAATGGGCGCGAACCGCTGCACACCCAGCTCAAGGAGGTGCTGCCGGCGCGCTACCGGCAGGAACGCACCGAAACTACGGGCAACGAGGGTTCGCCTGACGAGGCGGAAGCAACGTCGTGAGTCGCGGAGGTGCTGAACGATCCAGACCCTTGGGGGAGGAGCCCGTTTTCTCACTCGAATGCAACATGGACAGGCCTGGCGCCCAACGAAAGGTGTCATCTCGAGCGAAGTCGAGAGATCTCGTCGCTCAAGTGGTGGTGAAGTAGTGCTGCCAGGAGCAGCGGCCGCCGGCATCGTTCCTTGGCGGTAGGGTAGGCCGAGATCTCTCGACTTCGCTCGAGATGACACCTTTGGTTGGGCGGTGGAAGGATGACCGGGCTGAAATCGAGGGGCAGACGAGATCCCGAGCCTGCGGGCTTAATGCTCTGTCGCCGGAAGTGTTTCAGGTATGCGCACCCAAATACCTTATCATTCTGAGCCCGTAGGCGAAGAATCTCGTTCTTTGAGTACCGCCGCAGACCTGGCAACCGCCCCGATAGGCTCCAGTCAGGATGACAGGGGAGGACGGACCCATGCTGGGAGGGGAAATTCGTCGATTCAGCGTGAATCGCGGTCGAAGTACTCCACCGCGGTCACCCCGGCGTGCTTGCTGGTGAACAGTTGACCGGTCGGTATGCCCCGGTAGGCCCCGGAGGTCGGCGCGACATCGCTGTAGTCGCGGCCGGTCGCGACGGTGAGGTACGACGCGCCAGGGACGCGGTCGTGGGTGGGGTCCAGCGGTTGCGCGATGTAGCGGTTGCGGTGTTGCGGGTCCGGCAGCAGCACCTCCACCCAGGCGTGGGTTCCTCCCTCGCCCAGCAGATGCCCGGACACATAGCGCGCCGGGAGGCCGCGCAGGCGGCAGAGCGCCAACATGATGTGGGCGTAGTCCTGGCAGACTCCGGCCCGGCGCTGAAAGGCCTCCGCCGCCGTGGTGCTGACATCCGTCGCACCTTCGCGGTAGGTCATGGCGGCATACACCCAGGCGCAGATGCGCTCCGCCAGGTCGCGCCCGGAGGCGGCGGGGCCGATCTCGGCGGCGGCCGCACGCAGGGCGTCATCCGGCTCGGTCAGGCGTGAGAACTCGTGCAACAGGTCACTCTCGTAAAGCTGGCGTGTGACCAGGATCGGCCCGGCGGTGGCGTCCCGCTCTGCCAGGATCCAGGCGGTGAACGTGATCTCTTTCGCGATGTGATCGGCCGAGAGCGCAATGACCAGATTGCCAAACTGGTCGATGTCCCGCCGCACCTCCGTCGTGGGCGATGAAATTTCCAGGCGATGCGTGACCAGGCGCTGCGGGCCGTGCCGTTCCGGCGGGATGATCACGAGCCGGTGGCGCAGGTCGCTGATCGGCCCCTGGTACTCGTAGCGGAACTGCTGGTGGATGACGTACGCCGTCCAGCGAACATCGTCCCAGCACACGTCGCGATGATCGATCGCCTGGGCCAGCATGGCCTGGAGCGCCTGCTGGTGCACGTCGATTGACGGCTCCCTCAACGTCCTCGTCCTGCGTGTCCACGCTCCGCGCCGATGCGCAGCCCCTCGGAGTGCCGCAGGTGCGCGCCGCGCGCGGCAAGATCAGTGTCCTGCGGCGGGGTGGCAGAGTCTACTTCGTCAGTCCAGACCACCATCCGCTGGAACTGGGCCGGGCCGTAGGTCGTCATCATCGCCACGTCCACCGCGTCGCGCCCCACCCCAATCGGAATCCGGCCAATGCGGGGCGTGTTGAAGCGGGCGTCGAACGTCCACCACCGGCCGGCCAGCCAGACCTCGAACCAGGCGTGGAAGTCCATCGGGGGAAAGGGTCCGGGTACCCCGATATCTGGCATGTACCCGAAGACATAGCGGGCCGGGAGACTGAGCGCGCGGCAGAACGTGATCGCCAGGTGGGCAAAATCGCGGCACATGCCGCCGCTCGCCACGAAGACGTCAAGCGCCGTGGTGCTGGGCGTACTCAGCAACTGCCCGTACTCGATGTTGGCGTGGATCCAGTCGCAGACCGCCTGCACCTGCTCCCAGCCGGGCGGCACGTGCCCGAACAGGCGCCAGGCCGTGGCCGCCATCGTTTCCGACGGGCAGTAGCGGCTTGAGAGCGTGTAGACGAGCAGGCCATCCGGCAGATCGGCAATAGGGCTGGCCTGGGCAGCAGGATCGACCGCGTCCGGCTCGCCGCTCACCTCCACCACGGCGTCGTACACCAGCGACACCTCTCCTGCTGGCAGGGTCAGGCGCTCGCAGCGGTTGCCGAAGAGATCGAGATACGCATGGTGCGGCGTTTCCGGCTCGATGCGCCACGCTTCCCAGGCTATCCGGTGGGCAGGGTCGGGCCGTGGCTGCACCAGGGCGACCGCCGGCGTGGGAACCGGCGACGAGTAGCTGAACTCACAGCCAACCCGGAGCAACATCTACGCGCCTTCCCCGGCGGTCTGCTGCTGTTGCTGCGGTTGCTGGCGTGGCGAGCGGTCGTCCGAGCCGGGGGCAAAGGGATCATCCATCTCCATGCTGCCCATCGGCGCCAGCGTCTGCACCATGGCGCCCAACGACTGGGTCATCGCCTCCAGGCGCTGTAGCTGCCGCATCGCGCCAAGCGTCTGGAACTGGATCGGGCCGACCCGGGAGCGCGCAGGCGCGCCAATGCCAAGGCTCTGGGAATCCCCCACGACCTCGCACTCTACCGAAACCTCCAGGCCGGAGGCCGCGCCACCCCGGTAGGTGCCGCGCACCACCGAGACATCGGCGTAGTCCCGCCCCACAGCCACCTTGACATGCCGCCCGGTGGAGGGCGTGCCCGCCGTTGGGTCGATGCCTACCCAGCCATAGGGCGGCACGAATGCTTCCGCCCAGGCGTGGGAGGCGGCGCTGGCTGAGACGTTGCCCAGGTAGCCGCTGACGTAGCGTGCCGGGAGGCCCGCGTGGCGGCACAGCGAGATCAGCAGGTGCGAGAAATCCTGGCACACGCCGCTGCCGCCCTGCAGCAGATCCTCGACGGTCGAGCGCACGTTCGTCGCCCCCACGCGGTACTCGAAGTGGTCGTGGACATAGGCGGCGGCCCCGAGCAGGAACCCGTACGCTGACATCTCGGGCGTGGCCGCCAGCAGCCCCTCGGTGATCATCTCGGTCGATCGGCCCAGCGCGACGTAGGCACTGGGGTGCAGGAACTCGGCGTTCTCATCCGCGAAGTACTCATCCTGCGCCAGGGCGACCAAAACCGGCGAGCGGTCAACTTCCCCCTCACGCGGACCGGTAAGGTGCTCCCCCACGCCGGCGAAGGTGATGACATCGCTCGTCGCCTCAATGCAGAGGCGGTCATGCAGGTACGGAATCCCGAAGTCGTGCACGGAGTTGCCGTAGTAGTCCTCGAAGGCAATCACCGTGGCCGGCGGGTCGATAGCCAGGTTGAACCCGACGCAGGTTTGCATGCCGTCCGAGACGGGCCGCAGGCGAACTTCGTTGAAGCTCTCGTAGGCAGGTGGCGCGTAGGTGTAGGCCGTACGGTGTGTGATCCGGTAGCGCATGTCGCCTCCTCAGGCCACCACGTCTTCCGGCCGCAGAACCCGCGGCGCGAAGTACTCGGACTGGATGTGCTCGCCCAGCCGGTAGCAGGATCGCTGCAGATCGAGCAGGTACTGGTGCAGCCCGGTCTCGAAGATTTCCTCAACCCGTCCGTACGCCAACCGGCTGCGCAGGATGCCGGCGGCCCGCTCCGCCTCGCTGCCACCCGAAGGGATTGACATCGGCAAGGCCACGTTGGAGACCGTCCGGTGCTCGGGATCGTAGGTGCGGTACGCCGAGATGCGCGCCAGCGCGTCGTCCACCTCACACAGGGAGAACAGGATTGACCGCGGAAAAACCGGCGAGAGGGTGAGCATTTCCACCACTTCGCGTGGTTGCACCGCCGCGCGGTAGAGCTTGTGATACGCCTCATAGGCAGAGAGCGAGCGCAGCACCGCCTGCCACTGGTGCCACTCGCCCGGCACATCCTCCGTGATACGCGCGGCGGCGTCCTCGAAGCCAGGCCCGGCAACCGGCGCATGGGGCACCGCGTCAGCCACCAGCAAGTGGTACTTCACATCGAGCGCGCGAGCGGTTTTTTCGGCCCGCTCCAGGAATTTGCCGGCCTGCAGGAAGTGCCACCCTTCCTCGCGGGGCATGGTGCTGTCCGTTACGCCCTGGAAGAGGTGGCTGAATTCGATCACCGAGCGGTAGAAGAGGTGGGCGTTCTCGGGGCTGACCGGTTCCTGCCCGAAGCCGGTCCAGCGCTGCAGATCGAGGTAGAAGCGGTTCAGCGCTTCCCACATTTCGCTGGCAATCTGGTGCCGCATGGCGCGCGCCTGCTCCCGCGAGCGCGCGACGCAGGAGATGATCGAGTTCGGGTTGTTGGGATCGAACGTGAGATAGGTGGGAACCGTTTCCTCATTCGCCTCACCGTAGCTGTTCCGGAAGCGCTGCTCGTTGCCAACGATGGCGATGAGCGCCTCCCAGTGCCGGGTGCGCCGCGCCTCTGCCTCCGGCGAGGTGCCCATGCCCAGCGTGTGGTGGTAATTCACATCCGTGATGCGCGCAGTATCTTCCGCCCGCTCCACGTAGCGCCCGATCCAGTAGAGCGATTCCGCGATCCGGCTCAGCATCCTGCTCGCCCCCGCATCTGCCTGCGCCCTCCGCTCACTCCAGCACCCAGGTGTCCTTGCTGCCTCCGCCCTGGCTGGAGTTGACCACCAGCGACCCCTTGCGCAGCGCCACACGGGTCAGCCCGCCGGGCAGGACGTGAATGCCGTCGTTGCCGGTCAGGATGTAAGGGCGCAGATCGACATGTCGACCTTCGAGATGGCCGGGGGCACCGTCGCCATCGTCCACGAAGGATGGGTGGCGTGACAGCGGCACCACCGGCTGCGCGATGTAGTCGCGCGGGTCGTTGAGAATGCGGCGGCGGAACTCCAGGATCTCCTCCTCAGTGGCGCTGGGGCCAATCAACATGCCGTAGCCGCCGCTCTCGTTGGCGGCCTTCACCACCAACCGATCCAGGTTCGCCAGCACATACTCGCACTGCTCCGGGTCGTCCGGCAGGTAGGTCGGCACGTTGCCGAGAATTGGCTCCTCGTTCAGGTAGTAGCGAATGATGGCGGGTACGTAGTGGTAGACGACCTTGTCGTCCGCCACGCCGGTGCCAATGGCGTTCGCCAGCGCCACGTTGCCCGCCCGCACCGCGCCCAGCAACCCGGCAACCCCCAGGATGCTGTCCGGCCGGAACGAGAGTGGGTCCAGGAACTCGTCGTCCACGCGGCGGTAGATCACATCGACCGGCTGGCGGCCGAGCGTGGTGCGCAGGTAGACCCGGTTATCGAGCACGAAGAGGTCGCGCCCCTCCACCAGTTCGATACCCATCTGCTGGGCCAGAAAGGCGTGCTCGAAATAGGCTGAGTTGTAGACGCCGGGCGTCAGCAACACCACCGTCGGGCCCGGCCCATTGGCGGGCGTCGGGCGCGGCGAGAGGGCGCGCAGGTTCTCGAGGAGCTGGCCGGTGTAGTGATCGACCGGCCGCACACTGACCTCATCGAACCAGTCCGGGAACACGTGCGTCATGGCGCGCCGGTTCGCCAGCACGTACGAGACGCCGCTGGGGGAACGCAGGTTGTCCTCCAGCACCAGGTAGCGCCCCTCGCCGTCACGAACCAGGTCGCTCCCCACGACATGGATGTAGCGATCATGCGGGACATCCACGCCGACGACCTCGCGCCGGAAGTGGCGAGCGCGCACGATCAGGCGGCGCGGCACCACCCGGTCGTGCAGGATCTGCTGCCCGTGGTAGATGTCGTGGATGAACAGGTTGAGCGCGCGGATGCGCTGCTGCAGCCCGCGCTCAATGAGTTCCCACTCATGGGCCGGGATCAGGCGCGGGATGAGATCGAACGGGAAAATGCGCTCAGTGCCCTGTTCGGCATCGGAGTACACCGTGAACGTGATGCCCTGGTGCAGAAACGAGCGATTGGCCAGCTCGCTGGCTCGCGCCAGGTCGGCCGCCGTCAACCGCGCGAGGTCGTGCGCCAGGTCCTGGTAGTGGGGCCGTGGTGCGAGCGAGCCGCCTCGCACCGAGAACATTTCGTCATAGAACGGCCCGGGGTCGTAGCCCCGCAACAGCGGCCCAGACGGCGCCGCGTCTGTGGCGAGTTCACGCATCGCCGGCATTGACCGCGCTCCCATCGTTCGCACCTGGCACTACCGGGGCAATCTTCCGTTCATGATCGCTGCTTGGCGAGCAATCGGCAAATGCGCACGGCACATGCCAACGTGCGTCCCGTTGTGCAGGTTGCGGGCTGGAACGTTTCACGCCGCGGCAGCCGACGGTAGTCCCGATGCGTACGTACACTTTGCCGTGGGACTGGACAGATCGCGCGTCTCGTGGCATTCTTCAAAGGCCATCGGGATGGTGGACAATGATCACTTGCTGGGGAGTGGTCAACCATCACACTCGCATCTGGCCGGGAATGGGATGACGACTGACTTGTTGCTGCCGTTGTACGGCCTCGTCGTGGGCATGTTGGTAGGGCTCACAGGCATGGGCGGCGGTGTACTCATGACTCCGCTGCTGGTTGTTGGGCTGGGCATGCCCGCCACCGTGGCAGTCGGCACAGACCTCGCGTACTCCTCTGCGACCAAGCTTTTTGGGGCGTGGCAGCACTGGCGGCAGGGCACGGTTGATACCCGGGTTGTGCGCGCGCTCGCGACGGGCAGCATCCCGGCCACGGTTGTGGCGGTGGTCGTCCTTTACTACCTGCACAACGTGCTGCACGTGGATGTCAACGCGGTGCTGGAGCGCTTCATCGGCGTCATGCTGGTGGTCGCCGCCGTCTTGATGGTGCGCAAGCTCTGGATGAGCTTCAAGGGCGAGACCAACAACCTGCACCTGACCTATGACCACTTCCCGACTGGCCGCCTGATCGCCATCGGCGCGCTGGGCGGCTTCCTCGTCGGCATGACCTCCATTGGCAGCGGCAGTCTCATCATCGCCCTGCTGGTGATGACGATCGCCCTCGCGCCAGACAAGCTGGTCGGCACCGACGTTGCGCACGCCTTTCTGCTGGTGGGCACCGCTGCCCTGGCGCACCTGCTCTTCATGCAGGATGTGGACATGGCGCTGGCCGGCAAGCTCATGCTCGGGTCCATCCCGGGTGTCCTGATCGGCAGCCGCATGGCGCCGCTCGTACCCCGCCGCCCGCTCCAGGCGTTCCTCGCCGTCCTGCTCATGAGCACCGCGATTTCGATGTTGAAGTAGCGCCCTTTCCGCAAGATCAGGCTGCACAGACCGCTGCGAAACGGCGCTCCTGCGACGTGTAGCGTGAGGCCTTTACAACACTGTTGTCGAGGCGTAAGATGCAAGCGGGTACCCAGTCCACCATTCGCGATACGCGAAAGGAGGCCACCCGTTCCGCTGAGACTCAATACCACAAGCAACGAAAGTGACCCCTCTATAAAGAGGGTGTGACCGAGCCCCTTGGCAATGGGCCGGCACGAAAATGCGATGTCGAGGGCGGGGCTTAGCTCCTCGCCCTCACGTCTTTTCTGGCCACGGTGCGCGGCGTGTCATACGCGCGAATCGGCGGCAACTCCCCCAGCCACCGCTCAACCTCCACCAGCGCGTGTTGCCCGCTGCACCCCTGCGCCAGGCTGGAGGTCCCCCGGTCAAACGTCAACACATTCGGGTTGCCGTGCACGCAGAGGCTGTGCGGATCGGCGGGATCGATTGGGTCGTACCAGGCGCCGGTTGACAACTGCACCACGCCGGGCCGCACATCCTCGCTGATGATGACACCTGCCAGGCAACTTCCCCGGTTGTTGAACAGCCGCACGACGTCACCGTCCGCGATACCACGCGGCGCAGCATCTTGCGGGTGGATGCGCATTGGCTCGCGCCCCTGGATCTTGGACTGCTGGCTCGTCTCCCCGGCGTCGAGTTGGCTGTGCAGCCGCGTGCGCGGGTTGTTCGCCACGAGTTGCAGGGGGAACTGCGCCTGCTCGGGGCTGCCCAGCCACTCCTGCGGTTCGAACCACGCGGGATGCCCCAGGCAGTCGGTGTAGTTGAAACTGGCGATGGTGTCCGAGAAGAGTTCGATGCGGCCACTCGGGGTCGTCAATGGGTTGCTGGAGTGACCGGCTGCCACTCCCTCGAACAGCACGAGGCCATCATCGGTATCTGGTAGCTGAAGATACCCCGTCTCCCAGAACTCATCGAACTCCGGGAACCGCGAGCGGCCATCCGGCAGGCCATCGCGCCAGTGGTTGTAGAGGTACGGCACCCACGCTTCAGCGCAGCGGTTCTCGGTGAAGACCTCGCCCACGCCCAATTCGCTGGCGATATCGCCCAGGGCATCGAAGTCGTGACGGCTGCATCCAAGGGGCTTCACCGCCTGCCGCATGGCGATCAGGTACGGGTCGTTCCCGGCCGCGCCGATATCGTTGCGCTCCAGGCTGACCGTTGACGGCAGCACCACGTCCGCATGTCGCGCTGTGGCGGTCCAGAACGGATCGTGCACGACCACCGTGTCGGTCTGCTGCAGCGCGCGGCGCAGGCGGCCGATATCCTGGTGGTGATGGAAGGGGTTGCCGCCCGCCCACGCGACCAGCTTGATCTCCGGGTAGACGTGATCTTCGCCGTTGTAGGCAAAGGTCTCGCCCGGGTGCAGCAGCATGTCCGAGACCCGCGCCACCGGGATGAACGCGCTGACCGGGTTCTTGCCCTGCGGGAAGACGGGCAAGCGATGCTTGAGCGGCGCCGTGCCGACACTTTGCATGGAGCCGTAGCCGAAGCCGTAGCCCCCACCCGGCAGGCCGATCTGGCCGAGCATGGCCGCCAGGGCAATGCCCATCCACGGCGTCTGCTCTCCATACTCCGCCCGCTGCAGGGACCAACTAGTATTGATGAACGTGCGCACGCCAGCCATGCGCCGCGCCAGGTTCACCAGTGTTTCAGCCGGAATCTGGCAGATGGCGGCGGCCCAGGCCGGGTCTTTCGGCTGGCCGTCATCCAGCCCCAGGATGTAGCGTTCCAGTTTCTCGTAGCCGACCGTGGCCTGGTCCAGAAAGGTGCGGTTCGTCAGCCCTTCGTCGATCAGCACGTAGGCCAGCGCGAGCATGGCCGCGACATCCGTGCCCGGCACTATCGCGTGCCAGGTCGCATTGGTGTAGGCCGGCAGATCGTCGCGCAAGGGGCTGAACAACTCGAACTGCGCGCCCCGCTCGGCGAGCCGGCGCAAATTCTCACCCACCGCGTGCACCGTTGCACCACCGGGACTCACGGAGGTGTTCTTGAGCGGAATACCGCCAAAGGCCACGATCAGGTCCGTGTGCTCGGCAATCACCGGCCACTCGGTGCCCCGCTGCGTCATGCTCAGCATCGGCGCGGCCACCCGGGGCAGGATCACGTCGCCGGCCGCGTTGCTGTAGGTGTTGACGGAGCGCACGTACCCGCCAAGGCTGTTCAAGAAGCGGTGCAACTGGCTCTGCGCGTGGTGGAAGCGGCCCGCGCTGGCCCAGCCATAGGAGCCGCCGTAGACCGCCTGCGGCCCGAACTCGCCGTAGACCCGACGGTACTCAGCGGCCAGCAACGTGGTGACCTCGTCCCAGGACACCGGGACCCAGTCATCGCTGCCGCGTCGCGTGTCCGGGCCGGGCCCATCCTCCAGCCAGCCACGGCGCACCATCGGCTGCGAAATACGGGCCGCGCCCTGGGCCCCGGTACGGATATTGCCGAGGAGCGGTGAAGGTTCCGGGTCTCCGGCGAAGGGCCGAATGTCGATCAGTTTGCCGGCTTCCGTGATGGCGTCGAATGCGCCCCAGTGAGACGAATGTGATTGAACCTGCAACGCCACCCAATGCCCCTCGCGTGTTGGACCCGTACACTGACCAAACGAGCCGCCTGATCGCCAGTTGTCTATCAAGTATCTCTGGAATTCAGGCAAACGACGAGGTCCCCGACGGCATTGACCGTTTGCCGGATGATCGTGCGTTTCAGAGTACGCTCAATTGACGAGCAGCGCGGCTGCCACGCCGTGCGGACGTAGCGCCAGAGGCGCTGCTGCGTGAAGGACTGCACCGAACATGACCACAGACCCCAAGCTGTCACACCTCGCCTCGCCCGCTTCCCTGCCCCGCCGCGCGGCCCTGCGCCAGCTTGGCGCGGGTGGGCTGGCGGCCGGCCTCCTGCTGCAGGCTTTCACCCAACCGGGCAGCGCCCAGAGCGCGGTCGCCTCTGCCTCAACGGAAGCCGCCGCCCGCCGCGCCATCAACGCCATCAACCAGGCATTGAGTAATGGCGACATGTCGGTGCTGAACCTGAGTTTCGCGCCAAACTACGTCAACCACACGCCGCTCCGCTCATTTACCACGGGTCAGGAGTTCAGCGGCGACCTGGCCGGTCTCAGCGACGCGCTGACCCGGCTGCGCGGCGTGATGCCCAACGCCAAGCTCCTGGTCGAGGACGTGGTGGCTTCGGGTGACACCGCCGCCGTTCGCGTGGAACTGCGCGGCGACGTCGACCCGAGCCTCGTTGCGCTGCCTGATGGTGTTGCGCCGCGCCTGATGATTGGCGGGATCGTCATGGCTCGCTTGGAAAACGGCCTGGTTGTGGAGAGCTGGCACTACGATGATGCTGCCGCGCAGTTCGTCTTTTCCCGGCTGACGGCGACCCCCACGCCAGTCCCGGCCACCGAGACGCCCACACCTGCCGCAGCGACACCGGGCGAAGTGCGCGACGTGAGCGGCTTCGCGGCCATCCAGTTGCAGGGCGTGGGACAGATGCAGATCGTGCAGGGAGACCGCGAGTACCTGACCATCGACGCCGAGGAGAAGGTGCGCAACCGCATCACCTCGGACGTGCGCAACGGGACCCTCGTCATCGAGCCCGCGCGCGACTTCCGCACCGATCAGCCGATCACCTACTACGTGGGTGTCAAGACGCTCGGCGACCTCAGCGTCAGCGGGTCGGGCGCGGCCAGCGCCGACGCGCTCACCGCCGATGACCTCATCCTCGATGTACGCGGCACGTCCAGCATCACCATCGCCAACTTGACCGCCACGGCGCTCCAGGCCACCCTGGCCGGCAACAGCAAGATCTCTCTGGCCGGTACGGTGGAGCGCCAGGATGTCACGCTGCAGGGGACCAGCGTCTACGACGCGGGCAACCTGGCCAGCACCGACGCCACCGTCACCGCCAGCGACACCGCCCAGGCCATCGTTCACGCCAACGCCACGCTCACGGCCACCGCCAGCGGCGTCGCGAAGATCGTCTACAGCGGCGATGCGGCCGTGACCCCGAACACCTCCGGCGTGGCCAGCATCACGCAGGCGGGGTAGCCCGCGCGTACATCGAACACGGGGTGAGTCGCAATGGAGCGACTCGCCCCACGTGCGTACTCGATCCACCGGCTACGAACAGCCGCCCGGTAGGCAAACCCCTTCTGTCATTCAGAGCTGCAGGCGAAGAATCTCGTCCGTTGAGACCGGCAGACTGCCTGACAACCTCCCGCAACTGTCCGACGCTGTATCCCTTTCCGGGGCCTTGTCAGGTTTGTTGACATGCCCAGAAAACGAGGTTCTTCGCCTTTCGGGCTCAGAATGCCAGGATAGTTGGGCGAGCGCCTGACAACGTCCTGAGAGTCCACTCGCGCGGCTGCAGGCCCTACAGCCGGTACAACCGCGTCGCCGTCCCGCGCAGCACCGCGTCGCGCTCCGCCGCCGTGAACGGCTCCAACGCCGCCTGATGCGCAGCCCACAGCGTCGGGAAATCGGTCCACAGCTTCTCGATCGGGAAGTTGCTGCCGAACACGCAGCGGTCGGCGCCGAACATGCCCACCGTTTCACGGACCACCAACGTAATGAATGCGGGATCGACGCGGTGGATGAACGTGCCCAGCCCGGAGAGTTTGACGTTGACGTTCGGTTGCGCGGCGAGGCGCTGCATCCCCTCGCGCCACGCCGCAACCGTCGCCTGGTCATCGCCGGTCAGCATCCCGGCGTGGATGAGCACGAAAGGGATCCCGGGAAAATCGGCGGCCAGGCGCGCTGCGTCCGCCATCTGCCCCGCAAACACCTGGAGTTCGAAGAGCCACCCGTAGTCTGCGATGCGGGCCAGATTGCGGCGGAACGCAGGGTCGTGCATCTGGTCCGGCACGGGCGCGTAGCGGTACTGCGGGTTCTCGTGCCAGTGCAGTTGCAGCCGCGTACCGCGCATCAGCGGCGAAATGCGCGCCTGCTCCGCGAAGACCGCCGCGCAGCCGTCGTCCAGCAGGTCCGCCGAGCCGACGATGGCGTGCGGCCACCCGGTCTCGTCGGCCACCGCCTGCACCCAGCGCACCTCATCGACCACGCGCTCCAGTGGCCAGTTCGTCTGCACGTAGACCGACTTCGTGATCCCTACCGGCTCGACATCGGCGCGGTACTCGCTGATCGGGTAGTCGCGCCGGATCGGCTCGTACTCACCGAAGATGCGCGGGACCATCGGCCCCTGCAGCCACGCCAGGTCAGCCTGCCTCCAGATGTGGTGATGGGCGTCGACGTATCCCTGCTCGCTCATGCGCTCCTCCGTTGCGTCGTCCAGGCGGCGGCGGCCTGCCGCCGGGGCCGTCCCTCCAGCTCGGGCAGCCGTTCCAGCTCCCGCAGGAGATACCGGGGCGAGTCGGCGTTGCCGAGCCGGTCGAGCGAGCCCAGAATGCCCACCATGCCGCGCGTGGCCGGCCGATAGTTGCGGTCTCCCGCCAGCGGGGTCAGCCACACCAGCCGATGCGCCAGCCGCGCCAGGCGCTCGGTGGTCGCCACCATCTGCCCCGGTTGCCCCAGTTCCAGCCCGTCCGAGAGCACCAGCACCAGCGCGCCGCGCGCCAGGGAGAGGTAGCGGCTGTTGCCCAGGAAGGTGGCGAACGCCTCCCCGATACGCGTGCCACCATCGAAGTCGGCGATGACATCGCTCAGGCTGGCCACGGCCACGTCGACATCCGGATGCCGCAAGTTCGGCGTGACACGCGTCAGGCGGGTGCCGAAGGTAAACACCTCGACCCGCTCCCCGCCGTGGACCAGAGCGTGGGCAAAGCGCAGGAAGTCAGGGCTGTGCGACTTGAGCGACCCGGAGATATCGAGCAGCAGCAGCACCCGCCGCTGGCGCTGTGGCCGCGTCCGGTAGCGCAGGCGCACGATTTCGCCGCCCATACGCTGCGCTTCCGCCAGCACGTCGCGCACAGCAATCTCTCCAGCGTGCGTATCCCGCACCCGCCGCCGGCCACGCCCCCGGGGCAGGAACCGCCGCGCCGCGCGCACCGTTCGCACCCACATTTCCCGCTGCTCGGCGCTGGCGTCCTCCACCAGCCGCCGGTTCAGCAGTTCATCGACGCTGGCCGCTTCGCCCGTGCCCTCGCTGATCTCCTCCGGGCTGGCAGATGGCGATTCGCCCTTATGCGGCTGCTCGGCCTCGCTCTCGGGCTCGTCCTCGTCTGAAACCGTCTCGATCTGCCACGAACCGGCCCCGAACCAGGTCTTGAACAGCGCATCGAAATCGGGAATCTGCCCTACGTCAGTAACGAGTGTCAGCCGCGCCAGCCAGTAGAGATCGGGCAACTCGCGCAGCGGCGTGATCGCCACCGCGCGCAGGAAGTCGATGCGGCGCGTTGGCAGCACCGGCGCAATCTCCGCGCTGACCGCATCCACGAAGCCGGTCAGCAGTGTCTGGGATGTGCTGAGGGATGCACCCTCGCTCACACGTCACCTGGCTCTTTGATCGCCAAACGCGCGTCTTCGCCTGCCGCCCGCCCGCGCGTGTCATCCTGGGCTTCTCGCGTGTCATCCTGAGCTTCTCGCGTGTCATCCTGAGCTTGTCGAAGGATCTCGTTCCCAACTGCGACGTTTGAGACTGCCACCCCGCTGCGGGCGTGGGGTGCACGAGGGGAGGCGTCCTGGCGCGTCATTGAGGGGAGAACGAGATGTTTCGCCTGCGGTCTCAGGATGACAGGGGAAGGTGGGTGACGCCTCGAACCGGGCGGTTGGGGACGAGGTCCTTCGACTGCGCTCAGGACGACACGCGCGGGTAGGCGGCATCCAAGTCGAGGTTTCTCCCGAGCAAAGGTGCACTCTTGATGACCACTGAGACCGGACGACATCCGTTCAACCCTCTGCGCCCGCGCCAACCAGCAGTCCCTCCGCCTCCCGCTCAACCCGCGCCATGTCCTCCTGGTCCTTCAGCAGCAGGCCGAGGGAGCGGCGCAGGGCCACCGGCCAGGCCACGCCGCGCTGGTGCAGCGCGTGCGCGCCGCGCGCCCAATCGACTGATTCCGCGATGCCCGGCTTCTTCAGCAGCGACATCTCCCGCGTCTGCGCCACGGCGGAAACCAGGGCCTCCGCCGCCTCGGCGGTCAGGCCCGGCGCCAGCGCCTCGACGATGCGGCGCTCGCGCGCCTGCTCCGGGAAGTCGATCCAGTGGTACATGCAGCGCCGCTTCAAGGCATCGTGCAACTCCCGCGTCCGGTTCGATGTCAGGATCACCAGCGGCTTGACTGTCGCGCGGACCGTGCCCATCTCGGGGATGCTGATCTGGAAGTCACTCAGGAATTCCAGCAGGTACGCCTCGAACTCGGCGTCGGCACGGTCCACTTCGTCAATCAGCAGCACCGCGCCGGACTCGCTGCGCAGCGCGCGCAGCAGCGGACGCTCCAGCAGGAACTCCGGCCGGTAGATGTCGTCCACCTCCGCACCGTGCTCGTGCGCGCGCAGGTGCAGCAGTTGCCGGGCGTAGTTCCACTCGTACAGGCTTTGCGCGGCGTCCAGCCCCTCGTAGCACTGCAGGCGCACCAGGTCGCGCCCGCTGATGCTGGCCAGGGCCTGCGCCACCGCCGTCTTGCCGACGCCCGGCTCCCCTTCCAGCAGGAGCGGCTTGCCCAGCTCGCCGGCCAGGAAAATGGCGGTGGCCAGCCCATCGTCCGCGAAATAGGTCACGTCCTGCAGCGAGTGCTGCACGTCCTCGGGATCACGGAAGCCGCTCATGCGTGCGGCCCCCAGGTCAAATCAACTGCGATCATCCACCCGCCCGTAGTTCATCCAGTCCACGCAAAATCTTCTCCGGCGTCATCGGGATGCTCTCCACCCGCACGCCGCACGCATCGTAGATGGCATTGGCGATGGCGGGAATGGGCGAGTTGGCGGTCATTTCGCCAATCCCCTTGCCCCCGAAGGGCCCGTTCGCGGCGGGGCGTTCCAGGATGACGCTCTCCATGGCGGCCAGGTCGGCCGGGCCTGGCATCAGGTACTCAGCGAAGTCAGTCGGGCCATTAGCGCGGTTCGGGTAGTACGGCTCGGTCGTTTCGAACAGGGCGTGGGAGATGCCCATCCACGCACCGCCCACGATCTGCTGCTGTGCCATCGCGGGGTTGAGCGCCCGCCCCATCTCGTAAACGTTGTACATGGCCAGCACCTCGACCACGCCCGTCTCGTCGTCCACCTCCACATCGGCCACGGTGCAGGCGTGCGCCTGACAGGAGTCGGGGTCCATCTCGCCCGTCTCCGGCACCGGCTCGCTCTTCGGCTTGAGGAAGATGCCCCGCCCGGAAATCGTCTTGCCCTGCTTGAAGTGCGCCGCCAGCGCCAGATCGACGATGTGAATCTTCTTCTCCGGGGCGCCCTTGAGCTGGATGAACCCCGTGCCGTCCGTTTCCAGGTCGGCGGGGTCCACCTCCAGCTCTTCCGCAGCGGCCTGCAGCATCACCTCGCGCGCCTCGCGCGCCGCCATGATCACCGCGTTCCCGACCCGGTGCGTGCCCCGGCTGGCGAACGTGCCCATGCAGTGCGGGCCGGTGTCGGTGTCCGCCGTATCGACCAGGATCATCTCCAGCGGCAGGCCAAGCGTCTCCGCCGCGCACTGCGCCACCACCGTCTTCAGGCCCTGCCCCAGGTCGACCGACGACAGGGTGATAACAAAGGTCCCGGTGGTCGTCGCGTGGATCAGCGCCTGCGAGGGATCGCCGCCCAGGTTCATGCCAGTCGGGTAGTTCACCGCCGCGAAGCCGCGGCCACGCAATTTCGCCATCAGTGCGCCCCTCCCGCCGAGGTGAGCTCCCGGCTCGCCGCCGGCAGCTCATGACCGACCAGTGCCGCCGCCCGTTGGATGACCTCGATCAGCGCAGCCCCCTCCACGATCTTGCGGTGCGCCTTCATGTCGCCATCGCGATAGGCATTCGTGAGCCGCAGGACCAGCGGATCGAGACCAAGATCCCGCGCGATGCGGTCCATCTGGCTCTCCAGCGCGAAGTCCGCAATCGTGACGCCGAAGCCGCGCATGGCGCTGGAGGGCGTGCGGTTCGTGTAGACGCAGTAGGCATCCACCCAGACATTCGGAATGCTGTACGGCCCCGGCATATGCGCCGCCGCCTTGGTGGTGCCGTAGGGCGAGTGCCGCGAGTAGGCGCCGGCATCGACGCGCAGCGTCACCTGCCGCGCCACGATGCGGCCGTCGTTCATCACGCCATCCTTGATGGTGATCCGCTCGGCAGCGCGTGGCGAGGAAACCTGCATCTCCTCTGCCCGGCTGTACACGAACTTCACGGGCCGGTTCGTCAATTGCGCGGCAATGCAGGCAATCGGCTCGACCATGACGTCGACCTTGCCGCCGAAGCCGCCACCGACCGTCCCTCCGACTACGCGCAGCCGGTTGAAGGGCACGCCCAGCGTCAGCGCGGTGTTGTCGAGCGTGAAGTAGCAGGCCTGGGTATCCGAGTGAATCAGCAGGCGGCCATCGCCCTCCGGCTTGACAACGCAGCCGGTTGGCTCCAGTGGCGCGTGCTCGATCGGCGACGACTGATACGTGTACTCGTAGATGCGATCCGCCTGGGCAAACCCCTGCTCCACATCGCCGAAGCGAATGCGGCGGCAGTGATGCCCCTCATAGGTAAAGTAGTTCTTCTCGCCGTGCTTCGGGTTGACCACCGGCGCGCCCGGCAGCAACGCCTCGTCCACATCCAGCACCGCCGGCAGGTCCTCGTACGCAACCTTGACCCGGCTCGCGCCGAGGAGCGCGGCGGCCTCCGTTTCGGCAACCACCGCCACAATCGGCTCGCCCATATACAGCACGCGGTCTTCGGCCAGCACCGGCTCGTCATCGGGCTCCACGCCGATCAGGCGCAGAATCGTGTACCAGTTGTTCGGGACGTCCCGGTAGGTCAGCACCCGTTTCACGCCGGGCGTGGCCTCAGCCTCCGAGGTGTCTACGTCCGTGATCAGGGCATGATGGCGATCGGAGCGGTGCATCTTGAGGTGCAGCAGCCCCGGATACGAGACATCCTCGAAGTAGCGCGTCTGCCCGGTGACATGCCCTCGCGCATCGGAGCGCGGCGCGGCGGTGCCGATGACGTGAAAATCGGCATCTCGCTCGGTGGCAAAAAAGTCGGTGTCGATTTCGGCAAAGCGTCTGCTCATGGAATGACCCTCACCCCAACCCCGTTCCCTGTGCGCAGGGAGAGGGGCTCGCGGCTTGTGAAGTCGTTCGTTATTGCTCGCCCCGGCCATGCTTGCCGCGACGTTGGAGGTCGTGCTCCCCTCTCCTTGCGCACAGGGAGCGGGGCTGGGGGTGAGGGTCCATCAATCCGCCACGCTCCTCCCAGAATCCCCAGCCCCGCGCTGCGCCTCAGCAGCGACCAGCACGGCGTCGATAATCGCCTCGTAGCCTGTGCAACGGCAGACATGGCCGGAAATGGCGCGCACCACGTCGTCTCGCGTGGGCGCGGGGTTGTCGTCCAGGAGTGCCGTGGCCGCCATCAGCATCCCGGACGTGCAGAAGCCGCACTGGGTTGCGAAACCTTCGACGAAGGCGGTTTGCAACGGGCTGAGCACATTGCCGTCCGCCAACCCTTCGAGGGTACGCACCTCGGCGCCGGCAATGGTTTCGACCGGGATGAGACAGGCGGGCAATTCCTGGCCATCCACGATCACGGCGCAGGAGCCGCAGGTCCCCTGCGCACAGCCGCGCTTGGCGGCCAAAAGCCCGAGGTTGTCGCGCAGGGCCGCGAGCAGGGTTGTCCCCGGTTTCGCGAGGAACTCCGCTTCCTGGCCATTCACCGTCAGGGTCACGATGGTCGAGGGCATGGCGCCTCCTTCTTCTCAGGCAATGGCGTTGCTGGCAGTCACGCGCCGAGAATGGCGCGGCGGATATGCACCGGCAAGACGCGCGCCCGGTACCAGGCGCTGGCATAGGCGTCGGTGAACGGAGCAGCATCCATCAGGGCCAGATCACTCGCCGCGGTGACGCTCTCGACAGTCAACGGCTGTCCCAGCAGCGCCTCCTCGACGCTGTGCGACCGGATGGCGCGCGGCCCCGCGCCACCGAGCGCAACGCGCGCGCTGCTGACCTTGCCCGCGTCTTGCTCGATCACCGCCGCCACTGTGACGATGGAGGCCGAGTTCAGCTTGCGCCGCATCGCCTTCGTGTAGAAGAACGTTTCCGGCGCGGGGAGGGCAAAGGTGACCTCGGTCACGATCTCCCCCGGCCCCACGCCGGCGGCGAATAGCTGGTCCACGGCCGCGTGGCGCTCTCCTTCCGGCCCGGCGATCACCACCCCGGCGTCCAGCGCCAGCAACGCCACCGCCAGGTCGCCGTACGGCTGCCGGGCGAACAGATTGCCGCCCACTGTGGCCAGGTTGCGAATCAGCGGCGAGGCGATGGACTCAACCACCGGCTGCAGGAACGCCAGCCGCTCATCGCGGCCGAGCGCGGCGAGCGTCGTCGTTGCGCCGAGGCGCGCGGCCCCCTGTTCGGCATCGATCCGGTCGAGACCGAGCCGTCTGCCGCTGACGAGCGTCTCCCAGGGGGAGATGTCGGTGTTCACGTACGGCATGAGCAGGGTTCCCCCAGCCAGAAATGCCGCGCCTGGCTGCATCAGGGAGATGGCATCCCCGACATCGACCGGAACATGGACGCGCTGCAACATGGCAGGCCGACCTCCGTTGGTCTTGCGCGAAGCGCTATTATCGATAATCGAAGAAAATCACTCCCGCAGGGTTCCTGTCAATTAGTGCGCTGGTGAGTAACCTCGGGACGATGGTTGCAGTGCGGAAGACGGTTACCCTGGTGGCCAGGGGGGGAAGAACGCAGGAAGGTGTTCTGGTCTTGCTGGTGTCCGTCCTCAAGCCGCCGGCATGGCTCCTCCCGAGTGAAGTGACAGCCCCTGGACGACGCGACACCCCTCCCTGGAGAACCGTATGGCGTTGAAACGAACATCTCTCCGCGAACAGGTGCGCGATGCCCTGCTGCGCGACATCCTGCGCGGTGTCTACGCACCGGGCGAGCGCCTGGTGGAGATGAAGATTGCCCGGGACCTCGGCACCAGCCAGGCTCCGGTGCGGGAGGCCCTGCGCGAGCTCGAAGCCATCGGGTTCATCACCAGCCAGCCCCATCGCGGCGCGGTGGTCGGGGATATCTGGAAGCGCGGCCTGCACGAGATTTACGCCGTGCGCGGCGGCCTGGAAGAGCTGGCCACCCGCCTCGCCACTCCGCGCCTGCAGGGCGATGTCAGCGTGCTCCAGGGCGAGGTGCAAGCTATGCGGGAGGCGGCACTCAACGGCGACATCGACGCGCTGATCGCCCACAGTTACCTCTTTCACCGCGTCATCATTGAGGCCAGCGACAACCTGCTGCTGCTCAGCGTCTGGCAGGGGCTGCACATCGAAACGCGCACTACCATCACCATGATGACGCCGGGCCTCGACCTGATGGCCGTGGCCGTCAGTCACCAACCTATCGTCGATGCCATCGCCAGTGGTGACGTCGAGCACGCCTGCCGCGTCTCTCGCGAGCACCAGGAGTATTTTGCGCGGTTGCCGGTCCCCGCCGGAGCGCCGGCAAGCGCCGTCGTCTGACGCGCCAGGGCTACACTGCGCCGCCAGACCCTGCGGATCGCCACCATGTTCGGGAGATGTGCATGAGCTTCGAGACCGACATCAAGCCGCTGTTCCGCGAGGAAGACCGCGAGGCCATGGATTTCGTTTTCGATCTCTGGAAATACCAGGACGTCAAGGAGAACGCCGAGTTGATCTACGAGCGCATCGCGGACGGCTCCATGCCATGCGACCACCAGTGGACCTCGGAGCAACTTGCCACCCTGCGCCAGTGGATTGATGACGGTAGCAAGCCGTGAAGGAGTAACAGGAGTTCGCGCTGCCGCTTGACTTCACGCACGAAGCGGCGCACTCTAGCAGGGATGCAAAAACTTGCCGTTCACCAGCCCGGTGCAGAAAGCCACGCTGGTGAATCTCTTCGAGGGAGGTATCTGCCGTGCCCCACGCTGACCTGACCCATTCCCGACTCGACCGGCGCAATTTGCTGAAGCTCACTGGCGCCACCGCAGGGGTGGCCGCACTGGGCGGCCTGGGCGCTGCACGCGCACCGCAGGGTGCGCTCGCCCGTCAGGACACCAGCGCCATCATCTTCGGGGTCGGCACGGACATTGATGAGCTCGACCCGCGCACCACGGACACGCAGGAGGGGTACATCACCTGCGCGAACGTCTATGACTGCCTGGTGCTCTACGAACTCGGCGCAACCACGCTCCGCCCGGGCCTGGCCGAGTCCTGGGAAATCTCGGATGACGGCCTGGAGTACACGTTCAAGCTGCGGCAGGGCGTGAAGTTCCACGACGGCGACGACTTCAACGCCGACTCCGTGGTGACCTGGTTCAACTCGATCAAGGAGGGCGCCGAAGGGTCGCAGTACGACGCCACCCGCATGGTCTACATGGCGGACTTCATCTCGAACTGGATCGACAAGACCGAAAAGGTCGATGACTTCACGGTCAAGATGACCCTGCCCGCACCGTACGCGCCGTTGCTCGCCAACCTGGCCATCCCCATCGCCGGCATCGTTAGCCCGAAGGCGATCGCGCAGGGGCTGGACTACGTCGCGGTCAACCCCTCCGGCACCGGCGCATTCAAGCTGGCGCAGACCAGCGACTGGACGCGCGACAGCCAGATGACGCTGGAAGCGAACCCGGATTACTGGGGCGGCGCGCCGCTGGTGCAGCAGTTGATCATCAAGGTGGTCCCGGAAGGCTCCACCCGCCTGCAGCAGGTGGAGACGGGCGAACTCGATATCGCCTGGGCGCTGACGCCGGAAGACGTGGAGAAAGCGCGCACGAACCCGGACCTGCTGGTGGTGGAAGACGCTGGCCTGAACACGAACTGCGTCGAGATGAACGTCACCAAGGAGCCGTTCACCACCAAGGAAGTGCGCCAGGCGCTCAACTACGCGGTGAACAAGGAAGAGCTCTCGGAGGGTCTCTACAACGGCAACATGGTGGCGGCAGGCGGCGTGCTGCCGCCGGTGGACTGGGCCTACAACCCGGACCTCAAGTCCTATCCCTACGATCCGGACAAGGCAAAGGAACTGCTGGCTGCCGCCGGCTACGACGAAAGCAACCCGCTCACCTTCACCTTCATGTCGTACACCATTCCGCGTGGCTACAACCCGGTGGGGGATCGCCTGGCCACCGCTATCCAGGAGTACTGGAGCGAAGTTGGTGTGCAGGCCGAGATCCAGACCGCCGAGTGGACGCAGTACCGCGCGGACCGGCGAGCCAACAAGTTCCAGATCTCGCTTTCCGGCTGGCAGGGCGATAACGGCGACCCGGACAACTTCCTGTACTCGCTGCTGGATGGCGCCAGCGCCGGCGCGGGAAACACCTCCTTCTTCGACAACAAGGAGGTGAACGATCTCCTCGCCCAGGCCCAGGTCGTTTCGGACCAGGACGAGCGCACCAAGATTTACCACCAGGCCGAGCAACTGATCGTGGATGAGGCGCCGTGGGTCTTCCTGGGTTACCAGAAGCACCAGGTCGTGACCCGCGCCAACATCACGGGGTTCCAGCTTCAGCCGACCTACATTTACTACTTCTCGGCGGTCAGCAAGGCGTAACGGAGTGCAGGCAGGGCAGGGGCTAGCCCCTGCCCTGCTCCTCTGTTCCGAGCACCATGACGCGGTTCATCATCCGACGCATGCTTCTGGCCCTCCCGGTTCTGCTCGGGATCATGACGGCCGTCTTCATCCTGCTGCAGCTCATCCCCGGGGACCCGGCGCTGGCGCTGGCCGGTGAGAAAGCGAGCGTGGAGCAGGTCGAGCGCGTGCGGGAAGAGTTTGGCTTGAACCGGCCCCTGCCCGTGCAGTACGCGTACTTCCTGAAGTCCGCTTTCACGCTCGATTTTGGAGCCTCCCTGCGCACCCATCAGCCGGTCGCATCCGAGTTGCGGCAGTTCTTCGGGGCGACCATGGAACTCAGTGTGGCCGCGCTGTGCATCGCGCTCCTGATCGGCATTCCGGCTGGCGTAATTGCCGCGACGCACCGCGCCCAACCGCTCGACTACGGCACGATGCTCGTCGCGCTGATTGGCATCAGCACGCCCGTGTTCTGGAGCGGGATCGTCCTGATTTACATTCTCAGTTTCCGGCTCGGGCTCTTTCCCATCGGCGGCATCATCGGGACCGGAATCAAGCTGGACCGCATCACGGACGCCTATGTGCTCGACAGCATCCTGACCCGCAATGGCCCCGCGTTCTGGTCCAGCCTGCACCATCTCCTGCTGCCCGCGTTCGTGCTGGCCACCATTCCCATGGCCATCATCGCGCGCATGACCCGCTCCTCCATGCTGGAAGTGCTGGGCCAGGATTACCTGCGCACCGCGCGGGCGAAAGGCCTCCAGGAACAGCGCATCGTGGTGCGCCATGCGCTGAAGAATGCGCTGATTCCGATCGTCACGGCCATCGGTCTCCAGTTCGGCGGCCTCCTCTCCGGCGCATTCCTCACCGAGACCGTCTTTGGCCGCCTGGGGCTGGGCCGCTATGTGGTGGCGGCTATCGGCGCGCGCGACTACCCCGCCATCCAGGGCACCGTCCTGGTCGTGGCGGTCGTCTTCGTCTTCATCAATCTGCTGGTCGATATCGCCTACGCGGCCATCGACCCACGCGTGCACTATGCCTAGGCGCAACCGGATGCACACCCATGGCGATTGACGCCCAGGCGGTACGGCCAGTCACCGGTGCCGGCGTGCCGTCGCCGTCCGACCCACAGCCCGTGTCACAACTCGCGAGCGTGCCCCGGTCGTCGGCCGGCCTCTGGCACGATGCGGCCCGTCGCCTGCGTCGCGACCACGCGGCCGTGGCCGGGCTGCTCATCATCGTGGCGCTGGTCATTATCGCCATCGCCGCGCCGTGGATCACTCCGTACGACCCGAACGACCAGTCGTTCCGCATCAAGCTCAAGCCGCCGAGCTCCGAACACTGGCTGGGCACGGATGAGTTTGGCCGGGATGTGCTGAGCCGCATTCTGGTCGGCACCCGCGTAGCGTTATACGTCGGCATTGTCCCGGTCATTGTGGCCATGCTTATCGGCGTCACGCTGGGCCTGGCCGCCGGCTACTACGGGAAGAGTCTGGACCAGGTGATCATGCGCCTGATCGATATTGTGCTCGCCTTCCCCTGGTTGCTGCTGGCCATCGGCATCATGGCGGTGCTTGGGCCCGGCATCAACAACGTGGTCATTGCCGTCGCAATCGTCTACATCCCGGCGTTCGCGCGGATCGTGCGCGGGTCGGTGCTCTCCATCAAGGAGAAGGAGTACGTCGAGGCGGCGCGCGCCATGGGGCAGCCCAACCCGCGGATTATCGTGCGGCACGTGCTGGCCAATGCCTGGGCGCCGATTATCGTGCTGGCCACCCTCTCCATCGGCCAGGCCATCATCTACGCCGCCGGCCTGAGCTTCATCGGCCTGGGAACGCAGCCCCCGAATGCCGACTGGGGCGTGATGCTCAGTTCCGGCCGCGAGTACCTGCGCGATGCCCCGTGGCTCGGGTTCTTCCCTGGTCTGGCCATCCTGATCACGGTGCTCGCCTTCAATCTCTTCGGCGATGGACTGCGCGATGCGCTCGATCCCCGCATGCAGTAGGCGAAAGGAGCCTGAGTTGTCTGCACCCGCGTTCCCCAGGGACGACGCCGATGCCCTCGACGGCATCGAACTCCCTGCACCCGGTACCGTCCGCCGTGGCACGCTGCGCTTCAGCCATCCCACGCTTGCCGAGTGGGCCTGGCCCTACACGGTCGTGCGCGGCGTCGAGGATGGCCCCCGCGTGGCGCTCATCTCCGGGGTCCACCCGGCTGAGTACCCGGCCATCGAAGGCAACATTCGCGCCACCCGTTCTCTCGATCCGTCCACCATGCGCGGCACGGTCATCTCGCTGCCACTCATCGATGTCCCGGCGTTCCTGCCGCGGACGCCCTTTGTGTCCCCCATCGACGGCAAGAACCCGAACCGCTTTTTCCCCGGCAACCCGGAGGGGACCTTCTCCGAGGTGATGGACGACGCCATTTTCCGCGCTGTCATTGCGCCATCTGATGCCCTGATCGACCTGCACGGCGGCGACATGGTGGAAGCGCTCTACCCCTTCTCGGTCTACAGCGTCAGCGGCAACGACGAGGTCGATGCGAAATCCTGGGCGCTCTGCGAAGCGTTCGGGCTGCCCTACGCCGTCGCCTCCCGTCCGCAACCAGGAGGCCTGGCCGGCACAACCTGCGATGCCGCCGCTGCCGCTGGCATCCCCAGCATGATCGCCGAGGCCGGGAGTTCGGGCCTGCTCACCGAACCCGAAACCCGGATGATGGTCGATGGGGTACAGAACTCGCTGCGCTCCCTGGGTGTCTTGCCCGGAGATACCGCCATCAACAAGGTGACCCGGGTCGACCAGTTCACCTGGATTCGCTCGCCTGAAGAAGGCATGTGGTACCCCTCGGTCTCAACCGGCGATACGGTGAAGGCCGGTCAATCGCTGGGCCGCATCGGCAACCTCTACGGCGACACCCTGACCGAACTCACCTCGCCGCACGACGGGGTGATCCTGTTCATTACCAGCGTCGCCGCTATGCCGAAGGACGGGCTGGCGATTTCTGTCGGCGGGTACTAGGCAATCGCACCGGGCGGCCCACGTGCTGTGGGCCGCCTCGCTGCTGCACAGGAACCACCCTGTGGCAGCGTGCCAACAACGCTCATGGGGCTATCGTGCCCCCTACCCCACGCCCCCGCCCTCACCTCATCGCCTCAACCTGTCCGGCAAGGGCATAATCGCGACGTGACATTGACCGGCAGTGAGCACGGAGAGGAAAGTGTTGGGCGTGCGTGGGCCGAACGAAACGCCGCGGGGTGTGGCGGAATGACCGCGTTGGCAATCGATCTCGGGGCCAGCGGGGGCAAGGTCTTCGCCGGGAGCTTCGATGGCGAGCGGCTCAGCGTGCGCGAGGTTTACCGCTTCCGCAACGACCCGGTGCGCGCCGCCGGCCATCTGCACTGGGACATCCTGCGCCTGCTGCACGAAATCCTGCAGGGGATGCGTGCCGCCCGTGCCCTGAGCGGCGAGGTCGGCGAGCTCTCCAGCATCGCGCTCGATTCCTGGGGTTGCGATTTCGGCCTGCTGGACCGCAATGGCGAACTGGCCGGCAATCCCTATCACTATCGAGACGAGGGCATGCTCGGCGCGATGGACGAGGTGCTACGCAAGGTCCCGCCTGCCGAGATCTTCGCGCAGACTGGTGTCCAGTTCATTGCGCCCAACTCCCTCTACCAGCTCTATGCGCTCAAGCGGAACGGCTCGACCGCGCTCGAGCGGGCAGAGACGCTCCTGCTCATTCCTGATTTGCTCCGCTACCTGCTCACCAGCGAGATGAGCAGCGAGTACACCAACGCCACGACGACGCAATTCCTCAACATCCACACCGGCGACTGGGATCGCGATCTGCTTCAACGCCTCGGCCTGCCCGATCACCTCCTGACCCGCATCATCCGGCCCGCCATGGTTGCGGGGCGCCTGCGCGCCGACGTTCGCGCCGAAACCGGCGCCGCAGCCCTGCCCGTGATGGCCGTCGGCAGCCACGATACGGCCTCCGCGGTGTTCGCCACCCCGGCTGAGGGGCCCTTCGCCTATCTCAGCAGCGGCACCTGGTCACTGCTGGGCACAGAACTCGATCACCCGGTGGTCGAGCCACGTGCGCTGGAGTGGAACTTCACCAACGAAGGTGGGCTGAACAATACCTACCGCCTGCTGAAGAACATCACTGGCCTCTGGCTGGTCGAAGGGTGCCGCCGCGCGTGGGAGCGCGCGGGCATCTGGCCCGGCTACGACGGCATGGCCGGGCAGGTCTTGGCGGCCAGCCCATTCGTCGCCTTTATCGATCCGAATGATCCAGTCTTCCTCAACCCGCCAGATATGCCGGCAACAGTTGCGCACTTCTGCCGGGATTCCGGCCAGGTCGTACCAGAAACGCCGGCCGAGGTGATGCGCGTCATCCTGGAGAGCCTGGCCTTCACCTATCGCTACGTGCTGGAGCGCACGGCGCTGCTGAGCGGCCACTACTTCTCCGGGCTGCACGTGGTCGGCGGCGGCGTCCAGAACGCGCTCCTGCAGCAGTTCACCGCCGACGCCATTGGCCGCCCGGTCTGGGCCGGGCCCACGGAAGCCACGGCGATCGGCAACGTGCTGGGCCAGCTTCTTGGTGCGCGGCGTATCGCCAGCCTGCAGGAGGGGCGTGACCTCGTGCGCGCCTCGTTCCCGCCCACCACCTACGAGCCAGAGAACACCGCTGCCTGGGACGCCGCCTACGATCGCTACCAGGCGGTACGCACGACAACGTGATCGTTTCCAACTTCTCTTGCAGCCTCCCAGGGACCAGGCTGCCGGAACATCGAACCCCCGAGCAACCGCCTTCCCGTGTCATCCCGCAGCACAGCCGAATACCCTCGTCCGGCTCCAACCACGTCCAGGGTGTCAGCCAGCCTACGCTGTCATCCTGAGCCCGCAGGCGAAGGATCTCGGCCCAGCCTCTGCCCGGCAGCGGCCGACCAGCCCAGCCTTGCTCCGCCTCTACCGCCCACCCCCGCGTGTCATTTCGAGCTTGTCGAGAAATCTCGGCCTGGCCTATTGCCAAGGATCGCGCCCTGCTCCCGTGTGGCAGCAGCAGCCTCGAACCCCGGCAGCCGGAGACGCCGAGATCTCTCGACTGCGCTCGAGATGACACGCGAGGGTGGACGGTGGAGTGGGGGCCAGATCCTGGCGAGAAACGAAGGAGCACGAGATCCTTCGGCTTCGCTCGGGATGACACACGAGAGTAGGCCGTGCGCTGAAACCACGCGACATCGGGAAACCAACGACATCCCGCTTTGTATTTGCAGCCTACACAACAATTCTGACCGCTCCCACCCGCGCGAGTTGGCATTCTTGGCACAGTTGGCATTGTTACCTGGCGGCAGTAGCCAGCGTTCACTCCAGCGTCAGGGACACGCCCGAGACATGTGCGGATACTCCGGAAATTCCAACGGCTCGGCAGTTCGCGCTAGACCTGATCCCCCTGCAAGTGCGCCCACAGCCGCCAAAGAGCAGCGGCCAGGAACCCGAGGAATGCGAGACCAGTGATCCACAGCCCAAGGCGCAGCGAGAGTGGGTCATAGCGCAGCGTGACCTCATGGTCGCCAGCCGGCAAGGCGATGCCCTGCAAGGTGTGGAACGCGGGCAGCACCGGCGTTTCCACGCCGTCCACCCAAGCGCGCCAGCCGTTGGCGTAGACCTCGCTGACGATCAGCACGCCGTCCCCTGACGATGTCGTCGAGAGCGTCAGGCCGTCCGGATCGACGCGCGTGACCTGCGCCACGTCGGAGTCCCCGCTGGCCGGAGCAGAGACCGGCGGCACAGGCCCCTCCAGCAGGGCAGTCACGCGCGGATCGACACTGCCGCTGGCCAGCAGCGGAAGGGCTTCGTCCGGCCCGACCGTTCGCGCCTCGTGCACGATCCAGGCCCGTCCAGGGGCATCTACGGTCTCATAGATGATCACCGTGTTGTTGCGAAAGACCTCCCTCCGTCCCTCGCGCAACGCCAGGACATCGTCGCGGTCCTGTGGCAGCGAGGCATCGATGAGCACATAGCGAACATCAAGCAGGTCGAGGAGTGGCGATCTGGTCCCGGATGGCAACAGGAACGCGGTGTGATAGTCCTGCCGCTGGCCATTCATCGCGGCCACGAAATCGACGTAGCGCTGGAGTTGCAGGGGGTTGTACCCCTGGATCTCGTCCAGGTTCAGGAACATGGGCCGGCCATTGACCAGGAATGCCTGCACCGCCGGGTCCAGGCGGCGCTCCATGTAGCTGCTCCCGCGTGCGTCATCACCCGGGTAGTGCACACCGCCGTATCCAACGTAGCGAAACGGCCCGGAGGCAGCCTGTTGCACCTGCAGGAACTCCCCCGCGCCGCCGGGGTCATCCCGCCGCACTTCCTCGGCAAGCGCTGCCTCAGCCGAGGTGTCGTGCGCGAGTTGGCGGGCAATAGCCCGGTCCTGCGGCCACCCGAGCCAGGTCGCTGTGAGCTCCAGGCCGGTCGGGAAGATCAGCGCCGTTGCCAGGAGCAAGGGCGGCACGATCTGGAGCACCTCCGGGGCTGGCGCGGCCACGTAGATCACCAGCAGCAGCGTGGCGATGGCCGCCGCCAGCAAGGGCGGCCAGCCGAGGACGACGCCGCGCGTCTGCAGGGCAATGGCCACGATCACCAGCAGCACGAACGGGACAGCGACCACCGGCGCCAGGCGTCGCCTGCCGCGCCAGGCGGGCAACCCTTCGATAGCCGCCGCAGCGAGCATGGCCGGGCCGAACGCCGCCAGCGACATGGTGCGCCAGGCATCATGCTCGTGGAACTCCTGAAAACGTGGGATCAGGTAGAACACATAGTGGAGCGGCGTGGTCTCGAGTGTGAGAATCAAGGCGCTGAGCGTGAGCAGCGCGAAGAAGGGCGCGGCGAAGCACTCTTTGACCAGCGGCAGCGCCAGCACTGCCAGGACGACGACCACGCCGCCAAGGGCAGCCGCCCGGTAGTGGTAGCCGCTGCCAATCCCCAGGGTCTGTGAGAGCAGGTAGTCCAGCGTCCAGGGCGGGTTGAGTACCCCGCCACCTTCGAGTTGCGAGTAGTCTCCACCCGCCAGGTTCGTCTCGGCGTTGACCAGGTAGCGTGGAAGCATCCCTGCCGCGCCCAGTGCCGCGCCCAGCCCCAGGCTCGCCAGGCCGGTAACGACCCCGTTCCAGAAGCGCTTCTCCAGCGGGAGGCCGGAACGCGGCGGCGAAACGAGCGCACGGTACCCGATGTAGGCGGCTGGCAGCAGGAACGCGTACAGCCACCCCTCCCCGATCCAGCCCGCCACCATTTGGCTGATCGCGAAGCCGGTCAGGAACCAGGGCAGCACGCGCTCCCGCCAGCGGCCAGCCCGCAGCGCCAGTTCCGCGCCCAGCAGCGACAGCGGGATCCAGGTCGCGAACTGCGAAAAGATGAGACAGCAGTGGGTGGTCCAGTGCAGGAAGGGACCAGTGATGTAAAGCGTCGCGGCGGTCAGGCTGGCGAACGCGCCCATGCCCAGCACGCGGGCAAAGGCGTAGGTGGTCAGCCCGGCAATCAGCAGGTGCAGCGCCACCATTCCCTTGAAGGCCGCGGTTGCCTCACCGATCAGCGTGAACGCCGCCATCGCTGGGGCATACATCCAGCCCGATTCCGGGTCTCCGGCGAAGGGTGCGCCGCTGAACAGATGGGGGTTCCAGCCCGGAACGGCAAACTCGCGCAGGCGATCTCCCAGGAACGTGTACCAGGGCAGGAAGAAGGTGAGCAGGTCCATCCGCGTGAGCCACGCGTCGAATACGAAGCGATTCGCAGCGACCACGGCGGTGACGATCACCAGCGCCAGGATCGCCAGCAGGTCCGCCACTCCGGGCGCCAGGAGGCGGTTGCTCTCGACAGCCGACCGCGGACCGGGGCCGCGCTCCTGCGTGGCTCCGGCGCTGCTCACCCTTTGCTGGCCACGACGACGTTGTGTGCGCAGTAGCTGCGCAGCCCGGGGGTAGCTTCAACACCGCGCTCCAGCACCGCGGCCACGGGCAACAACGCCTGTGGCACGAACTCGGGCATCAGCCCCAGGCGCTCAGCCCGCACGATGGTGGCGCCAGCGGCCGTCAGTCCGGCCAGGAGCTCCTCCATGGAGGCCAGCCGTTCGCTCCCGACATCCTGCGGCACGCGCTTCATGAGGTATGGCCAGTAGGGATTGCGCGGATTGTGATCCCAGACCACGACGCGCCCGCCTGGGCGGATGATGCGCACCATCTCCGCCAACGTCCGCCGCACCTTGTGCGGGTCCGCGATGTGGTGCATCACGGCCACGCTGTACGCCAGGTCAAAGCGGTCGTCGGGAAACGGGATCGCCTCACCATGCGCCACGACTGTTTGCATGCCAGGGCGGCGACGACTGAGCTGCTCCAGCATGCCGGGGAAGGGATCGAGCGCGACAACGTCCATCCCCGTCTCTGCCAGGCGCTCGGCCAGCACCCCGGTGCCAGCGCCCACATCGATCGCCGAGGCGGCCGGCGCATGTTGCCGGATGTAGCGCGTGCGCCGTCGCAGATAGTGCTCCTGCACGTGCTGCGGGAAAACACCGTCGTAGATCTCCGCAATGGCGTCGAAATCAGTTGGCTGGCCCACGGCTGGAGCAAGAGCGGTCATCCTGCGTTATACCCCTCGATCTGCGCCTGAGCCTGCGGCGCGCGTGCCCGTGACGGCGTGCGGCGACTCTTGCCCAGCGTGAACAGGCGGAAGCGCAGGATAAAGCCAATCATCTGGAGACCCAGCCTGAAGGCCTTGCCCGTGTCGCCCGTCACGGCGGACTCTCCGACGCGGGGCAGGTAATTCACCGGCACTTCGACGTAGCGTGCGCCGGAGGTGATCACACGGAGCATCAACTCCGGCCCAAAGTGGGAATCCCCCACCCTGAACTGTGGCGAAAGCTCGTCCGCCAGCTCCCGCGAGAGCAACCGGTAGGTGCAACCGACATCGCTGAGGTGACTGGTGTTGAACAGGATCTCCACCATCTTGGCCACCGCCCAGTTGCCCCACTTCAGGAAGGCGCCCATGTTGGCGCCGCTCCAGATCAGCGCGCGGGTGGTGCGCGTGCCGAAGACGGCATCGCAGCCATCGCTGTAGGCCAGTAGCTTCACAATGTCCGATGGCAGAAAGGTGCCGTCCGGCTCGGCCAGCACCAGGAGGTCACCCCTCGCCTCACGCAGGCCGCGCCGGGATGCCCAACCATATCCCTGTCGCGTCTCGAGTACTTCGCGGGCTGCGGTCAGCGCCACTTCTTCGCTGGTGCCAGGGGCGGCGTTGTTGTTGACCACCAGCACCTCATCGACCAGGCCCGTACCGAGGAAGCCATCAATGGTGGCCCGGATCGAGTCGCGTTCGTTGTACGTCATGAGGATGACCGAGACGGATTTTCCACTCCACATGATGGCGGAGCCCTTCCTCACACACGGAAATCCCGAATCGTCATGGCACTTCGGGGCGAGAGCACAGGAGCGCGCCTCGCGAGGCCTTTGGCAAGCTCGCAGGGCCAGGCACCCGGGCTTCTGGACCGGGCGCCGTCACGCACCAGTGCAGCCTATGCACATGTTGGGCCGGGATGGTGATCAGGAGATTTCGGTCGCGCCACCCGCCGCCGGTTCTGCCGGGGGGCTCTCCGCGACGAGCAGGATCGTCACCAGCGAGCTTTCATAGCCGGGGTTCGGGGTGAAGTACGCCACGCCGGAAAGCCCGGAGCCGTTCATGCTGCGCATACCAGCGGCCAGCGTGCCGTCCGGGTTCATGACGCCGCCAATCTCGCCGCAGGCCACCAGTTCGCTCGATTCCGGCGATGCCTGCACCGCAACCACATGGTTCGTTTCGACCAACTGGCCGACAGTGAAGGGCACGATGGTGAATGACTGCTCGACCGGCGTGGCGTTCTCCTGCCCAAGCTGGTCGCCACTTGACAACATGAGGTGGGAGAGGGTGTGGACCAGGTCACCAATTTCAGCGCACGTGCCGACGTGAAGTTCTGCCGGCCGATCCACCGCCAGCACCTGGGCTCCCACGCCGCTGATCGGCGCCAGAGATGCCGCCAGCAGGAGCAACGCGAACAGGGGACGCCTCAGCGGCATGCGGGAACTCTCCTTCCAGTCCATGTGCGCCCGGTGCAGGGCACGAGGAACCGGCCTGAACTGGTGTGCCAGACCGGTATGCTAGATGGCTGCCCGCGAAAGTCAAGAGACGAATTGGCCGCCAATGCTGATACGAACGAGGGTATCCGGCGGTGTCGGCCCCAGGGCTGGCGTCACCCGAAGGGCTCTGGCCCGTTCAGCCTGGTGGCTGGCCAGTCGCCGGCGGGACACACCCGATGCCCCCGGCCTCGTCGTCGCAGTCGCTGCAAACGACACAGGCAGCGCCGGCGCCGAACACGGGCTCGCACTCGGCATCTGTCCGGCACGGGAAGCAGTTGCCGTCTTGCAGCCGTCCGCAAAAGCTTGCCTGTCCTGTCGTCCGGAAGCAGGTGCCATCGCCATCGCAGCGGGTGGCAAGCTCGTCTTCAGTTACGCAAAAGTCCTGATCCGCGCGGCAACTCCCTTCATCGTGCCCGGCGCAATACGCCCGGCGCGCCTTGCCCTTACCGCCCGGCTGCTCCCGGCAGAGCCCGGAGCAGCACTGTAGATCCGTGCCGTCACAGCGATCACCAACGTTCAGGCACCCAAAGGCGTTGGCTGCTGTCGTGTTCCTGTTGTGGTTCTTCCGCTTGCGCCGCTTGTGTCGCTTGCTACGTTTTTTTGCCTCGCTCCCAATCTCCAGGCTCCTTCCCATGAGCCCGCCGAGCGCAGCGCCCAGCGCCGCGCGCCGTGGCAGTGTGGCCGTCCGCAGGGCCAGCGCGACGATTCTTGCCGTGGACATCGGTTCCTCCTTGCAGGCAGTGATGGAGACGTATCCACAGGCTATGTCCCGGCGCGCACCGGGTGAATGCCAGGTTTCTGCCATTCAACTCAACCGCCTGAACCGCAAATCACTGGTTCACGCGGCGCGTTGCCTGGCGGCCTGGACAGGTACACTCTCGGCAACAGGAGTTACCAGTGCGCGGCCCGGCTCCGGTTCCACAGCGAAGCAAGCTCCCGTGACGTCTCCAGCTCACCCGCCCGAGCCCCCTGCGAACGTGCCCACCTTCGCCAACACGCTCCGCTCGTATCGCCTGCGAGCCGGCCTGTCTCAGGAGGACCTGGCGGAGCGCTCCGGGCTCAGCGTGGATGCCATCAGTGCGCTGGAGCGGGGCATCCGCCGCCGGGCACAGCCGCGCACGCTGCGCGCGCTGGGCGAGGCCCTTGCGCTCAGCGATGAAGAACGCGCGTTGCTCCTGCAAGGTACGCGCGACGACGATCTCCGCCCGGCCACGGCGGTCGCGCCAAGCGGGAAATGGCGCCAGCCGCCACTCCCGGCCCCTGCCACGCAGTTGATCGGCCGTTCCCTGGAACAAGGCAGCGCGTTGGAGCTGCTCCAACGTCCTGGGGTGAGGCTCCTCACCCTGACTGGCCCTGGTGGAGTCGGCAAAACGCGCGTGGCGCTGGCGGTGGCCGCCGCCATGCGGGCCCACGCCGAAGCTGTCTGCTTCGTTGATCTGGCGCTCATCCACGACGCTGCTTTGCTGCCGGACGCCATTGCCCAGGCGCTGGGTCTGCGGGAACAGGGCAGCCGAAAAGCACTCGACCAGATCATCGACGTCGCGCTCGAACAGGATCTCCTGCTGGTGCTGGACAACTTCGAGCATGTGCAGGCCGCGGCCCGTACCGTGTCCGCCCTGCTCTCGCGCTGCCCCAGCTTGCGCCTCCTGGTGACCAGCCGCTCCCCGCTCCGCCTCCAGGGGGAACGCGAACTCCCCATTCCGCCGCTCGCCGTGCCCGCTGCGGATGCCGAGCCGCACGGCACGCACGAACTCCTGGCCTACCCGGGCATCCGGCTCTTCGTGGAACGGGCTCAGGCAGTCGATGCGAATTTCCGCCTGACAGACGAGAACGGCAGCACCATCGCGGCCATCTGCCGCCGGTTGGATGGTCTGCCGCTGGCGCTGGAGCTGGCAGCCGCGCGCACACGCATCCTCCCCCTGCCGGCGCTGCTCTTCCGGCTCACCAGCCGCTTTGCCCTCCTGACCGACGGGCCGGTCGATGCCCCGGCGCGGCACCGCACCCTCCACGCCGCCATCAACTGGTCCCACGATCTCCTGGACGACTCCGAGCGCGCGGCGTTCCGCCGCCTGTCGGTTTTCGCCGGTGGGTTCTCGCTCGAAGCCGCGCACGCCGTGCTCGCCGCATTTCCACGCGCGGAGGCGGAGGCCGATGATGCGACCCTGCGTGCCGTGGATGCCCTGATGTCACAAAGCCTGCTGCTGCGGGAAGCTGGTGGGGGTGCCCCGGGCCAGGTGCGATTCACCATGCTGGAGACCGTCCGCGAGTTCGGACGGGAGCGGCTGGCTGCCAGTGGTGAAACCAGTGCGGCACGCGCCGCACACGCGCGATGGCATCACCAACTGGTCACGCGTGCAGCAGCGGAGCTGATCGGCCCGCACCAGCGGGAGTGGTTGGAACGCCTCGACCTTGAGCACCCCAATCTACGCCTGGCCCTGGACTGGCTGGAAAGCGAGGAGCCCCTGGGCCCTGCCCTCGCGATGGCGGCGGGCTTGTCGTGGTACTGGTGGTATCGCGGCCTGTACGCCGAGGGCCGGGCGCGGTTGCATGCGGTGGTGGCGCGCCCCACTGCCCGGCGAGACCCACGGGCCTGGGCCGCCGCCATGGACGGCCTCGGCCTGCTGGTACGCGCGCAGGGCGATATCGCTCAAGCGGTGAGGATTCACGAACAGGCATTGGCGGTCTGGCGCGAACTTGGCACCCGGGACCAACTTGCCGATGGCCTGTTCTTCTACGGCCTGGCCCTCATGTACGCGGGCGACCAGCTTGCCCGCCAGGTCCTCGTTGAATGCCTGCAACTGGCGCGAACACTCCCGCAGCCACACTGGTTGGGGGGCACGCTGTGGGCACTGGGACGCACCCTGCGCTACCGGGGCGAGCTGGCCGCCGCGCGCGATGCCATCGAAGAGTCGCTCGAGCGAGCAAGAACGAGCGGAAACCCGTCCGGTATTGCGGTCTCGCTCTGGGGCCTGGGCGAGATCCAGATGGACCTGGGCGAGCTTGACACCGCGTTGGCAACGCTCCAGGACGCCTTGCGGCGCCTGTGGGATTTGGGCGAAATCTGGTCCGCCATTCTTTGCCTGGAGCGTATCGCCAAGGTGCTGGCCCGGCGGAACCAGGCCGAGGCCGTAATGCTCGCCGCCGCCGCCGCCGCCTGGCGTACCCGGGTTGGCCTCCCGCTGCCACCCGTCGATGCCGCTCGCCTGAACTGGGAACTCACGCGGCTCCATTCAACGCTCACGCCAGAGGTCGTGACCGAACTCGAGCAGCAAGGGGCTGCCCTCCTCCCTGCGGAGATCGTCGCCATCGCCCTGGCGGCATAGGGTGCACCCGGCACACTCCCACCAGAACCACTACCCTTGTGCTCGTGAAAACGCCGCAACGCATTGCAGACTACGCGCTGCTGGGTGATCTGCAGACTGCCGCTCTCGTCAGCCGCGAGGGCTCAGTCGATTGGGCCTGTTTTCCGCGCTTTGATTCCGGCGCGTGCTTTGCCTCCCTGTTGGGGACACCCCAGAACGGCCGGTGGCTCCTGGCCCCGCAGGAGCGCGTACTGCGCACGGAGCGCCGCTATCTGCCTGGCAGCCTCATCCTGGAAACCACGCACACCACTGCCTCCGGGCAGGTGCGGGTCATCGACTTCATGCCGCCCCGGGGCGAAGCGCCGGATATCGTGCGCATCGTCGAAGGCGTCACCGGCCAGGTCAGCCTGCGCTCTGAGCTGATCGTGCGCTTTGACTACGGCCACATCGTGCCCTGGGTCCGTCACGTCGATGACGCCAGGGTCGCCCTGGCCGGACCCGATGCGCTCGTGTTCCGCACGCCCGCGCCGACGCGCGGCGAACATCTCACCACGCTTTCGGAGATGACGGTAGGGCCGGGGGAGCGCGTTCCCTTCGTGCTCACGTGGTATCCCTCTCATCAGCCAGTCCCGGACGCGGTGGATCCTGAAGCTGCGTTCCAGGACACCATTGTCTACTGGGCGGAGTGGCTGGAATCCCGGCAGCCCGGCCGGCCGCTCGATGCAGCGGTGGAGCAATCGCTCCTGGTCCTGAAATCCCTGACCTACGCGCCGACCGGCGGCATCGTGGCCGCGCCAACCACCTCCCTGCCGGAGGTGATCGGCGGTGTGCGCAACTGGGACTACCGCTACTGCTGGCTACGCGACGCCAGCCTGACCCTGATGGCCATGCTGCAGGCGGGGTACCGCACGGAAGCGGCAGCCTGGGAAGAGTGGCTGCTGCGCGCCGTGGCGGGCAGCCCCAACGAAGTCCAGATCATGTATGGCATTGCCGGCGAGCGGCGCCTGGAGGAGCGGGAACTCCCCTGGCTGCCAGGGTTCCTGGATTCGCGGCCAGTCCGGGTCGGCAATGCCGCCTCTCATCAGTTGCAACTGGACGTCTACGGCGAAGTCATCGACGCCGCCTACCAGGCTCGCGCCTACGGCGTGAACGGCAGCGAGTTCAACTGGGCGCTGCTGCGCCACCTCCTGACCTGGCTGGAAGACGGCTGGCGCCAGAAAGACGCGGGCATCTGGGAGGTGCGCGGCGAGCCCCGTCACTTCACCCACTCCAAGGTGATGGCCTGGGTCGCGTTCGATCGCGGCGTGCGCATGTGCGAAGAGTTCGGGCTGGAGGGGCCAGTTGCCCGCTGGCAGGCAATTCGTGACGAAATCCACGCCGAAGTCCTGGAACGGGCGTGGAACCCCCGCCTGCAGGCATACAGCCAGTCGTACGGTTCGGACGAGCTGGATGCCAGCGTGCTGCAAATGCCGATCGTTGGGTTCCTGGATGCCAATGATCCGCGCTTTGTCTCGACCGTCGCCGCCATGCAGGAGCACCTGAGTGTGGATGGCTTTCTGCTGCGCTACCACTCGGACTCCCGGGTAGACGGCCTCCCGGCGGGCGAGGGAGTCTTCCTGGCCTGTTCCTACTGGCTGGTGGAAGTGCTCGCTTTGCAGGATCGTTACGACGAAGCCTGCGAGCTCTTCGGGCGGCTCCTCGCCCTGCGCAACGATCTCGGGCTCTGCAGCGAGGAATACGATCCCGAGTCTGACATGCTACTGGGCAATTTCCCGCAGGCGTTCACCCACCTGGCCCTCGTTGAGGCCGCAATGACCCTCTCCGAGCGCCAGCCCTACCGCACCCTCTGCAAACACCAAACCTGGCGAGGCCAGCAATAGGCGCAAGCTCGCTCCTTTATCGTTTTCACCTGCTTGTTAAACATTTCGCGTGAATTGCCGCCCGTGCGCGCCTGAAATGGCGGGAATCGCGGATGTTTCCGCCGTGGCGCCCCAATAGGCTGTGCTCCAGACGAGGCGACCTGCGTCTCACGCTCGCACTTGAGCGCAACTGGGGAGACATCCGATGGACGATGCACGATTCGACCGGTGGACACGCGGCCTGGCGGAGCACGTCACGCGTCGTGGGCTGGGTGGCCTGGCTCTGGGAGCCGTCGTGGCGGAAGGCCTGACCGAGTCTGCTGACGCCAAGAAAAAGAAGAAGAAAAAGGGAAAGAAGAAGAAGGGCAGCAAGGAACCCGTGTGCAAGGCCCTTGGCGCAGAGTGCTGGGTTGGCTACAGCGACAGCGGCTTCACCTCGATGTGCTGCAGCGGGCAGTGCCGTGATAGCCAGTGTTGTGTCAAGTCAGGCGATCCATGCCCGTCCGACTGTGTTCCCAATACCCCCTGCGCCGCATGCTGTCTCATTGACTACTGTGCCGCGAGTGGCGTCTGCGCGTGATCCCCTGGCAAGGGCTCCAGGAGCGCCCGGCGTCAATCACGCCGGGCGCGCTTATCCTGCATTTACATACCGCTCGTGTATGATCGTGGTAGTCGCTCCCGTCAGCTCGCCGAAACCCACAGGAGTGTCTGCCGATGCGCCGCAGCCAGTACCGCGTCGTTCTCGTCCTCTGCGCGTTCCTGTTCGGCCTGGCGCTTGTGCCGGGAGCAACGCGAGCGCAAGCCGCAACTCCCACGGCGGTCGTTAACAGCTACCCGCCAGAATTCTGCACGCCGGAGGAAATCGCTGCCGCCGAGGCCGACGTGACCGAAGCGCCCGAGGTTGTGAGCCTGGTCAGCCCGGCCAGTTCACCCGGCATGGACCTGTACGTCATCGAGGTCACGCTGGCGCCTGGAACCTGTGTGGCATTCACCGGGCATTTTCTGCATGACGGAGCCGCCATCTGGCTCGTGGATTCCGGCGAGGTCACGTTTGACTTTCAGCTCATCCGGAATTGGCCCGTACCCGACCTCGTGATGCAACCTGGCAATGGGAACCAGGAACCCGCCTCTCCCATGATGCACCTGAGCGCGGGCGACTGGGTTTCGGCAGATCGTGCCGTCCATTACAGCTACCGCAATGAGGGGTCAGAGCCAGCGGTGATCATCATGACGGTGCTGGAGAAGCGCTGGATCTTCACCGGAACCGAGTTCGACCCCCTCGTGTCGGCGGTGACCAATTGCAAGGGCATCTGCCGCAATCCGCGACGCTAGCGCGTCAGCCGAGTCTCCCCGCCGGGACGTTGGTGCAGTGGTGACGATTCCCATACCCGTGACCAGCATCATCGGCCGTGATGCGGAGTTGCTGTATGCGCGCTCGCTGTTGCGCCGGCACGATGTCCGCCTCCTGACGCTGACCGGCCCGGGAGGCGTCGGCAAGACGCGGCTCGCGCTCGAGATCGCGCGGTTGGTGGCGAGCGACTACCCGGATGGCGCCTACTTCGTCCCGATTGCCAGCATCACCGATCCCGACCACGTTCTCCCGGCCATCGCCACCACCCTGGGGTTGCGGGCGGCCGCAACCCCAACCGCGCTGGGGGAAGAACTTGGCGAGCGCGACCTCTTCCTGGCCATCGACAACTTCGAGCAGGTGGAGGCCGCCGCGCCCCGCATCGCGGAACTCCTGCGGGAGGCGCCCGGCCTGCAGATCATGGTCACCAGCCGCTCTCTGCTACGGGTGTCCGGCGAGCACCAGCTCCAGGTTGCCCCGCTGGCCGCGCCGAGCCTGTCACGGCTGCCGCCGCTGGCCGACCTGCAGGATGTTCCCGCCGTGAGCCTGTTTGTCGCCCGCGCGGCGGCAGCGACTGGCGAGTTCACACTCTCGCCGGAGAACGCCGCGCTCGTGGCGCAGGCGTGCTCCCGGCTCGATGGCCTGCCGCTGGCACTGGAGCTCGCCGCAGCGCGCTTGCGGCACCTGCCACTGGTAGCCCTGGTGGACCGGCTCGAGCACCCACTGGAGGTGCTGGTCGATGGCCCACGGGATGTGCCAGCCCGCTTGCGCACCTTGCGCGATGGCATTGCCTGGAGCTACAGCCTGCTCGCCCCCGCCGACCAACGGCTCTTCCGGCAGCTCTCCGTGTTTGCAGGCGGGTTTTCACTCGAGATGGCCGCGGAGATTGTCGAGTGGGGCGACGAGGGCACGCATGGCATCCTGGATGGCCTCTCCGCCCTGATGGATAGCAGCTTGCTGGTGCGGCTCGACCATACCCAGGCGCCACGCTATGGGATGCTGGAGACTATTCGTGAGTTCGCCGCCGAGAAGCTGGCGGCAAGCGACGAGCAGATCCAGGCGACACAGCGGCATCTGGCTGCTTTCCTGGCCCTTGCGGAAGCCGCGAACGATGCCCTGGAGGGCCCGGGGCGTGGCGCCTGGTCGCAGCGGCTGGATGCCGAACAGGCAAACGTGCGTGTCGCCATTCAGCGGGCCATCGCCAGCAATGAGAGCGAACGTGCGCTGCGCTTGAGTATGGCGCTCTGGAGCTACTGGAGCTCCCACGAGGCCACAGTGGAAGGGCGACGGTGGCTGGAGCAGGCGGTGGCCATGTCCACCGCTGCACCGGCACGACTCCGCGTGCGGGCGATTCACATCCTCGGGAATCTGGCGCTGACCGGCTTCGATCTCGCTGCCGCCGGAAAGTACTACGCCGAGGCCACCGCCATCTGGCAGAACCTGGGCGACGCAGACGATGTCGCCCTGGGCGAGCTTGGGCTGGGGGGCGTTTTGCGATACCAGGGTCAGTACCCCGAGGCGCTGGAGCGCTACACGCGCGTGCGCGCCACCTGGACCGCGGCGAACGACCGGCCTGGTGTCGCCATTATCGAGCACAGCATCGCGGCCCTGTTCGCCGATGCGGGCCGGGCCGCCGAATCACGCGCGGCCCATGAGCGTGCACTCCGGGTGCGGCGCGAGATCGGTGAACCCTACGGCCTGGCGTACACCCTGGTCTCCGCGGCCATCGCTGACCGCTGGGCCGGCGACCCTGTCGCAGCGATGAGCAGGGCCAGTGAGGCCAGAGCGCAGTTTGAAACCCTGGGTCACAGCCAGGGCATCGTCCTTGCCGTGCTGGTCCTGGCGCTCCTGGCGTCTGACCGCCAGCAGGACGCTGAGGCGTGCGATCTGCTGCGGAGTGCTTTCAGCGCCGGGCCGGGGGCAATGAGCGTCAAGGCGTCGCTCGAAGCGCTCGAAGCCCTGGCGGTGGTGCTGGTGCGGCGCGCCATGCACCGGCCTGCGGCCACGCTCCTGAGCGCGGCCTCGGCCCACCGCCTGCTGCGCGGCCTCGTGGCGCCAGTCCCCGAGCGCACCACCGTGGCGGATACGCGAGCCGCCGCCGCTGCCGCGCTCGGTGTTGCGGCGTTCAGCACCGCCTGGAGCGAGGGGCAGCGCCTCTCGCTCGAACAGGCCACGGCGCTGGCCATCGACGCGATTGACGACCCAGCCCGGGCCGCCGCCGGAGCGCCCGCCCACGACCTGACCCGGCGCGAACTGGAAGTGCTCGCGTTACTGGCCGAGCACCTCTCCGACCGGGAGATCGCCGACCGCCTCTTCCTCAGCCCGCGCACCATCGAGCGCCACGTCTCCAACATTCTGCTCAAGTTGGAAGCGCCGAACCGCCGCCTGGCCGCTGCCCAGGCGGTGCGGGAGCGGCTCGTGACCGCAGGTCCGTAGTCGCTCCGCGCAAGGGCAAGAAAAAGCCCCCCGCCCGAAAAGAGCGAGGGGCTGCCCTGGCAGACTTGGGCGATCCGGCTATCCCCGGGAGACCCGCCCCCGCAGCGCGGCCAGGGACAGGCCCACACTGACGACCGCCACCAGCAGGATCGCCAGCACGCCGTAGAGCAGCGCTGTGGGCTGCCAGCCGCCGTACAGCAGCGAGCGCAGCCCGGCCAGCAGGTAGGTCATGGGGTTGTAGCGGGCAATGGTCGCCATCCAGGGCGTCAACGCCTCCAGCGGCAGCGCGCTGGTGGTGAGGAAGGCGAACGGGAAGAAGAGGATGAAGCTGGCGCCCACCGCACCCATGTTGGCCGTCTTCAGGGCGATGGCGTACGGGAAGCCAGTGAAGGCCAGGCCCCAGCAGCCGGTCATGACCAGGAAGAGCAGCAAACCCAGCGGCCCGGTCTCAAAGCGCACGCCCAGGGCCATGCCGAGCAGGATCACCGGGATCGAGAGCGCGATGATCTGGACCAAGTCCGCCACCATCATGCCCAGTAACAGCGGCAGCCGCCGCACCGGCGACATCAGCAGACGGTCGAAGTACCCGGACTGGATATCGGTCACGAGCGCGTGCGCGCGCGAGACGCCGGTCACGGCGAAGACGATAGCGGTCGGCAACTGGAACGCCCGGTAGTCCATCCCCGGGATACCGCGCTGCGCGAAATCCTGCAGCGTCCCGACGTTGACCGCGAAGAAGAAGACCGGGATGACCAGGGCCGGGATCATTACCTCTGGTTCGCGCGGCAATGCCCGCAGCGAGCGGAACGCCACCGCCCACAGGTCGGCGAAGAACCCGGCCGGCCGCGCCTGAATGGTGGTGCGAGTAGTCCGGGCCTGCCCGGCCACGACACGAGGCAACGATGGGTTGATGGCGCTCAAGCGGCTTCTCCTTCCAGGTGTTGGCCAGTGAGGGTGAGGAACACGTCATCCAGCGTTGGCTCGCGCAGCGTCAGGGAACGAACCCGTACGCCCCGCTCGGCCAGCGCCACGGCGATGGGAGAAACGCGGCTGGGGCCGTCGGTGCTGGCGGCAAGCACCTCGTCGCCGCGCACCTCAACGCCGTCGATCCCGGGCAGCGGCTGAATCACCTCCACCGCGCGCTCCGGGTCGTCCACACGCACCGCCACGATATCCGCGCCGATGGCGCGCTTCAGCTCCGCGGGGGTGCCTTCGGCGATGATCTGTCCGTGGTCGATGATCCCGAGGCGGTCCGCCAGGGCGTCCGCCTCTTCCAGGTACTGGGTCGTGAGAAAGATCGTCATGCCCAGGTCCTGGTTCAGGCGCTGCACCTCTTCCCAGACCTTGGCGCGCGAGGCGGGATCGAGGCCCGTGGTGGGCTCGTCCAGGAAAAGCACCTCCGGGTTGTGGATGAGCGCCGCCGCCAGATCAACCCGGCGCTTCATGCCGCCGGAATAGGTCTTGATGCGCTGGTGCAGGGCGTCACCGATATCGACGAGCGCGCTGAGCTCGACCATGCGCGCGTCGATCTCGCCGTTCGTGAGCCCGTAGTAACGTCCCTGCTGACGCAGGAGCTCTGCACCCGTCTGTTGCACATCGAGCGCCGCCGACTGCAACGCCGCGCCAATCCGCAGGCGTACCTGCCCCGGCTCCCGCGCAACGTCATAGCCCGCCACGCTGGCCCGGCCGCCGGTGGGCGCCGTCAGGGTGCAGAGAATGCGGGTCGTGGTGGACTTCCCGGCGCCGTTTGGCCCGAGGAACCCGTAGATCTCACCGCGCTTCACCACCAGGTTGACCTGGTTGACAGCAACGTGTTCGCCAAATGTGCGCGTAAGAGCGATGGCTTCGATGGCGTGGGCGTCAGTCATGCACCGGTACCTCCCTCTGGTGAACGGGATGCAGCGGAAGGGGCGCGACCGGCTGCACCGCATGATAGAACATCTGTTCTCATTCGGCAATCGCGTGGGGACTGCTGAACGGGGCGTTCACCAGATAGTCGAGGGAGGCAGCCCGAAATCGACAGCTATGCAGTCGCAGACAACGTTCTCTGCCTGCAGATCATGTCAGTGGCGCGACCAATAATCGTGAACGCGTCCGACTTCCATCGCCCATTCCTCAAAGTCATTCCCGCGATATCGCCTGAGATCACGCGCACAACCGTAGTAGCCAGAGCCAGGTTGACCCGACTCGGCAGAAACGACGATTGCAGAAATCAACGGACGGGATTGACCGAATTCGCGGCGGTTCAGGACATCGAGCACGCGACCAACATGGATACCGAAGTATTCGTTACCTGTGTCTATCCCAAGAAACGGCCCAACTTCCCCGTAGGTAGCGAGTTCTCCCCGGCGAGCTTTGTTTCTAAGGTACTCAACACATGCTTCTGGAATTTCGGGATCCATGGTCTTGACGGTATCGGACATTCGGGGATCCTCACAAGTCCGGGTAGCGCAATCGTCAGCAGATGCATGCGCGCCCACTTCGTCAACGCGCGCATACCAGTCTCAAACGTACTGGCCCACAGGAGATTCCCTGTGGGCCAGTACGTTGCAGCATGAGGAAAGACGTTAAAACGCGGGACCGGATCGGCCTCGCCTCGCCGGTGTGTCAGGCCTCTGGTGTGGCCGCGGCCTCCTCGTCGTCCTCCACGATGAACACGGTCACCATGCCGAACATCCCGTGCTCGCTCTCGGCGTGGTTCAGGATGTGGCAGTGGAAGGCCCACAGCCCTGGCTCGGTGGCATCCACCAGGACCTCGAACCGCTGCCCCGGCGCGATGTTGAGCGTGTCGACCATGTGGGGCTGCGGCAGCAGCCAGCCATCCTGGGCGATGACCTGTTGCGGCATCCCGTGCAGGTGCATGGGGTGGATCATCAGGCCCTCATTCATGTAACGAATGAGCACCTTCTCCCCTTTCTTCGCCACCACGGGCTGCGTGGCCGGGAACCCCTTGCCGTTCAGGCTGAAGCCACCGATCGGGCCGTCGTTCAGGACGATGGTGTACTCACGGTCAAAGGCTGGCCGTGTCGAGGGATCCTTCGGCTCGACGATGAACGCCCCCAGCAGGCCCTTGGTCACCTGGGCCGCCGCGTTGTGGTGCGAGTGGTACATGTGCGAACCCGCGTTGCCTTCGCGGATCGGGAACTCATAGGTGTAGGTCTCGCCCGGTTTGATTGGCGGCTGGGTCAGGAAGGGCACGCCATCCTGGCTGTTGGGAAGCATCAGGCCGTGCCAGTGGATCGACGTGCTCTCAGGGAGATTGTTCGTGATGTGGACACGAACCTTGTCGCCCTCTGTCACGCGGATTTCCGGTCCTGGCGTGACCCCGTTGTAGGTCCAGGCCTCAACGGTCTTGCCGGGCATGAACTCCCACTCGACAACATCTGCCGTCAAGGTGAAGACCTTGACGTCTCCATCCATCTCAAATTCAAGCGGTTGCCCACCAAGGCCACGCGTTTGGGCGGGGAATGCCTTGACGCCCGCCTCGTGCATGGCGTCCATGGCCTCGACGTCGATCTCTTCCGACTGGATGTACTGCACCGGCTGCAGCATCATGTCGTGGCCGGGCATCGGGTTCGAAACTCCGGCGGCGCGGGCCGTCTGCCCCGTCGGTCCGGCTCCGGTCGCCACGGCGGCGCCTACTGCGCTGACACCCATCAGCCCCAGGAGGCCTGCCGCGCTGCGGCGCGAAATAAGCGGATTCTTGCTGGTCATCACTCCCACCCCGTCGTTACCGACTGCTCATGTTCCATCCATCAGTGTATGGCCATCATGGCCGCCTCCCCCCATTGCCGGGGGTAGTTTGGAGAGCAAGGCACGGGTAGGCGGATTCCCTACCCGGAGGGGTAGGTCACGCGCCCTGCCCATCAGGAAGGTTGACGAGCCCGTGCCGCATGGCGTAGGCAATCACCTGGGCCCGGTTCTGCAGGTGCAGCTTGTCCAGGATGTTCCGCAGGTGATACTTGATCGTGTTTTCACTCACGAACAGGTGCTCGGCCAACTCCCGGTTGGAGGTCACGCCGCGCACCAGCAACTCAAGCACCTCCCGTTCGCGATCCGTGAGGGCGTCTGGCTGGCGCGCCTGGGGAGTAGGCTCCGGATTGGCCAGGGCCGAAAGCACCTTGCGCGCCAGGGCGGGCGTCAGGGCGGGCTCGCCACGCGCCACACCCTCCAGCATCTCGAAAAGGCGGGCGGCTTCAATATCCTTGGGCAGAAACCCCTGCGCGCCCGATTTCACCGCCTCGAACAGATCGGCATCCTCTTCGGAAGCGGTCAGCACCACTACGGCAACGTGCGGGAGCTCGGCCGTGATCAGGCGTGTGGCGCCCAGGCCGTTCAACTCCGGCATGGAAAGGTCCATCAGTACGATATCCGGGCGGTGCAGGCGCGCCAGTTCCACCGCCTCCTGCCCATTGCGCGCTTCCGCCACCACCTCGATGCCCCGCGCTTCCAGCAGGCTGCGCAGGCCATCCCGGAATAGCGCATGGTCGTCAGCGATGAGTACGCGCATGAAGCGTTTCCTTCCGTGGGGGCAGCGCATCCAACGGGACGCGGGCGATGACCTGGGCTCCGTCACCGGGCGTCGAGATGATTTCCAGTGAACCGCCGATAGATTCCGCCCGCTCGTGCATGGTCGAAAGTCCAAACCTCGGTGCAGCACGCGGGGCATGGGAGCCCGGTGCGAAGCCAACCCCATCGTCCAGGATTCTGGCCTCCAGCCACCCCTCGTTCACGTGCAGCTTCACTTCGGCCGTGGTCGCGCCGGCATGCTTGCGCACGTTGGTCAGCGCCTCCTGGATGATGCGCAGGAGCTGCACCTCCGCGTTGGGCGTAAGCCGGATCGTGGCGTTGGCCGGGGTGGTGGTGAGCGCGACCGTCACCCCACTTTGTCCTTGCCACTGTTCGAGGTAACCAGTCAGTGTCTCGATGAAGCTGCGCTGGCCTTCCGGTGACACGCGCAAACCCAGGATACCCTCCCGCACATCTGCGTAGGCCGAGCGGGCGGCATCCGCCATCTGCGTCAACTGGGTCATGGCCCGGTCGTTTTGCCCTGAGGCAATGAGCACCTCGGTGGCCTGCGCCTTGGTGTTCACATAGCCCAGCACCTGGGCCAGGCTGTCGTGCATTTCCCGGGCAATCCGCTCCCGTTCTTCCGTGACGGCCATTGCCTGCACCTGGCGATGCAACCGTGCGTTCTCGATCGCCAGTGCAGCCAGGGTCGCAAAGCGCTTCAGCGATTCCTCGTCATGCTCGTCAAAGGACTGGGCGCCAAGTTTCTCGGTCAGGTACAGGTTGCCGAGCACATTGCCCTGGGAAATGACCGGGACCGCCAGCAGGGAGCGCATCGGCGGGTGATGCAGGGGAAACCCGACCGAGCGCGGGTCGCGCGTCAGGTCATCCAGGCGGAGGGTAGCGCCCTCCTGCAGCACCACCCCGAGAATGCCATGCCCCTCTGGCGGCTTCCCCAGGATGGCGCGTTCCTCATCGGTGATGCCAGCCGTCAGGAACGCCTCGATGCCACCCTCTTCCCGGACCAGGGAGAGCGCGCCGTAGCGCGCCCCCACGAGATCGCGCGCGCGGTCCACCACCAACTGCAGCACCGTTTCCAGATTATGCTCCCCAACGATGGCCAGGGACGCATCGTGGAGCACCAGCAATTCCTGGTTCCGCTGCGCCAGGCTGGCCTGCAGCCGGTTAACTCCTCCGAAGATCACCTCGGCGAAGAGTATTGAAGCCAGCAACAACCCGGCGGCCAGCACCAGGAAGCCGGTCCACCCCATGAACAGGGACGGGTCAGTCGCCTGGCGCACAAGCTCGACCCCAATCAGGACGAGAAACGGCGCAAGCACCGCCAGCCACTTGAGGCGATCGAGCGTCATGGGAGCATCTCGGTCAGGTGTCTCCAGGCCATGCAATGGACGCGATGCGGCATCGACATCTGGTCAATGATAGCTGCGGACCCCGCGCCCTTACCCCAGGTCGACGCGATAGAGGCGGCCATCCAGCGTGGTCACATACAGCGTCCGCCAGTCTGACCCGGCAAAACTGCAGTTGGTGGGATCTCCAGCCGGCACCGCGTGTTCCTCCAGCACCGTGCCGTCTGTCGCAAAGATGGCGATCCGTGGCCCCGGGCCGCCCTTCGCTGAGCCGCAGGTGGCCACGATCTGGCCCGCGCCATTCCAGCGCATGCCGTCGATGCCGCGCCAGGGTCCGAAGTCGTGCAGCACCGTGTGTGGACCGAGCGTGCCATCCTCCCGCACCGGGTAGGCGCGCAGTTGGCGTGGCTCGGCGGGGGTGTGGTTGCTTTGCGCGACGTAGAGCGTGCGCTCGTCCGCCGACAGCAGAATTCCGTTCGGCCGGGTCGTATCGAACGTCATGCGCTCGATGCTCCACGCACCGTCGCCACCGGCCGGCGGTGTCAGCCGGTAGACTGAATCGTGGTCCAGTTCCCGGTCGGCGTGGTCATCTCCGTAGCGAGGATCGGTGAACCAGACGCGCCCCTGAGTGTCGACCACCAGGTCGTTCGGGCTGTTCAGGCGGTTCCCCTCGAAGCGTTCCGCGAGGATCTCCCGATTCCCGTCGGCGCCCCAGCGCACAACTTGCCGCGCCGTTCCCGCGCAGCCATAGAGCCAGCCATCTGGCCCGAACGTGAGGCCGTTCGTGCCGCCGGTTTCGCGGTGTACCACGCTGATCTCGCCCGTTGCTGGGTCGTACGCGCGCACCTCGCTGTCCTCGATGCTCGTGTAGAGCAGCCGCCGCCCGTCCCAGGCTGGCCCTTCGGTGATCGTGTTCGGCCCCGCCAGGTGTTCCCACTTCCACGTTGTGTCCAGTGTCGTGTCCTTTCGCCGGTACTGCCGCTGTGCCCCAGCCTTCGGGCCGGAGCATCAACCGCAGGCCAAACGTGCCTACGAACGATTATGAAGTGGCGGCGTCCCATGCACTGGCGGGAGTTGCTCCCGATCCGCAGGCTCACCAAGCGCTCCAGCCAGTGCCGCAAGTGCCGCAGCGGCAGCGCGCGATGGCACACCCAGTTTCTGCCGGATCGCCGCAACATGATTGATCGCCGTGTACCGCGCAATCTGGAGCGCCGTGGCGATCTCCTTGTCGGTGTACCCTCGCGCCAGCAGCGCCAGCACCTCACGCTCACGCGGCGAAAGCCCATCAATGCGCGCTGGCTCATGCAAGTCCGCACTACCGCCATCCGGTTGCAGGACAGCTACCGCTTCCGCCAGCACCCGCTTCGAAACGCCTGCCCGCGCCGTCAACCGCGGGGCCGGAACCGGCGCGCCAAGTTGCGCCATGACGGCTTCGGAGACACCATCGTCGAGCGTCCCGAACCCGGCCGCTGCTACCAGGCGCAAGGCCTCACCCAGCAGCCGTGCCGCCCGCGCGGGCTGCCTCGCCTGCGCCGACAGCGCGGCGGCCCCGCTGAGACCCCATCCCATCCAGTACGGTAGTTCCAGCTTCTGGGCCAACGCCAGGCCCTCGCGGTAGGCCGCACGTGCTTGCTCCCCATCGCCCCGCCGCAGCAGCGCCGCCGCCTGCCGGCAGCGAGCAGCAGCGACATACTCGAAATCGCGAATCGCCTCGAACGCAGAGGCGGCAGCGACAAAGAGGTGATCCGCCAGCGCCCACTGCTGGCGTGCCACAGCCAACCGCCCCTGGAGATACGGCACGAAGGCCTTGTCCCAGGGCGCCCCATGCTCCAGCAGAATTGATTGGCTCTCGGCAAGCAACGCCGCGGCTGCGTCCAGCCGGCCATCGTCGATTGCCACGCTGCCCTGCTGGCGCAAGGCCCACCCGATACTGAGTACGTTGCCATTGGCGCGGAAGAGCGCTAGCGCCGCCTCCGAATGCCTCGTGGCAGCAGCGAAGTCCTTCTGCCAGTGCGCGATATTCGCGGCCTGCAGGAGGAGATCAGCACGCGCCGGGTGCGAGGTTGCCCCTGGCATGGTCAGGAAGTTCGCGAGCACCTGGGCTGCTTCGTGCAGGTAGCCCCGCGAGGTCCAGAACCAGGTAAGCGCCTCTATCAGCGTCAGGCCGCGCCAACTGTCCTGGAGTTCCAGCAGCCAGGCAAGGGCCGCCCGGATATTTGCCTGCTCAATTCCCAGATACGTGAACCAGCTTTCTTGCACCGGCTCCATCAGGTGCTCCCTGGCCCGCGATGCCAGTTCCAGGCACCACGTCGCATGCGCGTCACGAGCAAGGGCCTCTTCCCCGCGCGCCGCAAGCTGTTCCAGGCCGTACTCGCGCACGACCTCGAACATGACATAGCGCGTTCCAGCCAGGCCTGATAGCGCCTCCGTTGGCGGGGCCATCTGGATGAAGCTCTGGTCGATCAACGAACTGAGCAGCGCGAACATGCTGCCGTGCTCAGGCGGCCGGTCGCCACCAGCGCCGGCACAATCGGTCGCGTGGTTGAGCGCGCGCCCGGCGATTGCCTCCGCCGCCTCGCGGGAAAACCCGCCGATGAAGACCGAGAGCCAGCAGATCACGGCCTGCTCCCGCGGAGAGAGCAGGGTATAGCTCCAGGCCAGGGCGTCGCGCATCGATTGAAATCGCTCGGGAGCATCGCGCGGGCCTCCGGCCAGGAGCGGGAGCGCGCGGTCGAGTTGCTTGCACAGGTCGCCCAGGTGCATATGCCGCAAACGGGCGGCCGCGAGTTCCAGCGCCAACGGCAGGCCATCCAGCCTCCGGCAAATTTCGGCGACATCTGCGGCGTTCTCCGCGGAAAGCGCAAAGCCCGGCACACTATCGCCAGCACGTTCCACGAAGAGCCGCACCGCCTCCGCCCGCCCCAATGCCCGCAGCGCGTCGCGCCCGAAGTCGTCGTCGCGCCCGTAATGCCAGGTGGGCATGTTCAACGGCGGCACAACATGCGCGTGCTCCCCTGCCACCCGCAGCCTCACGCGACTGGTGACCAGCAGCACAAGCCCGGGACACGCAGCCACCAGGTCGGCGAGGCCAGGCCCAGCGCCAGGAGCCTGCTCCAGGTTGTCCAGCACCAGCAGGAGCCGCGCCTTTGCCAGAATCTGCCGAAGTTGCTCGCCCGCCGCTTGTTCATCGAGCAGTGGCACGCCAAACGCTTGCGCGATGGTCGGGAGCACCAGGCCCGGCTCACGAATTGCGGCCAGCGGCACAAACACCGCGCCATCCGGAAACGACGCGGCGCAGCCCGCCAGGAGCTGTAGCGCCAGCCGGGTCTTCCCGACGCCTCCCGGCCCGGTGAGCGTAAACAGGCGCGGCGTCCCCTGTTGCATCAGGCGCGTCAGCGTGGCGATGAGCGCCTCCCGCCCCACAAATGATGTCAACGGCGCAGGTGGGAGTGTGAGCGCGATCCGCAGCGCGCGGCGGCGGGGATGCGTCCGCTCCCGCACGGCGTACGCATCCACCGAGTCCTGGCTGAGATGAAATCCCCTACCGCGCTTGCGCGCCTCGATGTCGCCGCGCCTGATCGCGCGGCGAACGGTGCGCTCGTTCAACCCAAGCTGCGCGGCAGCCTCCGCCACCGTGATGGTGGCGGAGGCCGTTCGGGCCGTGCTCGCCCCGCTGCCGTTCATGGCCGCGTTGCCGCGCCGGCCGTCACGGACACCGGACACCGAGCGTGACGATTCTGTTGGAAGTACGCGTGTTTCTGGGCCATAGCTAATTATGACTGATTGACCTCACCCGCAACCCAGCCCACGATGTTTCCACGGGGCCGACGAGGCGGCCCCGGTCTGTGTCCTCCTACATCACCATCCAGACATCCGGAATGCGAGGCAGCACATGGACGCCAACAGTTTCGACCGTCTGGCTCGGCGCTTGAGTGCGGGCTCTACGCGCCGCCTGTTGCTGGTCGCCGCTTCGACCCTGTGGCCGGCGCTCGACGCCGTGGGCAAGAAGGGTCGCGGCAAGAAGAAGAAGCGCAAATGCCGGCCGAAGTGCAAAGAATGCACGAAGTGCTCCGGCAAGCGATGTAAGCCCATTCCGAATGGCCAGGCCTGTTCACGTGGACAGTGCCGCAACGGCGAGTGCATCGCGGACGCCACGTGCACCGTGACGGAGAACACCGCCCGGCTGCTGACGGACGGCACGTTCGCTGGCAAGCTCCTGCGCTTGCAGCAAACCATGCCCCTCGACCCCGATGCTGCAGGTGACAAGGCGGGCCTGACGCAATCCGAACTCACCCTGGGCGGAGCGCTGCTCTTGCGCATCGTGCAGGAGGTCGGCGAGGTAGGCAGTCAATCGGTCGTCATCACCACCGTGACCTACGGCGCGGCGTTCAAGGGGATCGGCTCTGCACGCTTCGTCACCGATGGCCAGACCATCACGGGAGAGATCGACGGCCGGGCCATCCAGCCAGTCGATGCGGGCGATGATTTCTCGCAGGTCGCGTTTCTCACTGGCGGCCCTGCCATTACGGTTCAGGTCGATCCCGCCCTCGTACCGGCGGTGCAGGCCCTCTTCCGGAAGGCCAGAGGCCAGGCCAGCGCCTGCCAGTCTGCCAAACGTGGGCGGGGCGGCAACGCTCGGATCATCATCGCCGATCCCCCGGCCTGCATTGCGGAGATGGGCAAGTGCGCCACAGCAGCATACGAATGCGAGAGTGCGGCGATTGCCACGGCGCTCAGCACCTGCAACATCGTTCCCCTCGTTGGCCCGATTGTGTGTGGCGTCGTCGGCACGGGACTCTGCGCCAAGGAAGCCGGAGACTGCTTCAAGGCCGCACGATACGGCTCGAAGTGCTGCCCGGTTGCCTGCGGCGGCTCTCTCAGCATTCTGGGCGACTGGCCGCTTTGCTGTGACGAAGGCCAGACCTGCCGGGACCCACAGGACAATCTCGTTTGCTGCAACCCCGGCACATCCGGCTGCAACGGCGAGTGCTGCCCGAACGGCAGTTGTGTCGGGAACATCTGCTGCACCCCCGGCGTCGGCAAGATCTGCGGTTCACAGTGCTGCGGGCCGCTTGATTCCTGCTGCGGTGGCGCAACCTGCTGCTCGGGAACGTGTAACGGCGGGCAGTGCTGCCCGGGGCCAAACTACATCTGCGGGTCCCAATGCTGTCCGCCCGACAGGGCCTGCTGCCCGTTTGCCCACGGCTGCTGCGACGAAGGGGAGTACTGCGACGCCAACGACCAGTGCGCCACGCCAGTCGGCTGCACGTTCATGTGCGGCAGCAACTGTTGCCACGCGGAACTGGGGCACGAAGTCTGTTGTGGCAGTAGCAATCGGTGCTCTTCCCGCCTCAACTGTCCAGCGTAGGTCAGCCACGCTGAGCCACTCACCACGAGGTTGAAGCGATGAGGCGCCGTCATGGCGCCTCATCGCTGTGCCCCCACTTCACCTGGCAACGCCGTGGCCTGATGGCCGGTTGCGCTCCGCGAGGATCAATGCGACCCTGCCGGATATCCCGGAGCCGGCAGGCACACGGAACCGAGCAGCCAGAGGAGGCGACCATGCCCGATTCACTGAGCATCGTTGTCGAGAAAGATATCCCCGTCGCCATGCGCGACGGCGCCATCCTGCGCACGGATGTCTACCGCCCAGCCGAGGGCGGGCCCTTCCCCGTCATCATGCAGCGCACGCCCTATAACAAGGAGACCGCCTCCCTCTCGCTGCAGCAAACCGACGTGTTCCGCGCCGTGCGCCGTGGCTACGCCGTGGTCAACCAGGATGTGCGCGGTCGCTACCGTTCCGATGGCTCGTTCCACCCCTTCCACCAGGAAATCAACGACGGCTACGACGCCGTGGAGTGGGCCGCCGCCCAACCGTGGTCTACCGGCAAGGTCGGTATGTTCGGCACCTCCTACGTTGGCGCCACCCAATGGCTGGCCGCCATCGGTGCACCGCCCAGCCTCAAGGCGATCGTGCCCGCCTTCACCGCCTCGGACTACTACGAAGGCTGGACCTATCAGGGAGGGGCCTTCCAGTGGGGCTTCATGCTCAACTGGGTGCTCCCTTACCTGACCACGGCCGATCTCATCCGCAAGAGCTGGCGCGAGGACGTGCCAGACTTCGCGGAGCGGCGCGAGGCGATGCTGGATGCCGTCGATAACGGTCACGAAGTCGCCAAAACCTTGCCGCTCACCGACTTCCCCCTTGACAACGAGCTCTCGCCCTACTTCGCCGAGTGGCTCTCCCACCCCTCGCGGGACGAATTCTGGACCTCCTGCAGCATCGAGGAGCGGCACGACAAGGTGCAGGTGCCCGCGCTCAGCATCGCTGGCTGGTACGACATCTTCCTCGATGGTTCCATCCGCAATTTCAATGGCGTCCGCGAGAAGGGCGCGACAGAGGAGGCGCGCACCGGCCAGAAGCTCCTGCTCGGGCCGTGGACCCACACCACACCGCCGCTGCAGCAATCGGGCGCGGTCGACTTCGGCAACCGGGCCGGGCAGGGCGCAGTGCCGTTGAGCATGGATGTCGATGGCGAGCACCTGCGCTTCTTCGACTACTGGTTGAAGGGGGTTGACGAGGGATACAGCAACGAAGCCCCGATTCGACTCTTCGTGATGGGTGAAGATGTCTGGCGCGATGAACACGAATGGCCGCTGGCCCGCGCCGTCAACACCGACTACTACCTGAGCAGCGGCGGCAAGGCCAACTCCATCTCCGGCGACGGGACGCTGACCACGGACGCTCCCGGCAGCGAACGCGCCGATATCTACCTGTACGACCCCAACCAGCCGGTGCCGACCATCGGCGGACAGCTCTGCTGCTACCCCAGCAAGCTGCCCCCGGGCGCGTTCGACCAGCGCGCAGTCGAGGCGCGTAGCGATGTGCTGATGTACGTGACGCCGCCGCTCGCAAGCGATCTCGAGGTGACCGGCCCCGTTTCGCTGACGCTATGGGCTGCCACCGACGCGCCGGATACGGACTTCACGGGCAAGCTGGTCGATATCTACCCGGATGGCTACAGCCGCAACCTGACCGACGGCATCATCCGCGCCCGCTACAAGGACGGCACCGACCAGGCACGCCCGATCACGCCAGGGGAGCCGACCGAATACACGATCAACCTCTGGCCGACCAGCAACCTGTTCAAGGCCGGGCATCGCATCGGGCTGGAAGTGAGCAGCAGCAACTGCCCGCGCTTCGACCGCAACCTGAACACCGGCCACGAGCTGGGCCAGGACGCAGAGATGCGGCCGGCCGTGCAGACGATCTTCCACGACGCCGACCACCCGTCACGGGTGACGCTGCCGATCGTGCCGCGTTAGCGCCTACACCCAACGGCAACGGCTGGCCCCGGCGCGGGGTCAGCCGGCCGGCGTGGACCGCTCCCAGGTCGTCCCGGCATCGAGCGGATAGATGGGGCGGCGCAGGCGTTCGTAGGGCAACGTGGTCAGCTTCGGGGTGCTGATGCCCGGCGCGTCAACCTCGATCACCTTGCTGGCGATGGGCTCGAAGGCGGCGCGGAAATGCGCAGCGCTCTTGAGCACCAGCATGCGACGCTGCGTCGGCTCGATACCGAAGGCGCGGAAGTGGTTGAGATCGCTGGGATGGCCACGCAACTCCGTGAGTTGCAGTTCAATGCCGCCCCTTCCTCCGATCTCCAGCACAATCGTGCGCCCGCGGCCCGCGGTGGTGCCCGCGCCCATCGGCCCGGCCAGCGGGAAGGTTCCCTCGTGGATGAGGCGAACGACCCCCGTGACGTCAACTGGCGGTCCGTGCAACTCATCATGCTGGCCACCGACCTGCAACGTGACAGTGTTGCCGACCCCGGCGCTCACACAGGCCGCAACGGCGGCAGCATCCATGATCTGGGCCACGGCAGCCGAGCGCGCTCCGGCCGCGATCAAGCCACGCAGAATGGCCGTACCATCCCCGGCGGTGCCGCTGGCACCAGAGTCCGCAATATCGGCCAGCACGTAGACACTCCCCTCTGGCCCGGCCATCGCCTCGGCAATCGCCTCGGCGACGGGGATGGGGTGGATGGTGAATGCCTCCCGCTGTTGCCAGCAGATCTCCGCCAGGTCATCAGCGTAGCGCTGCGCCAACGCCTGGTCGTTGTCAGTCACCACCACCACCGAGACCCCGGCGAAGGGAAGGTCGGCGAAGGGGAAGCCACCGAAGATGCTGGCCGCCAGGACGGCCGGCTGCTCCTCCAGCACGCGCGTTTCGTCTATGGCGATTTTCAGCGGGGATTGCCAGGTCGTAACCATTGATTGATTGGGAACGATCAACGGCAGGCGGGTAAACGCCATCGTCGGCGTGACCTCGCCCCGGATCGTGGCGGCCAGCAGGTTCAGCGCCCGTTCGCCCGCCTCGGCCATGTCAGTGTGGGGATACTCGCGGTACCCGACCAGGGCATCGGCGTGGGCAATCATCTCGTCCGAGAGATTGGTGTGCAGATCCAGCGGCGCCACGATTGGCACATCCGGCCCCACCAGCTCCCGCACATCCCGCAGGAGCAGCCCCTCGGCGTCATCCCAATCGGAGAGGACCATGGCCCCGTGCAGGACCAGCAACACGCCATCGACCGGCAGGGCAGCCGCAATACCGTCCAGAATCTCCGTGCGCAGCACCTCGAAGGCCTCGCGGGCCACACGGCCGCCCGGCATGACCGAGGCGTAGGTGGTGGGAATCAGCTCCACCCCCTGCGCCGCCGCCGCTGGCACCACGCCGCCATAGACGGTGCCCGTCCCCCCGAGGTCCAGGATTTCCTGGCCGCGCAGCAGCGAGCCGAAGCCGGCGCGCTGAAAATCATCCAGCGTTGTCGGCTGCCACTGGAAGGTATTGGTCTCCTGGGCGATCCCACCGGTTACGATCCTCAACGGGGATGGTCCTTTCGCGACAGGGCAATGCGCAGAGGGGCATCATATCGCGGGCAACCTGATGATCGGCCCGGCGACACGCGCGGTGGCCACGAGGCGTCCGGGGATTTGGTCAGGGGGCAGGCGTGACGCGCGGGCCGGCCGCCACGATCGCGGGGTCAACCTCCCCCGCAAACTGGGCGAAATTCTCCTGGAAGCGCGCCGCCAACTGCCGCGCGCTCTGCGCGTAGGCGGCAGGGTCCTCCCAGCCAAGCCAGGGGCGCAGGAGGTCCGTGGGCACCCCTGGGCAGGCGACCGGCAGGTTGAGACCGAAGAATGGTTCCGGCTCCGTGGCCACCTCCGCCAACGTGCCTTCCACGATGGCGCGCACGATGGCACGGGTTACCGAGATGGCGATGCGTTCACCAGTGCCGTACGGACCGTTGCACCAGCCGGTATTGACGAGCCAGAGACTGGGATTGTGCGCCCGGATGCGCTCTCCGAGCATGTCGGCGTAGCGCACCGGCGGCAGGGGCAGAAATGGGGCGCCGAAGCAGGGCGAGAAAACGGCATCCGGCGCATTGACACCACGCTCCGTGCCAGCCACGCGGGCGGTGTAACCGGAGAGGAAATGGTAGAGGGCCTGCTCCGGCGTCATGCGCGCCACTGGCGGCAGCACCCCGAATGCGTCAGCGGTCAGGAAGATGATGGTGGCGGGGTGGCTGCCTTCCCCGGCATCCGAGGCGTTGGCCAGGAAGGAAAGGGGAAACGCGGCCCGGCTGTTCTCGGTCAGCGAGCCATCCGCAAACTGCGGTGCGCGCGTCACGGGATCGAGGACAACGTTTTCCAGGATCGTGCCGAAGCGGCCAGTGGCCGCGTAAATGTCCGGCTCGGCCGCCGGATCGAGGTTGATGACCTTGGCATACGAACCACCCTCGAAGTTGAAGATGCCTTCATCGCTCCAGCCGTGCTCGTCATCTCCGATCAACAGGCGCGAGGGGTCCGTTGAGAGCGTGGTCTTGCCGGTGCCAGAAAGGCCGAAGAGGAGGGCAACACGCCCATCCTCTCCCTGGTTGGCGGAGCAGTGCATGGTGGCAATCCCCTCCCGGGGCAGGAGGTATTGCAGCAACGTGAAGACGGCCTTCTTGATCTCGCCTGCGTAGCGCGTGCCGGCGATGAGAATCACGCGTCGCGTCAGATCGAGCGCGATGACGGTCTCAGAGCGTGTGCCATCCTGCTGCGGGTCTGCCCGGAACGAAGGCGCGTGCAAAATGGTCATCGCCGCGTCGGTCATTGCTGCGCCGGCGTGCGCTTGCGGCAGCAGGAGGCTACTGGCGAAGAGGGCGTGCGCGGGGCTCTCCGTGACCAGGTGCACGCCCAGCATGCGGCCTGTTCCGGAGCGGGCTGCCAGCTCCTGCGTGAAGCAATCCTGCTCCGCGAGGTGCGCCCGCAGCCGCGCTTCCAGATTGGCGAACATCTCCGTACTCACGGGCTGATTGACCGCGCCCCACGCCACGGAGTCAGTGGTGGCGGCATCACGAACGACAAACTTGTCCCGGGGCGACCTGCCCGTGTGGGGGTTGGTCTCGATCGCCAGTGCGCCTCCCTGCGCGAGCAGACCCTCACCACGACGAATGGCGTGTTCGTACAGTGCGCTCATGCTCAGGCCAGCGAAGGTCGTCGGCGACTGATCGACGGAGGAGCCTGTGATGAGTGATGGAGTCATGATGCCTCGCGTTCCCACGTGAGATCGGCACGACCTGACTATCCAGGTTTCGCGGATAATAGGTCAGCCGCTCAACATGGTCGCGGCAAACGGTGAAGGCATCCGGGCGAATAGCGGCATGACCCGGGTAAGGTGGCCTTGCCCGGGCCATCAAGACCTGTCTCAGGTGATCCTGCGACCCCAACACCGCATTACGGCATGAAGTCGAGAAAACCCACGATGCGCTGCAGCCGTGCGCCGGCCAGCGTGGCAATATCGCAGCCGCCCGCTACGCCAGGGCCGTCCGCCGGGCCAAGTTCCCAGGTGAAACGCGCGACATTGTGGTGAGCGTCGATCTCGCTGGTGCGGCGAAACTGCAGCCCGGAGAACTGCGCCTGCGCACCGGCGGTCATGACGTCGATTCCGGTGTGTCCGTCCCCCTGCATGAGCGGATCGACGTAGCTGCCATCCTCCGTCCAGGTGCGGGCGATGAGCGCCTGGCGTGCCCCGGAATCCGTCTCGTTCCAGATGGCAATGTAGGCATCGACGAGCTGCACGACATCAGCGGCGATTGCGGTTGCGGTCATTGAGAGCTCCTGGCACTGGGCCGGTTCAGCCGCCGTCCTTCGGCGACCACGGCCAAAGCGTGCGCCGGCCCGAGCCGCGCGTCGATTACCTCTGAGGTCATTGCTGCGCTTCCCGCCGCGCTCTATCGTCAGGGCATGATGACCGCAGCCGCCCTTTCCCAATCGCAACCCATTGGTGCGCTCCTGAGACACTGGCGCGAGCAGCGCCGCCTCAGCCAGATGGCGCTGGCGCTCGATGCCAACATCTCGACCCGCCACCTGAGCTTCCTTGAAACGGGGCGAGCGCAACCGAGCCGCGAGATGGTGCTGCGCCTGGCCGAGCACCTGCGCGTGCCGCTGCGCGAGCAGAACGCGCTCCTGCTGGCGGCAGGCTTTGCCCCGCAATACCCCCAGCGCCCGTTCGCCGACGACTCGCTGCGGAGCGCCCGGGAGATGGTCCAGCGCGTACTGGATGGCCACGCGCCCTACCCCGCGCTGGCTGTTGACCGCTACTGGAACCTGCAGGCGGCCAACCGCGCGCTGATGCCGCTCCTTGCCGGCGTGGACGCCGCGCTTCTGGAGCCTCCGGTGAACGTGCTCCGGCTCAGTTTGCTCCCGCACGGCCTGGCCCCGCAGATCGTGAACCTGCCCGAGTGGCGCGCCCACCTGCTGGCCCGGCTCCGTCACGAGGCGGACCTCACCGCCGATGCCCACCTGTGGGCCCTGCTGGCGGAACTGAGTGACGCCGAACCGACACCGCGCCGTTCGGCGCGCTCGGTCACGGTGGCCGCATCCAGCCCAGGCCAGCAACTTGCCGTCCCGCTGATCCTGGAAACCACGCTCGGCCGCCTGCGCTTCATCAGCACCACCATGGTTTTCGGGTCCGCCGTGGATGTGACGCTCTCGGAACTTGCCATCGAATCCTTCTTTCCCGCTGACCAGGAAACCGTCTCCGCGCTGAACCGGTTGGACGAATTGCCAGGAGGCACGTCATGAACCCACTCCCATACCTCGATAGTCATGCGGGCCGCGCCCTTGCCGTCTTCGTCCTGTTCTGGGGCCTGGTCGTCGTCTGGACCAGCCTGACTGGTGGCAGCGACCCGTCGCGTGCCCTCGCGCGGCGCGAGGTGCCCATGCTGCAGCGCATGGAAGCGTTCCGCCGCTTTATGGCCGGCCTGGTGCTCCTTGGCCTGGGCAGCGCGGTGCTGGCGCAGGCGCCGTGGCTGCTCTGGCTGGCGGTGGGCATCGGGTTTGTCGAGATCCTGGAATCGAGCACGCTGATCGCCGTCTGGAGGCTGCGGCCACCTGCAAGCCCGAACTCCTGACCCACCTCTGTAGCCCGTTTGTCGGAGTGCCCCAATTTCCCGGACGAATGGGGTACCGATTCGTTGGCACCGATGGCCGTGCTCGTGCGTTCTTACCCTCAGACCGGGCGATGCGTCCGGAAATGACGAAGCGTGCGTCAGCGGACGGGCGGAGAGATGGCTTCCCCGAGGTTGTCATTGCGCCTGGTTCCGCCGTAGACGCCGCGGACCAACCGGCCGCCGCGGGGTGGCGGGAACCTGAGGAGGGGTTTTCAGGATGGGTTTGATCAAGGATTTCTTCGGCGGTGACGACACCAGCAGCCCGGACGTTGCGTCGTCCGGTAACGGCGGCGTCGCGACCTCGTCCGCCAACGGCGGCGCGGTCTCCGTAGGCGATATCAACAGCGGCGGCAACGCCGGCAGCGCCATCGGCGTTGGCGACACCTACGGTGGCAGCGTTGGCGTCTATGGCGGCGACATGGCGAACAGCACCGACCTGGGCATCACGTCCAACGGCGGCACAGCCATCTCGGATTCTTCCGGGGGCAGCTACAACCTGGCCTTCGTCAGCTAGGTCCCGCTGCGGCAGGCACCCAAATCATCCCCCCGCCTGCCGCAACAGCACAGTGAACATGCACGAACGCCAGGCGGGATCATCCCTCCGCCTGGCGTTCGCGTTTCACTCCGGAATGGTGGGGAAACGGCCGTACCTACTTCGCCCCGGCGAACGTATCCGCCCACCGCAGGAACCGGCTTTCGCCGCGCTGCAGCAGCCAGTCCGTCACCTTGCCGATAATGGCGAGCAACGCGATGCTGAGCAGGATGATGTCGGCTCGCCCGGTATTCTGGGCATCGATCAGCAGAAAGCCCAGGCCGCGCGATGCCGCAATCAACTCTGCCGCTACCAGGAACAACCAGGCTTGCGCCAGGCCCAGCCGCAACCCGGTGAACAGCGAGGGCAGTGCGGCCGGGAACAGGATCTCCTGCGTCAGGCTCCAGCCACGCAGGCCGTAGGCGCGCCCGACTTCTACCAGCTTGCGGTCGATCTGCCGCACGCCGGCTACGACGTTTGTGTAGACCGGGAAGAACGCCCCGACCGCGATCAGCAGCAGCTTCGGCGTCTCACCGATACCCAGCCAGAGCACGAACAGCGGCACCCAGGCCAGCGACGGCACGGCGCGCGTTGCCTGAATCGTGGGCGCCAGATAGGCCTCGACGGTGCGTGAGAACCCCACCAGCAGCCCCAGGGCGATGGCGACGACCGCCCCAACGCCCCACCCGATCGCGACGCGCTGCAAGCTGGCCATGACGTTCGGGATCAGGATGCCGATGTTCTGCAGTTCCTGCCCGGCCGAGAGCACGTCGAGCGGCGCAGGGAGTTGCCCCCGGGAGTAGATTTCTCGATTGACGGTGATCTGCCAGATAGCCAGGATCAGCAACGGCACAACCAGGCCCCGCAACGCGCTCAGGCGCGGCAGGGGGAAGGCGGTGCGGTGCGGCGCGGCAACGTGCTCCGCAATCCGGCTGCGACGCTGTTCGAGGGCGGGATCCATGGCTGCCATCAGCAAGTACTCCGGGAGCTTCATGCACGAAAGCGGGAGCCCCCGTGCCAGGGGCTCCCGCAGGTAGGCGCCGTTACGCGGCAGGCGTTGCCGCGGGCGCCGCCGTCACGACACTCGCGGCGATCTCCGGCGCAAGCAGTTCCGCCAGCACCGCCGGCAGATCGGTGTCCGGCTTGACCTGGTTCTCGCTGACCATGATCGGGATCACCGCGGTCAGGACATCGAGCTGCGTTTGGCCCGGCACCGTGTCCAGGTCAAGCACCGTGCGCTCGGTCAGCACCTTTTTGGCCACGTCAAGCGTCATTTTGGACTCATCGGCCAGGATCTGCGCCGCTTCGTCCGGGTTCTCCAGAATCCACTGGCGAGCGCGCTCGTACTGCTCGATGACCGTCGCGGTCAGTTCCGGGTACTGCGTGATGAACGCTTCGCGGCCGTTCAGGAAGCCGTACGTGTTGAAATCGATGTTGCGGTAAATCAGCCTGGACCCGGCGTCCAGCTCGCTGGCGGCCATGTGCGGATCGAGCCCGGACCACGCATCCACCTCGCCCCGCTCCAGCGCCACGCGGCCATCAGCGTGCTGCAGGTTGATGACCTCGACATCACTTCCGGTCAGTCCCGCCGCATCCAGCGAGCGGAGCAGGAAGAAGTAGGGGTCCGTGCCCTTGGTGGCGGCGACTTTCTTGCCTTTCAGTTCGCTCACCTCGGTCAGCGGCGAATCCTTGCCGACGACGATCGCCGACCATTCCGGCTTCGAGTACAGGTAGACCGTCTTGATTGGCGAGCCGTTGGCGCGCGCCAGCAGTGCCGCCGAGCCAGCCGTCGAGCCAAAATCAACCGCCTCGGCGCGCAGGTACTCGTTCGCCTTGTTGCTGCCGGCGCTGAGCACCCACTCCACGCCGATCCCCTGCTCCTGCAGCGCCTCCTCCAGCCAGCCAAACTTCTTCAGCACGAGGCTGCTGGGGTTGTAGTACGCGTAGTCCACGCGGACGGTGGCCGGGTTCTCCTGCGCACGAGCCGGCAAGCGCCGGGTTCCAGCAAGGGCAACGGCGCTCAGAGCAGCAAACCCACGCAGGGCGTCACGGCGAGAAATCGTCATCGAGGTCGTCCTTTCAAGACTCACGTCACACGGGCCCGCGCTACGCGGCTGCCCGCAAACCGAAATGCCCGAGAATGCTGGAACGCAGCGCCGCCGGGTCGGCGCCAGTCACTGTGAACTCGGCGATGATGCTCGCCGGCCGCCCGCCCAGCAGCACGATGCGGTCTGCCAGGCGCAGCGCCTCGTCCACGTCGTGCGTGACCAGGAGCACCGTGCGCGAGCGGTCCCTGCAGGTCTCCCGCAGCAAATCGCCCATCTGCAGGCGCGTGAACGCATCCAGCGCGGCGAAGGGCTCATCCAGCAGCAGCACCGAGGGCTTGCGCACAAACGCGCGGGCCAGCGCCACCCGCTGCGCCATGCCGCCGGAGAGCTGATGCGGCCAGGCGTGCTCGTTGCCAGCCAGGCCCACCCGCGCCAGCATGCTGGCGGGGCTTTCGGCATCCCGTACACCCCGCGCCCCCAGGGCCACATTCTGCTCAACACTTTTCCAGGGCAGCAGGCGCGGCTCCTGGAAGACGACGGCGCAGCGTGGATCACAATCCGTGACCTGCTGGTCACCGATGCGAATCGCGCCGGTCGTCGGCGTGTCCAGGCCAGCCACCAGGCGCAGCAGCGTGCTCTTGCCGCACCCGCTCGCACCCAGCACCGCCACGAACTCACCCCGCCCGGTGACCAGGTCGATATTGCGCAGGATCGACTGTGGACCCTGCCGGGAGGCAAACGCCCGCCCGACTCCCTGCATGGATACGACTTCTGCCACGTGCTCCCTCGTGCTCTCCAACAAGAAACCCCATCCAGAGCCGGATGGGGTCGCATCAGCGTGGGGCATTGGAGCCGGACGCATGGCATGACCCTCATCTTCCAGCCGCGAGCTGTCGGAGTTAGCACCATCCCGGAAAACCGGGGAGGTTGCTGGGGCTTCATCGGGCCGATCCCTCTGCCCCTCTGGATGAGTGGTGACGATCTTTCGTTGTACGCGCATTGTGCAGTATTTGATCAAGAAGTGCAAGACGTCAATTGGAGTAGCGTTCGGTACATACTGTGCGGATTCCGTGACTCTCTGGAACGCGCAATGAATCCGAATACGTTATCCGCACGTTCATTCAGGCAAGTCCAGGCAGGGAACCTGGACCACCCGTACTCCTCGTCCGTGCATCTGCTCCTCGTGAGGGGCCGTGCCCGGATGTCGCACCCAGAGCGCGCGGGATGCGCCTGGTTTTGCGGGAGGCGATGTCTCAGGCATCGTCACAACGGCTGGACGCGGATGGGCGTTCCAGACGAACTACACCGCTCACTGGTCGGCCGCAGGCTGTTGTGCGTTGGCTGCGTATGGCAAATCGCCGGGCCGGGGAGTGCGCGATGAGGGAAGTGAACACCATGTCTACCCCGTGTGCCCGTGGCGGCCGATCCCTGGCTGCCGGTTTTCTGGCGTTGTCGCTACTGGCCTCGGCCTTCAGCGCCGCGTTTCTCCTCCCCGCCGGCGTCGCCCTGGCCGATGACGGCGTCGCACTTGGCGACACCCTGATCCTCGATGGCCCCGGTGGCCAATACGGCATCCTCACCGTCGCTCCCGCAGGTTCAGCCCTGAGTGTGGACGGTGACCCCGTCGATGGCTACTACCCGGTGTCGTACAACGGCGTTGGCGGCTGGACCGCCACCGGCCTCGTCGAAGTCACGGGCGGTGGCAATGGCGACGGCGGCAACGGTGGCGGCGGTGGCAACGGTGGCGGCGGTCGTGACGGCAAGACACGCGAAATGGGGAACGGTGGCGTGGAAACCGTCAGTGCCGACCCGGTGTTCTCCGACAATGGCGCACCGGTGAACGCCGCGCCAGCGCCAGAGGCTGCGACGTCGGCAGAGCCGGTGACCGGCGGCTCGTATGGGCCCGGCGGCGCTGGGTACAGCGAGCAGCAGATCCTCGATATCATCCACGAAGCAGCCATGAACTACGGCCAATCGCCAGACGACATGGTGCGTGTGGCGCGCTGCGAATCGGGCCTGGACCCCTACGCGGTCGGCGGCGGCGGCGCCTACTACGGCCTCTTCCAGTTCGTCCCCTCCACCTTTGCCAACACTCCTTACGGGCAATACGAGATCACCGATGCCTGGGCCAATGCCAACGCGGCGGCCTGGATGTGGTCGGAAGGGCAAAAGAGCAGTTGGGTCTGCCAGTAGCGGGCGCACCGGCAGCGGCTGGGCGGGGGAAGTTCCCGCCCAGCCGCTTTTTGCCGCCAGACGAGTGGTATCCTCGCAGTTCGGAGAAGCTGCAATCCGCCCCGACCTGCGGCATGGATGGGACATGGCATCGAGCAAGCCAGGCACCCGCAAGCGCGGTGTCCTGACGCTGCTACTGGGGATGGTGCTCGGCGGCGATGTCGCCCTGGCCGTGCTGCCCACGGCGTCCCGCGATCTGCCGCAGCCCGCGCAAACCATCCTCGAAACCCGCTTGCGCTCAGAGCCAAGCCTGCGCAGCGATCCCTTGCTACGCCTCCCGGCCGGCGCCACGGTGTACCTGCAAGGCGTACCCGAAAATGGCTGGTACCTCACCCAGCACGGCGCGCTGCAGGGGTACCTGCGCAGTGGAGATGTCGCCAGCATCATCCTGCCGGATGAGGACGCCACTGCGTCCGCAACTGGGCCTGATCCCGAACCGGGCAATGCGTCAGACAGCGTTGCGCTGGAACAACGCGTGGCCAAAAATAACAGGAAGCAATCACGGCCCAGCAAGGAAACCCGGCGCAAACGGCGCCAGGAGCAGCGTCAGTCAGACGCCGCACTGCGCATCGTGGCCGCGACCGATCTCAATTTACGCGAGGAGCCCGGTGAGGATGCGCCGGTCCTGAGCACGCTGCCGCGCACCCAGGCGGTGGCCCCAACCGGCGAGCAGCAGGATGGCTGGGTGGAAGTGATCTGGGAGGGGGACCTGGGGTGGGTGCTGGGGCGCCACTTGATCATGATCCCCACGGAGACCCGTGGCAAGGACCGCCATGACAGCTCCTGGAGCCGGGGGGAACTGAAGGAGATCATCTACGCGGCAGCAGATCAATACGGCCAGCCGCGTGAGGACATGCTGCGGGTGGCCCGCTGCGAATCCAACATGATCCCCTCGGCCGTCAATCCCCACGGTGGGTCCTACGGCCTCTTCCAGTTCAAGCCGGGCACCTGGCTCGGCACTCCCTACGCCGAGTACGACATCTTCGACCCCCGGGCCAGCGCCAACGCCGCTGCCTGGATGTGGTCGGTAGGCCGTCGCCGGGAATGGGTCTGCCAATGATGCCAGGCTGGAATCGTGCAGCGCGAGAGAACGTCGACATGGCGATGTACGCGATCCGGGCAGCACGGCCCGATGAGGCAACACTGCTCAGCGAGCTCGCGATGCGCTCGAAAGGGCACTGGGGCTATGACCCCGAGTTCCTGGAGGCATGCCGGGCCGATCTTACGCTGACACCGCAGGAGATTGCCGAATCTGCTTCGTTCGTGTGCGAAGGCGCGGCAGGCCTCCTGGGGTTCAGCCGGGTCGTCCTCATGGACGAGCGCACGGCCGTACTGGACGCGCTCTTCGTCGACCCATCCGCCATTGGCACGGGCGCCGGGAAGTTGCTCTGGGAGCGCAGCGTGACTGCGGCGAGAGAACTCGGCGCGCAGGATCTCGTGTTGGAGAGTGATCCGCACGCCGAGGGGTTTTATCACTCACGCGGTATGGAGCGCATCGGCGAAGTCGCGTCGGCGCTCATCCCCGGCCGCACCCTCCCCCTGATGCACCTCGATCTGCGCAGGGCGTGACCTTTGGGGCAGGTGTGCCCGCCTGCCTCACGCCGCATGTCGTCGATACTACGGACAGCACGAGCGACATGAGGACTCTCTCAGGAGCGATGCTGTGGTCACCGCCCGCCCGATTCCGCTGACCGACGACGCCCAACACCCCCAGGACGATGGCTTCTTTGGGCCCGAGAGCGTGACCTGGCGTGCCTACGCCAGCCCCTCCAGCTCCATCGGCGTCGCCACCGCTGTGTTATTGCAGATGATCCACCCGCGCGTGGTGCGCATGATTGACCAGGCCTCGAATGTCCGCCAGGACCCCGCCGGGCGCGCGGCCGCTACCGGCCAGTACGGCGTCACCATTACCTTCGGGGACAAGGCGACGGCAGAGCGGGCGGGCGAGGTGCTGCGCCGCATCCATAGCCACCGCCAGGCCGTCGATCCCATCACCGGCGAAACCTACACCCCGAATGAGCCAGATCTGCTGATGTGGGTGCATTGCACGCTGGTCTGGGCTGTCCTGGCTGCCTGTCAGCGCTTTGGGCCGGCCTTCACCCCAGACGAGCGGGATCGCTTCGTGCACGAGCAGCGCGTATCCGCGCGGCTGGTGGGCCTCGACCCCGCCACCGCCCCGGGCAGCGAGGCCGAACTGGAGGCGTACATGCAGGGCATGCGCCCGCGCCTCGGTTACGTCACCTCAACGCGCTTTATGCGCGAGATGATCGTGCCGCCAAAGTTGCCATTCACCCCGGCCGGCCTCGTGCAGCTCGTCATGACGCGTGCTGCCGTCGATCTGCTGCCCGACGACATCCAGGACCTGTACGGGTTCCGCTGGACCGGACTCAACCACCTGCTGGTGCGGTTGGGGTCGGGCCTCATCTTGAAGAGCGCGCAGGACAAGGTGAACTACACCAGCATGGTCGCTGAACTCCGCAAGCAAACGGATGTCCACGCCTTTGGCGGCGCAGCCAAGAAATTGCGCGCGAAACGAGCGGCAGCTGCGCGTTAGGCGGCCTGTCGCTCGTCCATGTCCTCCAGGAGTGTCGCAGGGGCCGGGGCGCCAATAGCACGCGCATCCGGCTCCACCAGCCGCAGTTGCTGCAGCCGTGGCCGGGCCTGCCGGGCCGTCACCAGCGCCATGCGGCGTTCCAGCAGCGGCAGTTCCAGGCCTGCCTGATGCCGGGCGAGGCCGTGGGCACTGCGGGTGAAGTGTGCGCCCACCAGGCGTGTCTCCAACCGCGCCCGCAGGTGCTCCAGGTCACTCTCGGTCATGTGGCCAATCGCGGCGCGAAACGCGCGCAAAGGTCGGTCAATCAGCGCATCGAGGCGCTGCCGCTCACGAGCGGGGAGCGTGCGCGGGGTCATGGGCATTACTCACTTCCAGGCAATTCAGGGGTTCTGATCGCGGCACAATAGATGACGAAGCCACTTCAATCTGTCCAAATTATACACCAATTCGGTGTTTATTGTCATGTTCTTTCGCCAGTGGCGACGTCCTTACTCCTGCTCCTCGATCAACTGCGGGCCGTTGTTGCGTGTGTTGTTGACGGCGGTGCTGACCGGGTAGACGCGCATCTCATCATCCGGGTAGGGATGCAGGAACTGCTCCACCTCATGGGGATCACGCAGGTCGGCAGCAAGCCAGTCATCCTCCGCAGCGCGTGGCAGAATCACCGGCATCCGTTCGTGCAGCGACGACATGCGCTCATTGGCCTGCGTGGTGATGATGGTGAACGACCCCACCGCCTCGTCGTCTTCATGGGTCTGATCGTAGAGACCGGCCAACCCCCACGCCTCGCCATCCTCGGCCGTAATGTAGAACGGCTGCTTGTGATCCCCTACACGCTGCCATTCGTAAAAGCCGCTGACCGGCACGATGCAGCGCTGGGCCCTGGTCAGGTTGCGGAACATCGGCTTCTCGAACAGCGTCTCGGCCCGCGCGTTGATGGGCGCCACACTGCGCTTGCCAGGCTGCGGCTTCCAGCGCGGCACCAGCCCCCACTGCATAGGCACCAGCGAATGCTCTCCAGCCTCGTTTTCGATGATGACCGGTAGCAACTGCGTCGGCGCGGCGTTGTACGTCGTCAGGTCCGCAAACAGATCCTGCGGCACATGGCGCAGATTGAACCGCTCCGAAAGTCCGGGGTTGCCCTCAATCACGTATCGCCCGCACATGGCACGGCGCTCCTTTCACCAACGGGAACAGGTGTCTATTTTAGCACAAGCGTTCGCAACATACGGTGGGGTGGCTGTGTGATACGGCGATGAAATCGCTTCGGGTCACCGGCTCGCATCCATGGGCCGAAATATGCAGATTCCCATGGTATAGTCACGTTTTCGGACAGGTCCCTGGTCAATGAAAGCGCACGCGTTGAGGTTGGGACCCGTGTACCTCCGGCGCTGCACAGGTGATCCCGTGAGACCGCAAGCCCCATCGTCGCCCACCATCCGCATTCTGTCTGCGCTCATGCTGATTGTCGGGGTCCTCCTCACCGTTGGCTCCATCTTTGCCGATCAATTGCATCTCACAGGCGGTGGAGTCGGCCTCGGCTGGAAGCAACTCATCGGGGCCATCGTTGGCCTGGTCCTGGCGCTGCTGGGCGGAGCCTGGTTGATCCAGCCGCCCACCTCGCGCGGGGCAGACCGCTCCTTCGAGTAATCCTCCCCCGGTGAGTAACCCTCGATCCGGGGTACGATCCCTGTCAGCATGAACGTGACGTCGAGGCTCCAGTATCTGGAGCTTCTTTCGTGACTGCCCGGGAGGACCGAGATGACCGCATCACCCTGGAACCGTTGGCCCGCCAGCCCCCGCCGCATGAGCTTCGGGGCCATTCTGCCCATGGCGGAAGAGTCGGCCTTTGGCGACGCGGTGCCCCACTTCGCAGACGTGCTGGAAATGACGCGCGTCGCCAACGATGTCGGGTTCGAGGCCGTCTGGATCGTCGATCACTTCGTCTTCCGCCCGGAGGCCAACGCCCAGTTCGCCATGCCGGGTACCTCGGACGAGCGGGGCGTGTGGGAGTGCTTCACGCTCATGGCGGGCCTGGCCAGCGCCACCGAAAAGATCAACATCGGCTCGCTGGTCGCCTGCACCGGGTTCCGCAACCCGGGCCTGGTCGCCAAGATGGTGGAGACCATCGACGACATCAGCGGGGGGCGCGCCATCCTCGGCCTGGGCGCTGGCTGGCACAAGCCGGAATACGACGCCTTTGGCTATCCCTACGACCATCGCGTCGGCCGCTTCGAAGACGCCGTGGAGATCATTGCCCCACTGCTGCGCGAAGGCCGCGTCGACTATCAGGGCGAGTACTTCCAGGCCAACGACGCCGTGAACCGTCCGCGCGGCCCCCGGCCGCAGGGCGCACCCATCCTCGTCGGCAGCAACGGCCCGCGCATGTTGCGCACCATCGCCCGCTACGCCGACGCGTGGAATACCGTCTGGCATGGCTCGCCCGACGCCATCGTCGATCAAATGGCCGCCGTGGATGCCGCCTGCGTCGAGGTGGGGCGTGACCCGCAAACACTGGTGCGCACGGCGGGCGGCAACATCTTCATGCCAGGGAACACGGGCCGCCGCCCCAACCCAATCACCGGCAGCGACGAGGAGATCGCCGCGACTATCGTCCGCTTTCGCGACCTGGGCATCACCCACTTCGTGGCCGGGCTGGACGCCTGCACGCCCCAGAATCTGGAGCGGTTCGGCCGCATCATCGAATTGGTGGACGCCACGCCGTAAGGTCTGCCCGTCGACATCCGCAAAGCCAGAGGAGGCATGCGACCTCACCTGGTCACCTGCCCACATGGATAGTTGCGTGCGCAAGCAACGTATGATGTAGTTTCAGCCGTGAACGCGCGACGAGAGCCAGCACCACCTGAGGCAACGCCTGCGCCCGGCCACGCGGTCTGGTGTGGCCTGCGCCTCACTTACCTCGCCATCACGCGCGAGCTTGACGCGGCGCTGCGGGCCGCCCACCGGCTGCCACTCAGCGAGTTCGAGTTGCTGCGCGCGTTGAGCGATCCGGGGTGCGCGCAACGCATGGCCGGGCTGGCGGGCGCCGTCGGGCTGAGTCCGAGCGGGCTCACGCGGGCGATCGAGCGGCTGGAGCGGCGCGGCCTCGTTCGCCGCGTTCCCTGCCCGGCGGATGGCCGTGGCGCCATGGCGGAACTGGAACCAGCAGGCCAGGCGCTCCTGGCGCAAGCGGCGGCCACGCATGATACGGCGCTCCGCCAGTTGCTGCTTGATCGCCTCACCTCCGCGGAGGTAGCTCACCTCCTAGCGGTCTGGTCGCGGTTGGCCGGGTCAGCAGCGGGCTGCGCGCACAGCGAGCACCAGGGCACGGCGCTTCACACCTGCGACGGCGGAATGGCTGCCGACGCACACGTTACCAACGGGAAAGGGACCTGAAACGTCCATGAGCGACATGAACGACTTCAACACGCAGGTGATTGCGGAGTTTCGCGCCAACGAGGGCAAGGTGGGCGGGCCGTTCGCAGGTGCGCCCATGATCCTGATCACCACCACTGGCGCGAAGAGCGGCCAGCCACGCGTTGCCCCGCTCGTCTACACCACCGATGGCGACCGCTACGTGGTCATCGCCAGCAAGGGCGGCGCGCCGACGAACCCGGACTGGTACTACAACATCGCCGCCAACCCGGAAATCACCGTCGAGATTGGCGGCGAGACCTTTCCGGCCCGCGCCGAAATCGCGGCCGAGCCCGAGCGCACCCGCCTCTTCGATGCGCAGGCGGCGCTCATGCCGGGCTTCCGGGAGTACCAGAACAACACCACGCGCATCATCCCGGTCATCACCATCAGCAGGGCGTAACGTTCGTTGGTCGAGCGCACCTCTGCTCGACCAACATCGCGCGCATCTGCTATTCCTCCCGGTCAGATCGAACGTCTGGCCGTGGAGGATGCGCGTGATCGAGTACCGCAGTGACATCACAACCCTCGCCCCTGAGCAGATTCAGGGGTTTTTCGTCGGCTGGCAGCATCCCTTCCCTCCGGAAACGCACCTGCGCATGCTCGCCGGGAGCGACCTTGCCCAGGTGGCCATCGATACCGACACCGGCCGCGTCATCGGCTTCGTCGCCGCCCTCACCGACGACGTGCAGGGCGCGTTCATCACGTTGCTGGAGGTGCTGCCGGCGTATCAGGGACAGGGCGTGGGCAAGGCGCTGCTCACCCAGATGCTGGACCGCCTCAGCCATATCCAGACCATCGAACTGATGTGTGATGCCGACCTCGTCCCGTTCTATGAGCAATTCGGCATGAAGCCGTCTGGCGGCATGGTGCTGCGCCGCCGCGAGCCGTGAGCCGCATTAGCCCCCTGTAGCGGAGGTACCAGGAACACGGGCGAAATCGCTGGTTGTGGCGTAGTCTATGCGCGCCCGCTCGCAGCCCCTGATCGGTGTGATCCGGGCTACCGGAAAGGACGATGTTCCATGCGATATCGGCGCGCGCTCCTGGCGGCCTGTGGCCTGACGCTTTCGCTCTCCCTGCTGACCCCGCTGGCCTCGCTGGCCCAGGAGGCCACCCCGGCAGCCGGTGCAGACGACACGCAGATGTCCTGCGATGCCGAACCGCGTGATCTCGATGCGCTGGTCGCCCTCTGGTTCGACGAGTCCGGCGCAGCCGCAGCGACACCAGCCATGGCGATGATGGTGACTGATGAGTCGACCCTGCCGCAGGGCCCGAAGCCGGAGGATGCCGACGTCGCGGCGATCGAGGAAACGACGCGTCAGTTTCTGTACTGCATGAATATCGCGGGCCAGTATGCGCGCGGGCTCAACCTGGTCACGGACGAGCTGGCCAGCCAGGGCGGCCCTGATACCACCAACCCGGCCCAGGACACGCCGGAAGAGATACGCGCCCTGTTGGAGGCCCAAATGGCCGGCACCCCCATTCCCGGAGCCACGAATGCCCCCCGGCTGCCCGCCCTGGCCGGGCCACGCAAGGCGCGCGTTATGGACGATGGCCGCATCGGCGCCATCTGGTCCATTGGCGGGGACCGCGTATTCCTCGTCTACAAGAACGTCGATGGCAGGTGGCTGATCGACGAGGACCTAGATCTGGTTGACCCGGTGGCGGGGACACCAACCGCAGAGGCCACCCCGGCCTCATAGCCCGCCGCCGTCGCCGCTTCACCACCGCGCGCCGCCGGATTTCCGGTAGCGCGCGGTTTGCGTTCGGCGCCAACCAGCAGCCAGGGGCTGCAATTCCGACTGTCATGCTCGGGAATTAGGCAGAATTCTGATTCGGATCGTCAGATTAACGGCCGTTGACACTCAAGCCTCATATTGATAGTATCGTAAATGTCAGCAGGCTCACCTGCAGGCCAACATGAACCTTGAAAGGAGCACGACCATGGTTCAGATCACGGACGGCCAGTGCGGCATGTGCGCCCACTACGGAGACAACAACCCCGCCGAGGCCAAGCTGATCCAGATCCGTTTGAAGCACGAGGCCCCGGAGACATTGATCGAGGAGTGCGGCCATCCGCAGCTTGCCCCGTTGCACCTGGTCGTCACCGCCAACAGCGGTTGCGCCGGCTTCCAGCCGGTGGCCGCCGAGCGGTAGCGCCTGGCGGGAACTGCCGCCGTCCCGAACACGTTTCTTGACACGAGGGCCGGTCCTGGGACCGGCCCTCGTGCTTTGCCTACCCGGCCACTGGCGCACGATTGGCCGGTTTCTCACATGGCTTTCTATCATTCATCCTACGTATGCGTGAATCCTCCTGATTCACGCCTGATCGCGCCAGCACCCAATCCTGCCGCGATAGTGGCCACACCAGCCAGAGGACACTGATGAACGACGCCCCTCAGACTGCGGCCGCCAACCCGGCGGCCACGATTTCCGCACCCACCAGCAACGGCGCACGCGGCCGTGACCGGGTCGGGATCGTGGCGCGTGGCGAGCAGCAGGCGACGGAGGCGATCACGGAAGCGCTCATCGCGCTGGGCTTCACCCCGCGCAATGTTGATGTGCGCCCCATCCCCTTCGAGGGCACCTGGGGCCTGGCCACTTCCGCCGCGTACGGCCTCGCCAATGAGGCGGTCACGCGGGAACTGGAAGCCAGCGGCCAACTGGAGGGGCTTTCGAAGAAGGAAGCAAAGGCCCTGGCGTCTGGCGCCGTGCGGGAACGGGTGCCGCTCCTGGCGCAGGAAATTGCCGGCCATATCGCCGCCAGCGGCAACCCCATCTTCGGGTCGGTGGAAGCAGTGAACGGCTACGTCAATATCGCCTTCGATAGTAACGCCGTTGCCGCCACGCTGATCGAGGAAGTGCTGACGCGCGGGGCTGCCTACGGCCAGGGGGCGCCCATCGCTGAAAAAGTGATGGTCGAGCACTCCCAGCCCAACACCCACAAGGAGTTTCACGTCGGGCACCTGCGCAACAGCGTGCTGGGCGTGGCGGTCAGCAACGTACTGCGCGCCGCCGGGTACGAGGTGCAGGACGCCAACTACATCGGCGACATCGGCATGCACGTCATCAAGTGCCTCTGGTGCTACGAGAACTTCCACAAGGGGGAAGAACCGGCAGACCGCAGCGCGCGGGGCCGCTGGCTGGGCGAGATCTACAGCGAATCCGACGCTCGGGTGAACTACCGGAAGGACGTGCTCGAGTTCCTGCAACTCCTCTCCACCGAGGATCAGCAGTTCATGGCGGCCATCGACCGCATGCTCAAGTTTCTCTGGCGCAAGGGGGCGGAGGGCGAGGATGTCGCCTATCTGCTGGGCCGGCTAAGCCACGCGCAGCCGATCAAGGATGATCAACTGCGGGAGGATGCGGTTATCCCTCGCTTCTGGCCGATTGTTGGGGACCAGTTGCGCGCGGAGGTTGCGAACCCGAAGCCGCATGTCCCGGCCGATGGGGTACCCGAGCCCACCATGACCCCGGAGGAGCGTCTGGCGCGCTGGGACGAGCTGGCCGTCCACATGGACGACTGGTGGGGCCCGTCCCGCACCTGGCGGGATGAGGTGCGGCAGACCTTCGCCCGCTGGGAAGCGCAGGAGCCGGAGTTCGTCGAGCTCTGGCGGGAGACGCGCGAGTGGAGCATGGAGAGCTTCCGCCGCATCTTCCAGGAACTCGGCGCGACGTTCGATGTCTGGCTCTTCGAGAGCGACGTCGAAGAAGCGGGCAAGGTCATTGTGCGGGAGCTGCTGGAACTCGGCCTGGCCGAAATCTCCGAGGGGTTGCCTGTCGTCAAGATCGACGAGAAGCTCGGTCTTACCGAGCCGACCTACCGCACCATGCCGATCCTGCGCTCCGATGGCTCCAGCCTCTACTCCACCAAGGATCTGGCGCTCACCAAGCGCAAGTTCGAGGAGTTCGGCGTAGACCGGGCGATCTGGGTGGTGGATGTGCGGCAGGCACTCTACTTCCAGCAGATCTTCAAGATCCTGGAACTGTGGGGCTTTGAGCAGGCGCGGCTGGCCTACCACCTCGACTACGAGATGGTGCGGCTGCCGGAAGGCGTCATCTCTTCCCGCAAGGGGAATGCGCCGCTCTACAGCGATGTCCGCGACGCGGTCCTGACCCGGGCGCGCGAGATCATCAACGAGAAAAACCCCGAGATGCCAGCCGACCGCAAGGCGGAGGTGGCCTGGGATGTCGCGCTCGGCTCGCTGAAGTACGCCATGCTGAACCGCGACACCAACAAGGTCGTGGTCTTCGACCTAGAGGAAGCACTCTCGTTCGATGGCCACGCCGCGCCGTACATCCAGTACGCGCACGCTCGCGCCAGCCGCATCCTGGAGCACGCCGGCGAGACCGAAGCCTCACTACTGGAGCGGCTGGACGGCCTGGACTTCGGGACGCTGCAAGCGGAGGAACTGAGCCTGCTGCAGACGATCGCCTCCCTGCCGGAGGAGATCCAGCGCGCGGCTGAGGAGTACCGGCCGCTCCTGATCGCATCCTATGCCTACGAGTTGGCCAAGCGCTTCAACGACTTCTACCACGCCTGCCCGGTGCTGGTCTCCCCGGAGCCCACCCGCACCGCGCGCCTGGCACTCACCGCCGCCACCCGGCGTACCCTGGCCAACGCCCTGGGGCTCCTGGGCATCGCGGCCCCGGAGCAGATGTAAGGACACCGATGGTGGCCCGGGCGGTCATACCGCCCGGGCTGCCGCAGCATGGAACTACAGTACCCGCACCGAGGTTCGAAGTGTCATCCACCCTCAGGTGTCATCCTGAGCGAAGCCGAAGGATCTCATTCCCGGCCGCCCAGCCTCGATGCGTCATCCACCACCAGGTGCCATCCTGAGCCTTTAGGCGAAGAATCTCGTCTCGCAGCCGCCACGGTCCGAGGTCACCTTAAACCACGCGTGTCATCTCGAGCGGAGTCGAGAGATTTTTGCGCACCGGCCGCGAGGATTCGAGGCGGCTGCGACGTTGCGACGTGAGCATCGATACGTGAGGACGGAGAAGCCGAGATCCCTCGACTGCGCTCGAGATGACACCTGGGGGGAGCGGTGGGCAGGGGATCGGTTGGGCGAGAGGGAAGAGACGAAGGACGAGATCCTGCGCCTGCGGGCTCAGGATGATAAGCGAGGGTGGTCGATCCCTCGGGCTTGGCCAGTGCGGGACCAGGTCCTTCGGCTTCGCTCAGGACGACACGCGAGAGGGAGCGCGGACCGGATAGCAGGAGGTAGCGGGATCATTGGAATGGGCCGGTCACCTGCTCTGTCCTCACGAGGCCCTGCGGCGCTCTGACCCGGCGGCAATCGCCCGTTCGTAGAGGTGGAGAGCCTCGGCGACGCGACCGGTGCCCCGGGCCACACAGGTGAGGGGATCATCGGCGCGGTAGACGGGCATCTTCAACTCGGTCTGCAGGCGGCGGTCGAGGCCGAGCAGCAGCGCCCCACCCCCGGCCAGGGTGATCCCCTGCTCCATGATGTCGGCCACCAGTTCCGGCGGCGTCTCCTCGATGGCGGTCTTGACCACCTCCACGATGGTGCCCACCGGTTGCGAGATCGCATCGCGCA
>DAOUDE010000023.1:0-106163 GCA_034431475.1 Thermomicrobiales bacterium | reverse complement strand
ACCCAGGCGCCAGAACTCCAGGGCCACGGTTCTTCCCACTCCCCTGCCGCCTCGATTGGCCGCTGGCGTCGGGACCTCTCACCGGAGATGCAGGTAATCCTGAACCGCGTGTTCAGCGACCTTCTGGAGGCGTTTGGCTATGGAGTATGACCTCCGGCCGAAAGGTGATTGCCGCCAGCCACCGCAGGGTTGCGGCCGTTGTAGGCGGAATCAGGAGTCACCCTCGCCAAATACCACTCCCGGATTTAGCGTGCAGCCGGGAAGACTCGAGAACGCACCTGGCCAGCCCGTCATCCACAATCGGGACGTAGGTCCGTTCAGTGAGGGTGTATGCGTCTACACGCATGCTGTCTGGATCGACAATCCAATACTCTGGAATGCCGAAGCGCGCGTAGAGAGCCGTCTTTGCTGGCCTATCTGTCGCGGCAGTTGACGGCGCAAGGATCTCCTCCAACAGCATGGGTGGCTGCTCGACGACGTTCTTTAACCGAGTCGCCGGAGGTATGAATTCGGCGGAAATATGAGGTCTGGATGAACGACGTTGTACGGCGTCATCCGGAGTTAGACTGGAGCTGGCAAGGGACGGTAGGCTCGCGCCGGCCCGAAAAAGGCAAGGAGTTCGTCCTGAAGTGCGAGCAGAATCTCCTGATGACGAATCCGTGGAGCAGGGTTCACCAGGAGGTTTCCAGCAAGGATTTCGCGGCGAGAACCGTCATCAGGCATCTGCGCAAGGTCGGCGTACGTCAGAAGTCGTGGCACTGCCGCCAGGGTCTCACCTCGTCTGGGACCTGCGTCGTTCAAACGTCAGAGGTCGCGGAAGACCTCTTCTGAAGGCATGGCGAAATCCGAGAACACTCGTGAATGAACGTGTCCGGCCGTTTCCACCAGCGCGAGCGCACGTCGATGGCTGCTCGTGGCATACAAGGCCACCGTTCTGGAAGCCGGGTCCACGATCCAGTACTCAAGGACTCCGAATGCTCCGTAGAGCGCAAGTTTTTCTCGCCGATCAGTTCTCGCGGTGCCCGGCGACGTGACCTCGACGACGAGGACCGGCGGCTCATCCACAATGCCTTCGCTTCTGAATCGCGGCACAGCGGCTTGCGCAATCACAATCAGGTCTGGCTGCACAACATCGTGCCGCGACACATAGACGTCGATTGGTGACTCGAACACCCGAAAGTCGCCGCGCGCTGCCAGGTGCGAAGCAAGGCGTTCATGGATGTTGGCGAGAACTATCTGATGCTCAAAGCGGGGTGCAGGATTCACCAGCAAGTCCCCACCAATAATCTCCCGCCGCATGCCGTCCTCTGGCATGCTTCGGAGGTCTTCATACGTGTACAACTGCGGCGCAGCCGACATGTTTTCACCTCATGGCCAGGATTCTCCAGCCGTCCCTGGCCGCCGCCCTAGTCAGCAACACTCGCCAGGAGCGCTTCGCGCTCCTCGGGAATGGCCCCGGATACGGGCCGCACGTGGACCAGGTTCGAGTGGTACGTGCTCTGCCCGGCCAGGTCAGCGATCGCGTCCGACGTGACCCGGTTCACGTTGCGGCCATCCGGTGAAAGCGACGCCCAGCGCCCCTTCGGCGACACCGCGACACCGGGGATGACGTCCTCCGTGACCACGGCGCGGAGCGTGCACCAACCGCGCCGGTTGGAGACCACCACGTCCTCGCCGTGCACGATGCCGCGCGCGGCGGCATCCTCCGGGTTGATTTCGATGAACGGCGTGCCCTCCTTGGCGACCAGCGAGGGCTGGTTCGCCATGCTGGTGGACACGAAGTGGTGCGACGCGCCAGAGAGCAACACCAGTGCGGGGTGGCCCGCATCATCAAGGCCCAACCCCTCGGCAAACTCGGCCGGCGGCAGGTACTCCGGGAGTGGGTCGAGACCCTCGCTTACCATCGCCTCGCAGGAGAGTTCGACCTTCCCGGAAGGCGTCGGAAAGATGCCGTCCGCGAACGGCACGTGTCCCTCTTCCAGCGCATACGGAACCGTGCCCTCATCCTGCAGGCGCTGCAGCGTGATGCCCGCCAGCGCCGGGTTGGCCTCGCGGGAAGCCTCGATGATCTCCTGCAACACCTCCTCTGGCGTCTGCTGCAACCAGGGCTCGTCATATCCCATTGCGCGAGCGAGGAGGCGGCTCACCTCCCAGTTGCTCCTGGCCTCGGCCAGCGGCGCAATGGCGGCGTGGTTGTACTGGAGATTGCGGTGCCCGTACGCCTTGTGCAGGTCGGTCTGCTCCAGTTGCGTGGTCGCCGGCAGCACGATGTCCGCCAGCATGGCGGTATCGGTCAGGAACTGCTCGTGCACCACCGTGAAGAGGTCCGGGCGCATCATCCCCTCGATGATGAGATTGGAATTCGGGTTCGCCGCTACCGGATTTGCCGAGAACACGTACAGCGAGCGAACAGGCGGGTCGGCGGCCTCGCCCGTGAGCGCCGCCCCGAGCCGGTTGAAGTTGACGAAGCGCGGCGTGGGCGGGCATTCGCTGGCGTGGCTCACGGCCTCCCGGTTCCACTGCACGTAGCCGGATGTCGAGTACGTCAGCCCGCCGCCACGCACGCCGATCTGGCCAATCACCGCCGGCAGGCAACTCAGGGCGCGGCAGGTCTGCCCGCCATTTCCGTGACGCTGAATACCGTCGGTGAACTTGAGCGTGGCCGGCTTCGTCGTGCCGTACCGCGTCGCCAGCGCTTCGATGCGCTCAGCCGGTATGCCGGTGATGGCGGCCACACGCTCCGGCGGGTACGCCACGGCCCGCTCACGCAATGCCTCCCAGCCGATCGTGTGCTCGCGTAGCCACGCTTCATCGTGCAGTCCGTCCCGGAAGAGGACGTGCATGAGGCCGAGCGCCAGTGCGCCGTCCGTTGCCGGACGTGGCCGCAGGTGCTCGTCGGCGGACCGCGCGGTCGTAGTACGGCGCGGGTCGATCACGACGACGTGCGCGCCCGCTCGCTGCGCCTCGCGCAGGTAGGGCACGTAGTGGGGGGATGTGCTCGCGGGATTGTGGCCCCAGATGATGATCAGCTTCGCGTGGACGAGATCGGCAGGGTCAGGCGCCCAGCCTGCGCCAAGGGTCGCGACGACGGCGGCCATTGCGGCATCGCCGCACAGGCTGCCATTCAGGCCCGTTGCGCCCATCTTCCCCCACAGGCGCGTGGCGGCCACCGTGCCTTGCAGCAGTCCCAGGGTGCCGCTGAACGAATAGGGCAGAATCGCGGACGCGCCATCCTCGGCGATGATCGTCTGCCAGCGCCCGGCTATTTCCGCCAGGGCCGCGTTCCAGGTGATCCGCTCCCACTGCCCACTGCCCTTCTCGCCCACGCGCCGCATCGGATAGAGCACGCGGTCGGGCGCATAGACCCGCTGCAAGTACGGGCGCACCTTGGCGCAGAGCCACCCCTGCGTGACCGGGTGGTCCGGATCACCCCGGAACCCCACTGCCCGGCCCTGCTCCACCTCAACCAGGGTGGCACAGGTATCCGGGCAATCGTGGGGGCACGCGCCTCTCAGGACAATCGTGCCGGGGGTTGCAATGGTGGCCATGCGGCGGTTCTCCCATGCGTCAGTCAGCGCCCGTGAAGGGTTCTGGTAGTCTACCCGGCGCAAGTCACCAGATAGATGCGTGAGGAGCGCCGTGGCTCGGTACATCCTGGGACGGTTGCTGGGTCTCATCTTCGTGCTCTTCGCCGTCTCCCTCATCACCTTTTTCATGACGCGCGCGGTGCCGGGCGATCCCTTTGCGGCCGGGGAGCGTCAACTCCCGGAGGCAACGCGCATTGCGCGTGCCGCCAAGTACGGCTTTGATCAGCCGCTTATCGTGCAGTACGGCAAGTACGTCTGGAACGTGCTCCACGGCGACTTCGGCGTACCCTTTCAGAGCCCCACCCAGACCGTGGTTGACCTCATCAAGCAGACCTGGCCCATCACCCTTCGCATCGGCGCGCTCACGCTGCTCATTTCCTATCCGCTTGGGATCGCCCTTGGGCTCATCGCCGCCCTGAAACGCAACACCTGGGTGGACTATTTCATTACCTTCGGGTCCACCCTGGGCATGGTGCTCCCCAACTTTGTCGTCGCAATCTGGCTAATCCTGGTTTTCAGCGTCAGCCTGGACTGGCTCCCCTCCGGCGGCTGGGGCACGCCCCAGCATCTGGTCCTGCCGGTCATCGCCTACTCACTGCTCCCCACCTCGCTGGTTGCGCGGTACACCCGGGTGAGTTTGCTGGAGACGATGGGGGCCGATCACGTGCGCACAGCACGCGCCAAGGGCCTCTCCAGCCGCAGCGTCATGACGTGGCACGTGGCGCGCAACGCGATGATCCCCTTCGTTACGGTGATGATCCCCGAGATTCCGAACATCCTGACCGGCTCGATCTTCATCGAGCAGATCTTCCGGGTGCCCGGTCTCGGCCGCTTCTTTGTCACCTCCACCCTGACCCGTGACTACCCCATGATCCTGGCGCTGGTCCTCCTGGTCGCCGTGGTGTGGGGCATCACCTACCTGGCCACCGATCTGCTTTACACGCTGCTCGACCCGCGCATCAGGTTGCGCTAGCCATGGGCGTTACGGCTTCCTCGCGGCCCAGCCTCGAGCCTGCAACCCTGGCCTCGCCGGTACTCACGCCGGAGCTGGAATCGGCGCGGCCCGTGTCCAACAGCCGCCGCGCCCTGCGGCGCTTCCTGCGGCAGCGGCTGGCGGTCATCGGGATGGTCATCACGCTTTTCCTCATTGCCATCGCGATCCTCGCGCCACTCATCGCCCCCACCTCCATCGACGCCGCCGACGTGATGGCAGCGAATCAGTTTCCCAGCAGCATCTACCCCTTCGGTACAGACGGCATCGGCCGCAACGTGCTGACCCGCGTCATATTCGGCACCCGTACATCCCTCATGGTTGGTTTCGCGGCGGTCGGCATTGCCTGTGCCATCGGCATTCCCCTCGGCCTGGCGGCCGGGCTGCGCGGTGGCTGGGTTGATTTCGTGGTCATGCGCATCGTCGAGGTCATGGTCGCGTTCCCGGGCATTCTCTTCGCCATGTTCCTCGTCTCCGTCACCGGCGGCGGCATTCGCAACATCATCCTGGCGATTGGGGTGACTACCTGGGTCACGATCTGCCGCCTGACCCGCTCCCAGTTACTCAGCCTGCGTGAGCAGGAATTCGTTCAGGCCGCGCGCAGCCTCGGCGTGCCAGAATGGCAGATCGCGGTCCGCCACATGCTGCCGAACGCGATCGCTCCGCTAATCGTGGTCATCACCCTCGCGATTCCCACCGCGATCTTTGCCGAAGCCGGTCTCAGCTTTCTCGGCATCGGGATCAACGAGCCGACGCCGAGCCTGGGCAAGATGGTGGCGGATAGCGCACAGTACATTCGTGTTTACTGGTATCTCGGGTTCTTTCCGACCCTGGCGATTGCCCTGGCCATGCTGGGCTTCACCTTCGTCGGCGATGGACTGCGTGATGCTCTAGATCCGCGCCAGAATTAGGTCGCGGTCGGCGCCCGTCCGCAGCGTTGCGGTGCGGGAGGGACACATTCAATGAGGAGGTCGTGCATGTCTCGTGATCACGGACCGGGCAACGGCGAAATTGCCGCACGCATGAAGCTGCTCGGCCAGTCGATGCGCCGGCGATCCCTGCTTGGTGGCGCGCTTGGCCTCGCCGGGACGCTGGCGATTTCGGGGCGGACGCCGGGCGCCGCCTTCGCGGCCCAGGATGCGGCGCTGCCCGACGATGCAGCTCCGGCGGATCAGCAAGTCTTCGTCATGGTCAACAACATCCAGACGGACAAAACGCCAGACTTCTATGAATCCGTCTACGAGCGGTTGTCCGAAGCCGCCTTCGACATTCTCTCCGAGCCGCTCGTGCGGCTGGATCGCAATTTCGAGATTGGCCCCGCCGGGGCGCTCGAATGGAGCAGCAACGACGACGGTACGGTCTGGACCTTCCAGATCGACCCTGATCTGATGTGGAGTGACGGCAACCCCGTCACGGCGAACGACTGGGTCGCGACCTTCCGCTACGGTGCGGACCCCGCGCACGCCTGGGACTTCACCTGGTACTTCCAGGGCGTCATCAAGGGCTGGAATGAGGCGATTGCCGGCGAGATCCCCCTGGAAGAACTGGGCGTTCGCGTCGGCGAAAACGAGCACGAGCTGGTCATCGAGACCGAAGTGCCTGCGCCGTACCTCCCGGCGATGCTTTTGTACTCCAACACGCTCTCGGCGGCGGCCCTGGAAGAGCATGGACCGCTCTATAACTCGAACCCCGAAACCTCGGTGACCTCCGGACCGTTCAAGCTCACCGAGTGGCTGATCGACCAGAAGGTGACGTTCGAGAAGAACCCGGACTACACGGGCAACCTGGTCGTGCCGGTCGAGAAGGCCGTAGTGAAGCTAGCGGACCCCGCTACCTACTTCATCATGTACCAGAACGATGAGATCGACTATATGCAGTATCCGGCTCCGGCCGATCTCATCATCGCCCAGTCCGACTTCCCGGAGCAGATCTATTCGTCGGTTGGTGACTTCCGCACCTACTACATGTTCTTCGATGTCGACACCGCGCCATTCGATCAGCTCGAAGTGCGCCAGGCGTTCAGCCACGCCATCGACCGTGACGCGCTCAAGGCGCAGATCCTCGGCCCGGCGGGCGTGCCCGCATACTCATGGCTGGCTCCCGGCTTCCCGGCGGCCAATGGCGAAGAGCTGTCCTCCATCCAGAATTACGATCCGGCCAAGGCCAAGGAACTGCTGTCTGCGGCTGGCTTCTCCGACCCCAGCACCTTCCCGCCCCAGGTGCTTCAGGTACGCAACCCAACGCCGCTCGTGAAGTCGATCTCGCAGGCGGCTGCCGCCATGCTGCGTGAGAACCTGGGCATCCAGGTCGAGGTGCAGGATGTGGATCAGGCAACCTTCATGGATGCCCTGACCAAGAAGCCGACGGAGATTCCGTTCGGGTTCGTCTCCTACGGCATGGACTACCTCGATCCTTCGAACATGCTGGGCGTGTGGCTCTCCGGCGGCCGCCACTCGTGGTCGAACGAGGAATTCGACAAGCTGGTCAAGGACGCGGCTTCCTTCACCGGCGACCCGGTCGAGCGCATCCAGATGTTCCAGGACGCCGAGCGCATCCTGGTCGAGGACGTGCCCGGGGTCTTCGTGTACCACGAGACCCCCGTCCAGTTGATCAAGCCGTGGGTGAAGGGCGAGTTCATCGAGCCCGATGTCAACGGCATCACCAGTCTGCACTGGCCGGGCTACACCGCCATGAGCACGGTCCCGGCCGAGCTCTACATCGGCGCGGACGCCCCCGCCGGGCGTGGCGATTCCTGACCTGATTGCATGACCGCTCGAGCCCGGCGCATTGCCGGGCTCGGCGTCATCTTGCGCGCGGAGGATTACGTGTCACTCGTGTCAACAGCACCGTCGCCGGAAGCGCTCCGCGCGGAGTTCTTGCTCGATCCCGACGTCATTTTCCTGAATCATGGTTCATTCGGCGCCACGCCAGAGCCCGTGTTCCGTGAATACCAGCGCTGGCAGCGCGAGCTGGAGCGGCAACCGGTCGCCTTCCTTGGCCGTAACGCCGACCGCCTTCTGGACGAGGCGCGGGCAAAGATGGCGTCGTTCATCGGCTGCAACGCGGACGAACTGGCGTTCAACCCCAACCCCACGACGGGCGTCAACGTCGTGGCGCGGTCACTGCGCCTGCAACCAGGCGACGAAATCCTGGGCACGGACCTCGAATACGGCGCATGCGAGCGCACCTGGGAGTGGTTCACGGCCAAGCAGGGCGCACGCTACTTGCGGGCGCACATTCCCCTGCCGGTGACGGACCCGGAGGCCGTGGTCGAAGCAATCTTCGCAGCGGTCACGCCCCGCACGCGTGCGATCTTTGTCTCGCACATCACGTCGGGCACAGCACTGCGCCTGCCAGTCGAGAACATCACGCGCCGCGCCCACGCGCTGGGCCTGCTCAGCATCGTTGACGGCGCGCACGCCCCCGGCCAGATCCCCGTGAATCTGCACAACCTCGGAGCGGATTTCTACGCCGGGACCTTTCACAAGTGGACCTGCGCGCCGAAGGGGTGCGGCTTCCTGTACGCCGCACCGCAGCACCACGGCTGGATCGAATCTCCCATCGTGTCCTGGGGCTGGGTTGAGGGGCGCGAACAGCACCGGCCGGACAATGTGTTCATCTCACGCAACCAGATGCAGGGCACACGCGACCTCGCGGCCTACCTCGCCGCGCCGAGCGCAGTCGAGTTCCTGGAATCGCACCACTGGGATGCCGTGCGCGAGCGCTGCCACGAGCTGGTGGTGGACGCCCGCAACCGCATCGCGGCGCATTTTGACCTGCCGCAGATCTGCCCGGAAGCCAGCGGAGACTTCGGCTGGTTCCGCCAGATGGCCACCATTCCGGTGCCCTCGGCAACCGATCCGGTCGCGCTCAAGGACCGTCTTTACGACGATTACCGGATCGAAATCCCGGTGACGATCGTGGATGGCAAGCCCATGCTGCGTATCTCCATCCAGGGCTACAACGGCCCGGATGATGTCGAGGCGCTCGTGACGGCAGTTGCCGATCTCGTACCGCGCATTCAGGGCGCCGCGTAGGCTGATCCAGGAGTTCACGCACCCATGACCGAGGTGAACCACGCCCCGACCGGCCCGCTCACCGGCCTGCGCGTTCTGGCGCTGGAGCAGGCGGTGGCCGGGCCGCTCTGTACCCGGCACCTGGCGGACCTCGGCGCAGAGGTGATCAAGATCGAACGCCCCGGTGGCGGCGATTTTGCCCGCCGCTACGACACGACGGTGCGCGGCATGTCGTCGTACTTCGTCTGGCTGAACCGGGGCAAACGCTCGCTCACGCTCGACATGAAGCAACCGGCGGCACGCGAGGTGCTGGAGCGATTGATCAGCCAGTCTGATGTCCTGGTGCAGAATCTCGGTCCCGGCGCCATGGAGCGCCTCGGGTTCGCGCCCGCGCGCCTGCGGCAGGACTACCCGTCGCTGGTGATCACCATGATTTCCGGGTATGGTCCCACCGGCCCATTCGCAGAGCGCAAGGCGTTTGACCTGCTGCTCCAGGGCGAAACCGGCGTGATTGCCACCACCGGCAACGGCGATGATCTCGCCAAGCTGGGCATCAGCGTCGGCGACTGCGGCGCGGCGGTGTACGGCGTCATCGGCACCCTGGCCGCCCTCTACGAGCGGCAGGTGACCGGGCAGGGCCGAATAGTGGAAACGTCGCTCTTCGATGCCCTCTCGGAGTGGATGGGCTACCCGGCCCACTACACGAAGTACGGCGGAACTCCTCCAGCGCGGGCGGGTGTCCGCCACGCCACGGTCGTCCCGTACGGCTCGTACCGCTGCCAGGATGGCGCGGTGCTCCTGGCCGTGCAAACGGAGGCTCAGTGGCGCGCGTTCTGCGAGGTGTGCGGCCACCCGGAATGGGAAACTGATCCGCGCTACCTCACTCCGCCGTTGCGCCGTGAGCATCGCATCGAACTGGAAGCGGCCATCGACGAGGCGCTGGGCGCGCTCCCTCGCGCCGACGTGGTGCGCCGCCTGGAGGCGGCCGATATCCCGTTCGGTTCACTCAACAGCGTGGCCGAGTTCGTCGAGCATCCGCAGCTCATCGCGCGCGAACGCTGGCGGGAGATCAACACGCCGGTTGGCCCGATCGAGACGCTCCTCCCGCCGTTCGACCTGGAAGGCGCAACAGCCCAGATGGGTGACATCCCCGAGGTCGGGCAGCACACCGATGAGGTCCTAGCGGAGGCCGGGTACTCGGCCGCGGAAATCCGGGAGCTCCAGGCGTCTGGCACGATCTAGCAACAACCGCTGAACCGGCCAGGCCGTGTGTGAGCCACCTGACCGGGCAGCCGGGTTACACCGGCAAGACGTGGACCGGCCCTCGCAGCCGGACACTCACCCGCTCGCCCAGGTGTGGGGCGCCGTAGGGGTCACTGCGCGCCGCGATGGTGTCTCTCGTGTCCAGCGTGACTGAAAGCAGGACCGAGTGGCCCAGGAACTGGCGGGCCTGCACCGTCCCGGGCACGCCATCGCCGTCCGGCGGTAGCAGGCACACAGCCTCGGGACGCACGACCACGAGAACCGGGCCCCAGGCCGGCGCGCACATGGCAACTCTCCCCAGCACGCACTCCACGGAATCCCCGGCAGCCCTCCCCTCGAGATACTGCGCCTCCCCCAGGAAATCCGCGACCGCGCGGTCAGCGGGGCGCAGGTATACGTTTTCCGGCGTGTCGACTTGCGCGATCCGCCCGTGCATCATGACGGCGACGCGGTCAGCCAGCGTGAACGCCTCTTCCTGATCGTGCGTGACCAGTACCGCCGTTGCCCCGGCAACGCGCAGGATGTTGCGCACCTCGGTCCGCACCCGGCCCCGCAGGCTGGAGTCCAGGTTGGAGAATGGCTCATCCATGAGGAGCACCTCGGGCCGGGGCGCAAGCGCTCGCGCCAGCGCCACCCGTTGTTGCTGCCCGCCCGAGAGTTGACCTGGCATGCGGTTCGCGAAGGCCTCCATCCCGACCAGGGCAAGGGACTCGTCCGCCTGCGCTCGCTGACTTCGATCCAGCCCAAACGCAACGTTCTCGCGCACGGTCAGGTGTGGGAAGAGCGCGTAATCCTGGAACACCATCCCCACCCGGCGTTGCTCCGGCGGTTCAGCTCGCGTCGGGCCCTCGCCCGCTTGCGCAACAACGCGGCCGCCAATGGTGATTGCTCCGCGATCGAGGTGCTCGAAACCCGCGATCAGGCGCAAGGTCGTGGTCTTGCCGCAACCGCTGGGCCCGAGCAGCGCGCAAATCTCGCCGGATGCGACCGCCAGATTCAGGTCGTCCACCACCAGGGTGTCGCCATACGCCTTGCCGAGTCCTTCGCAATGCAGGGCGAGCGCACCTTGCCCGCCGCTCACGCGGCCAATGCCTGTCGCCGGTGCGCCAGCACGAAGGTCGGAAGGGCGGTGATCGCCACCAGCAGCAGGGCCGGAACCGCCGCTTCGCCGTAGCGTGCATCGCCGGCCGCCGTCCAGATCAGCGTGGGCAACGAGCGCTCTCCCGCCGGGATGAGCAGGAGCGTGATCGGGAGCTCCTTGATGGTGGTGAGAAACACGAGCAGCGTGCCGGCGAACAACCCGGGCTGGGCCAGCGGCAGCGTCACGCGCCACAGCACGCCCGGCACCGTGGACCCGAGGCCGCGTGCGGCTTCCTCAACACGCGGGCTGATTTGCAGCAGCGAGACCCGCGTGGCCCCCATCGCCTGCGCCACAAAGCGGCAGGCGCAGGCAACCATCAACACCGCCATCGTTTGGTACCACGGTGTTCGGACGGTGATGGCGACAAACGCAATGGCGATCACGATACCCGGCATGGCGTAGGTCAGGTATGTGGACCGCTCCAGTAGCCGCGTGAATGGTGACGAAAACCGCACGCTCAGAACAGCGCCAGGAATCGCCATGGCGCCGGCCAGGATGGCTGCACCCACTCCGAGCATGAAAGACGTTTGCGTTGCTTCCCACAGGTGGTCATTCGTGGGCCGAGAAAAAACATGCCGGGCGCACCAGTAGCCGAGCACGATGAGGGGTACACCGAGTGAGGCCACGACCACGGCAGAACTGAGGAGCAGCCCAGGCCACCGCCATCGCCCGAGGCGCACGGTTGGCGCCGCGCGGCGCACGCCATTTCCCACCCGATACAGGGTTGCCTGGCCGCGCGCCCGAGACTCCAGGACCAGTACGACGACCGCAATGAGCGTCAGGCACAGCGACAGGCCCGCCGCCGCCGTGCGGTCGAAGCTTGAGCGATAACTCGTGTAAATGGCCCGCGTGAACGAGTCATAGCGGAGCAGCGTTACCACGCCGAAATCACCCAGGGTGTAAAGCGAGCAGAGTAGCGCACCCAGGGTGATAGCGGGCCGCAACTGCGGCAGCGTCACCCGGCGGAAGGTCTGCCAGGCAGTCAGGCCAAGGCTGCGCGCCGCTTCCTCCTGGCTGCTGTCGACACCCTGGCAGGCCGCCCGCAGTGTCAGGTATGCATAGGGCATCGTCGAGAGCGTGAGGATCAACCACGCGCCCCAGAATCCGTACAGGGAGGGCAGGCGTTCCACCCCCAGCGGTTCCAGCAATTGCTGCAGAAGCCCGCGCGGTCCCAGCGCCGCGACAAACGCCAACGCCCCCACGAAGGAGGGGATCACCAGCGGCAAGGTGAATGCCGTGGCCCAGAACCGCCGGCCGGGCACATCCGTGCGCGCCGTTAGCCAAGCCAGCGGGAGGGCGATGCTGGTGGCGGAGATGGCAACCGCACCCGTGAGCAGCAACGTGTTGAGCAGCACCTGCGCGGTGCGGGCGCGCCACAGAAGGTCCATTAGCCCTGCCATATCGCCGCTGGCGCGAAGCGCCAGGTAGAGCAGGGGCAACAGCGCCAGCAGCGCTACCGCAATGGCGGGAATGAGCAAGACGAGGGGCGGACGAGGCGCATTTCCCCGGCTCCTGCTGCGACGGCGGCTTACTTCGGGTAGCGCAAAGCCGGCCCGGTCAGGCCCAATCGCCCATTCCTTGCCAGCAACGCTCACCGTCGGCGTCCAGTTCGCAAGACTCGCCTCACGCGCGAACCCGGATGCGCTGGCAGCAGCGCATCCGGGCTGATCGGTCCATGCTGGTGTTACAGGATGCCGAGCTCGGTCAGCATCGCCACAGTCCCTTCCAGGTCTGCCAGGTCGGTCAGGTCGATCTCCGGGCTGCCAATCTCAGCCAGCGGCGGCAGGTCGGCCGGCGAGGCAACCCCGCTCACGACCGGGTACTCCGAACTCTCGGCCGCGAAGTATGACTGACCTGCATCGCTCAGCATGTATTCGACGAACGTCAGCGCCTCTGCCTGGTGTGCGCCCGTGGCCAGGATGCCTGCGCCAGCGACGTTGACCAGCGCTCCCGGGTCTGCGGCGTCGAGGTAGCGGTTGGCAATGGGGAAGTCGTCGCCTTCTTCGCGCTTGACCGCGTACAGGTAATAATGGTTGACCAGGCCGAGGTCGAGCTCGCCGTTGCCGACAGCCATCACGATTTCCGTGTTTCCCTCGAACGGCACAACCCCGTTCACAACCATGCCCTCAAGCCAGGCGCGTGCGGCGCCATCGCCTTCGAGCACGCGGAATGCGGTGACAAACGTCTGGAACGACGCATTGGTCGGAGCCCAGCCGATCCTGCCACTCCACGCCGGGTCGAGCAGCGCATCGACGGTCGTGGGAACAGCGTCTTCGGTTAGCGACTCGGTGTTGTAAACCAGCACCCGAGCCCGCGCTGATGCGCCGGTCCACATCCCGGCATCTGACCGGAAGCGGGCGTCAACCGTCGACAACAGCTCCGCCGGAAGCGCGGCGAAGCGGCTGGCGCCCTCGAGCAGACCGAGCGCGCCAGCATCCTGGGCGAAGAACACATCCGCCGGCGACGCGTCCCCCTCCTCCAGGATGGTGACGGCCAGCTCTCCGGTGCCCGCATAGCGCACATCCGCCTCAATGCCCGTCGCGGCGGTGAAGGCCTCGAGGAACGGCCCGACCAGGTTCTCGTTGCGGCCAGAGTAGATGGTGAGACGGCGGCCCGTTGGCGTCGCCTCCTCCTGAGCCAGCATGCGACGCACACCGGTATTCAGCGTCAGTGCGCCGAGCGCGCCGGCGCCCACCATTTTCGCCAGGCCGCGCCGCGAAAGAGGTGGTCCAGACACCGTTGCAGCGTTCTCTCGCCCGTTTTTCACACGCACTCTCTCCAAAGCACGGCGCCGTTCTCCAGTCGCAAACCGGGACTCGGCTCGCACCCTAATGGCGCCCGCGCCGGTATATCCGACTAATTCGATCAGCTTTTCTCGTAGCCTAGAGGGAGTTGCCGGGATCGTCAAGTGGTGCTCTGCCGAAACGCGCAGGCGCGCGCAGCGTTCAGCGCCTGATCCCAGATGTGGGGCAGCGATGCGATGATTTCAGAGCAAGGCCGGCAACGTGCAGGTGGGTGGGAGTTCGCGACGAACGGCAAACGGGGCTGGCAGGTGGCTCAGCGCCTCGCGGCTCCGCAAACTCGGGCACGCAAAAACAGCCCCGACGAACTCTGCGCTCGTCCCGCTCCCTGATCTGCCGCTTCCCGCGCGTGCCCCGCAACAACGCGCGTTCCCTGGCGATCCCGTCGTGCTCCGGTAGCTGAAGAGTACCCCGCGATGCTCTCCGCCCTTTGAAGCGTCCGGTGGGAGCGTTCTGTACGCTCGGCCCCTCGGGACTGTACGTACACTATATCCGGACGATTTCCGGCTGTCAAGGGGTCTGGCGCAAATCCGCGCTCTTGCAACACCCGTACTGCGTACTGGCCTCGCCAGCGCTGCAACATGCGATGATCTGACCCAGATACTCGACCTCGCCGTTCGCTCGACAACGCGGAAAGCCTCGTCGTCTCATCTCCGATTCGAATGCCCGGCTGCACGCAGACCAGAGCATACCGGGCCGCGACCCAGGGTGCGCCTATGCAAAACGTCGCAGAATCGCCACTCGCAACCGCGTCTCCATCCGAAACTGTCACCGCCTCGCGGAGCGCGGTGGCCGGCTGGGTTTCCAAGGGACTCGGCAACACCCTCCAGTCGCAAACCATGATTGCCAATTACTTCCCCGTGTGGGTGGTGGCGGTCATGGGCGGCAGCGACAGCCTCATCACGCTCAGCAACACGCTCATCATGGTGCTCATGATCGGCCTGGGGCCCTGGCTAGGCGCTGTCTCCGACCTGCTGCCGCGCCGCATGCCCGTGCTGATCGTCACGACGCTGGCCTCCGCTGTCCTCTTTGCGCTGGTGGTGCAAGGCGATCTCCGCCTCTCACTCGTGATCTACAGCGTGGCAAACCTCTGCTTCCAGTGCAGCCTGATCATCTACGACGCCCTGCTGCCGGCCGTGAGCACGGCGGAGAACCGGGGCCGGGTGAATGGCCTCGCGGTCGGGCTCGGCTATTTTGGATCGCTGCTTGGTCTCGCAATTGGCGGTCTCGTGCTCGCTCGCAGCGGCGACTACCAGACCGTCTTCCGCATCGCCGGCCTGGCCACCCTGCTGCTGGCGCTCCCCTGCTTCCTCCTGATCCGCGAGCCTATCCGGACTGTCGCGCGGCAGGCGCCGCTCGCATTGGCGCGCGGCGCTTTCGCGGATGTCGCGGCCACGCTCGCCCACGCCAACACGCTCCCCGTCCTGACGAGGTTCCTGATCTGCCGCACGCTCTATTCAATGGCGGGCGGCGCGATTGGCATCTTCATGGCCGTTTACCTGACCGTGCAACTGGGCTACGCGAGTGGCGACAAGGACCGTCTCCTGCTGGCAGCCATCCTTGGCGCCGTGGCCGGAGGGCTGCTCTGGGGCCGGGTTGTTGATGCCATCGGCCCACGCAACGCGCTGCTCGCGATCCTCGGTGTCTGGAGCGTGGCGCTCCTGGCCATCGCCGCGAGCGGCCTCGGGGTGCTGGCCAATGCCACGCTCTGGATCTCCGCGCCGCTCGCTGGCTTCGCGCTCGGAGGCATCTGGGCCTCGGACCGCCCGCTCATGGCCGCGCTTTCGCCGCCAGCCCAACTCGGGACCTTCTTCGGGCTTTACGGGCTCTCCGGACGGCTCGCCTTGCTGGTGGGACCCTTGATCTGGACCCTCGTGTCGCAGGTCTTCGGCCTGGGCCGGCCTGCCGCGCTGATTGCGCTGATGCTGCTGGTCCTCGTCGCCATGGCGCTCTTACGGGCGATTCCGGCCTCCGTTGGCCGGAGTTCCGGCTAATGCATCGGCGACGGGCGGCGGAACGGCCGCGAGCCCGCTCAGGATCACCTCGATCCACCAGCGAAAGCGCTCATCACCCGAGCCAGCCAGCATCATCGGCCGCAGCGCAGCGATCAGCGGAAACTGTTCCGGCGGGAGCGCCGCGAAGGCGTCGTTGACGCGCTGAAGCACTTCCTCCTGCGCTTCGCCTTCGGCCATGCGGACGTCGAACATGCTCTCCTCGACTGCCGAGGCGGTGACCAGCAGTGCCAGCAGATCCACCGCCCAGGCGCTGGCGGCATCGCTCAGCCCACCCTCGCGCAGGAGCCCCAGCACCCGCTCCTGGAGGGACATGGCGTTCCGACCCGTAGGAATCGTGCCTAGCGCCACCAGCGCCAGCCCCCGCCGCTTGCCCAGCGTGGCGACACTGTTCTCGAGCAGGCCGACCAGGCGTTCCCGCCATGACCCCCCGGGGGGTACGGTGATTTCCGCCATCACCTCGTCCAGCAGCAAATCCAGCAGATGGCGACGGTTGCTGACGTAGACATAGAGCGATGCGGGCCCGGTGTCCAGTTCCTGCGCCACCCGCCGCATCGTCACCGCGTCCAGGCCCTCGCTGTCTGCCAGCCGCAACGCCGCCTCGACGATGACGCGCTGGCTCAGCGGCGCCTTGGCCGGCCGCGCGCGACGGCTCTTCGGCTCCGGAGGGACTGGATGGGGTTCCCGTATTGACACCGTCAGGTCGCTCCCGTACAGCGATCGTAACGATCACCGTTCGTTACGATCACTGTACCATTGTTCATCCTCTCCCGTCAGGAGTCTTGCATGTCCCACTCGTCGCCACTACCCGTTTCCACCATGGCCCGTCCGCTCCGACCCTGGCTCATCCTCGCCATCATCCTGCTCGCGGATATCGTCGACCTGCTCGACGCCACGATCACCACGATCGCCGCGCCGTCGATTGCTGCCTCACTCGGTGGCGGCGCGGGCCTGATTTCCTGGCTCGGCGCAAGCTACGCCCTGAGCATGGGCGTCCTGCTCGTACCGGGTGGTCGTCTTGGAGACAAGTTTGGGCGGAAACGCCTGTTTCTCATCGGCATCGTCGGCTTCACCACCGCCTCGGTCGCCTGCGGCCTGGCCACCACTCCCACCATGATCATACTGGCCCGCATCGTCCAGGGCATGTTTGGCGCGCTGATGATTCCGCAAGGGTTCGGCATCATCAGCCAGGCTTTCACGCGCGAGCAGATGGGGCAGGCCTTCAGCGCCTTTGGCCCTGTGCTGGGGGTTTCCGCCGTGGCTGGTCCGCTGGTAGCCGGCGCCCTCATCAACGCCAACATCGCCGGCGTTGGCTGGCGCGCCGCCTTCCTGATCAACCTGCTGGTCGGTGTCATCACGTTCGTCGCTGCCCTGTTCATCCTGCCCCTGGATGACGGTGACCCGAGCGTGACCATTGACCTGCCGGGCGCAGTCCTCCTGGCAGGCTCCATGTTCGGGCTGCTCTTCGGCATCATCCAGGGCGCGGAGACCAGTTGGCCTCCCCAAACGCTCGGGTCACTTGCCGCAGGCGCGCTCCTGTTCGCCGCCTTTGCCTGGCAGCAGCGAACCACCGCCACGCCGCTCCTGCAGAAGACGCTCTTTCGCAACCGGGGCTTCGTGGCCGGCCTCATCGTGGGGTTGATCTTCTTCGGGGCGCTGACCGGCCTGATGCTCGTGCTCGGGCTTTTCGTCCAGACCGGTCTCGGCTACTCGCCGTTCGAGGCGTCGTTCGCCACGGCGCCCATCGCGACTGGCATCGTCGTCGCCTCGATCTTCGCCCGCAACGCCGTCGCCAGGCTCGGCCGTCGCCTGGTATTCGCGGGTATTGCAGGAGTTCTCGCCGGTATAGCGATTCTGATCGCCATCATGTTTGCGCTCCCGAATACCTCGCAGATCAGCGCGCTGCACCTCGCCGTGCCACTCTTCATCATCGGCCTCGGCGCAGGCCCCGCCTTCGCCGCCGTCTTCGACGTCGCCCTCGGCGATATCGCACCAGATGAAGCTGGCAGCGCCTCCGGGTCCGTGACTGCTGTGCAGCAACTCGCGGGTGCAGCCGGGGCGGCCGGCCTCTCGACGCTGTACCTGAACGCGGTTGCCAGCAGCGGCCAGCATCAGGCGGCGCTGCTCAGCCTGGCGGTGGTGGTGGCCGCCCTTGCGATTGCGCTGTTGTGCGTGCGCGGCATGCCGTGCGCTGCCGCCACCATGGGTTGAAGCCACTACGCGGGCGCACCCAGGGGCGTACTCCCGCCCATCGAGGCGTCCTGCCTCGGCTCCGTGCGCGCCGCCAGCGGATCGACGATCGCGGCGGTGCGCCGGATCGCGACGCCGAAAGTGGTTGCGTAGCCATCTCTCCCGACGTCATCCAGCAGCCCGGCGCGCTCCAGCTTGCGGAAGACGCGCTCGTTTGCCTCGCAGAGGATGACGTGGACCCCGCGCTGCTGGAAGTGACGAATCGCTTCCTGCAGTGTTTGCAGACCGGTCATGTCGGTGAAGGGCATGTCGGTCAAGCGCACCACCAGCACCTTCGGGTCCGCCTCCGCCCGCTCCAGCACGCGCTCCAGCGTTTCCACGGCGGCGAAGAAGAACGGGCCATCGATGTGATACACGAGCACGCCCGCCGGCACGACGACATCCCGGTCATCGCGCAACTCCCGTTCGATTTGCGTATGGGAGAGTTCATGCACTTCGACCGAGGTGGACATGCGGCGCAGGAAGTTGAGCGTGGCCAGAATCACGCCCACGTTCACCGCCACGACCAGATCCGCGAACACCGTGAGCAGGAACGTCACCAGCAGCACGGCCACGTCCGCCCGGGGCGCTCGCCTGATCATGCTGACCATATGCCGGGCGTCGCTCATGTTCCACGCCACGACAAAGAGGATGGCGGCCAGCGCGGCCAGCGGCACATTCACTGCCAGCGGGGCCAGGGCCACGATGATGAGGATGAGCACCAGTGAGTGCACCACACCTGCGATGGGGCTGTTGCCGCCGTTCTTGATGTTGGTCGCGGTGCGCGCGATTGCCCCCGTGGCCGCGAACCCACCCAGCAGTGGGGACGCGATATTCGCGAGGCCCTGCCCCACCAGTTCCTGGTTGGAGTCGTGCCGGCTTCCGCCGGCCATGCCGTCGGCGACGACAGCGGACAACAACGATTCGATGGACCCCAACAATGCGATCGTGAGGGCCGGACCGAGCAGCTCGATCACGCGGCCTGGCGTAGCCTGCGGCAGCGTGGGTGCTGGCAGCCCGGACGGAATCCCCCCGAAGGCACTCCCAATCGTGGCCACGGTCGGAAACCTGAAAATGGCCACGGCGGCAGTGGCCACCGCCAACGCGACCAGGGGACCGGGTACGCGCTTCACGATGGGAACGTGCGGCCAGCCAATGACGATGGCCAGCGAGACCAGCGCCAGCAGCGTCGTGGTCGGGTCGAAGTGCGGCAGCTCACGGAAGAGGCTGACCATCTTCTCGTGGAAGTGCTCACCTTCCGGCTTCTCGATGCCGAAGAAGTAGTGCCACTGCCCGGTCCAGATGATGATGCCGATCCCGGCGGTGAAGCCGACGATCACCGGGTCGGGAATGAACTTCACCAGGCGGCCAAGTTTGGTGACGCCCATGACCACGAGGATAATCCCGGCCATGAGCGTCGCGAGCTGCAACCCATCGAAGCCGTAGCGAGCGGTGATGCCGGAGAGGATCACGATGAAGGCGCCGGTCGGGCCGGAGATCTGCAGCCGGCTGCCGCCCAGCGTCGACGCTACGATGCCGGCAATGATGGCGGTGTAGATGCCGTTCTCGGGCTTCGCGCCAGAGGCGATGGCAAAGGCCATCGCCAGTGGCAGGGCCACCAGCCCGACCACGATCCCGGCGATGATGTTTGGGAGCCAGTTACCGGGTTTGAGATAGCCGCCGCGATACGCCTGTTGCAACGCCGTGTTGACCATGCCCCACCTGAGATGACTTGCCCATGCGGATACGCGCAGCTACCACGCCGCCAGCACCTCGCACAGAGCAACGTCGCACAGTCAGGTGACGGATTCTGGAGCTACCCTTCCCAACCCATAACATAGTTGCTCCCCATGCCTCGTGCAATATGCGCGCTCACCGGGCGATAACACACGGTGCGTGCAGGAGATGGGATACTTGGCCGTGACCGCACTCCGGTCCCCGACCAGGTACGTCGCCGGCCCGCCGCGTGTGCATGGAGCCGGAATTTCGAGGAGGCTCGCTTGTCCGCCCCGCCGCTGCTCGATCTGCAAACGGAAGCCATCAACGCCATTCGTGCCCTGTCCATTGACGCCATCCAGGCCGCCAATTCGGGTCACCCCGGCCTGCCGCTCGGCGCAGCCCCGATGGCCTACGTGCTCTTCACCGAGTTCATGAAGTTCAACCCGCAGGACCCACAGTGGCCGGACCGCGACCGCTTCGTCCTCTCCGCTGGGCACGGCTCGGCCCTGCTCTACAGCCTGCTCCACCTCACCGGGTACGCGCTGCCGATCGAGGAGATCAAGAATTTCCGGCAGCTTGGCTCCATGACTCCCGGCCACCCGGAGCGGCTGCACACCCCCGGCGTGGAGGTGACCACCGGCCCGCTCGGGCAGGGCTTCGCAAACGGCGTGGGCATGGCGATTGCCGAGCGTTTCCTGGCCGCGACGTTCAACACGCCGGATTCCGTGATCGTTGACCACTTCACGTACGGCATCGTCTCGGACGGCGACATTATGGAGGGCGTGGCCGCCGAGGCCGCCTCGCTCGCCGGTCACCTCGGGCTCGGCAAGTTGATTTACCTCTACGACCAGAACCAGATCACGCTGGCCGGCACGCTCGGCGTCTCCTTCTCCGAGGATGTCCCGGGGCGCTTCCGCGCCCTCGGCTGGCAGGTACTGGAGATCGACGGCAACGATGTCGAGGCCGTGCGCAAGGCGATCAAGTCGGCCCAGGCCGAAACGAGCCAGCCCTCCCTGATCTGCGCCAGCACCACGATCGGCTACGGCTCGCCCAAGGCCGGCAACTTCGGCGTCCATGGCTCCCCGCTGGGCGCCGAGGGGGTGGCGCAGACAAAGGTCGCCCTCGGTTACCCCGCCGAACCCGCGTTCTACGTCTCGGATGCGGTCTATGACCACTTCCACGAGGCGGGCGCGCGCGGGGCGGTGGCCCAGGCAACCTGGGAGCGCACCTTCAAAGCGTACGAGGGCGCACAGCCGCAGTTGGCCAGGGACTTCCAGGATGCCTTCGCGGGCAAGCTGCCCGCCGGCTGGAACGCGGACATCCCGACCTGGGAGGCGGGTGGCAAACCGGTCTCCACGCGCAAGGCGTCCGGCGAGGTCATCAATGCCTTTGCCAGCAAGGTGCCGACCTTCATCGGCGGCTCGGCCGACCTGAACCCCTCCACCAACACCGCCATGAGGAGCCTGGGCGATTTCGAGATGCCGGGTTCGGTGCCGGATGTCACCCAGGAGCAGGGGCTCACGGGGGGCGCCTGGAGCTACGCGGGCCGCAACATTCACTTCGGCATCCGCGAGCACGCCATGGGTAGCATCGCCAACGGCATCGCGGCGCACGGCGGCGCGATCCCCTTCACGGCGACCTTCCTGGTCTTCGCCGACTACATGCGGCCGCCCATGCGCCTGGCCGCCATCTCTGACCTGAAGGTGATCTTCGTCTTCACCCACGACAGCATTGCCGTCGGGGAAGATGGCCCGACGCACGAGCCAGTCGAACAACTGGTCAGCCTGCGGGCCATTCCGGACCTGGTCACCATTCGCCCGGCGGACGCCAACGAGACGGCCGAGGCCTGGGAAGCCTCATTGGAGATGGACGGGCCATCCGTACTCGTCTTCTCGCGCCAGGATCTGCCGATCCTGGACCGTGCGGGGGCTACCGGGTCCGTGGCAGACGGGGCATACGTCCTGTCCGGCGCAGGTGGTAACCCGGACATTGTCCTGATAGGCACGGGTTCCGAGGTCGACGTGGCGGTGCAGGCTGCCGCCATCCTGGCGGATCAGGGAGTCAGCGCACGGGTGGTGAGCATGCCCTCCTGGGAGCTCTTCGCCCGCAAGGATGCGGCCTACCGCGAGTCGGTCCTCGGCCCTGCTGGCACGGCGCGCGTCGCGGTCGAGGCCGGAGTCACGCTCGGCTGGGAGCGCTGGGTCGGCGAGCGCGGCGCCGTTGTTGGCATGACTGGCTATGGCGCGTCGGGCCCCGGCAGCGCGGTACTCAAGCATTTTGGATTCACCGCAGCGCACGTCGCTGCCACAGCCCTGCGAGTCCTCGGCAAGGAAGCGCAGGCGAACGAAGTGGACGACCGCTAGCAGCGGCGCCCGGCAGGAGGCATCATCATGGCCGCGAATCGCATCACCGAACTGTTCCTGCAGGAGGGCCAGAGCGCCTGGCAGGACGATATCTCGCGCGACATGCTCAACAAGGGCGAGATCGCCCGCGAGATCAACGAGACCGGTATCCGGGGGCTGACCTCGAACCCCACCATCTTCGAAAAGGCCATCTCGGCCGGCCACGCCTACGACGAGTCGGTCGCGGAACTGGTCGCGCAGGGGCTGGAGGACGCCGAGATCTTCGAATCGGTCGCCGTCGCCGACATCCAGGCGGCCTGCGATCTGTTCCGCGCTCTCTATGACGCGTCGAATGGCGGCGACGGCTTCGTCTCCATCGAGGTTTCCCCACTGGGCGCGCGCGACGCCGAGCGCACCGCCACGGAGGCCCGCCGCCTCTGGCGGAGCGTGAACCGCCCGAACCTGATGGTCAAGATTCCGGGCACCGTCGAAGGATCTCCGGTCGTCCAGCAGATGCTGGATGAGGGGATCAATATCAACATCACGCTCCTCTTCTCCGTGGCAGCCTACGAGCGCGTCGCCCGCGCCTACATCGCGGCGCTCAAGGCGCGGCGGGCCCGGGGCGAGTCGATCAATCGCATCGCCTCGGTGGCGTCCTTCTTCGTTTCCCGCGTTGACGCGCTCGTGGACAAGCAACTGGACGCCCTGATCGCCAGCACGACCGACGAGGCAAAGCGGGCGGAACTGGCTGCCCTCAAGGGCAAGGCCGCCATCGCCAACGCGAAGTTGGCCTACAAGGCGTTCCAGGAGATCTTCTCCGGTCCCGAGTGGGAGGCGCTGGCCGCCGCAGGCGCCAAGGTCCAGCGTCCACTCTGGGCCTCGACCTCGGTCAAGAACCCGAGTTACCCGGACACGCTCTACGTCGACGAACTGATCGGCCCGGACACCGTGAACACCATGCCGCGTCCGACCGTCATCGCATTCCTGGACCACGGCACGGTCGCGCGCACCATCGACACCGGGATGCAGGAAGCTGCCGAAACGATGGCAGCCCTGGCGGCAGCCGGCATCGACTTCCAGGCGGTCACCGACCAACTGGAGGAAGAAGGGATCGCGGCCTTCATCAAGAGCTTCGAGTCGCTGCTCAGCGGTGTCGCGTCGAAGCGCGCCGAACTTGCCGCCGCGCCTGCCGACTGACCAGCTCACTGCCTCTTCGCAACGCATGCCCGTCGCGGTTCGCTGCGCCGGGCAGCACCATGTCAGGAAAGGATCTGCTTCCAGTGCCAGACGTGATTCTCCGCCAGGTCCCACTGCCCATCGTCACCGCTGAGGACGAGCCACCGCGGATCCCCGACGCGGAATACCTGCGCCGCTGCGAAGAAACCCTGCGCCGCGCGGGCACGCCGTGGGTGGCCGTCTACGGTGACCGCGAGCACAACGCGAACCTGCTCTTCCTGACCGGTTTCGATCCACGCTTCGAGGAGGCTTTGCTCCTCCTTGGCCCCAACGGCCAGCGCCACCTGCTGGTCGGCAACGAGGGCATCATCCATGCCGTTGAGGCGCGCCCCGAGCCTGGCGTCCTCCTCTACCAGGGGTTCAGCCTCATGGCGCAACCCCGCGACAAGACCCCCGTCCTCGAGGCGGTCCTGAGTGACGCCGGGCTCGAGACGGGCGATGTCGTCGGGGTTGTGGGCTGGAAGTACCTCACCGTCGCGGAGCACGCTGACACGCGCCGGCCCTCGTGGGTGCCAGTCCACGTCGTGGATGCGCTACGGCGGGTCACGGGCGAAGCCCCGGTCGATGTCACCGCCGTCCTGATGTCCGCTGCCGATGGCCTGCGCACGCAGAACAGCGCCGAGCAGATCGCCGTCTTCGCCTGGGCCGCCCTCCGCGCCAGCCAATCGGTCTTCAACGTCATGCGCGGCCTCACGCCCGGCATGACCGAGCGGCAGGCGGCCGCCAACTTCGGGTGGGCGGGGGAGCCAGTCTCCATGCACCCGATTGTGGCCAGCGGCGGCCCAGGCGAAGCCATCAACGGGTTGCGCTCACCGGGTGGGCGGCGCATCGCCGCCGGCGATGGCATCACCTGCGGCATCGGCTACTGGGGCTCACTCTGCTGCCGGGCCGGCATGGTCGCGGAAGCCGTCAGCCACGAATTCTTCCAGCACTACGTGCGCCCCTACTTCCTGGCCCAGGCCGCCTGGTACGCCACCGTTGGCCTGGACGTGACGGGTGGCGACGTCTTCGCGACGGTCGATGACGCGTTGGCAGGCGCAAATGCCACCTTCCGGCCCTCGCTTAACCCGGGGCACCTTATCTCCTACGACGAGTGGCTGCACTCCCCCATCGAACGCGGCAGCACCATCCGCCTCCGGTCGGGCATGGCAATCCAGTGCGACATCATCCCCGCCCCCATGCCCGACGGCACGGCGCTCAACTGCGAGGATTCGATCGTGCTGGCGGACGAACCGCTGCGCCAGGACGTGGCCCAGAAGTTCCCTGCGCTCTGGGCGCGCATCGAAGCGACGCGCACCCTGATGCAGCGTGAGCTTGGTATCACGCTCAAGCCAGAGGTGCTGCCGCTCTCGCTGGCGAACGCCTACCTGCCCCCGGCGTGGCTGGCTCCCGAGATGGTGTGCGCGATTGCCTGACGAACCGCACCAGGTAAGGCGGTACAATCGCGCCATGGCGTGCCGTGGCAGCGCGCGATGCGAGCGCGGGGAGACATTGCGCCGGTGAGCGAAGCAACACCGCACGTCGGGCTGATTGGCCTGGCAGTCATGGGCGAAAACCTGGCCCTCAACATCGCCCGAAACGGCTATCCGCTCGTGGTCTACAACCGCACGACCACCCGCACCATGGAGTTCATGGCGGATCGCGCGCAGGGCACGGGCATCACCGCGGCCGAAACGCTGGCCGACTTCGTTGCCTCCCTGGTTCCCCCGCGCCAGATCATTCTGCTGGTCAAAGCCGGCGTGCCGGTTGACGCGGTGATCACGGAACTGGTCCCGCTGCTCGACCAGGGCGACATCATCATCGACGGCGGCAACTCCAACTTCCACGACAGCGAACGCCGCGCCCAGGAAGTGGAAGCGCAGGGCATTCGCTTCGTCGGCATGGGCGTCTCCGGCGGCGAGCTTGGCGCGCTCTGGGGACCCAGCCTGATGCCCGGCGGCAACCGGGAGGCGTTCGAGATCATCGAGCCGATGCTCAACGCCATCGCTGCCAAGACCGAGTACGGCGCATGTGTGACCTACATCGGCCCCGGCGGCAGCGGCCACTATGTCAAGATGGTTCATAACGGCATTGAGTACGGCGATATGCAGCTCATCGCCGAAACCTACGATGTCATGCGCACCACCCTCGGCCTGGGCGCGGCCGAAATGGCCGAGATATTCGCGGCCTGGAACGAGGGACCGTTGGCCTCGTACCTGATCGAGGTCACACGGGATGTCCTGCGCTACGTCGATCCAGAGCTCAAGCGGTCGCTTGTCGATCTCATCCTGGACGCCGCTGAACAGAAGGGCACGGGGCGCTGGACCATCGAGAGCGCGCTCGACCTTGGCAGCCCGGTCCCGACCATCGATGCTGCGGTAACCGCGCGCATGCTCTCGTCGCAGCGGGCACTCCGTTTGCGCGCCAGCGAAGTGCTGGTGGGCCCCGCCAACCCGGGCGGCGTCGCCGCGGCCGAGGCCGCGCTCGGTGACGGCAGCCGCGAGTCGGCGCTGGCGGCGTTGGAGCATTCGCTCTACTTCGCCAAGATCTCCTCCTACGCGCAGGGGATGGCGCTGCTGGCGGCCGCGAGCGCCACGTATTCCTGGGACTTGAACCTGTCAGAGATCGCCCGCATCTGGACGGGCGGCTGCATTATCCGCGCGGCCTTCCTGGCGGATATCATGCGCGCCTTCCGGGAGAACCCGACGCTGGAAAACCTGCTGCTCGACCCCGAGATTGCGCACCTGTCAGACGAGAGCGTGCCGGGCGCGCGGCGCACGAACATCACGGCCCGTACCTGGGGCGTCCCGGCCCCGGCCACATCATCCGCCATCGACTACTTCGATACCCTGCGCCAGTCGTCGCTGCCGGCCAACCTTATCCAGGCCCAGCGCGACTACTTTGGCGCGCACACCTACCAGCGCCTGGATCGCGAAGGCATCTTCCACACCGTCTGGCAGGACGAAGCTGACCGCATCGAGGTCCTGGAGCCGTAACCGCGAAAGAGACGAGGCACTACCGCAGGCGATGACAGACACGGACACCCACGTACACTCCGAGGTGTGGTCGCAGCCCTTCGACGCCTGGACGAGCGCCGAAGAGTCCGTGAATCCCCTGCGCTCAACGCAGGCGGACCGCGCCGTCGTGCCGGCGGCCATGGTCATCTTTGGCGTGAGCGGCGACCTCACCTCGCGCAAGCTGATGCCCGCGCTGTATGACCTTGCGGTCGATTCGTCGCTGCCCGAGGGGTTCTCCATCGTGGGCGTCTCTCATCGCGACTGGAGCGATGACGATTTCCGCGAGAAGATGCGAGAGGCCGTCACCGCGAGCGCCCGCACGCCCGTCACCGACGAAGGGTGGCAGAGCTTCGCCAACGGGCTCAGCTACGTGCGTGGCGACTTCAAGGACCCGGAGACCTACCAGCATCTCGGCGCAAAGCTGGTCCAGATCGACGCGGACCGAGGCACCAAGGGCAACCGCATCTTCTACCTGGCGACCTCGCCCGACTACTTTCTCCCGATCATTCATGGGCTGGAAGATGCCGGCGTCTCCGAGCGGCAGGCGAACTACATCGAGCCCGCCGAGGGGTGGCAGCGCATCGTTGTCGAGAAGCCCTTCGGGCGCGATCTCGCCTCCGCGCGCGATCTCATCCAGGAGATGGCCGACGCGTTCTCCGAGCGCCAGATTTACCGCATCGATCATTACCTGGGGAAGGAAACCGTCCAGAACATCCTGGCGTTCCGCTTCGCCAACATCCTCTTCGAGCCGATCTGGAACCGCAATTACGTCGACAATGTGCAAATCACCGCCGCCGAGTCAATCGGCGTCGAGGGACGCGCTGGCTACTACGACAGCGCGGGCGCGCTGCGCGACATGGTGCAAAGCCACCTCCTGCAACTGCTAACCGTGGTCGCCATGGAGCATCCAGCTCGTTACAGCGGCAACGCTGTACGCGACGAAAAGGTGAAGGTGCTGCGCTCCGTTGTGCCGCCGGTTGGGACCGAAGAGGTGATGCGCTGGGTGGTTCCGGGCCAGTACGGCCCCGGCTTCAGTGGCGGCGTCCCCGTGCCCGGCTACACCGAGGAGCAAGGGGTGTCGCCGGAGAGCCACACCGAGACCTACGTCGCGCTGCGGCTCAAGGTGGAGAACTGGCGCTGGAACGGCGTGCCCTTCTTTCTGCGCACCGGCAAGCGGCTGCCTCGCCGGGTCACGGAAGTCGCTGTCACGCTGAAGCGGGTTCCGCACCTGATCTTCGGCGGCGCGGAACTGGAACCTACGCCTGATGTCATCTCGATGCGGATTCAGCCGGACGAAGGCATCGCCATCCGCTTCAACGCCAAAGTGCCCGGGGCGGGCACCAACGTTCGCCCGGTGCGCATGGATTTCTCCTACGGCACCGCCTTTGGCGAAGCTGGCCCGGACGCCTACGAGCGGCTGCTGCTGGATGTCATTCGCGGCGACCCGACGCTCTTCACCCGGCGCGACGAAGTCGAATCCGCGTGGGCCATCATGCAACCCATTCTCGATGTCTGGAACGCTCCGGACGCCCCAGGGCCCTACCCCTACGCGGCTGGCTCCTGGGGCCCGGTGCAGGCAGACGAGATGATCGCCACTGCCGGCTTTGCCTGGCGGCGGCCGTAAGACGGACAGAGCTGACATGGTCGTAGCTCCTACCCACGCAACGCGCTCCATCGCCACCCCGGTGCCTGGCGCATCCTGGCAGGCGCACGTTCACGACGCGAACCAGGTCTCGACGCGGCTGCGCGAGATCTGGCGCGACTACGGCGCCGCACGCAACGCGGCCAGCGTTGCACAGTCGTCAGCCGGGGCGGACCACGCGGCGATGCCGGTCGCCCGCGCGGCGACCATGAACCTGATCGCCGCCGCCCGCAGCCGCCGCGACGCCGACCGCATTCGCCAGACCATCGCTTCGCTGGAGGATATCCACCCCTCGCGCGCCACGATCCTCTACTCCGATACCAGCGGGCCAATCGACCCGGCATCGGGCCTGGATGTGCGGATCGAACTGCTGGAGCAGCCACCCGTGCGTGGCCGCGCGGCCACGGTGTTCGAGTGCATCACCATCGATGTCAGCGCCGAGAACGAGGCGCAGCTTGCGTCGATCGCGTCACCGTTGCTGATGCCCGATCTCCCGGACGTCCTGTGGTGGGCCACGGACCCGACGGACAGGAGCCAACTCTTCACCGAGCTGGTGGATGTCTGCGACCGGCTCATCATCGACACCGCGATGGCCATGCACACCTCAGCCGGGCTGCGCCACCTGCGCAGCTTCGTCGGCGAGATGCGCGAAGATGTGGCGCTGGGTGATCTCGCCTGGGCGCGGCTGTCGCCCTGGCGCCGCCTGACGACGCAGTTCTTCGATGTGCCCGGCACGCTGCCAGTGCTGGACCTGATCGACGATGTGTCTCTGACCTACGGCAACTCCGCCCATCAGTGGTCGGGCTTCTCGGGCGCACTGCTCTACGCCGGGTGGCTCGGGTCCCGCCTCGGCTGGCGCACGCCGGGTGAACTGCTGCCCGTGCGCGGCGACTCAAACGTCTGGCGGGCCACGCTGCGCGCGGGGGCCTCGGGTCAGGAGCGGGAAGTCTCGGTGACGCTGCGACCCACCGCTCGCCCGCTGGCAGCTTCGACCTTGCTCGATGTCAAACTGGCGGCGGACGGAGGCAAGGCCGGCGTCTTCAAGGTCGACCGCCTCGACGAAAACGAGATTTCGACCAGCAGCGATATGCCGGGCGCGGCCTCGATCGTGCGGACCGTCTTCGCGCCATTGCCCGGTGAGGCAGACTTGCTGGCCGAGCAACTGCGCGCCTTCAGCCGCGACCCCGTATTCGAGGCCGCGATGATCTTCGCCGCAGAGCTTGCGCCAGCCGGATTTACAGGGGTAGCACCACGATGACCGGAACCGAAAATGGTGAAATCCTGGACTTTGGCCCACGCGGACAGGTTCAGGTCGTTCACGACAGCGCCGAACTCGCCCACGAGGCCGCCGAACTCTTCGCCAGCACGGTCGAGAGCGCCGTGGCCACACGTGGCAAGGCCTTTGTCGCACTTTCCGGCGGCAGCACCCCGAAGCAAATGGGCGCGCTTCTTGCCCGGGAGCCGTTCCGCTCCCGCATTCCCTGGGATAAGGTGGAGATCTTCTGGGGTGATGAGCGCTGCGTCCCACTTGGCTCGCCCGAAAGCAATGCGGGCGAAGCGATGCGCGGCTACCTTGACCTCGTCGGCATCCCCCGTGAGAACGTGCATCCCTGGCTGACTGACCCGGAGGCTTCCGGTGCCGCTGCCATGGAGTACGAGGTTGCCCTGCGCTCAGCCTTTGGCCAGGAGATTGGTGTCCCCCGCTTCGACCTCGTGCTGCTCGGCATGGGCGATGACGGGCACACCGCCTCCCTCTTCCCGCATACCGCCGCATTGCAGGCCGAAAAGCCGCTCGCAGTCGCCAACTTCGTACCCAAGCTCGATGCCGACCGCCTGACGCTGACCCGGCCTGTCCTGAATGCCGGCCGTGCCATCGTGTTCCTGGCAGGCGGTCCGGGCAAGGCGGAGATGCTGGAGACCGTGCTCGAAGGCCCCGTCAATGCGGAGGCCCGGCCGGCGCAGTCCATCGCCCCCTCTGAGCCGGATGGCTCGCTGACCTGGCTGGTGGACAAGGCAGCGGCCGCGCGCCTCAAACGGGAAGGACGCGCGTGATGGAAGAGCAGGAGCGCCTGCGGCGGCTCGCCGTGGCTGCCGCCGACCTGGTGCAGCCAGGGATGATTGTCGGGCTGGGCACCGGCTCGACCGCGAGTGCCGTTGTCGATGAACTGGGGCGCAGGGTTGCCGATGGCCTCGCCATTAGTGGCGTCGTCACGTCCTCGCGCACGGAAGAGCAGGCACGCGCTCTCGGGATTCCCCTGGCGTCGATCGACGAAGTGGCTGCGCTCGATCTGGGGCTCGACGGTGCGGATGAAATTGACCCTGACCTGAACGCTGTCAAAGGCCGGGGCGGCGCGCTGCTCATGGAGAAGCTGGTCGCGCTCTCCTGCGCCCAGTTCGTGCTGGTTGCCAGCAGCGAGAAGAGCGTCCAGGAGCTGGGTGTACGCCTTCCGCTCCCGGTCGAAGTCGTGCGTTTTGGCTGGAAACACACGGCGAATCGCCTGGAATCCCTCGGGTTGACGCCGCACCTGCGGCAGACCTCGGCGCCCGACGCCACCCCCTATCTCACAGATATGGGCAACTACATTCTCGACTGCGCGCTCGCTCCGATTGCGAATCCGGGCGAACTGGCCGCCGCGCTCAAGGCCACGCCGGGCGTGGTCGAGCACGGCCTCTTCGTCGGCATTGCGTCCGCCGCTCTCCAGGTCGATCCCGATGGCGAACTGATCTACCGTACCCGGAACGCGATTCCGTAGCGCGAGCGGTCCAGGCACCGCTTGCGATTTTCCCCGCCACATGTATCCTGAGCGCAACAGGGGGAGTAACTGCCGCGCCCCTGCTGGCGCGGCCCCGGAGTCGTCAGTACGCGCGCAAGCGCCGGCCCGGGATCATGCCACCCGCGCATGGCCCAGTAAGACCCTGGCTGCGCCCGGTTTTCGGGCTGGCCGGGGTTTCCCATTTTCGTCACCCGACAGCGGGAACCCCCGTCCATCACCACGCGTTATGACGACAGTTACGGTCGGAAGTGACGCGGGCTACGTGCCTCTCGGGCGAGACGCTGCAAGTGCAGGGCCGCAGTTGGTGAGCACGGAACCGAAATTCACGTTCGTGACCGCGGAAAGGTAACCATCAATGATGTTTGACCCAATGTACTTCGTTTTCATGATCCCTGGCATCATCCTGATGCTCTGGGCGCAAAGCCGCGTCAAGGGGAGCTACGCCAGGTACAGCAAGGTCCGCAACGACGTCAACATGACCGGCGCCCAGACGGCGCGCCGCATCCTGGATGCCAACGGGCTGCAGAATGTCCCGGTTGAGGCGGTGAGGGGTGAACTCACCGACCACTACGATCCGAGCAAGCGCGCCCTCTTCCTGTCCGAAGGCGTCTACGGCCAGCCGAGCATCGCCGCCATGGGTATCGCAGCCCACGAGGTTGGCCATGCCCTGCAGCACGCGCAGGCCTACGCCCCGCTGAAGTTTCGTACGGCCATCGTACCGGCGGTCAACATCGGCTCCCAACTTGGCATCTTCGTCCTGATCGCCGGGATCTTCCTGCAAATGACGGGCCTGGCCTGGGCGGGTGTCGCGCTCTTCGCGCTCTCGACGATCTTCGCGCTCGTCACGCTGCCGGTGGAGTTCGACGCGTCCCGCCGTGCCAAGCAGCAGTTGGTGAACCTGGGCCTGGTCGATGGCGGCCTGGAGCGCGGGGAGGAAGGCCGGGGCGTCGCCTCCGTCCTGAACGCCGCCGCCTGGACCTATGTCGCGGGCTTCGCCACCTCGCTGCTCTCATTGCTCTACTACGTCAGCCTGGTCTCCGGCATGAGCCGGGATGACCGCTAGGGCAGCCGTCACACGGCCTGTCTTTCCGAGGAGTACATCACGCGCATGACCGCCAAACCAACTCGTTTCCCCGGTGGCGACACCGCCGGGGCTCGCATCATGGCCCAGGCCTGGACCGAAGCGTACGTCGCGCTCTGGCGCGGAGACGCGTCAGCGGCCTCCTTCGCTGAATGGCTGGCCGGGTTCTGGGTGGAGCATCTGCCCCAGCCCGATGACGCCGCCGATGCCACCAGCCTCTACGCGATGGTGGAAGGCGAGATCGCCTGGTACGACCGCGATGGCATCGTCACCGGGCATTTGCCCGGCCAAACGGGCGGCTACCGCCTCCCCCGCGAGCTGGTCATGACCTATCCGTGGGTCGCCCTCGTCTCCGCCGCCTGACGCCCTTTGATCCCACTTCGTTCGCTACCATGGGCCCGGACAATGATCCGGGTCCATGTCGTTTCTGCCCCGCACCAGCGGCGAGGAGTTCCCAGATGCCCAACGGCGACAACACTGGCAATATCGTCATCGGCCAGGTCTGGGGCATCCCGATCCAGATCAACCCCAGTCTGCTCCTCATCCTGGGCCTCATTACCTGGAGCCTGGCAGGGGGCCTGTTGCCGAATGCCTATCCGGAGATGTCGACGACCGGGCGCTGGATGACCGGCCTCTTTACCGCCGTCCTCTTCTTCGGGTCGATTCTGGTGCACGAGCTTGCCCACGCCTGGGAAGCGCGCCGCCAGCAGATCCCGGTGCTCAGCATCACGCTCTACATCTTCGGCGGTGTGGCGCAAATCGCCGGCAAACCTCGCTCGCCCGGTGGAGAATTCCGCGTGGCCGCCATCGGCCCAGCCTCCAGCTTCATCCTCGCCGGCATCTTCTTCGCCCTGAACCGGACGATCGGCGACCAGGGATATCTCGGGGCATCAACGCAGTGGCTGGCTCTCATCAACCTGATGCTGGCGGCCTTCAACCTGCTGCCGGGGTACCCGCTCGATGGCGGGCGCATCCTGGAATCGATTGTCTGGGGCGTCACCGGGAAACTCGAGAACGGTGTTCGCGCCGCCGCCCTGGCCGGACAAATCATTGCCTACGTCATGATCGGCTACGGCTTTTTCCTCGCCATTCGCGGCGATATCTTCCAGGGCATCTGGTTGGTCTTCATCGGGTTCTTCCTGCACGGCGCGGCCAACACGGAACGCCGGTCGCTGCTGCAACAAAGCCAGCTTTCCGGCGTCCCGGTCTCCTCCGCCATGGGTATCGTCCGCGAGCCGAACATCGCCTCAAACATCCTGATCCAGAATCTGGTCGAGAACCATGTGCTCAGCCTCGGCCAGGCGTCATTCATCATCACCATCAACGGTCAACCGGCTGGTGTCGTGACGCTGCCGGACATTGCCGCTCTCCCACGCGAGGAATGGGGCCAGCGTAACGCCGGCGACCTTATGACGCCGCTCAACGACCTGCCCAGTGTCGCCCCGGACGATGACCTGCTGGCCGCCGTGCAATTGATGTCCGCGAACGACCTGCTCTTCCTGCCCGTCTTCGACAACGGCCGCATGGCCGGGCTGCTGACACGCGACGAAGTGATGCGTTACCTCGCCCAGCATCCCGCCACGACGTAACGCGCTTCGCGCCTTGTGACCGCTGAACGCATGTGATACGTTGCCGCCACAGTCGGAGAAAAGAGGACCTGGGGGCGGCTCTATGCACGACGATGCTTCCGGGCAGGACAAGCCGCTGGTGATCCGGTCCAAAATCTGGATCGAACGCAACGATGTGGTCGTCCTGTCGGACTGGCGTGTGGAACTCCTGGAAGCGATTGACGCACACGGTTCGTTACGACGAGCCGCCGAACAACTTGATGTTCCCTATCGCACCGCGTGGGACCGGGTCAAGGCCACCGAGGCGGCGCTGGGCATTCGCCTGCTCGAAACTGCAAGTGGCGGGGCGGACGGTGGGGGCAGCCACCTCACCCCACAGGCGCGAGAGGCGTGCCGCCGTTTCCGCCGCGTTTCCGGCGGCGTCCAGGAGGTCCTTGCCCGCCGCTTTCAAACGGAGTTTCATGGTTCCGAGTAGCTCGACGCTTGCCCGCGTTATGCTCCGTCATGCATAACGCAAGGCCACGCAAGGGAGGCACGACGTGAATCAGCCCCGGCATCTCTGGTCCCGGCGCACACTCTTGCACGGTGCGCTCGCAACCATCCTCGCCGGCATGTTGGCCGCGCTCCCGCTGGCCGGACAGGCCCAGGATGCGACGCCACGCGTGGCAGGCGATGTCATCCTGGCAACGACCACCTCGACCGCGGACACGGGGTTGCTCGATTCCCTGGCGCCGATCTTCAAGGAGGAAACCGGCTACACCCTGAAGCCAATTGCGGTTGGCTCTGGCGCAGCGCTCGAGCTGGGCGAAAAGGGCGAAGCTGATGTCCTGCTGGTGCACTCCCCTGCCGCCGAGGTGGCCTTCATGGACGCCGGCTTCGGTACCGAACGGCGCACGGTGATGTACAACGACTTCGTGATTGTCGGCCCGGCAAGCGACCCGGCTGGCATCGCGGGAGCCAGCGGGGCGGGGGCTGCCATGCAACGCATCGCGGACTCGGCGTCGCCGTTTGTCTCGCGCGGCGATGATTCCGGCACGCATGCGCTGGAGAAGAAACTCTGGGCCACCATCGGCCTCACCCCAGAGGGCGGCTGGTACACCGAAGCTGGCAGCGGCATGGGCGACACCCTGAACATTGCCAGCGAGCGCCAGGCTTACACCATCGCTGATCGAGGCACGTTCCTGGCGCTCAAGGATCGTCTGGATCTGGAGGTGCTGGTTGAGGGCGATCCCGCGCTCCTCAATATCTACCATGTGATCCTGACCAACCCCGGCAACGGGCAGCATATCGACACCACAGGGGGCAATGCCTTCCTGGACTTCCTGCTGGAACCGTCCACGCAGGCATTCATCGGTGACTTTGGCGTCAAGGAGTTCGGCGAACCACTCTTTACGCCCTGCGCCGACAACTCCTGTGGGGTCGAGGCCGGCGCGACGCCAGTCGCCACCCCTGCTACCTAGCGGCGCCAGCGGGTTGCCGCGATGAGCGACCTGGTTTCCGGCCTCGGTGAGGCCTGGCGCCTGCTGGCTGGGCGGGACGCGGAAGTCTGGAGCATCATCTGGCTCTCGCTCCGCGTCTCCCTCATCGCCACGGGCATCGCGCTGCTCCTCGGGGTGCCGCTCGGCGCGTTGCTTGCTCTCACCCGCTTTCCTGGTCACGAGTTGGCAGTCGGCGGGGTCTACGCCGGCATGGGCCTGCCGCCCATCGTGGCCGGGTTGATCGTGAGTGTCATGCTCTGGCGCAACGGTCCCTTTGGCGCGCTGGGCCTCCTCTACTCCCCGGTCGCTATGGTCATTGCCCAGTCACTCATCGCCACACCGGTGGTAGCCGCGCTCTCCTTCTCCGCCATCCACGCGCTCGATCCGCGCTACCGGCTGCAACTCAAGGCCCTCGGTGCGAGCCAGGTGCAAACAGCCTGGTGGCTGCTGAGGGAGGCACGTCTGCCGCTGATCGCCGCCGTTGTGGCCGGTTTCGGAGCGGTCATCTCGGAAGTCGGCGCCGCGATGATGGTCGGCGGCAACATCAAGGGCGAAACCCGCGTGCTCACCACGGCCACCGTGCTGGAGGTAAGTCGTGGCCACTTCGATATCGCGTTCGCGCTCTCCTTCGTGCTCCTGGCGATAACCTACCTCGTCACCTTCCTGCTGACCCTCCTGCAGCGCCAGTCAAAACCCGCGCGCGGATGACGCCGCCGATCCTCGGATTCCGCGATCTCCAGATCCGCGCCGGCTCGCGCACCTTGCTGGACATTCCCTCGTTTCACCTCGATGCGGGCGAGCGCGTCTCCCTGGTCGGGCCAAACGGCTCCGGGAAGACGACCTTCCTGCACGCTGCCGCGCTCCTGCGTCCTCCAGACACCGGACACGTCGCCATCGCGGGCGAGGTGGTGAATCATCACAACGCAGCGAACCTGCGACGGCGCGTCTCGATCGTCTTCCAGGATCCGCTCCTGTTCAGCGTTGATGTCCTCCCAAATGCCGCGGCAGGCCTGCGTTTTCACGGTGTTCCCCGCGCAAAGGCAGAACGCCGCGCGGCGGAATTCCTGGACGTCTTCGGCGTGGGCCACCTGGCGCACCGCAAGCCGCCCGGGCTTTCCGGCGGTGAGGCCGCGCGGGTCGCGCTCGCCCGCGCTTTCGCGACCGATCCCGATCTCCTGCTGCTCGACGAGTCATTCAGTGCGCTCGACACCAGCAGCCGGGCGGCCCTCATTCCGGAGTTGCGGGAGAGGCTCGCGGAACGTGGCGCGGCAGCCATCCTGGTCACGCACGACATCACGGAAGCGCTCGACTTCGCCTCGCGCCTGGCGGTGCTGGACGACGGCAGGGTGATTGCAGCCGGTGATATCCGAACATTGATTCTGCGGCCGCCCTTCCGCCGCGTGGCCACGCTCCTGGGCGTGGAAAACGTGATTGCGGGGCGCATCGTCACCTGTGCGACGGGCTTCGGGAACGTGGAAATCGCGCCCGGACTGCACCTGCATGCCGCCTGTGACCAGAATTGGCGACCGGGTTCAGCAGTTGAGGTCACAGTCCCACCGACCATGGTGCGCCTCGTCGCGGCGTCCGAACCAGTTCCGGAAGAGTGGAATGCCATACTGGCGCAGGTGGAATCAATCGCACATCAGCCCGGATGGGACCTCGTCACGCTTGACGCGGCTGGCGCAACGCTGCGGGTTCGCGAAACCTGGCAGCCAGGGGGGATCCCCTGGTCGGCGGGCGACACGCTCACCGCGACGTTCCCACCCGAGGCCGCCTGGATCATTCCCGATGCAGGGTCAGGCTGACAACGGCAAGGACACCTGCGGCACCGTCGCAGCGCCATAGGGCCAATGGCGAAGGCAAGAGTGCCAACTGTGCCAAGAATGCCAACGTGCGCAGGTGGGACTCATTGGCAGAGTTGTTTGCGCTACATCAGGAGCAAGAGAAGCCATGTCCCCAAGCTCGCAAGAGATCCAGACCCTGGCCACTCGCATCAACCAGCTACTCATCGCACCCGCAGGCGGGAAATCGCCGCTTACCGTTGCGACCGCCGAATCCTGCACCGGGGGTGGTGTCGCAGCCGCACTGACATCACTTGTGGGGTCCTCTGACTACGTGATGGGCGGCATCGTCTCCTACAGCAACGCCGCCAAGGCCAGTTTGCTCGGCGTCCCGCAAGAGATCCTGGACACGCGCGGCGCGGTCAGCCCGGAGTGCGCCCGCGCGATGGCCGAGGGCGCCCGCCGTGCCCTCGGCACAGACCTCGCGGTCTCGACTACGGGCATCGCAGGACCCGGCGGAGGAACCGCCCGCAAGCCGGTGGGACTCGTATACATCGCCGTTGCCGACCGCGAGGGCGTGACCGCCGCAGAGCATCACTTCACCGGCGACCGTGCGGCCGTGACCAGCGCCGCCACTGAAGCGGCGCTGACCATGCTGCTCGCACGCATCGAGCGCGATCTCACGCCTCGCTGAGGCAGTTCAGGGCAGAGCCACCGGGCAGCCCTCGCCCTCGCAGGTGATCCTCCCCTGGATTTGCGGGTTCAACGCCTCACCCGGCAGGGCCAGCGCCGACGTCTCCGAAATCGCATCCACCAGCACGTTCGCCAGCACATCGCGTGAGCTGGCGCGTGACAGGAGGTTGGGATAGCCGTCGCCGCCCGAGGCGGTGAAATCGTTTGTAGTCAACGTGTAGGCCGCGTTCTCGCTGAAGTCGATTGGGTCACCCGTACACGAGCCATCCGTGGCCTGGCGCACGGCGCCAGTCACCCGGTCTCCAGCTTCGTGGGATATGTCGTACGTGAAGCAGAACCCGGAGATCTGCGGGAACGCGCCAGAGGCGTCGGGCATGTGTGAAACGCCCGTTTCCAGCATCGCCTTCAACTCGGCCCCGGTGATCTCCAGCGTCACGGCCACGTTGCCGAACGGCAACACGTTCAATACCTGACCCTGGGTGATCTGGTTGGCGCCCTGGTCCGTGGGGCAGAAATCGCCGCCTTCCGGTGGGCACGTCAGCGCCGCGCGTATCCCGCCGGAGTTGGTCAGCGCGAAATCCGTGTTGTAGCTGGTGCGCATGGCGTCCGTCAGCACATCACCAATCAGCGATTCGCAGGTACGCCCGGTCTCCATGCCGCAGGAGTCCGAGCGCGGGATCGCCATTGCCCCGGAGCCGATCACCTGTCCCAGCGTCGGGGCGAGTTCCGCCTGGAGCGACTCGAGCCGCGCCTCGATCACGGGATCAGGTGTCACTCCCACCACCCACGGGCGGTGGAAATCGGTCGAAACGTAGACCAGGTCGCCGGTATCCACGTTCACGACGAGGTTGACCCGCGTAAACATGACCCCCTTGCTGCGGTTCTCGGTCAACAGCACGCCATTCGGACGCACAGCCGAGACCTGCACATCCGTGTGGTCACCAATGAGGACATCGACGCCTTGCACGGCGTCTGCCACGTCCACCACCGGGCCGGCGGGATCGGTCAGGGTGCCGCTGAGCGCACCCATGTGCCCCATCGCCACCACGGTCATGGCGCCCTGTTCGCGCAGCCGCGCGGCCTCATCCGTAATTGGTTGCACGGGATCAATCACGCGGTACGGATCGAGCGCGCCCGGGCGGGTCAGGCTCGGGATGTCCGGGTTGGAGAAGCCGATCAGGCCGATTTTCGCGCCCTCGAGATCGAACAGCACCGAGGGCTGGAATGGAGCCTCACCGGCCACTGGTGTTGCGTCGTCGCGCGCCGGCACGAGGTTGACGGAGAGGTACGGGAAGTCCGCCAGCGGCGCAAGTTCGGTGAACATGTAGTCCGAGCTGACATCGAAGTTGTGGTTCCCGAGTGCGTCCGCCGAGAAGCCCATGTCGTCCATGATTTCGATGGTCGGTTTGTCCCCAAACGCCGTCGAGATCGGCGGCGTCGCACCAACGGAGTCGCCCGCGGCCACCAGCAGTACCGGTCCCCGCGCGTGGGCCCGGTACAGATCGAACCATTGGTCAAGCGCGGCCACGCCACCGACGAGGTACGAGGAACCAACTGCCCCATCGGCATCGATGCTGTCCGCGCTTGCGGAGAGCGGCGGCAACTGCCCGTGGAAGTCGCTGATATCCAGGATCGTGACATCACGCAGCGAGCCGCCGTCCCGCAGGGCGTTCAGCAGCAGATTTCCGCTGCCGTTGTGCGGCCCAGGCACCCCCAGCAGCATGGCGCTCGTCGGCGCGAGGTCCGTTGCCGGCGCGCTCACGTCGACGCCCGCCGCCAGGGCAGGCCCCGCCATGAGGAGCGTTCCGTTCACCACCGCCGGCGCTGCGGCTACGACCCCCGCCTCGGCGACCACAGCGCCGTCCGCCGTGCTCCCAAATCGGTACGGAGCATTCAACACAACCACGACGTCACCCGTGCGGCTGGGGTGAAGGAGATCGAGGCCATCGACATTGCGCGCCTCGCTCTGGCGGTACACGTTGGCCACCACGCCAGCGCCGGGCGAGTTTGGGTCCTGCACGGCGGTGAACGCGGCAACGATCTTGTCCTGGAGGTTCCCGAATGCATCTTCCGCGACACTACCTGCGGCTTCCCGGCCGTCGAGATTGACGTAGATCTGGGCTACCTGCCCGTCCCAACACGCCTTGAGTTGGGGGCCAACTGGAAGCTCCTCGGGATCTGGCGTACCTTCGGGCGCCGTGATCGGCGCAGGCAGGCAGTTCCCCGGTTGTGCGCCCTCGGTCAACCCGGCCTCTGCCAGCACGACCCCGGCATCAAGAACCTGGTTCGTTTCAACGCCAGTCCCCAATCCGGACAGGATCAGGTTGGGGTTGCCGCCCAGGGCGGTCCCGGCCTGGCCCAGGAGTGCATCCACGGCCAGATAATCGATGGCGCTCGCTGACGTACTCTGCGAGGTGACTGGCGTCGCCACGGCAGAGCCCCTGGCAACAGATGGCGCGACGGCAACGCCCAGCAGCAGCAGGTCTGGCTTCACGCTCAGGTCGCCGGTGAGGTAATTCACGGCCTCTTGCATCTGGGCCAGGTTCGCCGCGCTCTGCTCCGCGAACGTCTGCTGATCGATCAGGCCAGCGCGTAGCGCCGCGTCATCCAGCGCAATCGCAACCCCAAGCCGCTGATTTGCGCTCTCGGCGAAGCCACCTTCCGCCACACAGGCGTCCTGATCCTGGCACCCCGCCCACGAGGCACGCAGGCGGCTCACTGGCGTCACGTAGACGCTGACCTGGCTGAGATCGGGTGCGAGGTCCAGCACCTTGTAGGTGAACCCGGCGGTTGCCCCCGCCAGGTCACCCTCAAGGGTGACCGCTGCCTCGCCCCAGTCTCCCGCCGCGACCGGCGTGGTGAGTTCGCCATCCTTTTCCGCAGCGACGATGGCCTGGTCATAATTCACTGCGCCGTCATCACTCGAATCAAGGGCCAGGACATTCAGCGTCCGCTCCGGGTTTAACGCGTCATCGGTGGTTCCAAGCGTGAAAGACGCCTCCTGTGGTTCGCTGAAGGACGCCGGCAGGTTCTCCCACCCTGAGGCGGGCGCGAACTCCAGCGCCGCCATTTCCGCGGCGGTGGCGCTGGTTGCCGCAATCTCGTTCGCTGTGGCTCCCGTGCGAGCCACGCTCGGCAGCGAGAAGGCTTCGGCAGTCCCGATCACCGGACCTTGCAAGACCGCTTCTTCGTTGTCCAGCCCCGGCCACCCGACAGCCACCACCACCTTGCCGGCGCGCTCCGCAGCCAGCGGCAAGGTGTCCGCCTGCACGATGCCCGGATCAGTCCACGTCGCCACGTCCGTAAAGTCGGGGGAGCCAGTGCGGAAGAAGGTCTCCGCAACCACTCCGTGCTCCGCTGGCCATGCGCCGGTCAGCAGGGTCGTCAGGGCCGGGCCAGTGCTGCCGGGCGAGAGCAGATCGCCCCGGCTGCCCTCTTCCACCAGCGTCGCCAGTGTTGGCAGGCTGCCGTCCTGCAGCATGGCGGCAGCGGCGGCGTCATCCCACCCGGTAACTGCCGCCACGATGAGCGGCGTGGCGGCGGCCGCAACTGGCGTCGCGTCGTCCTGCGCCGCAAGCACCGATGGCGTCAGCAAGGACGAGACGAGGAAGGTCGAAACGAGTAGCGAACGCAGTCGCGGTCGGCGCATCGGGCGGGCTCCCTTCAATCTGGCGCGGCTCGTAACGTAGTGAACGCCAGTATGCAGGGAAATCCGGGGAGTTGGTTGTCGACCAGTGAAGGGGAACGGCGTCAGGTGCAGGGAAGGCTACGCAAGCTCAAAGAGAGCAATGGCATCGAACTCGGCGGTGAAAGGCTCCGTGCCCTCCGAGGACATCAGCGCACCGAACCGGAGCTCGCCTTCTGCGCCAATCTCGGGCAGCGGCGTGGCCGCAGCCGCCGCGAGGTCCACCCCGTTCACCAGCAAGAGGGGAAATCCCTCCGTCACTCGCAGTTCGATACGGGTGATGTCTCCGCTCACGGACTCCGGGAAAGGGAATGCGCCGGCCCACGGCACGAACTGCGCGTCATCGCTGGAGTACTCCAGCACCTCCCAGGAGCGGTTGCCTGGATCCACTGCGAACACAAATTGCCCGCCGTCCGGGTCCGTATGCGTCTCGAAGGTCACCATGCCGTCGCCGTCAGCGCGGCGCAGGTCGAGCACTGCCGCGTAGTTCTGGCCCTCCAGCGGCGAGGTCGTCAGGGGGAAGCTGGAAATACGACCCGCCTGGGTGATGTCGATGACGAACGCGCCATCTTCATAGGAACTGGCCGCGCCATCGTTGTCTGACTCCAGGAAGTGTTTGTCGCCGTCGAAGCCATCGAGCGCGATCGCACGGCGGTAGGGCGCGATGCGCGACAACTCAGCTTCTGCGTCGGTGCGGCTGGGGTCGCTGCGCTGCGCATCCTGGAAGGCCACCCGCGCGGAATCCAGCCTGCCCGCCGCCGCCTCCTGGCGGCCGAGCGCGAGGTAGGCGTCGTAAAGGTCCGTGAGCACGTTGCCATCGTCGGGGGCGTTCGCCAGCGCATCGCGGTAGAAGTTCGTGGCGCAACGCCAGTCTCCCCGGGCCGCGCAGCCCTGCGCGGCCGCCAGGCTGGCGGCCAGCGGATCGCTCTCGGGCGTGAGGGTCGCCGCAACGCTTGTGCCGATCTCCCCCGCCACCGCCGCGTCCACACCTGCCAGCAGGGGACGCGCCAGGTTGATGGGCCGCAGCTGCGTCAGGGAGCCGCCCGTCGGCAGGCATCCCACATCCTCCGGGCCAATTGTGCCGTCGCGGTTCGTGTCGCCGACCCGGCAATCGAGCGCGGAACCCGAGGTCGGAATGCCGATGAGCTGACCTGAGGCATTCAACGCAGCGCCACCGGAGTTCCCACCCGAGGTGACGGCATCGCTGTTGAGCCAGGCCGTGCCGTCGGTCCCCTCCTCGAAGAGAAACCCGCTCACGACGCCCGAGGTGTAGGTCAGGGAGCCGCTGCCAATGGCCGGGAACCCGAACACATGGACCGGATCACCCAGGTTCACCGCGTCGGAATCCCCAAGCGGCGCCGGGGAGAGCCCGAGCTCGGCGGCATCGAGCGGCGCCCCATCGCGGTCGGCGTCGATGCGCAGGATCGCCAGGTCAAGGGCCGGATCTGTGGCCGCCACCCAGGCCAGGAAGCGGGGTTCCGGCAAATGCCGCCCGTCCGAAGAGGCCACCATGAAGCGATCAGGCTCTACCTCCAGGTGCGCCACTTTGCCCTCGGCAGCAAGCTGCTGTTCGAGTTCTGCCAGCTTGTCGTTCACCCCAGCCGGGGCGATAAGGTGGTTGTTCGTCAGGATCAGGCCGTCCGGCGACACAATCGTGCCACTGCCGACCGCATACCAGATCACCTGCTCGCGGTCGTCCACCGTCCCCCGCACGACAACAGAAAGCTGGACTGTGGCATCCACCGCGTACCCCAGGATCACCGGGTCGATCTGGGCTGCTGCGGGCCGCACCCGGCCAGCAAGCAGCGCGAGCACGCAGAGCAGAGCGAGCGCCGCGCGCGGCACGCTCCTCTGCTGATTCGCAAGCTGTCCAGTCCTGCCCCGCCGTGTCATTGCTGACCTAAACGCACCGGAGCCGTATGCCGTATCGCCACCTGACTAATTCGGGATCTCGAAAAGGGTGACGGATTCGAAGTCCACGCTGAAGAACTCGCCAGCGCCCGACAAGCTGCCGGGGTTGACGCCTGCGCCAAAACCCAGCGTCAGGCTGCCGGGTACCTCCGGCATCTCGACGCCGCTCGGCGTCACCACATCCACGCCGTTGACGTACAACAGGGGCGCCCCGTCGATCACCTCCACGTCAATTTGCTGAATCTCATCTCCGACGGCCGCGGGCAACGGCCGCGGCTCCACCCAGTAGAAGAGGTCGCTGTCTGTCGTGCTCGCCCGGTAGAGGCTCCACTGTTCCGCGACCGGGTCGATCGCGAAATGCCACTCGGTGATGCCGTCCTCGGCAATCATCCAGAGCATGATCTCGCCCCAACCCGCGGTGGGTCCGATCTCCGCCACCAGGGAGACATCCCGCCCCTCCGTGGGCATGTTCGAAATCGTCACACCATCGATGTTCCCCGGCTCGGTGATGGCCAAGCGGAAGGCGCCATCCGCGATATCCCAGGTGCTGACCGGCGAATCCGACGTGTCCAGGACATCCGGGTCGTCGAACTCCTCGTACAGCCCCCAGATTTCGGCAACCGGCTCGGGCGTCGGTGTCGGAATCGGGGTGGGAACCGGCGTTGCCGTCGGTTTTGGCGTGGCGGTAGCGGTGGGCTCGGGTGGACGCGTGGCGGTCGGCTCGGGAGTGACCGTGACAGCCGGCGGCGCGACGTCTGTCGCGGCCTGGGAAACCGTCGTCTGGGCATCGTTGCTGGTTGACGCGCTCGCCGGCGCTGGCAGGGCCATCAGCCAGGCCGGGGCATCGATGGTGAGCGATGCACAACCGCTCGTCAGGCACTCCGCCTGTGCGGTCGCAATGCCCCGCACCACCCCGGCCGGAATTGGCTGCGTTGCCGCCACCTCCACCGCCGCGACGGTTGTCCCCACGCGCATGACCGTGACGATGCGGTACTCCGGCTCCACGTCAGCCCACCAGTCGGTCTGGAAGGAGAACGTCCGCGATTGGTCGCCGTAGGCTGGCGCGGTCGGTACTTCCCGGAGCTCAGTCACGACCGTGTCGAGGCCATCCTCGTAGGAGTTCACATAGGATGTTGCAGCGGCGACATCATCGAATTCGTAGAGGCGAACGCCGACACGCCCGGGCGCCGGGAAGATCCCTGGCGGCAGGTAGATTTCCGTCTCATAGCCATCGACGACGCCGATGCTCCGCCAATAGTCGGTCCACTCGGTGGCGCCGTCTGGCACGGCGTACCACCGCGTCGGCGCCGCCTCCCCGTCCTGGGTGAGGTAGTAGTCAGCCGTTCCGCCGTTGCCCTCCGCGGTGACGCGAACCACGCGCGCCGAGAGCGCCGTCTCGTCTCCCTCTGCCGCCATGAGACGGTCCGCCAGGGCGGTCCCGAGATTGACTGCCTCCGCCTGCAACACCTGCCCGTTGGAAACGGGGCCGCCCACGCGGGCGGTGCCCACCAGCGCACCCACGCGCGCAGTCGCCTCGTACGAGACCATTTCCTCGCCGGTGGTCGAATCCGTGTAGGTCCACGTGCTCAGCTCAGACTCGTCGCCAAACGTCTCCGCCGGCAGATCAGAGATGCGGTAGGTGTCCTCCAGCTCCTCCTCGGTGAAGGCGAACCCGTTCTCCGCGTCGCCAGCGGACGGGTACTGCCAGAGGGTGCTGGTGATTGTTGTCGGCGCACCTGCATGCTCCTGGTTGATCAGGGCGAGCAGGTACACCTTCTCCAGGTTCGTTTCTGCCAAACGGTCTGTCCAGGCATCGTCGAGCCCGATCAGGGCGGGTACGCCACGCTGGTCAACCATCTGGCTCCAGTCGATGACAAACCCGGCCATGCCCTCACGCCCGACGTCGACCGGGGAGAGCGCAAGCCGCGGCAAGTCTGGCTCGCCCGGCGGCCTGTCGAGCGTCTGCGTCGAGACCGGGGTTGGCGCGACCGTTGTCGCCACGGCGTTGATTTGGCTGGATGCAGCGGCGGCGTCTGCCAGCAACGGCAGCGCCTGATTGATGGGCCGCAATTGGCCGAGCGAGCCGCCGGTGGGAATGCAGCCAATATCGTTGACATCGACAACGCCATCGCGGTTGGTGTCACCGGGGCGGCAATCCAGCTCGGAACCCTGCGTTGGAACACCTACGAGCTCCCCGGCATCGTTGATGGCTGTGCCACCGCTACTGCCGCCAGACATCACGGCGTCCGTGGTGATCCACGCGACGCCGGAAATGCCCTCCTCACGTTGAAAGCCGCTCACCACGCCTGGCGTGTAGGTGAGCGTGTCGCCGCCGATGCTCGGGTACGAGAAGACGTGCACCCGATCCCCGAGGCCCATCGTGCTTGAATCACCAAGCGGCACAAACGGAAACACCTCGCCGGCAATGGCGGCACTGTCTCCGGAGGCGTCTGCGGCGATACGCAACACAGCCAGGTCCAAACGCACGTCGTCTGCAACAACAACGGCGGTGTATGACTGCACCGGATCATTCACGCCGTCGGAGGTCAGGATCAGGAACTGATCCGGGATCAGCGAAATCTCGACACCCGGGAACTGCTGTTCTGCCTCACTGTTCCACGAGTCGATGACGGCCTCCAGGTCGTCGTCTGCGACAACATGGTGGTTGGTGAGGATCAAACCATCTGGCGTGACGATGGTTCCGCTGCCCACCGGCACCGGGAAGGTGAAGGAGAAGTCATTTTCCTCCCACAGCGCGGCAGCGGCGACTTCGACCGCCGCTGGCACCACCCGATCCCGGGTGGCGCGGTCGATCTGAGCCAACGCCGGCACTGCGCCGGCCAGCCCGGACAGCGCGCAGCACATCACGATCCCAAGCACGGCGCGCAGTGTCCGCATGATGTCATCCCTCGCGTCGCCCGTTCGAAGTGGTCCTGATCATACGTCATGCCGCAACCCGGCTCTACGGGCGCGGCTCGTGGCAGGGCGCTCACCAGCGATATCCTTCCTGCCTACAGGTTCGGCTCCGTGGCCGGGGCGCCACTGTCCGGCCAACTCACCGCAGGAAGGCGCGATGCCCAGTCAACGCGAGTTGCCAGTTTCCTTCGATGCCCTGGTTGTCGGCGCGGGATTCGCGGGAATCTACATGCTCCACCGGCTCCGGGAGCTTGGTCTCTCGGCGCGCGTGCTGGAGGCGGGAGCAGGCGCAGGGGGAACGTGGTACTGGAACCGCTATCCCGGCGCACGCTGTGATGTGGAGAGCATCGATTACTCCTACTCCTTCTGCGATACCTTGCAGCAGGAGTGGCACTGGACCGAGCGCTACGCGGCGCAGCCAGAAATCCTGGAGTACGTCGAACATGTCCTGGACCGCTTCGACCTTCGCCGCGACATCCAGTTCAACACCCATGTCTCCGCCGCCCACTTCGATGAGGCTGCCCGGCGCTGGCGCGTGACGACCGCGCAGGGAGTGCGGTACGACTGCCAGTATCTGATCCTGGCCACAGGCTGCCTTTCCGTACCGCAGACACCGAACCTCCCGGGGCTGGAGGCGTTCGCAGGACCGGTGTACAACACGGGCGCCTGGCCGCATGAGCCTGTCGATTTCACCAGCCTGCGCGTGGGCGTGGTGGGCACCGGGTCCTCCGGCATCCAGTCGATTCCGGTGATAGCGCAACAGGCGGCGCAACTCACCGTCTTCCAGCGCACGCCCAACTACAGCGTCCCGGCCCGGAACGTGCCCCTTTCCCCTGAGCGTGAGCGTGAGATCAAGGCGAACTACGCCGCGTTGCGGCAGCGCAACGCGGAGTCGCGCGTCGGCTACGTCGTCCCGACCTACCCCTACTCCGCCCTCCAGGCCACGCCCGAGGAGCGTGAAGAGGTCTACGAGGAACGTTGGCAGCGTGGCGGACTGGGCTTCGCTGGCGCCTACATTGACCTGCTGACGAATCGCGAGGCAAATGAGACCGCGGCCGAGTTCCTCCGCCGGAAGATCCGCACCATCGTGGCAGACCCCGACACGGCGGAGGCGCTTTCACCCCGCACCTACCCTATCGGCACAAAGCGCATCTGCGTGGATACCGGCTACTACGCGACCTACAATCAGCCGCACGTGCGGCTGGTGGACCTGCGCAAGACGCCAATCACCGAGGTCACCCCGCACAGCGTGCGTACGGCGCAGGAGGCGTTCCCGCTCGATTGCCTGGTCTTCGCCACCGGCTTCGACGCTATGACCGGCGCGCTGAACCGCATCGACATCCGTGGGCGCGACGGCATCGCGCTGCGTGACCTGTGGGCCGAAGGGCCACGCTCGTATCTCGGCATCGCGATCGCCGGGTTCCCCAACATGTTCACCATCACCGGACCCGGCAGCCCCTCCGTGCTCAGCAACATGATGGTCTCCATCGAACAGCATGTGGCCTGGATCACGGCCTTCCTGGCCGCGCAGCAAGCAGACGGCTTCCACACGCTCGAACCGGAACCTGCCGCGCAAGATGACTGGGTGGCCCACGTCAACGAGGTCGCGGCGGCCACCCTGATGCCGCAGGCCAACTCCTGGTATATGGGCGCGAACATCCCGGGCAAGCCGCAAATCTTCATGCCCTACGCTGGCGGCGTCGGCCACTACCGCAACCTCTGCGCCGGCATCGCCGCACAGGGCTATCCCGGATTCGTGAGGAGCAGGTAGGGCGTACCCGCAGGCGACGCATCTCGTCCACACGACGCCAGGTCACCTGGCCGCGCCCATCATCCACTTCGCCCGAGCACGTGAGACCTGGCGTCTCGGACGTCGTTTCTCGATCTGGACGGCCGCGCCAAGTGTGACCACAGGCGCGCAATCGACATTCACCCAGCCTCAGCCAGCGGCAGGACCTGCTGCCTGCCGCCGCTCCACCAGCAGTAAGTGATCGCAGGCCAGCACCGTCTCCTGCCGCTGGTTCAGCACTTCCAGCCGCTCCACCACGAACCCGAGGTTGGGCCGCTTGTGGTCGCGTTTTTCGGAGATAGTCACCCGGCAGGAGATGGTGTCGCCGATGTGGACCGGCTTCACGAAGCGCAGGCGGTCGTAGCCATAGGAGAACGCGCGTGGGTTGATATCCCCCGCCGTCATACCCACCCCCACGCTGAAGATCAGCGTGCCGTGGGCGATGCGCTGGCCGAAGGGTTGCGTGGCGCACCACTCGGCGTCCATGTGGTGCGGGTAGAAGTCACCGGTCTGCCCGGCGTGAAGCACGATGTCCGCCTCGGTGATCGTGCGGCCCAGCGTGGTCCGCTCCTCACCGACCGCATAGTCCTCGAAGAAGCGCTCCTGGAATTGCATGGTGCCCTCCCCACCAATTTGACAGGTGCAGTCGCCACGGCGATCATGCGGCTCCAGGTTGACGCATCGCAGCACGTCACAGAGGCTAAGGCGCCATGACGGAAACGGTGAGCCCCCCGGCCGCATTGCCAGAAGCGGAACGTCCGCTCGCTGGCTTGCTGGTGCTCGATCTCAGCCAGTTCCTGGCCGGGCCCAGCGCCGCCATGCGCCTGGCCGACCTGGGAGCGCGCGTCATCAAGATCGAACGCCCAGGGTCTGGCGATCTCTGCCGCCAACTCTACATCTCCAACCTGGCGCTTGATGGCGACAGCACGCTCTTCCACTCCATCAACCGCAACAAGGAAAGTTACGCAGCCGATCTGAAGCGGCCGGCGGACCTGGCGGCCGTCAAGGACCTTGTCACCCGCGCCGATGTCCTGATCCAGAACTTCCGGCCCGGTGTCATCGAGCGCCTGGGGCTCGACTACGCCGCCGCCGCTGCCCTCAACCCGCGCCTTGTCTACGGCTCGGTCACCGGCTACGGCGACCGTGGCCCGTGGCGAGACAAGCCCGGTCAGGACCTCCTGGCGCAATCGCTCTCCGGGCTGACCTGGCTCAGTGGCGACGCCACACAAGGTCCCGTCCCCATGGGCCTCGCCATCGCGGACCTGATGGCGGGCAGCCACCTCACCCAGGGGCTTCTCGCCTGTCTCGTGCGTCGCGGCATGTCCGGGCGGGGTGGCCTCGTCGAGGTGAGCTTGCTGGAGAGTGTGCTGGATGTGCAGTTCGAAGTACTCACCACCCATCTCAACGACGGCGGGCTCGCCCCACAGCGCAGTGCCGTCAACAACGCCCACGCCTACCTCGCCGCGCCCTACGGCATCTACGCCACGCAGGACGGCTTCCTCGCCCTGGCCATGATGCCCGTTCCCCAGCTTGGCGACCTGCTCGGTCTCCCCGAACTCGCGCAGTACGAGACTCCACAGAGCTGGTTCGACCAGCGGGACGAGATCAAGGCCCTGCTGGCCGCCCACCTGCAGCGGCGCACCACCGAGGCATGGCTGTCGGTGCTGGAACCCGCTGATGTCTGGTGCGCCGACGTGCTCGACTGGCCGCGATTGATCGCGCACCCGGCCTTTCAGGCGCTGGGCATGGTCCAGACGGTGCAGCGCCGCAACGGTGCGGCGCTGGAGACAACTCGCTGCCCCATCCGCATCGACGGCCGCATCCTGACGTCATCACGCGGGGCGCCGGTCGTCGGTGAAGACAACGCGACAATCGATGCGTTCCTCGCCCGGGAGGAGCCCAGCCGTGCCTGACCGCGCCAGCGCCTTTCGCGTCGCCATCCGCCGCTTCCCGCCGTTTGCGGACGCCATCGCGCAGCAGTGGGCCGCCTTCGAGGCTGAGCAGCACACTGGCCTCCGGCTCGAAGCCGAGTCGCTCGATCTCAACCCCCTGGTCGAGTCGCTCTTCACCCAGGGCGGGCTGAAGAACGGCGACTGGGATATCGCGTTCGTCGTCACCGACTGGCTGGCGGATGCGGTTGGCGATGGCGCGCTGCGCGACCTCGCGCCCGACATGGCCCGGCTGCCCGTGCCCGGCTACCCGGAGGGTTGGGCGGCAGCGCTCACGCAGGTCCAACAGTTTGGCGATGCTCTCTACGGGCTGCCCTACCACGACGGCCCCGAGTGCCTGGTCTACCGCGCCGACCTCTTCGCCGACCCCGCAGAGCAGGCCGAATTTGCCCGCCGCTACGGGTATCCCCTGACCGTGCCGCGCACCTGGGGCACGTTCACCGATGTCGCCGCGTTCTTCACCCGGCCGGAGAACGGCCTCTACGGGACGGTGCTGGCCGGTTTCCCGGACGGCCACAACACGGTCTACGACTTCTGCCTCCAGCTCTGGAGCCGGGGCGGCGAACTGCTGGACGCCGCCGGACGCCCCACTCTCGACACGCCAGAGGCTGTCGCTTCACTCGACTACTATCGTTTCCTCGTGCGCAGCCGCGCCCACACGCCGCCCCATCCGGAGGAGATCGACTCCGTCCAGAGCGGTGAGCTGTTCGCCAGTGGCGCCATCGCCATGATGGTGAACTGGTTCGGGTTCGCCGCCGTCTGTGAGCAGCCCGGGTGCCCGGTCAAGGGGAAGACGGCCGTCACCACGCTGCCCTGCGCTCCTGGTTCGGAGCCGGCCTCTCTCATCGTGTACTGGCTGCTGGCCGTTGGCGCAGGTAGCCCCCACGCTGAGACGGCCTACGCCTTTGCCCGGCACTGCGCTACCCCCGCCATGGACAAGGTCACGACGCTGGCAGGCGGTATCGGCTGCCGCCTTTCGACCTGGACCGATCCCGAGGTCAACGCGCTGATTCCGTTCTATGCGGAATTGCCCAGCCTCTACGCCGGGGCCCGCACCCTGCCCCGCTCCCGGCAGTTCCCGGCGCTCGCGCACCTCATTGATGCCGCCGTACAGGAGGCGATACAGCAGGACACGCCGACCGCCGATATCCTGCATCGGGCGCAGGCTGCGGCGGCATCCCTCACGCTCGCGGACTAGCGGGAGACCACCAGCATGGACCTCGCCGGCTACACCGTCTCTGATGCCATTGTCCTGCCGGAACGAACCGACTACGGCATCGGCATCATTGGCTGCGGCGGCATCGTCAACTACGCGCACCTGCCAGCCTATCGCCGGGCAGGGTTCCATGTCGTAGCGTGCTACGACCAGAGCCAGGAGGCCGCCCGCCGCACTGCCCAGGAGCACGGTATCCCGCAGGTAGCTGCGTCAGTCGCGGAGGTTCTCGCCAACCCGGAAATCGCCATCGTCGATATCGCGGTCACCCCCTGGGCACAGGCGGCCATTGCCAGAGAGGCCATCGGCGCCGGCAAACATGTCCTCTGCCAGAAGCCCCTGGCCGACACCTACGCCAGCGCCGTGGAGGTCGTGGACCTCGCTCACGCACGGGGCCTCAAGCTCGCGGTCAACCAGCAGATGCGCTGGGACGCCGGGATCGCCGTCGCGAAACAGTTGATCGAGCAGGGCGCGCTCGGCATTCCCGCCGATGCCCGCATCGAGACGAGTATCCGTACGCCCTGGCACATGTGGCCCTGGATGGCGAACTCGCCACACCTGGAAATCATGTATCACAGCATCCACTACCAGGATTCCCTGCGCTATCTCTGTGGCGATCCCGTTGCCGTCTCGTCGCTGCATTCCCGCTGGCCCGGCCAGCCGGAAACGGGCGAAACGCGCACCCTGACGACCTTTCTCTACGAGGATGACCGCCGCGTTGTCATCGACGTCAACCACCACAACTGGAGCGAGGATGCCTACGCGCGCTTCCGGTTCCTGGGCACCGAGGGCATCGTCGAAGGCACGCTCGGCCTCCTCTACGACTACCCCACCGGCCGCGTCGATACCCTGCGCTACGCCTCGCGCGCCGCGCCGCACGAGTGGCATGAGGCGCCACTCACAACCTGGTGGATTCCCGACGCATTCGTGGGGCCGATGGCGTCGCTAATGGCGGCGATGCAAACCGGTGGCGAACCGCTCACCTCAGGGCGAGACAACCTGGGCACCCTGCAAACCGTTTTCGCCGCCTACCGCTCGGCGTCAGAAGGCCGGGTGGTGCCGCTGGCCGAAATCACGTCAACCGCGTCCTGACCTCGACAGCGGCAGGGAGTCAACCAATACTTCCATTCAGAAAGTATTTGCCCTGCTCTGGAGGATGCATGAAAATCGACGTGTACCACGACATTGCCTGCCCCTGGTGCCGCATCGGCAAGGCGAACCTGGAAACGGCCCTTGCGGAGTGGGCTGGCGAACCAGTTACGGTGCATTGGCAGCCATTCCTGCTCGACCGTGATGTCCCGAACGAGGGCGTCTCCGTGCCCGAGTTCTACAAGGCCAAGTTCGGCGCGGACAACCTGAACAGCATGTTCGACCGGGTCAAGGCCGCCGGTCGCAATGCCGGGGTCGAGTTCAACTTCGAGACAGGCATCCGCGCCCCCTCGCAGGATGCGCATCGGCTCATCTGGCTGGCCCCCGACGACGCGAAGCAGGCAGTGCTGGCCGGGCTGCACCGTGCCTACTTCAACGACGGCCAGAACATCGCCGATCTGGAAACCCTTGCCGATATTGCGGACGCCGCCGGTATGGACCGCGCCGAGACGCTGGCTCGCCTGCGGAACGACGAGGGTAAGGCCGAAACGGCCGCCGATATCGAGCACGGCATGCGGCTTGGCGTCACCGGCGTCCCGTTCTTCGTCTTCGACGACACTTACGCGCTGAGCGGCGCCCAGCCACCCGCCACGATCCTCTCCGCGATGCAGCAGACAGTCGCGGCCCGGCAGCAGGTCTGGGGCACAGAAGGAAAGGCAAGTTCGTGCCAGACGTGAAAGTAGGCGTCCAGATTCGGCCGCAGCACGCCTCCATCGCCGAGTTGCGCGCTGCCTGGAAGCGCGCTGACGCCATGGGCGCGGATTCGATCTGGACGTGGGATCACTTTTTCCCACTCTCCGGAGAGGCGGATGGCAAGCATTTCGAAGGGCTGAGCCTGCTCGCGGCGATGGCCGAATCCACCGAGCACGCTACCATCGGGCCGCTGGTGATCTGCAATTCCTACCGCAACCCCAATCTGACGGCGGATATCGCGCGCACCATCGACCACATCTCCGGCGGGCGGTTCATCCTGGGCGTCGGGAGCGGCTGGGCCGAGCGTGACTACGACGAGTACGGCTACGACTTCAAGGACGCCCCGGCTCGCCTGCGGGACCTGGCCGCTGCCCTGCCCGTGATGGTGGAGCGGCTGGGCAAGCTGAATCCGGGACCGGTCAACGGCAAGATCCCGATCCTCATCGGTGGCGGCGGGGAAAAAGTCACGCTCCGCCTGGTGGCGCAGTACGCGGACATGTGGAACGGGTTCGGCGACCCGGAGGCGGCTGGGCGCAAGAGCCAGATCCTGGATGAGTGGTGCGCGAAAATCGGACGCAATCCGGCCGAGATCGAGCGCAGCGTCCTGTTCAGCGAACCGACGGCCGTCTCGCAGGCGGATGCCTACGTCGAGAACGGGATCACGCACCTCATCTTTGCGGTCGGCGCGCCGGAGTTCAACTTCGAACCGATCGAGCAGCTTCTCGCCTGGCGGGACAGCATCCGTTTCAACGAGTAATTGCGCGCTGCGCGGCTGCCGGGCGTACGAGCACCCGGCAGCCGCACTGATCTACTTCTCGCCCAGTTCGAACGTGCAGTACAGCTTGCGCATCGGCGTCTCCAGCTCCCAGATGCCCGTCCAACCCGGCGGGAACGTCGCGCTCTGCCCTGGTCCAACCACCAGTTCCTCACCGTCGTCACTCACCGCGCGGATGGAACCCTTCACGACGTGAACCATCTCGCCGTCCGTCCCGAAGTCCGCACGCAGGCGGCCGGCGGCGCACTCCCAGACCCCGGTGTGGATGCGCGCATCGTCGCTCGCAAAGAAGTTACGCCCCCAGGTCAGCATCTCGCCGTCCAGCGGCTTGCCCACCGGCGGCTTCAGGGGGCCAAGGTCATTGAGCTCCATCTCGACCGCTTCGGTATCGGAAATGGTCCTGATCATTTCTGGTCCTCTCACATGATGCACACACCCGGACACAGCCCCTGGCATTACCAGTGCATACCCAGGCTGAAGACGTGCTCTGATCCGCTTTGCGAGTAGAGTACCGTAGTTGAGACTGCCTCGGTGCAGGTGGATTCCGGGCGGTCCTCATCTGGCATTCACCCGACCGAGGAGCCCACGTGACCGATCTCACCGCAACCGAGTCTGCGCCCGACAACGCTGACGCCGCATCGGCTGCAGCCGAACCCGCAGGCCCAACATTCGAGGCGCTGGGCCTGAGCTCAGCCCTGCTGAAGTCCCTCAAGGATGTCGGCTTCGAAGAGCCCACGCCGATCCAGGTGGAAACCGTTCCCCTGCTCCTGGGCGGCAATGACCTGATTGGCCAGGCCCAAACGGGGTCGGGCAAAACGGCGGCCTTCGGCCTGCCGATCATCGAGGCGATCGATCCCAAGGTGAAAGCCGTGCAGGCGCTGGTGCTGGCGCCCACCCGGGAGTTGGCAATTCAGGTCTCCGAGGCGCTGCACAAGCTTGGCCGCCACAAGGAAGTCGAGACGCTGCCTATCTACGGTGGACAGCCGTACGAGCGGCAGTTCCGGGGCTTGCAGCGTGGCGCACAGGTCGTGGTGGGCACGCCAGGCCGTGTCATGGATCACATGCGGCGCGGCACGCTCAACCTCGATCACGTCCGCTTCTTCGTCCTGGACGAGGCGGACGAAATGCTCGACATGGGCTTTATCGAAGATATCGAGTGGATCCTCTCTCAAGCGCCAGAGACCCGACAGACGGCGCTCTTCTCCGCCACCATGCCGCCGCGCATTGCGCAGCTCTCCGCGCGCTACCTGCGCGAACCCAAACACGTCTCCGTAGCCGGCAAGCAAATGACCGTGCCGCAGGTGCACCAGTCCTCCTACGAGGTGCCACGGGCGCGGCGCGTTGATGCGCTGACTCGCATCCTGGATGCCGAAACGCCGCAGTCCGCCATGATCTTCTGCCGCACCAAGGTGGGCGTGGACGAGCTGGGCGAGGCCCTGATGGCGCGCGGCTACGCGGTGGAAACGCTGCACGGTGATCTCTCGCAGGCGCAGCGCGACCGGGTCATGCGTCGCTTCCGCTCCGGCCAGGCCGACATGCTCATCGCGACAGATGTCGCCGCGCGCGGCCTGGACATCCCGGATGTCTCGCACGTCATCAACTACGACATCCCCGAGAGTGCGGAAGCCTACGTGCACCGCATCGGCCGCACCGGGCGCGCCGGGCGCAAGGGCGAGGCGATTACGCTGATCACCCCGCGTGAGGTGCGCTGGTTGCGCCAGATCGAGCGCATTACTCGCGCCCGCATCGAGCCGCGCCGCCTGCCCACGCTGGCGGACGTGGCCGAGCGCCGCCGCGACGCCCTGAAGCAACAGATCCTGGCCGTGCTCGATGCCGGAGATGACGGGTACGCCAATTACCTCGACACCATCAACGATCTGGCGGATGAGCACGATTCCGCCGAGATCGCAGCGGCCATCCTGAAGCTCTACGCGGAGGAAACGGGCCGCACGACCACGCCAGAGCAGCAGGTGGACGACATCGCCACCTTCGCCGCCGCCGCGCCAAGTGCGCGCGGGCCACGTGGGGAAGCCGGCATGGTGCGTCTCTTCATCAACGTTGGCCGCAACCAGGGCGCGCGGCCGCAGGACTTTGTGGGCGCCATCGCCAACGAGGCCGGTATACCCGGCCGCGCGATTGGCGCCATCGACATCTTCGATGACTACGCCTTCGTCGATATCCCGCGCGAGATGGTGGACCGCGTGGTCGGAGCCATGCGCGGCTCCAAGATCAAGGGCCGCCCGGTCAATGTCGAGGTCGCCCGCGTCGATGGCGCGCCACCACGCGACAACCGTGGTCAGCGCCCTCCGTTCGTCGCTGGTAACCGGGGCGGGCAGCGCGACGACCGCTCGCAGCAGCGGCGCTACGAACGTCACGACCGGGGCGGTGACCGCGAAGCCCCGCGCTTCCGTACGAAGCGGGACAACTAGATCAGGCTCTTCCTGCCGTCAAGAGCCCTACCCCTCTCCCGATGCGCGGGGAAGGGGCTTCCGACCTCGGGCGTGTGAGCCAGATTCAGCGCTGTGACACCCACGTGCCGCCAACGCACATCGGGACCGCCCCCCTTGCCCGCGCACCGGCTGGCAGGGGGAGGTATGGGCTACGGCGCATGCCTACGAGCAACCCTCACCCCAAACCCCTCTCCCTGTGCGCAGGGCGAGGGGCTTTCGGTGGCGACCTTGTGGGTCCGAAGAGCTCTCGGCGGGCCAGGTCCTGACCTCGCCCACGCGGATCGGCTCCCCTCTCCCTGCGCAAGTACTCAGGGAGAGGGGCTGGGGGTGAGGGTTGCTCGTGGGCAGGCGCGTTCCGCGGCTGACAGCCCTCCCCTCAGCCCAACTCCCGCGCCTCGGGAGCGGGGCCGGGGGCGAGGGCAAGCTCCTACCGCGCCGGCAGCGGCTCCAGCGGCGCGTTCGGGCCGTTCAGGCCGAAGTTTGGCGTCGGCCCGGCCACAGGCGCAGCCCAGCGCACGCCGTTGGCGATCACGCGCAGCACTTCCGCGTTGTGGTAAGTCGGGTACGACTCATGTCCCGGCCGGAAGTAGAAGATCTTGCCCTGCCCGCGCTGGTAGCAGCAGCCACTGCGGAACACCTCGCCGCCCGTGAACCAACTGACGAAGATCAGGTCATCGGGCTGCGGGATGTCGAAGAACTCGCCGTACATCTCTTCCTGTGGCAGTTCGATGTACTCGCCGATACCGTCCACAATCGGGTGGCTGGGATTCACGACCCAGAGGCGCTCCTTGTCATTCGCCTCCCGCCACTTCAGGTTGCAGGTTGTTCCCATCAGGGTCTTGAAGATCTTGGAGTGGTGGCCGGAGTGCAGCACCACCAACCCCATGCCGTCCAGCACCCGCCGCTGCACCCGCGCCACGATAGCGTCGTCCACCTCGCGGTGCGCCTTGTGCCCCCACCAGATCAGGACATCCGTGTCCGCCAGCACCGCATCGGTCAGGCCGTGCTCCGGCTCATCGAGTGTGGCGAACCGCACCTGAAAGTCGTTGCCCGTCAGCCCGGCGCCAATCGCAGCGTGCAGGCCATCCGGGTAAATCGCCGCAATCTCGGGTTCTTCTCGCTCGTGACGGTACTCGTTCCAGATCGTGACCTTGATCGTCATATTCCCGCTTCCTCGCCTTGAGAAACTCCTGGCCAAATGCCTGCGGCATCTTGCCACGTCAGAGCAGCCAGCCGCCGTCGATGTAGAACGACCGCCCGGTCACCCAGCGCGAGGCCGGGCTGGCCAGGTACACGAAGATGCCGGCCAGGTCCTCCGGCTCGCCGATCCGCCCCAGGGGCACGCTCTCCACCCACTTCGGCTCCAGCCAGTCGTGCGCGGCGAAAAGCGGTTCCGTGAGCGGCGTGCGGATTGGGCCCGGCCCGACCGCGTTCACGCGCACGCCGGTCGTTCCCCACTCCCGCGCCAGCCCCGTTGTGAGCATCGCCACCCCGGCCTTGGACACGCCATAGTGGAGATTCCCCCAGCTTGGATCAACGGCGTCGACCGAGGAAACATTGATGATCGATCCTGTCCCCCGCTCGATCATCCGGCGACCAAATGCACGGCAGGTGTGCAGTGTGCCGTAGAGATTCACCCCAAGCATGCGGTCCCAGTCGCTCAACGGAATCTCCAGCACCGGCCGCCGGTGCGAGGTCATTCCCGCGCTGTTGATCAGCACGTCAACTGGCGCGCCCTGCCATGCCTCGGCAGCCGCCGCCTCGACTGCCTCCGCGTCTGACACGTCGATTGGCCGCATCGTGATCTGCGCGCGAAAGGGTTGCAGCGGTCCGCTCAGGGCCGTCGCCATTGCGTCCGGATTGAGATCCCAGATGTCCAGGACCGCGCCGCGCCCGGCCAGTTCCCGCGCAGCGGCCAGGCCAATGCCACTCGCACCGCCCGTGATGACGATATGCAAGCCGCGTACGTCAAAGATGTCGTTTTCCATGAGGATCAGCGATTCCGTTCCACCGCGTTACGATGCCAGCAGCGCCTCGCCAAACGCGAAGAGCGAGGGCCCGCCACCAGTATGGAGAAAGAGCACGGAATCGTCCGCCGCAAATCTGCCTCCCTTGATGGCCGCCAGCAGCGCCGCCATCGCTTTCCCGGAGTAGACCGGGTCGAGCAGGATCGCCTCCGTCTGCGCCAGCAGCCGGATCGCCTCCAGGCCCGCCGGGGTCGCCACGCCGTACGCCTCGCCGATGTACCCGCCATCGAGCCGGATGTCGCCCGGCGTGAACCCGGCCTCCAGGCCGATCAGCCCGGCCGTCTGCGTGGCCAGCACTGCGCAGCGCTCGATCAGTTGCTCCACCGGGTGCAGCACGGCCACGCCCTCGACGGTAAACGGCGCGGAGTACGCCCGTGCGCCCACCACCAGCCCGGCCTGGGTGCCCAGCGAGCCGGACGCAAAGAAGAGGCTGACTGGCGCTTCTCCCACGGCCCGCAATTGCTCCAGCGTCTCCGCCACAGCGGCCACGTAGGACGCCGCGCCGAGCGGCACGCTGCCGCCTGTCGGGATGACGTAGGAAATCTCCCCGGCGGCGCGTAGCTCATCACCGATCGTCGCCATCAGCGCGTTCCGCTCCGCGCGTGTCTGCGTCACCCGCACGTCGGCCGCCAGCACCTGATCCAGCAGCAGGTTGCCCACCACCTCGTCACCGTGTTCTGCGTTCAATACCAGCACGCAGCGCATGCCGGCCACACGCGCGGCGGCAGCGGTCATCCGGGCGTGGTTCGATTGCACCGCGCCCTCGCTCACCAGCACGGTGACGCCTTGCCGGCGAGCATCTTCCACCAGGTATTCGAGCTTGCGCGCCTTGTTGCCGCCGAATGCCAGGCCGGTCAGGTCGTCCCGCTTCATCCAGATACGCGGCGCACCCGGCCCCAGCGCGGCCTCGAGATTGCGCAGACGCTGCAGGGGCGTCGGCAGAACAGCGAGCGGGAACTTCGGCAACGTCGCGAGATACACCAGACTACTCCTGTTCAAGCGGATGAATGTTGCCGGGCATCGTATCGGATGCACCCGCGCCGTGTGCGAGCCGTGCAACCATGACGACGCGCACCGGGAACGAGATGAATGGGAGTTGAGTTTGGCAGGCATCGAACGTTTCGTGGCAGCGGACGATCAGTGGACGAGTCTGCTACGCGCTGGCAACATTCCCTGCGACGCGCAGTGCATGCTGCTCTGGGTGCAGCGGGCCCAACGGGCAACCGACAATCGCGCCGCCAATCTGGCAGTAAGGATCGGGAATGCCCTCAAGTTGCCAGTCGTCGCCCTGTTCGTGTTGGCTCCCGGCTATCCGGATGCAACCAGGCGGGGATACCAGTTCATGGCCGAAGGCCTGGCTGAACTGCCAAACGACTTCGCGGCGCGTGGCATCGCGTGGACCATGCGCGTCGGCGATCCGTGCTCTGTCGTGCCTGCTCTTGCCACGGAGCTCCGCGCCGGGTGCATCGTCACCGACATGGATCCCCTGCGCATCGCGCGTGGCTGGAGAGCGTTGGTGGCTGAAAACCTGATGGTGCCGTTCGTCGAGGTTGCCACCGATTCCATCGTGCCGCCTTCTGGATTCCCGAAGCTCGAATACGCCCCTCGCACGATTCGTCCGAAGTTGTGGCGCAAGATTGCCAGCGAGCCCGATCTGCTCGATGCCATTCCAACCATACGTGGAAATGTGCCACTTATCGACATTGACCCAGGGCCGAATCCACGGGAGGTGGTGCAGTCGCTGAAGTTCAGCGAGACGTCGCCACCGTCAAACCTGCATGGTGGGGGTCGCACTGCCCGGGTGCAACTCGCGGACTTCGTCGCTCATCGCCTGGTGGATTACCCATCCCTTCGCGATCAGCCTGGGAGCGGGCAGACCAGCCGCCTTTCTGCCTATCTGCACTTTGGGCAAATCAGCCCGCTTGCAGTCGCCCGCGCGGCCATCGCGGCGCGCGTCGATGACGCAGCGTGGGAGGCGCCGAAGGGCAAGGCCACCATTGGCGAGGGACACAGCGTGATTGATGAGCCGCTGCAAACCTTCCTCGACGAGTTGGTGACACAACGAGAGCTGGCAATCAACTTCTGCCTGCGAGAGCCCGCCTACGATGCCTGGGAGGGTATTCCAGACTGGGGCCAGCGCACCCTGCTGGAGCACGTGGACGACGACCGCCCTGCCCTCTACAGCGCGATGCAACTTGAGGCCGGGGAAACTGGAGATGCGCTGTGGAACGCCGCTCAACGGCAGATGGTCCAGCAGGGATTCATGCCGAACCGCCTGCGCATGTACTGGGCGAAGCAACTGCTCTACTGGACGAGGCATCCCGAGGAGGCGCTCGAGATCGCTATCGACCTGAACGACCGCTATCAACTCGATGGCCGGGACGCCAATGGGTACGCCAACATCGCCTGGGCAATCGGCGGACGTCACGATCGCCCGTTCCCACCCCGTAAACCGATCCTGGGGCTCATCAGGCCCATGTCCGCGCGTGGTGTAGCCCGGTCATTCGATACCGGCGCATACATCCAGGCCGTCGAGGCTGCGACTGGCGCGCCCATGCCGGGTGAGCGGCCCGCGCCTAGTCCCGGATATCGAAGGCGTTGACCACGGCGCGCTGCAGGCCCGGATGCTGCTCAAGCAGCCCATCCACGGTCATGCGCAGGAACGACGCGAGCTGGATGAACTCCAGCGGCGTCAGGGAAAGGCGCACGAAGTCGATCTCCAACTCCACGACATCATCCTCACCCAGCGTGTCACGCGGGCGCTGCGAGACCCGGGAGCTCGTCCGCAACCCAGTCTCTGGCCAGTCCATGTCCAGGATTTCCGCGAACGGTGCGGCGGGCCGCACTTCAGGGCGGGTCGCCGGGTGGCGTGGCTCCGCAGTAATGGGTTCAGGCTCCATGGTGCTCTCCAAGCGACATCCGTGCCACAAAGTCACATCTTGCGAACATGCGTTCGCTTCGTATACTGGACGGCACGAATGCCTACCCCGCAGCCGTCGCTCGTCGGCCATTCCGCGCAGCCATCGTTCGGGAGCCGGGACATGTCACAGGAAAGTAGTGAGCGGGATCTGCCACGGCAGGCTGGCGATGAGCCAGATGATACGCATGCCGAGGGACCGGAATACGAACGCAGCGAGCAATCCACCCGCGCGATCCAGGAGGATTCGCCCGCCCGCGGCGGCAGCGGCTTCGATCCCACGCCGTATCTGCGCCAACTGCGAGGCCGTGGCGGCGGAGACTACCTCGACGTCAAGTGGCGTCTGCTCTGGCTGCGCAAGGAGCACCCGGACGCCGAGCTGCTGACCGAGATGGTTGAGCACGATCAGCAAATGGCTATATTCAAGGCGACCGTGACCCTCCCCACCGGGGGCAAGGCGACCGGGTACGGCAGCGAGACGGCCAACGATTTCCCCGACTTCATCGAGAAAGCCGAAACCAAGGCCATCGGGCGGGCATTGAACGCACTCGGCTTTGGCGCGCAGTTCGGGGAGCGCGGCGACGACACCGCAACCATGCCGTCGGGCCGCCCCATGCCGGAGCGTGCGGCCGCCCGGCCCGTGGCTCCACCGCCCGCGCCCGTGCCGCTCAACCGGGCGCCACAAGCCACCCGCCCACCCGCGCGGCCGGATGCCCCGGCGACGGCGCCGGTACGGGAAGCTGCCCCAACTCCAACGCACCTGCGAGAGCGCCCGGCCCGGCCGGTGCCCGAGGCCGCCCCTGCCGCCGCGCCAACGGCGGCAGCGCCAGCGGCGAGTGCGCCTGACGCGGATCTCGCCGAATACTCCTGGAGCGCCTTCTGGCCCTGGGCACGCGAGCGTGGCCTGAATGGCCCGAGGGAAATCGAAGCGCTCATCGGGCAGCCGGTGGCCGGGCTTTCCCCGGCGGAACTGCGCGTCCTCATCCAGGCGGCGGGGGCCGAGCAGCGGGGGTAGGCGGCGACAGTGGAGTACCATGCGTCCAGGCACGCGCCGTTGCGCGTGCCTGGACCCACCGCCGTGCCGATCCGAGTTTGAGCCCGCATAGTGTCAATGACCATTCCGATTCTCGCGGTCACCGATGAAGCTGATCCCCGTATCCACAGCGAGACCCTGCGTGAGCGTATGGGCCACGTGGCGTTCGTGATCAGTTGCGGAGACCTGCCGGTGAGCTACCTCGAATTCATCGCCGACTCCCTGAACCGGCCCCTCTACTACGTCCATGGGAATCACGAAAACCGGTGCGGCGAGGGCCGTATCTGTGCGCCGGGTGGCGCAATTGACATCAGCGGCAAGGTCGTCACCGACCCTGGAACGGGTCTTATCCTGGCGGGCATCCCCGGGTGCCTGCGCTATGAAGACGACCAGATGGGCCAGTACTCTGAGTGGCAAATTGGGCTCATGGCCTGCAAGATGGCGCCCAAACTCAAGTACAACCGTGCCCGTCACGGTCGCGCACTCGACATTCTGGTCACCCACGCCCCACCCCGTGCGGTCAACGACCGCACGGATCCCGCCCATCGCGGGTTCGAAAGCCTGCGCGGGTTTCTCACCAGGTGGACCCCCGCGTATCACCTGCACGGGCACATCCACCTGTATGACCGCTCGCAGCCACATCAGCAACGTTTTCATGACACCGATGTGATCAACGTCTTTCCCTACAAGCTGCTGGATATCGCCCTTCCGGCGTCAGCGGCTCGCGCCACACGCGAGGCAGCCCATGAGCAGACCGTTTGAGGCCGAGGTCCGGCAGGACTTCGACCGGGCGCGACACCGGGCCTTCCTGGATGACGTGCGCGCCATCATTGCCCGCCGCTCCCGCAACCTGATCCCCTACCACGAGGTCCGGCAACGTGTCTCACCCGACGGCGAGAGCTACCGTGGCCTGCAAACGGTCCGGCTGGACCAGATCGTCGGCAGCATGGACCGCTTCCAGGATTTCAACCGCACCTTCTTTCCACGCCAGCGCTTCACCGCCGGCCGTTGGCAGAACGTGGACCGGGCCTACTACCAGGATGTCTATCTCCCGCCTATCCAGCTCTACAAGGTCGGGGATGTCTACTTCGTCAAGGATGGCAACCACCGCGTCAGCGTGGCGCGCGAGCGCGGGCAGGAGTATATCGACGCCGAGGTGATCGAAGGCCACATTCGTGCGCCGTTCTACGCCGAAATGGAGCCGAACGAGATGCTGCTCCAGGCAGAGTACGCCGAGTTCCTGCGCCGCACGGACCTCGACCGCCTGGAGCCTGATCACGACATTCGCCCGTCCGCACTCGGCCGCTACGACGAAATCTGGGAGCACATCCTGGGGCACCGCAACTGGCTGGCTGCCATCCGGCACGAGCCGGTTTCTGACCGCGAGGCGGTCGCCGACTGGTACCAGCACATCTACTGCCCGATCATCGATGTCGCGCGGGCGCAGGGACTGACCGATCGTTTCCCCAACCACACCGAGGCCGATGTCTATCTCTGGGTGATGCGGCACCGCTGGGAAATCGAACGCGACCTCGGCCACGACGTGGGCCCGGTCTCCGCGGCGGAAGACTTCGCGGAAACCGCCCAGCCCCCCACCCCGGTCGATCGCGTTGCTGACGCGCTCCGGGGCCTCCTTGCCCTCCCCGAGCGCATCCTGAACCGGGGCGAATAGGATCGCCAGCGGCGTGCTTCCGGCCTGCAGGCGCACCGGTGAGCCATCAAGCTGTTGACCGGTGATCCAAACCGCTCGAGCCCTGAAAAGCCGGGGCTGCAGCAGCCCTGTCTCTATCTCCCTCTTCCTTTGGCGGCACAATCGTGGCACGATAGGCACGCGGAATGTGCAACAACGGAGCTGAGAGGGAAGGAGCAGGATCTATGAAGGATCTCGTGAACGGCTTCAAGGAATTCATCCTGCGGGGGAACGTGCTCGATCTGGCCGTCGCGGTCGTAATTGGCGCCGCATTCACCGCGCTGGTGAACTCCATGGTGGCGGACATCATTACGCCGATCATCGGCGCATTTGGTGGCCAACCAGACTTTTCAGGGCTTACGTTCACGATCAACGGGAGCGAGTTTCGCTACGGCCTCTTCATCAACGCCGTCATTTCCTTCCTGATCGTCGCGGCGGTCCTCTATTTCCTCATTATCCGGCCGATGAACGCGCTCATGGCCCGGGCCACGCCCAAGGCAGAAGAACCTGAGCCTGCCCTCTGCCCGAACTGCCTGTCCATCGTTCCAATTGGTGCAAAGCGCTGCGCGGCCTGCACCTCGTGGCTGACGGGCGAGGACGCGCCGGTCTCCTGAACCGGGACAGGCGTGGCTCGCTCCAGTCCCTTTCTGGTTCGGGCCATCGCGGAGATACAAGCGCCACGACTCCACAAGGTTGACATAGATCGTGTCATGGGCTACCCTTCAGTCAGCACTCTCGTAATGAGAGTGCTAGACTTTTGCCGGAGAGAGCCGTGAGCGAGTCACCCTTGCGTGCCAACCCAGGTCCAGGACGGGCGCCCCAGTCACTGACTGAGCGGCAGCGCCAGATCCTGCGCTTCGTGGTGCGCGAGTACGTGGCCTCGGGCCGCCCCATCGGCTCCCGCGTTCTCGCGGCGGGCACGGGGCTGGGCGTTTCGCCCGCCACCATCCGCAGCGAAATGGCGGCACTCGAAGAGCTGGGGTATCTCCAGCACCTTCACACCTCCGGCGGGCGCATTCCGACCGATCAGGGGTACCGCTACTTCGTGGCGCACCTCATGGGCGACATCGAACTCTCGTCCAGCGAACGTCAGAAGATTCTTCAACAATTCCGTGAGGCCGAACTCCAGCTTGACCGCTGGATCGAGCTTGCAGCTTCCACGCTCGCGCAGGCAGCCGGCAACGTCTCGGTCGTCTCCGCGCCCGTGGCCCAGTTGCCACGATTGCGGCATGTGGAACTGGTGGCGTTGCAGCCGCGCCTCGGCCTGGTGATCATCGTCACCAGCACCGGCGCGGTGCGGCAGGTCATGGCGCACTGGACCGAGGACACCGGGCAGGAGCTGCTGTCCCCGTTGGCAGACTCGCTGTCGGCGGCGCTGCGGGGGCTCACGGCGGACGAAATCGAAGCCCATGCGACCGGCGCCAGCGGGGCTGCGCTCATCGCGCTGGCCCACCTCGTGGCGGCCATGCGCGGCATGGCCAATACCGGCGCACTGCGTCACTCCGGGCTGGAGAACGTTCTGGCGCAGCCAGAATTCAGCGATGCGGCCGAGGCACAGGAGTTGCTGAGTCTGCTTGGAGGCGAGCTTTTCCTGAGCGCCATGCTCCCACGCCTCGGCGAAGGACCGGATGTCCAGGTCTTCATTGGCAAGGAGAATCCGGAAGACAAGCTGCGGCGGCTGGGCATCGTGGTTTCCACGTATGGCATTAACGGCGAAGTGGTCGGCGTACTGGGCGTGGTTGGCCCAACCCGTATGGCATACGACCGGTCAATTTCGTCCGTGCGCTACATGGCGAGGCTGATGAGCGACCTCATGGCCGATCTGAACGGCGAGTGAAGCGAAGGATCTGATGAGCGATCCGTACGAGCAGTTTCTGGCCCGGCGCAGACAGCGCATGCAGGGGAAGCCGCAACCCTCCCCCTGGTGGGGAGCAGGGGGAAGACCAATGACAGAGACCCCGGAGGAGCTAACTCCGGAGATGGTTGCAGACGAAGACGCGGCGATGGCCGACGCTGCTGCCACGGCGAGTGCTGAGCTCGAAGCGATGACGGCCGAGCGTGACCGCTATCTGGACCAGTTGCAGCGCACCACAGCCGAGTACGCGAACTACCGGCGGCGCACCGAGCAGGACCGCGAGCGGCAGCGCCTGGCCGCGAACGAGCAACTCCTGCGCGAGTTCGTCCCGGTGCTGGATGACTTTCAGCGCGGGCTGCGCTCGGTGCCAGAAAACGACGAGACGGCCGCCATGATCTCAGGCTTGAGCCTGGTGGAACAGAAGTTCCTTAACACCTTGCGCAAGCACGGCGTAGTTCCCGTCGAGGCACTCGGCACGCCGTTTGACCCATCCGTACACGAGGCGGTCGAAATGGACCCCGCCGGGGGTGATACCGTCGTTGCGGTCTATCAGCCGGGATACCGGCTCGGCGACGGCGTGTTGCGGCCGGCGATGGTCAAGGTTGGACCAACGCCCACGGAATGACATTAACGAACGTGCAAACCAGTTATGGCTCCAGGAAACAGGCAGTGGCACAGCAAGAGGAGAAGACAGGACATGGGACGAACGATCGGAATTGACCTGGGAACCACCAACTCGGTGATGTCCACCATTGAAGGTGGCGAGCCGACGGTGATCCCCAATGCCGAAGGCGAGCGGCTGACCCCCTCGGTGGTCGCAATGACGCCGAACGGCGAGCGCCTTGTGGGCCGCTTCGCGCGCCGCCAGGCCGTGACGAACCCGGAGAACACGATCTACTCCGTGAAGCGCTTCATGGGCCGCAAGTTCAACGACCCGCAGGTGCAGAAGGACAAGGAGCAGCTCCCCTACCAGATCCGCGCCGCCGGCAATGGCGACGTCGAGGTCAAGATGGGCGACAAGTGGTACAGCCCGCAGGAAGTCTCCGCGATGATCCTGCAGAAGCTGCGCACCGACGCCGAGGCCTACCTGGGTGAAAAGGTCGACCAGGCGGTGATCACCGTTCCCGCCTACTTCGACAACGCCCAGCGCGATGCCACCAAGGATGCGGGCCGTATCGCCGGCCTGAACGTGCTGCGCATCATCAACGAGCCAACGGCCTCCGCGCTGGCCTACGGCCTCGAAAACAAGGGCGACGAGGAGATCGCGGTCTACGACCTCGGTGGTGGCACCTACGACATCTCGGTGCTCAACCTGGCCGACGGCGTTTTCCAGGTCCAGGCCACGAACGGCGACACCCACCTCGGTGGTGATGACTTCGACCAGGTCCTGATCGACTACCTGGCGGATGAGTTCAAGAAGCAGGAGGGCATCGATCTGCGCAAGGATCGCATGGCCCTGCAGCGCTTGAAGGAAGCTGCCGAGAAGGCGAAGATCGAGCTCTCCTCCGTGGAGCAGACCGACATCAACCTGCCGTTCATCACGGCGGACGCCAGCGGCCCCAAGCACCTGAATATCACCCTGACCCGTTCCAAGCTGGAGCAGTTGACCCAGAAGTTGATCGACGCCACGGTGGCCCCGATGGAGGCCGCGCTGAAGGACGCCGGCCAGGCGAAGAGCGCCATCGACGAGGTGATTCTCGTTGGCGGCCAGACCCGCATGCCGGCGGTGCAGCGCAAGGTCCAGAGCTTCTTCGGCAAGGAGCCGAACCGCGGCATCAACCCGGATGAAGTGGTCGCGCTCGGCGCGGCGATCCAGGGCGGTGTGCTCGGCGGCGAGGTGAAGGATATTCTCCTCCTCGACGTCACGCCGCTGACCCTCTCCATCGAGACGCTCGGTGGCGTGGCCACGCCGCTCATCGAGCGGAACACCACCATCCCGACCCGCAAGAGCCAGACCTTTACCACAGCGTCGGACAGCCAGCCGCAGGTGGAGATCAACGTGCTCCAGGGCGAGCGCCCGATGGCGACCGATAACAAGAGCCTCGGCAAGTTCATCCTGGATGGTCTGCCGCCGGCTCCGCGCGGTACGCCGAAGATCGACGTGACGTTCGACATCGATGCCAACGGCATCCTGAACGTGACGGCAAAGGACCAGGCGACCGGCAAGGAGCAGAAGATCACGATCACCGGGTCCTCCGGCCTCTCCGAGTCCGAAGTGCAGCGCATGGTGCAGGAGGCCGAGTCTCACGCGGAGGAGGACCGGCAGCGCCGCGAGGCGATCTCCCTGCGCAACGACGCCGAGTCGATGTCGCACCAGGCCGAGAACACGCTCAAGGAGTACGGCGACCGCATTCCCGAAGCGACGAAAACCGATCTCGAGGCCAAACTGGCGGATGTCCAGGACATCCTCAAGAACGATCCGACTAACGCGGATCGCCTCCGCCCGGCCTACGAGGCCATGGTTTCCGTGCTGACGCAGGCCGGCTCGGCCATGTACGAGCAGGCAGCCGCGTCGAATGCCGGTGGCGAGGACGCCGGCGGCGCCAGCGCAGGTGGCGGTAGCGAAGACGACGAAACCGTGGACGCCGAGTTCCGCGAGGTCGGCGGCGAAGACAAGGCGTAGCCCGCAGGCACGCGCCATGCGCAACGAGGGCGGCCAACTGGCAGCCCTCGTTGGGTTTCTCCCCGGTTGGCTGTCAGCTACCCACTGGCGCTCGCGAACGCAATCGCTTCGGCCGGATCGAGCGGCCAGATAGGGCGGCGCACCTTGCGAAACGCAAGCCGCGAGAGATCCGCGCCGGTGATCCCGGGGCCTTCCACCAGCACCACCCGCCGCGCAATCGGCTCGAACGCGGCCCGGAAGTGGCCCTTCCCCTTGAGCGCCAGTACGCGCCGCCGGGTGGGATCGACCCCGTGGCTGCGGAAAACGTTGAGGTCAATGGGTGTTTCGGCGCGCGTGGTGACCAGCACTTCGACCGGCGGTGTCTCGTCGTCATCCACCGGGCGGCAGAGCAAGAGCGCGCTCGGTCCCAGATCCACGGCCAAACCCGCCATCATCGGCCCGTCATTCACGTACCGGCCATCGCTCAGGAGCTTGACGTGGGCGCGGACGGGCAAGGGATCGCCGTGCAGGTGGTCGGTCTTGCCGCCGAGGTCCACCGCAATCTGTCCGCCTGGCCCCGCCTTGATCGCCGCCTGAACCACCTCCGGGTCGCGCACCAGCGCCACCGCTGCGTCCTTCACCTGGTTCGCAAACAGGAAGCGCACCAACTCGACACTGTCGCCCGGTCCGCCGGACCACGGGTTGTCGGCAATATCGACCAGCACCAGCGGGCCACTCGCCGCACGGTCGAGGTCATCACCCTGGTCGCCCGCCACGATCAGGTCGGCGGCGTGCTCGAATGTAGCCACACCGCCCAGGAACCCATCTCGCAGCGCCCAGGCCTCGGCGGCGAGGGCGTCCGCCAATTCCCCCGCCAACCCAGGGTCGTCGTGCGTGGTCACAACCACGCCAAACCCCGCGTCGGCGGTGTCCGAGGGAGGGAAACCGCCTGCGATGGTCACATTGATGACGCGCGGGTCCTCCTCCATGCTGTGCGCCTGCTCCATGAGTGAGCGCATGGGCATGCGCCCGGTCGTCATGCGCTGCGATGTCGGCAGGAGCGGCGGCTTGCGCAGGGCTGGCGTTGGCAGCAGATCGCCGCTCAGGAGCCGCGCCATCACCGCGCACGCTTCCTCGCCACGTTCGGCCATATCCACGTGCGGATAGGTGTCGTACCCAATCAGCACATCCGCCAACGCCACCATGCGCGGTGAGATGTTGGCGTGCAGATCGAGCGTGGCCACAATCGGGACACCCGGTCCAACGGTCTCTCGCACGATCTGGAGCAGGTAGCCCTCACCGTCGTCGTCGATTTCCGTGACCATCGCGCCGTGGAGCGCCAGCAGCACGCCGTCAAGGGGGGCCTCCAGCATCTGCTCCCGCAATCCAGCCACCAGCAGAGCGGAAAGGCGCTCGATGGCGTCGGCGGTGACCATCCCGGAGGGTGTGGCCCACACGGCCATGATCGGCAGCAGGTCGAACCCCTGCGCGATGGCGCCTTCGATGAAGCCACCGAATTCGCTGTTGGTGTCAAGGCCAGACGTTATCGCCTCGCGGCCAACGTGCAGGCCAGAAGCCAGGAAGGCGTTGAAGTCCGTTGGCACCGACGAAAAGACGTTGGTCTCGTGCGCAATCTGCGCTGCGGCGACGCGGCGAGCCACGGGATCAGGCGTCCGTCAGGACCAGAGCGGGCGCGTTGCGTAACTGCAGCAACGCACGCACCTGATCCGGGGTGGCGAGGGGCCGCCCCATCTCCGCGGCAATGCGCGCCAACCGGGCGACGAGCTGCGCGTTGCTCTGCGCCAGTTCACCCTTGTGGTACCAGATGTTGTCTTCCAGGCCCGTGCGCACGTGGCCGCCCATCGCCATGGCCGCCAGGCCGAGCGGCAGTTGTGCCCGGCCAATCCCGCAGACGGACCAGTGCGCGCCAGCGGGCAGCATCTCCACCATGTGCAGGAGTTGCTTGACCTCGGGCGGGCTGCCCCCTCTGACGCCCAGGACAAACTGGAACCAGAATGGCGGCTGGAGCAAGCCGTCATCGATCAGGCGCAGCGCATTCCAGATGTGCCCCGGCTCGAAGCACTCGATTTCGGGCTTGACGCCGGCGTCGTTCATGCGGATGGCGAGTTCCCGCAGGAACGCGGGCGAGTTGATGAACACCCGCTCGCCGAAATTCACGGAACCACAGTCGAACGAGGCGACCTCGGGCCGCAACGCCACTGGCGCCATCCGGTCCTCGTCGGTCGATGTGCCTGCCCCACCGCCGGTGGACATGTTGATGATGACGTTCGAGCCCGCCGCCTCGACCAGTTCCCGCACCCGCCCGTACAGTTCGGGGTCACACGTCACGCGCTCCTGCTCGTCACGTACGTGAATATGCACAATGGCCGCCCCCGCTTCACCGCACGCAAGCGCAGCGGCAGCGATCTCCTCGGGCGTTGTGGGCACGTTCGGGTTCTGGGCTTTTGTCGGCCAGGAGCCCGTTGTCGCGGCGCTGATGATCAAGGCGTTCGCGGGCCAGGGGTGGGTTTCTGGTCGTTGGTCACTCATGGGCGGGTTGGCAAACCTCATCGCACAGGCGGCGTGCAGACTGCGGGCGGACTATACCGGTCTGTGGCGAGAGCCGCAAGCAGACGAAGGCAGCCAGACTTTGCCTCGTTCATCCCATCCTGGAGCGTGCGGTGACGCCAGCACGTTCAGCGACTGCCAACTCCGGCCGACCCCGTTGCCTATCCTTGCGCCATGATTCACCTGCGGTCCGTCGAACTGATCTGGCCCAATGACGAGACGGTAACAGCCTCCTACCCGTTTAGTGTGCCAGCGGTTGCTGCCCTGGCGCCCACCCCGCTCGAATTCACGAGCAATGTGACCTTCCTGGCCGGAGAGAATGGCACGGGCAAATCTGCCATCCTGGAAGGGATCGCATGCGCCGCCAACGCGAATTCCGTGGCTGGCGACGATCTCCAGTTTGACGCCAGCCTTGGGCCAGCGCGCCAACTCGCGCAACACCTGCGGTTGATCTGGCGCTCGCGCAGCCGCCGCGGTTACTTCTTGCGTGCGGAGGACTTCTTCGGGTTTGCCCGCCGCATCGCGCAGCTTCGTGGTTCGCTCGAGGATGACCTGGAGGCGTTCAACGCCGCGCCTGGGCCAGAGTCCCTGGGCCGCCGCATGGCGCGCGGCGCGTACCAGCGCGAGATCGGCGAACTGCGTCGCACCGACGCGGTCATGAACGACATCTCGCACGGCGAAAGCTTCCTGGCCCTCTTCCAGCGGCGCTTCGTGCCACGCGGCCTGTACCTGCTGGACGAGCCGGAAACGCCGCTTTCCCCCATGCACCAGCTCGCCATGCTCTCGCTGCTCCAGGAAATGACCGCCAGCGGCGAGAGCCAGTTCATCATTGCGTCGCACTCGCCGATCCTGATGGCGTTCCCGGGCGCGACCATCTACCAGCTTGCGGGCGGTGCACCGGAGCCCATCGCCTGGGCAGACCTGGAGCACGTTAGCCTGACGCGGGATTTCCTGAATGATCCGCAGCTCTACCTGCGCCACTTGCTGGCAGACTGATCCACTCCGGCCCTGCCACCTGCGCCACCCCAGCCCGCGAACTCAGCGCGTCGTACAACTCCCGCACCGTCCGGCCCAGGATCGGGTGCATGGCGTCCGGCGCAAGTTCAGCCAGGGGCGCCAGTACGAAGGCGCGCTCCTGCAGGCGCGGGTGAGGCACCTGCACCTCCCTGGTTGCGGCCACGGTGTCTCCCAGCAGCAGCAGGTCGAGATCGAGCGTACGTGGCGCGTTGCGGAAGCTGCGGGTCCGCCCCAGGCTCGCCTCGATGCCGAGCAGCGCCCGCACCAGGAAGGTGGCATCGCGCGTGGTGCGCAGCGCCACCACGGCGTTCAGGAAGGCCGGCTGGTCCAGGTAGCCGACCGGGTCCGTCTCGTACAGCGAAGACACACCGGTCACCGTGCCCAGTTCGCCAAGCTTCCGCACGGCTTCACGCAACGTGGAAGACCGGTCTCCCAGGTTCGCACCGAGGCTCACGTACGCGGTGGTCGCGTCGCTCACGCCGGGGGACCGTCGGTCCACGTCTGGCCCTCGGCGGGCGCACCGCGCACCACCGCATCCGCCATGCGCGCCACTCGGGTCATGGCCGCGACGTCATGCACCCGCACGATATCCGCCCCACCGGCGATGGCCAGTGAGACCACAGCGGTGGTGCCTTCCAGCCGCTGTTGCTCGGGCAGCCCCAGCACGCGCCCGATCACGCTCTTGCGCGACAACCCGACGAGGATCGGCCGACCAAGCGCGCGGAACTCGCCCAGGCGGCGCAGCAATTCCAGGTTCTGCCGCCAGTCCTTTCCGAACCCGAATCCGGGGTCGATGATCAGGTGTTCCCAGGGCACCCCGCGCGAGACCGCGAAGTCCAGCCGCCGCGACAACTCGCGCACCATGCTGGTGACCATGTCGACGCCGGTCTCCGGCCTCACATCGTGCATCAGGACGACCGGCACCCCGGCCTCTGCGACCACATCCGCCAGCTCGGGATCGTCCGTGAAGCCCCGGATGTCATTCACCAGGTTTGCGCCCGCGTGAATCGCCGCCGCCGCCACCGCGGACTTGCTCGTATCGACCGAGATCAGGCTGGAGGTCCGGGGCCGGATCGCCTCCAGCACCGGCAGCAGGCGCTCGATTTGCTGCCCGGCCGGCACCTGAGTGTGCCCGGGCCGCGTTGATTCGGCCCCAAGGTCGAGAATTTTCGCGCCAAGCTCGGCTGCCTGCACGCCAGCCGCGATGGCAAGATCGACGTGGCCGGCAAGGCCATCCCCCGAAAAGGAATCCGGCGTCACGTTCAGGACCGCCATCACGTGCGTTTCGGCGCCCCACCGCAGTTCGTGCTCGCCCCAGCGGGTCGGCCGGAGCGATGGCCTGGGTTCTCCGGCTGAGAGGCCCTGCCACGCGCGGTTCGTGTCGCTCACCGCGCGCCACCGTGAACGAACGACATGAATTCCGCGCGCGTCTCGGGCCGCTGCCGAAACCCACCCCGCATCGCGGAGGTCACCATGACCGCGCCCGGCTTCTCCACACCCCGAATCGTCATGCAGGTGTGGACGGCCTCCACCACCACGCCGCAGCCATCCGGGCGCAGCACTTCCATGATGGCGTCTGCCACCTCGCTGGTCAGCCGTTCCTGCACCTGCGGCCGCCGCGCGTAGCCCTCCACCAGCCGCGCCAACTTGCTCAGGCCCACGATGCGGCCACGCGGGATGTACCCAACGTGCGCCACGCCGGTGAACGGCAACAGATGGTGCTCGCACAGTGAAGCGAAGGGAATATCGCGCAGGATCACCATCTCCTTGTGCCCCTCGTCGAAGGTGGCGTTGAGATGCCGACGCGGATCCTCTTGCAGACCGGCGAATAACTCCGCGTAGGCGCGCGCCACCCGTGCCGGGGTCTGCTGCAGCCCTTCACGATCCGGGTCCTCGCCGATGGCGAGCAGCATCTCGCGCACCGCCCGCTCGATGCGCGGCTGATCGATCCCACTCTCCTGGCCCTCGTTCACGCTTGCGTCTCCTCAGGCATCCGCCAGCGAGTGATGCGCACAGCGACGGTGTCGAGGATCGCACCCTTCACCGGCGCCTCCGGTTTCGCCACGCGCACACGCACCCGTTGCACCCGGTGATCCAGCGCCAGCAAAGCCGCTGCGATCTCCTCAGCCACTGCCTCGATCAGCTTGCGTGGCTCACCTTCCACCACTCGCCGAATCTCGGCGTACGCGGCGCTGTAGGACACCGTCGCCTCGAGGTCATCGTCCACACCGGCCCGCCGCAGGCTCACCGCCAGCGCGACATCGACCGCGAACCGCTGTCCCAGCCGCTGCTCCTCCGGGTGGACTCCGTGGTAGCCATAGAAGCGCATCCCCTCGAGCAGAATTTCATCTGGCAATGCCGTCTCATCCATATCGACGGAGTATAGGGAGCATGGCTTGCCTCTCCCCCGGCAGCGAAGTCAGGTTGCCAGTACGCTCTATGGAATCAGGCTGATGGCGAGACAGCACATCCCAGGAGAGAGCGCAACGTGGGCCGAGTACTCGTGACCGGGGCAGCCGGCTTCATCGGATTCCATGTGGCGCAGCGGCTGCTCGCCCGCGGGGACGACGTCATCGGCCTTGACAGCGTAAACGACTACTACGACGTCAGCCTCAAGGAAGCGCGGCTGGCCCGGCTGGCCAACGAGCCGCGCTTCACCTTCGTCCGCGCCAACCTGGCGGACTCCACGGCGATGACCGCCGTTTTTGCCGGGTCGCAGCCGCAGGGCGTTATCAACCTGGCGGCCCAGGCTGGCGTCCGCTACTCGCTCACGAACCCTCACGCCTATGCCGAGGCGAACCTCGTTGGGTTTCTGAATGTGCTTGAAGGGTGCCGCGCCGCCAACGTTGACCATCTGGTCTACGCCTCGAGCAGCTCGGTCTACGGCGGGAACACCAAACTACCCTTTGCCGTCGATGACCTGGTGGATCACCCGCTCTCCCTGTACGCCGCCACGAAGAAGTCGAACGAGCTCCTGGCGCATAGCTACGCCAACCTGTTCCAGATTCCCACCACGGGCCTGCGCTTTTTCAACGTTTATGGACCCTGGGGGCGGCCAGACGCGGCGCTGTATCGCTTCACGTCGGCCATGCTGGCGGGCAACGCACTCGATGTCTACAACTACGGCAAGCACCGTCGCGACTTCACCTACGTCGATGACATTGCCGAGAGCGTTGTCCGGGTGCTGGATCAGCCCGCCAGGCCGGACCCAGCCTGGCGCAGCGACGCGCCGAGGCCCTCGACCAGCAGTGCCCCGTATCGTGTCTACAACATCGGCAACAGCCAGCCGGTGGAACTTCTCTACCTGATCCAGTTGCTGGAGCAGGAGCTCGGCGTCAAAGCTCGCTTGAACCTGCTTCCCATGCAGCCGGGTGATGTTGAAGACACCATTGCCGATGTCGCCGACCTGGAGGCCGCCATCGCCTTTTCGCCATCGACCCCGTTCGAGACCGGCGTGAAACGGTATGTCTCCTGGTATCGTGACTATTATGGTATCTGAATCATGGTAGCTTCATGTTGCTTGCGGGACAGAGTCCGCTCACACGGGCTTTGACAATGCTCAACTGGCCACACTACCATCGCCCGGTCCAGCAGCAGGGGAAGGCTGTGGGACGCCCGCACCCAGCGCACGAATTCTTGAACGTCAGGCGACGGCGAGGGTTCACTTCGCCCGGCCGTGTGCGTGACTTGCGGTGTTCACGCCAGGTGCCTCTCCAGCAAAAGGTGGCAATGTGCACGCATCCCGATTACTCACGCCTGTGACCTCAGAGCTCGCCTCCCTGCAACAGCGTATCGCCTCGCGCACCGCGAAAGTGGGCCTGATCGGCCTTGGGTACGCTGGCCTGCCGCTCGCCGTTGCCTTCGCCGAGGCCGGATTTGACGTCGTCGGGATCGACCTGCAGGACGCCCGGGTTGATGCGCTGAACCGGGGTGAATCGTACATCGGGGATATCCCGGCCGAGCGCGTTGCGGCCCTGGTCGCGGCGAGCACGTTTCGCGCGACGACCAACTACGCCGCCCTCGCGGATGTCGACGCCATCACGATCTGCGTCCCCACACCGTTGACCGCCGACAAGGGTCCCGACCCCAGCGCCGTTGCGGCTGCCGCCCGCGGTATCGCCCCGTGGCTGCGGGCCGGGCAGGTCATCGTGCTTGAGAGCACGTCGTACCCCGGTACGACCGAGGAAATCCTGCTGCCGGCCGTCTCGCAATCGGGCCTGGTCGTCGGCGAAGATCTCTTCGTCGCGTTTGCACCGGAGCGCGTCAACCCCGGCGACACCAGGTTTGACACCCGGAACACACCGAAACTGGTCGGCGGTGTCACGCCCGCCTGCAGCGAAGCCGCCGCTGCGCTCTACCGCACCATTGTCAATGAGGTTCACACCGTCTCCTCCCCGCGCGTGGCCGAGATGGCCAAGCTCATGGAGAACACCTTCCGCCAGGTCAATATCGCCTTCGCGAACGAGATGGCGATCGTGTGCGAGCACCTGGGAAGCGACATCTGGGAAACCATCGAGGCGGCCGCCACCAAACCGTTCGGGTACCTGCCGTTCTACCCCGGCCCGGGTCTCGGCGGCCCGTGCATCCCGGTGGTGCCGCACTACCTCTCCTGGAAATCGCGCCGGGCCGGCTACGAACCGCGCATGATCGCGCTCGCCGACGAGGTCAACGAGGCCATGCCGGCGCACGTTGTCGACCTCGTGGAACGAGCCCTGGCGACGCGGGATATCCCGCTGGCAGGCGCCAACGTGCTGTTGTTGGGCATCACCTACAAACCCAACGTCTCAGACACGCGTGTCTCACCGCCGATGCAGATCCTGGAGTTGCTCGCTGGCCGTGGGGCTCGGGTTTCGTACCATGATCCGCTGGTCCCCGAATTCTCAGTCGGCAACGAGTTCGTGGTTGGAACCCCGCTCAGCGATACGGCGCTGGCCGGGGCTGACTGCGTCGTGATTACCACTAACCATGATTCTTTCGATTGGCAGCACGTGGTGCAAACCGCGACATTGGTGGTAGATACGCGGAACGCGACCGCACAGCTCCCGGCCGGCCTGAAGACGCAGGCGCGCATTGTTCGCCTTGGCACACCAGTTGAGGGCCCACGTTGACGACACAGAACGGCTCACGTCACGCAAATGGCGAAACACAACCTCACGAGCCAATCACCTGGCTGGTGACCGGCGCCGCCGGGTTCATTGGCTCACACCTGTGCGACGCGCTGATCGCGCGGGGAGACACCGTCCTCGGGCTCGACAACCTGACCACTGGACGCATCGAGAACGTGGAGCACCTACGCCATCACCCTCGCTTCCACTTCGCCCGCGCGGATGTGGCGGATGCCGTCGTCATGGACCGATTGGCCTCGCAAGCCACGATCATCGTGCACCTTGCCGCCGCCGTTGGTGTCGAGCTCGTCGTCGAGCGCCCGGCCTACACCATCGAAACGAACGTCATGGGCACAGAGGCTGTCCTGCGGTCAGCGCTCCGCTACGGCACCCGCGTCTTGCTGGCCAGCACCTCCGAGGTCTACGGCAAGGGCAGCCGCATCCCCTTTGGCGAGGATGACGACATCCTGCTTGGCCCCACCAGCAAGAGCCGCTGGGGGTATGCCGCCAGCAAGATGGTCGACGAGTTCCTGGGCATGGCGTATTACCACGAGCATGGGCTGGAGGTCGTCCCGTTCCGCCTCTTCAACACCACCGGGCCGCGCCAGTCCAGCCGGTACGGCATGGTCGTGCCGCGCTTCGTCGGCCAGGCGCTTCGCAACGAGCCGATCACCATCTACGGCGATGGCAGCCAGCGGCGCTGCTTCTGCGACGTCCAGGATGTCGTGCGCGCCATCATCGCCCTGTCGCTGCATCCAGACGCGCCCGGCCGCACCTACAACGTCGGCAACACCGAGGAAATCAGCATTCTTGGCCTGGCGGAACGCGTGCGGGACCAGCTTCACAGTGCCTCTGAAATTGTGATGATCCCGTACGAGCAAGCTTATGCCCCCGGCTTCGAGGACATGCAGCGCCGGGTGCCCGACATTTCGCGCGTTCAGTCACTCGTAGGCTGGCGCCCGGAAATCACCCTTGCCGAAACACTGGATCGCATCCGCGCGGGCATGATCGCCGAGGTCGCCACATCAAAGCTCTAGGGAAGCCGGGTTCGCTGTCGTGACCGCCGGTGAACGCTCCGGCAGGCTGCGTGTGCTGCGCATCATTTCCCGCATGAATGTCGGCGGGCCAGCACGCCACGTCGCCATCCTCCACACCGGGCTCGACCCCCAGCAGTTCGAATCGGTTCTGGTCTACGGCGAGGAAGGCGCGACCGAAGGCTCACTTCGGAGCCTGATTGGACCAGCAGCCAACACGGTTACCATCCCTGAGCTGGGACGAGAGATTTCGCCGCTGGCAGACACCGTGGTCCTTGCCAGGTTGATCAAGCTGATGCGGGAAACACGTCCTGACATTGTCCACACCCATACGGCCAAAGCGGGGTTTGTCGGACGCCTCGCCGCCCGCCTGACCGGTGTTCCCATTGTCGTACATACCTTCCATGGTCACGTCTTCCATGGCTACTTCTCGCCGCGCAAAACGGCGGTCTTTCTGCAGTTGGAGCGCCGGCTCGCCAGTTTCAGCAATCGCCTGGTGACGATTAGTCCACGGCTGCGAGACGAGATTGCCGGCTACGGGGTTGCCGACGCAACGAAGTTTGCAGTCGTCCCGCTCGGCCTGCGGCTCGCGCCGCATGGCAATCACCCTCGGCGCACCGGTGCATTCCGCCGTGCCATGGGAATCAGTGAAGATGCGCTGCTCATCGGTGCGGTCGGTCGCCTGGTTCCGATCAAGAATCTGGGCTTGCTGCTTGAGGCGGCACGTCTTGCGCGGCAGGACGCAGCAAACCTGCATGTGATTTTTGTCGGCGACGGCGAACTTCGGCAGGAGCTTGCAGACAAGGCAAGCGCGCTCGGTCTTGATGACGCCGTAACGTTTGCCGGATGGCAGGACGATCTGCCGGCTGTCTACGCCGATCTCGATGCGACGATCATTACGTCGCACAACGAGGGCACCCCGGCCTGCCTGATCGAGGCCATGGCCAGCGGGTGCCCGGTGATTGCCACTGCCGTCGGTGGCATTCCCGACATGATCACCGCACATGTTACGGGGCTTTTGACTCCACCGGGTGATGCAAATGAGCTCGCAAGAGCTATAGTTACCCTGGTCAAGGAGCCGGAACAGGCTCGGCACATGGCAGACCAGGCTCGTGGGGAGGCCCTGGCGCGCTATGACGAGCAACGTCTTGTCACGGACATGGAACGGCTCTACCGGGAACTTGCGCGAGAAGCTGGCCTACCGGGACAGGGGGACTAGGCCACAAGGGAGGGGTGCGCGCGGGTGGATATCTGGCTTGGCGCGGCAGTCATCGTCGCGTTTGTCGTTTCCATTTCAGCAACCTGGGGCGTGCGCTGGGCGGCGCGACGATTTGACTGGCTGGATCACCCCAGCCGGCGGAAGCTGCACACCAACCCCATTCCACTGATGGGCGGCATCGCCATGTACGCGGCGTTTATCGTCGCGATACCAGTGGCGCAATCACGCACCGTGTTCGAGGAAGGGCTGTACGTCCTGGCAGGGGCAACGCTCCTGCTGGTGACGGGCGTCATTGACGACCGTCGTGGCATGAGCCCGAGGGTCAAGCTCCTGGCGCAAATCGCAGCAGCGGCGATCCTCGTCCTGGGTGGCATCCACATCGCATTCTTCCCGTGGGAGTGGGTCAATGTCGTCGCCACCATCTTCTGGGTGGTCGGCATCTGCAACGCGATGAACTTGCTGGATAACATGGATGGCCTGTCCGGCGGCGTCGCGGCCATTGCGTGCGCCACCTTTGCCACGCTGGCCCTGCTCAATGGCCAGATCTGGGTGTCAGTGGTCTCGGCCGTGCTTTTTGGCGCCATCCTCGGGTTCCTCTGGTTCAACTGGAACCCCGCCAGTATCTTCATGGGTGACGCGGGTAGCTTGCTGCTCGGATTCCTGCTGGCCGTCCTCGCCATCAAGCTGCGATTCCCGGGCGTTGATCAGGAACGCACCTGGATTGCCCCCATTCTGGTTCTGGCGGTTCCCATCCTGGATACCACGCTCGTGACGATTTCCCGCCTGCGGCGTGGAGTCAGTGTCTCCGCCGGCGGACGCGACCATATTTCCCACCGGTTGCATCGAACCGGCCTCAGTGTTCGGCGATCGGTCGCGGCAATCTACGGAGCAGCCATTCTGTGCAGCCTGGCTGCCGTTGCCGTTACGATGGTGGCTGACGATGCCACAGCGTCGCTCATTGTCCTGTTCTCTGGCGTACTCGGCATCACGGCATTGGTCGCACTGGAGCGTCTGGACCTTTCCGACACGGGACAGACCATACGCGCCGTAGACCAGCGACCAGTCGCCCGGCTGAAACACCGCACCGGTGAGCTCCTGGAACGAGCAAACTAGGAACGCTGCAGCGTCAGGCGGCAGAGCGCACGCTGGCACGCCCAGCCGTGGCCTGGGCGTGCCACGCCTGGAACTGCAAAGCGCACCACAGCGGATCCTGCCAGTTGCGCGCGCCGTCGAGGTGTTCGCGCCACTTCTGCTGGATGGGCTCCGGGTTCAGGTAGCCGTCTGAGCGCATTTGCCGGGGGTCGAGAAGGTCATCTGCCCACTCGCGCAGCGGCCCTCGTAGCCAACTATCGATGGGCACACCGAAGCCCATTTTCGGTCGCTCCATCATCGATGCTGGCACATACTGGTTCAGGACCTGCCGCAGGATCCACTTGCCGCGCCCGTCACGCACTTTCAGGGAGAGCGGCAACGTCGCGGCAAACTCGACGACGCGGTGGTCCAGGAGCGGCACCCTGGCCTCCAGACTGACGGCCATACTGGCGCGATCCACCTTGGTCAGGATGTCTCCCGGTAGATACGTCACGAGATCCAGGTACATCATGCGCTCAACGAAACCCGGGAGGTCGGGCCATGCCGCCGCATCCAGCAGGAGCGACCGTGGTTCGCGCCCGCCCACCACGATGGCCTCCGGCTGTCGCCACTGCGAAACCAGGGCAAGGTACAAATTGGCGGGGCTCGTCGCGCCCAGGGCATCGGCCAGCTTGTGCACCTTGTAGCCAGGGGTGCGCTGGCGCAGCCGGGCAGGAAGCAGCGATTCCACCCGCGCGTAGGTTGCGTCCCAGGTTTCCGGGGAAACGGTCTTCACGGCACGCGCACTCAGGCTCCGCGCCGGGGCTGGCGCCCAGCCAATGCGCTTCCAAATGCCAGCGCCCCACTGGTAGCGGTTGTAACCCCCAAAGAGTTCATCACCACCATCGCCAGACAGGCTGACTGTCACCCGTTGGCGGGCCAGTTCAGACACCAGGAAGGTCGGAATCTGCGAGGAATCCGCGAATGGCTCATCGTAGATCGTGGGTAGGCGCGGGATCACCGCTTGCGCCACCTGTGGCGTTACCGTGAGTTCCGTGTGGTCGGTTCCCAAGTGCGCGGCGACAACGGCGGCGTGGTCGGCCTCGTTGAACCCCGATGCCGCAAAGCCGATGGTGAAGGTCTTGACCGGGCGATCACTCTGTGCCTGCATGAGCGCTACGACCGTGGAGGAATCGATCCCGCCGGAGAGGAAAGCGCCCAGCGGAACATCTGCCACCATCCGCAGGGCGACCGCTTCACGGAGCAGGGTATCCAGGCGGGCGACCGCCTCCGCGTCGGAGCCGCTGAATGGCGCATCCTGGCCGCGCTCCGCCGCTTCCAGCGCGCTCCAGAACGGACGCGGCCGGGCAGACCTGTCGTCGTGCCTGCGCAGCGTGAGCACCGTCCCAGGCGGCAACTTGTAAATGTTGCGGTAGATCGAGAACGGCTCGGGCACATACGCGAAGCGCATGTACAAGGTCAGCGCATCGCGGTCGATTTCGCCAGAGAACGCGGGATGCGCGGCGAGTGCCTTCAACTCGGAGCCAAACAGGAACGCCCCGCCCTGCCAACCGTAATAGAGTGGCTTGATGCCCAGGCGGTCTCGCACCAGGTGCAGTTCGCGCCGCTCGCGATCCCACAATGCGATGGCAAACATGCCGACGAAGCGGGTCACCGCGTCCGCGAGACCCCACTCCTCGACGGCTGCCAGAATGACTTCTGTGTCCGAGCCGCCACGGAACCCGTGCCCGAGTCCGGTGAGTTCCTCCCGGAGCGCGGCGAAATTGTAGACCTCACCATTGAAGATGATCTCGTACCGGGAGCTGGCCGACCGCATCGGCTGATGACCCAAAGGCGAAAGATCGACAATTGCGAGCCTTCGGAAGCCCAACGCGACCCCGGCATCGGGGTCACTCCACTCGCCAGAATCGTCAGGTCCGCGGTGGGCGAGTTGATCGCTCATTCGCTGCGCCAGAACGGTCAGGACAACGCCGTTATCGCCGGGTGTCTGCCAGAATCCAGTGATGCCGCACACGGCGCTCTCCAAAGTCGCTTTGCGCCAGCCGTGAAACTCAGGCGCCACCTGCACGCAAGCCCGCTGCTGCGTCAGCGTCAATCCCGACGTGAGACAGCAATGGTAGGCGCTCAGGACCAGGCGGGACGCATTCGCTCACCGGCCACCTTTCGTCGAGACCAGCGGTCCGCTTCTCCCGGTGATCCTGATCAAATCGCCCCGGGCTTCGGCGTTCGTCGCCATGATCGCGTAGCCCGCGTGAGCTGCGGTAGGCCGGCTTTACGCCGCCCGATCGCGGCGATCCCGCACTACCCCTCCCGTGTTGTGGTGACGTGGCGCAGCACTGACGCCAGCCGCGGCGCAGCAGACTGCAACGAGTACTCCATCTCAACACGCCGCCGCCCCAACACCCCCATCTCTCGACGCATGGCCGGATTGTCTGCAAGTGTCCGGAGCGCCTCGTGCCACTCATCTTGTGAACTCGCCAGAAATCCATTCACCCCGTGTTCGACGATATCAACATTCACGCCAACGGGAGAGGCAATGACCGGAATGCCACATGCCATGCACTGGATCAACTTGAAGCCACTCTTGCCGCGTTCAAACGGAGAGTCCACCAGGGGCATGGTGCCGACATCGAACCCATGGATCTCATGGATCTCGGTTGCCTCAGACCAGGGCCGCACGACGTGGTCGATGCCTTTGCCAAGGTCAATGTCACCCGAGCCTACGGTCGTCAGGCGAACGGGATGCGTGGTGCTGAGGTTTTCGAGAGCCGGGCGGAACACTTGCAGGTTGTAGGCAGTGGCGGGTGAGCCAATCCAGCCCACCTCGAACACCGAGTGTGGAGGCGCGTCAAAGCTACGCATCTGGTAGCGATCCAGGTCGACGACCGTAGTCACGATCTCCACGAGCGGCGCCCCCGCCCCACGGGCACGGGTCGCAATGTAATCATTTCCGGCGATTACCGCGGACGCTCCCTGCATCAGGCGGTCGATTTTCGTTCCCAGGAGTCTCCGGACTATCCCTGACGCGTGCTCGTCGTACCGGTGGAACATGGCGTCGTCCAGATCGACGACGTACGGAACGCCCCGGGGCAAGGTCAAGGATTCCCACCAGGCCGGCGCCCAGGGAAAGGGATCAAAATGCAGCCAGAGGAGATCGAAATGTCCGCCCTGGAGAAGCGCCCTCAGGCGTCCAGCATATGAGCGCACGATCGTGCGCTTGTTGACCGGTTGCCCGGCGTACAGCCGGGTCAGATAGTCGTCATCCAGCAGCGTATCGACCGTGAACGAGAACCCTTGCTCCTCCAGCAAGGGAAAATACTGGAGAAACCGATAGCGCGTGCTTGCCGCTAACCTCGAGTACCGTGCCAGGACCAGGACCCGAATCTCTCCTCCAGTCACGTCAGTCGTCATCCTGATTCGCCCGGGAGAGAGCAGGTCGTTCCAGGCGCTCACACCTGACGTCGAGTTCGCAGCGCCAGGTTCGCTGGTTTCGGGTTTTCCCCACCATCATGCCAGGCTCACACCGGAGCCGGTAGCTTCACGATCAACCCTTGCCCGGTCGGCAAGGCCAGGGGAACCTCGGGCTTGTCCGCGAAAAACTCGTCGACGACCTTGCGCTGCGCAGAGAATTCGTGCTGCGTGTAGTCATCCATGATGATCATGCCAGCGGGAAGTAGCCGGCTGTACGCATAGTGGAGTGCGTGCAGACTTGGCGCGCTGGCATTCAAGTCAAGATGGCAAAACGCCAGCGGCCCGGTTTCAGTTGTTTCGAGCGTCACGAAGACGTCGCCTTCCACGGGCTGAACCTGGAGACGCCACGGTTCGAGAACCTGCAGAATGTGCGAAACGCTGGTATCGGCAAGTCGTCCGCCAAAGCCCGCCCGGGTCTCTTCCGCGGTGAGGTTGGTGTCCGGAATCCCTGAAAATGTATCGAAGAGGAAGAACGTCTGGTCCGGGCGCAACTTCGCCTGGTCCAGGATCATGTAGGCGCATCCGCCTCGATAGACGCCAAACTCCGCGAAGGCGCCCGGGAGTGCGACACACTGTCGCGCGCACGCCGTCATGATCCACATTCGCCAGCGAATATCGAGCGCACGGCCCTGCCACCACCACTTCACGATTTCCTGATACGCCTGTTCGAAGCCAGGGTCATCGCGAAACGGTGAATAGTGAGCCGTGCCGAGTCCGTCGCTGAGATACTCGAACCCCAACGCTTTCGACACAATGCCCGTGCGACCGATGCCATCACGAACGTTTCGCGCCGCGAGTGCCGGCCATTTCAAAGCCCCCGGCAGACGTTCGATGCGCGAACCCGGATACACGTTGAAATCCATTCTTGCTCCAGGTACCTGCCTTGTCCACATCTCCGATGGCGCAGGATTACGACAGTTGCGACACGCGGGACCGAAGCGTCGAAGGAAATGATAGTAATCGCAGCTTCTCGTCATCTGTCAAGCCATACCGCCAGACCACCAGCGTGTAGATCAACCCGAATCCAACCAGGAACACCAGTCGCGCAGACAACGGAAACGGCGCCTGAAATACAACGCCGGCAACCCAGGCAATCCCCATTGCGGCCCCGATCCCCACGGAGGCGGCCTTCCCTTCGGGGAACACCCAGCGCCCGACCAGCAGGATGAGCACTGCGTCCAACGTCACCCGCGAGGTCCAGGCCAGCGCTGCGCCAGTAATCCCCGCCTTCCCGACCAGCAACCAGAGCAGCGCCAGGTACGGCACGAGCTCCAGGAGATGCAACTTGGCCGTCAAGTCCGGCCTGCCAGATGCCTGGATGAGCGCAAATGGGACCTGGACCAGGCAACTGATGAAGACACCCACCGTTAGCCACCGCAGCAACGGAGCGCTCTGACTGGCGAACGTCGGGCCGAGCCAAAGCAGGAGTCCTTCAGGAGCCAGGAGCAGGACTCCCAGCGCGAGCGGCGCCGCAATGAGGGCGACCGTGCGCAGGCCCCAGAGATAGGCGGGAGCAATAGCGGCACGGTCACGCGCGAACAAGGCGGAGAAGGTGGGAAACAGGACGCTCGTGACTGCCGAGCCGACAACGGTGAGCCGCAACACCATGTCGTACGGGACGGTGTAGAACGTCACCGCACTCACCGTCAGCAGCGTTCCAATGACGAAACGATCAAAATAGGTCAGGAACGGACCAACAATGTTCGAGACCGTAAGCCACCCTCCGAACCTGAGAGCAGGGGCCGCTGAAGCAAGCCCTGGCAGCCCCGTGAGCCGCAACGTGGGCATTCTCCGAAAACAGAGCCACCCATACAGGATGCAGGCGCCGATTCGCGCGAGCACGAGTGCCACCATTGCCGCAATCACACTGTGTGAGAACGGGAGCGCGAGCAAGGGAGCCAGGAACATCAGGGACCACGTGAACGAGTTCATGAAGCCGACAGTGCGAAAGTCCTGGTGCGCTTCCAGGAGACCGCGCATGCCGGCAGAAACCGTGATGAATGGCAGTGACAGCGCCATGATCTGAAAAGACCGGGTTGCCTCGGCGCGTAGTTGGGGAGGCACATTGAAAACCGCATCGACCAGCGGGGCCGCCGCAAGCATGATCACCACGGCGCTCACCGCTCCAAACACCACCAGGAGTGCCAGGGTGCTCCACACCAGCGCCGGGAGCGTGGCAGGGTCCAACTCACGCCGCTCTGACACGACTTTGGTCAGCGCCCGGCCCAGTCCGAGATCGAAAATACTCGAGTACCCGATCAACGCCCACGCAAGGGACATGACGCCAAATCGATCGGCGCCCAACGCGTGGGTCAGGATTGGAATGGCAATGAGCGCGGCAGGAAACGGGAGCGTGTATCCGATGAGGCTCCAGATCGTGCTCGTGGCGAGGCGATGCTTGCGGTCGCGCTCGTCCATTCCCGTAGTGGAAACTTCACGCGGCGTCGGCGCGTCGGCGACGTTGGACTGCTCTGACGGAGTTTCAGGCTGCACGTGTTCAGGCATTACAGGTAAGACATCGAAACTTCCCCGATGAGAGAACGTATTATCATTCGGTCCAATTGCGACGTACGACCAAGGTGACACCTTGACCATCGACGAAGCCTGAAGCTAGGGAACCATGCCTTTCACCAAACCAACCCAAGCCAACACCATTCACTGTGACTGAGCTCAATGCCAGCCCGGGATCGGGAAGCGTTGGGGCGCGTCCGCTCGACGAGCATGCTTTAGGCGGCACCCTGGCTCCCGCAACTTCGCAACGCAAGACCGTCCTCAATCGTACTGGACGGTTTACCACGGTTTTCGTTCTGGCAACGATTGCGTGGATCTGCGTTGGTCTCGCACTCGCCGTCGCACTCATTGGCAGAATCGTGGGCTACCCGGTTCTCGGCGATGCCGTCGAGAACTTCGTTTCCTACTCCGGCCCCGCCGGAGCCAGCGCGATAATTGGCGCCACGACGCTTGCTGCGATCGTGTCCAGACTGATCCGCCCACAGTCCGTTCTGCCTGTTGTGCTCTCAGTATCGGCCCTGCTGTTTCTCGGGGCAACGCTCGCGACCGGAAATGCCGTTGCACTTGTTGCCGCGTGTGGCGTTATGACCGTGGCCACGCTGCTTGGCCACCTTTGCCTGACAGGACTCGGATTGCCTGCGCTGGGGATCTCGCGGATTGTCATTGCCAGCGCGACCGGCCTCGGATTGTTTGGACTGGTCGGGTTCATTCTGGCCACCATTGGCGCGTTGAACGCCACCGGGATCGGTGTATGCGCCGCCGCTGTACTGATCGCCACAGCGCTGGTGTGGCGGAAGACCCACGTGAATCCGCTTGTCCAGGAGAAACGTCGGGAGGGCACTGAACTCTCCTGGCTCGAAACGCTGCTGGCCGGCGTGCTCGCTGGTCTCGTGGTTTTTGCCAGCCTTTCGGCGCTCGCTCCGGAGGTCATGTACGACCCGTTCCGCCAGCACCTGCCAATCGCGGAGGCCATCTGGCACTCCCAGAGTATCGCGGTTATTGGCAATCTTGGCGTTTCGCGTGATCCCGTGCTCGGACACCTGCTCTTCGCCATTGCGTTTGGCCTGGGAGATACGAACGCCGCCATCCTGCTGAACATGCTTTTTGGTATTGGCTGCGTCGCTGGCGTCGCCACCGCAGCCTACCAGCTTGCCGGCCGAACTGCCGCAGTCGTGAGCCTGACAGCGTATGCGGCCATGCCCCTGGCCTTGTGGGAAATGGGGCACGCGTATACGGATCTGTTTCCGGTGTTCTTCGCGCTCGCCTCGTTGCAGTGCATTCTGCGATGGCAGCAGGACAACCGGCACGCCTGGTTGGTCCTGGCCGGGCTGGCGACGGCATCGGCTTTTGCCGCCAAACTCACGGCTATCTGGATCGTCGTTCCCCTCGCCTTTGGGGTTTTCGCCATCGGCCGCAGCCGCTGGAACCCAGGAGAACGCGTTGCCGCGGCTCTCTGGTTCGCTGCAGGAGCCCTGGCCGCTCTCCCCTGGCTCGTTCGTACGCTCATGATCTTTGGAGGGCTGCCGGCAAAACTCGCGCTGTTCCTCGAGTCGATGTTCTCGGTCATCCCGGGCGTCCACATTGCGATCCAGCAGCAGGTTGACCCCGGATTCAATCCCATCGTTGGCGAAGTCGGGATTGGACATGGCTGGCTGGACATCGTGCGGGCGCCGCTCTTGATCTCATACGCCAGCGACCGGTTTCCTGATCAGGCGATAGGCGGCGGCGACCTGGGCCTGGTCGTACCGTTGCTCCTGCCGTTCGTGCTCCTTGCGCCGAAAACTCGCGCAACCGCCTTGATTGCGATGTCGGTGGCCGTCTCGTACGTCGGTTGGTGGTTCTCGCCGCTGCAGGCGACCCGCCATTTGCTGCCGACCCTTGCCTTTCTCTCGCTGCTCATCGGAGCCGGCGTCGCCAGCAGCGCGTCATTGGTCGGTGTTCCGAAGAGAGCGCTTTCCCTGGCGACACGGATTGCCCTCGCAGCCGGGGTTATCCTCGCGCCGGTGCTCCTGGTCACCGGCCGCATGAGCCAGGTGCCGGTCGACCTTATCGTCGGCCGCGTTACTGCCGCTGAATACACCTCCAGGGAGATACCGGCGGCCGCAGAGCTCGCGGCCGCATCGGTGCTCCTGCCACCGCAAACCCCTCTGCTGTACATCGGAAAGTGGGGCGGGGCGCAACTCTATACGACGGCGCCACTGGTAAATGCAGGGCAACTCACACAGGATTCGCTCGATGAGCAGTTTGGAACAGATGACGCCGCCGTACTGTCCAAACTCGAGGAACTCGGGGTATCGGCATTCATCTGGGATCGGCCCACCACCAGGCCCGAAGACACGACATCCCACCTGCTTTCGTTGGGCTTTCTTTCCCGGCACACCCGCGTGGTCCAGGCCAGCAATGACTACCTGTTGTTCTCGGTGACTCCGGATGCACGGGAGTTCTGGAATGTTGACCCGGATTCCACCCTGGTGAAGGATCCGGAGTTTGAGTTGATCAAGCGCAACAAGAGCGAATGGACGAGCGACAGCCGCCTCACCACTTCCAACGGCCTCGTCGCTCCACGCCGGCAAGGCATCGTTCGCCAGAAGATTCGCGTAACGGCGGGCGCCGACTACCTGATGGTTGCAAACGTCGCATGCCAGGATCTGTGGTCCCGGACCATACTGTCTTTGCGGTGGTACGGCGAGGGCGGCGCGGAGCTCTCGCAAAATTCGCAGACGGTGTTCCCGGGGGAAGAACTCAACGACCAGTTTCTGTTGGCCAGAGCACCCGCAGGTGCGACCTCCGCCAGCGTTGAGTTTGGCGGGCAATCGCGGTGCGAATTCTCAAGGGTGGATGTCTTCGAGCAGCCCAGAACGGAATGAAACGCCCGCCCCGCGCAGCCAGCGCGGCCAGTTCGCCGCAGTAGGGCTGGGGCGATCTCGAGCCGTCCTGACTCTCGCTCAACGGCGCCTCAGCCGTGACCGTGGTACGGGATTACCCGGCCCGGTGGCTCCGTAAGTGGACCCTGGGTGCAGGCCACACCAGTCTATTGCGGTACCATTTGGACAGTCGTGCGCGCTGGCAAGCTGGCGATGTGACCGCCTTCACACTTGCCGTGGTGATAAGGATTTTCCGGGTGCGAAGGCGAGGAAGGTGGATCGTCAACGCCCGTCTGATGCTTCGTGATTGCAGGGCATTCAGCCGCGCATGGTGACACACCGACCTCGGGCAGACGCACGGTCTCGGAACGGGTTCCAAATTCGCACGGCGAGCCGCATTGACCTCGCGATAGCCCTTGCGCTTCTGGCGTGGATCGCCGCCGTCACGTTCAAGGCTTTCAGCCTCGTCGCCGAGCTGGTTGGCCTGCGGCCAAATGCGGCTGCGTCCCTGAGTACTCCCCAACCGGACACACTTGCCATCGCCGTGCTGACGATTTCGCTGTGCCTGGCCATGCCGGCACTCGCACGCCTCGTTCAGCCAGCTCTCACCTGGCCGGCTCTTTTCGTCTCCTCCGGCGTGGTCCTGGTCACAACGGCCCTGACGACCGGATCCCTGCGAGCGCTCGGTACGGCGCTCGTCCTCTGTGGACTCGCCTGGTTTGGCGGCGAACTGCTGCTCTCCGTTGTCCCGGGGAGCCCAGAACAAAGCCTCGTTCGGCTACCCCTGGCCTTCGGCATCGGTCTCGCGTTATTCGGTTTCGTCTGGCTGGTGCTGGCCGTCCTGGGGCGTCTTGACCCGCTGACCGTCGTGGTTTCGTCCAGCCTGGTGTTGGCCGGGCTCCTGTTTGCCGCACCTCGCGGGTCGAGACGATGGAGAACGCGCGTCGGGACCTGGAGCCCGACGCCACCGGGCTGGTACGAAACGGTCCTGGTCTCGTTTGCAGTTGGCCTGATCACGTTCGCGCTGCTGGCGGCATTCGTGCCTGAAACCGCCGGCGATGCCACACGGCAGCACCTCCCGATTGCGCGTGAGTTCTGGCAGGCTCACGCCGCGGTTGTCTTCGAATCCATGCCCGTCTCCAGCCAGGCCATCGATAATCACGTCCTCCTGGCGGTCGCCTATGGCGCCGGCGGCGTGACTGCCGCCAAGCTGTTCCAGGCCGCCATTGGGATTGCCAGCATTGCGAGCGTTGCCGCGCTCGGTTGGCTGTGCCGCGGGCGTCTTGCCGCGCTGGTTGCCTTTGCCGTATTTGGCACGATTCCGGTGGTGCTCTGGGAACTTGGGCACGCATTCATCGACATGCTGCCAGTCCTGTTGACCATCACGGCGCTCGCCTGCGTCCTGCTCTGGCAGCAGGAGGGCCGGCTCGCGTGGTTGGTGCTGGCAGGAGCCGTTACCGGCGTCGGCGTGTCCGCGAAGTTGAACATGCTGGCCGTCGTCATCGCGATTCCCGTCGCGCTCCTGGTGGTTGGCCGCGCCCCCTGGAATACGCGACAGCGGCTGGTTGCATGTGTCGCATTCTGCCTGGGCGCGACAACGCTGCTTCCCTGGCTGGCGTACAACACGTTCGCCCCCAACAGCCTGCCCCTCCTGGAACCGGTCATGTCGCGCATCCCGGGCGCCTCGCCGAGCAGGACCGGACCATCTGCCGGCGCCCTGCTCCCAGCCGGCGACGTTGTTGGCGACTCCGATGTCACTGGGCCGTCAGAGTTCGGGGTTCCGTTCGGCCACGAAATAGCCAACATCTTCCGCGTCCCGTGGCTCTTGACGTTTTACGGAGAGAACTTCGCGTTTCCGATTCTTGGCAAAGGCGAACTGGGAATCGCCTCACTCTTGCTCTTGCCCGTCAGCCTGTTCGGCATTCGTCGCCGCCCGACCCTCTTGCTGCTGGTGGTGGCAGCAATCATCTATGTCGCCTGGTGGCTCTCGCCGTACCAGATCGCGCGACACCTGTTGCCTGGTCTGGCCATCGCAGCGGTGCTCGGCGGGACTGGGCTTGCAACGCTGGTAGAGGCGAATTACGCATCCAGGCTGCGCCAGGTGTCCACCGTCACGCTATCCGCCGCTCTGCTCGTCATGGTTGGATTGACGCCGCTCTTCTTCGTATCCAGTTTCCGCGCCCAGTTGCCGATTGCCTTTCTCGCCGGCTCCGAGTCGTATGAATCCTTCGTGCGCCGTTCCGTGCGCGCAGGCGGGCCCTTGCTGGTATCCAACGACCTGTTGGCTCCCGGCACGCCGGTCGCCTATCTGGGGGTCGATGTCGGCGGCGCCCAGATGTACACCGAAGCGCAGCTTGTCTACTTCGAAAACAATGACGCTGGCGACACGGCACAACAGGTCCTGGATACGCTCGCCAGCGAGGACATCTCCTACATCATCTGGCACCGTGGTGAAACCTCTGCGCGGGACTCAAGCTCCACCATTCGTTCCACCCCCTTTCTCCGGCAGTACACGCGCATTCTGGCGGGGGAGAACGACGCCTACCTGTTCGAGGTGTTGCCAGCCGGCAACACCATCTGGGGCGAAACGAGTGTCACGAATCTGCTGCGGGATCCCGGGCTCCAGGAAGTCAGGAACAAGGAAAGTCCCTGGACAATCAACGGCAAGCGCATCACGGCCACGGGCGTGATCGCGCTGCAACGCGGCTCAACGCTCACGCAGGAGGTCCCGGCGAGCCCAGGCAAGGCGTACCTGCTGGAAGCGCCCGTTCGCTGCCTCGAGAACGCCGGCCGCGCCATCCTGACGCTGCGGTGGCTTGACGCCAATGGCGCCATCATTGCGACCGCATCCGAGCGAACCATGCCCGGTCGGGAGATCTCGCACCAGTTCCTGTGGCGGCGAGCGCCCGAGCACGCGGCACGCGTCGCCGCCGAGTTCTCGATGGCTGGGCAGGGCCGCTGCGAGTTCTCGGGCGCGGCCCTGTACGAGCTGCCATAGGCCCAGCCCACGCGCATGTCGCACACGCCGCGTGCGACAATCTGTGCACGATTCGTCCGCAACGAAGGGGACCTGTACACGATGGGCAACGCGTGGCCAAAACTGCATAACGCGATGTGGCCGGGGATCGTCGGCAAGGGGGAGGAAGGGAATCCCGTCATTTCCCTGGAGACCATGCTGGATCTCACCGCCGCCGCCGAGATCGATGGTCAAAAGTTCGACGGAGTCGATCTCTTCCTCGCGGAGCCACATACGCCGATCAACGCGGATGAGGAGCAGATCGCCGCGCTCGCCGAGGCCGTGCGCTCACGTGGCCTGGTCGTCGGCTCGGTGGTCGCGCCCGTCTGGCCGCCGGTCGGCGGCGGCTCTGCTATGGGCACGCAGGAGGAACGCGACCGCTTCGTGGAGATGGTCGAGAACGCCGCTCGCATTGCCAGCAGGCTCAGAGAGCTGGGCGTACGCCCCTACGGCGTGGTGCGCATTGACTCGGCGGCCGGGGTCGACGCCTGGGCCGAGGACCCTGCCGGCAACACCGAAACCATCGCCGAAACCTTCCGCCGCGCCAGTGAGGCGGCGGCGAAGTACGGCGAGCGCCTGGCGTGCGAGGGCGAGATCTGCTGGGGCGGCATGCACTCCTGGCGAGACATGGTCGATCTGCTGGAGAAGGTCGATCAACCAGGACAGGTCGGGTTCCAGGCCGACATGTCCCACACCCTGCTCTACACCCTGGGGGCCAACGCGCCCCAGCACCGCCTGGTCAGTGAAGATTTCGCCTGGGACCGCGCCGAACTCGATGAGGGGCTGCGCAAGGTCACCGCGGCACTCCGGCCGTGGACCATTGACTTCCACGTCGCCCAGAACGACGGTACCGTCTTCGGCTCCGGTTCGCACGACAAGACCGGCCGCCACTGTACGGTGCACGATCCCAACGGCAAGCTCGACATCGTGGCGCACGCCGGGTTCTGGCTGCGCGGCGACGACGGCGAACCGACCCGCGCGGTCCAGCACATCTGTTGGGATGGCTGCATGTTCCCGAACGAAACCATGCTCGATCAGCAGACCTGGAACGACGTCCTCGGCGCCATGATCGCGGTGCGGGACGCCCACGGCTGGAACGACTAGCCGCTCGCTGCACCTGGGGCCGCGCGGAAGCGGCCACTGCCCCTCAAGAAGGAGTCTGGCCGATGGCGGTCAAGCGCACGCTGAACGTCGGGTTGGTTGGCTGCGGCTTCATGGGCCGCACCCACTCCAACGCCTGGAGCCACGTCAATCAGTTCTTTGACCTGGAACTACAACCGGTCCTGAAGGCCGTCTGTGCCCGCAATCCGGCCACGGTAGCGGGCTTCGCCGATCAATGGGGCTACCAGTCCACGGAAACCGATTGGCGCGCCCTGGTGACCCGCGACGACATCGATCTCATCGACATCGCCAGCCCGAACGACACCCATGCGGAAATCGCCATCGCCGCCGCGCAAGCGGGCAAGATGGTGACGACGGAAAAGCCGCTGGCGCGTGGCGGCGCAGAATCCGAGGCCATGGTGGCCGCCGTCGAGGCGGCGGGAGTACCCAACATGGTCTGGTACAACTACCGGCGCGTCCCGGCCGTTACCCTCGCGAAGCAGCTCGTCGATGAAGGGCGGCTGGGCCAGATCTTCCACTACCGCGCCAAGTTCCTGCAGGACTGGACGATTTCACCAGACTTGCCGCAGGGTGGCGCAGCCCTGTGGCGGCTCGATGTCAACGTGGCGGGCAGCGGCGTCACCGGCGATCTGCTGGCGCACTGCATCGACACCGCGCTCTGGCTGAATGGCGGCATCGACCGCGTGGCCGCCACCACGGAGACGTTCATCAAGGAACGCCACCACAACGTCACCGGCAAGACCGAGCCAGTCGGCATCGACGACGCCAGCGCGTTCCTGGCCCGCTTCGACAACGGCAGTATCGGCACGTTCGAGGCGACCCGCTACGCGCGCGGCCACAAGGCGCTCTACACACTGGAAATCAACGGCGAGCACGCGTCGATCGCGTGGGACCTGCACGACCTGAACCGCCTCGCCTACTTCGACCACGGCGACGACGGGCAGGTGCGCGGCTGGCGCTCCATCCACATCACGGATGGCGACCACCCGTATATGTCGCACTGGTGGGTGCCCGGCCTCTCCATCGGCTACGAGCACTCGTTCGTGCATCAGGCAGCCGATTTTCTCCAAAGTCTCACGGGCGGGCCGCCGATCTCACCCACGTTCCGCGAGGCGCTGGCAACAGACTACGTCACCGACGCCGTCCTGAAATCCGCGCAGAGCGAGAAGTGGGAGCCCGTGCAGCGCGTCGATTGAGGCCAGAGGACCCTCACCACGCGCCCCTCTTCCTTTGCGAAGAGCGAGGCGCTGGGGGTGACGGTCCGCCGCCTACTTCTTGCGCGGCGCACCCTTGGCCGGAGCGCTGCCCGGGGGGGTCCACCCCTCGGGCAGCAGCGCCTCTGCTCCGAAGAAGAACTCTTCCATCTGGTCGCGCAGAATGCGGCGCGTTTCGGGGTCGGCCGGATTCAGCCCGTAGTGATTGATCAGGATGGTCATGTGCGGCTGCCAGAGCGCGTAGGCATCGGCGGAGACATTCTCATAGATGCGCTCGCCCAGTTCCCCCGGGAAGGGCGGCTTGTCCAGCCCCGGTAGCTCTCTTCCATACTTGACACATTGCACCATTCTCGGCGTCGTTATTCCCATATCGTCAAACTTTCTCCTGACGGCCACGACCAAGTACAGGCAACCGTAGATGACGACCAACGGAGCGTCAACGCACCGCGATACGCAACCAGCCAGCCCCATCGTGCTCCTCGGCCGGCCCTGCGGCAACACGTTCGCTGTGCTGGAGGTGCTGCAAGACGCGGGTATTCCCCTGGCGGCCGTGATCCTTGCAGACGCAGGTTTGACGTCAGCAGAGGACGCGGCGGGGCAAGATCGCACCCCGGTCTACCGAACGCCAACGCCCCGCGCCGCCACGCGGCTGCTGGAGCGCCTCCGGCCAGATCTCGTCATTGCGGCGTGCTACCCGTGGCGCCTGTCAGACCGGGCGCGCGCGGCGGCTCGGCACGGGGTCCTGAACATCCACCCCTCGCTGTTGCCACAGGGGCGTGGCCCCGATCCTGTCTTCTGGGTCTACCGGCAGGGAATGCGTGAGACCGGCGTTACGGTCCACCTGATGGACGACGACCTGGATTCGGGACCGATCCTGTCGCAACAGCGCCTGACAGTGCCAGATGAGATGGACGCGGTCACGCTGGAGCTCCACCTCTTCGAGACGGGAGCCCACCTGACCACGAATCTGATCCCGCAGGTGCTCGCTGGTGCGGCGGTCACCACCCCGCAGGATGACCTGGCAGCGACGTACGAGCCCGCCCCCGCGGAGCACGACTGGATCATCTCACCGCTCTTGCCCGCAGGCTGGGCCTGGCGCTTCGTGCGGGGTGTCGAGCCGCTTCACGGGCCGCTCATGGTCCACGCGCAAGGCCAGTACCTACCGGTGCGACGCGCGCTTGCCTGGGGCGAGCAGGGAGACCCGCCAGAGCACATCCCCGCCGGGGCAATCGCCATTCGGTTTCGCCCGGGGTGGGTGGTTTTCGCGTAGCCAGCGCGCCAGAGTTGGGCACAGAAACCGGGGCCGGCAGAACCGGCCCCGTGTCCCAGAACTCGTTGTGTCAGGCGCTGGCTAGATGGCGTCGCGGGCGGTGACCTCGGCGCGCTCAGCCTCGCGGCGAACCTGCGCGGCGGCGTCCTCGACATGCTCCGCCGCATCGGCGGTGGCGGCACTGGCCGACGCCTTGAGATCATCCACGCGCGAAGCGGTTGCCGTGGTGGCCGGCACAACCGGCGCGGAGGCTTCCTCGCGGAACTCCTTCACGCCCTGGCCAAGCGACTTGGCAATCTCCGGCAACTTGCCAGCACCGAAGATGATCATGATGATTACGAGAACAATGACGAGTTCTTGCCAACCGAGTCCGGCCATGTACGTTTCCTCCCGTCCGGGGGCATCGTTGCGGGTCGTCACCCACCGGTATGGGCGCCGCCTTGCGCTCGTGGTGTTCTACCACGAACGTGTATCAATCTGCCGCTACTGCGTGATCTCGACTCGCATTCCCATGGGCGCCCACTGGTACATCCAGTCTGCAACGTCCATGGGCAAGTTGATGCAACCGTGGCTCATTGGAGTGCCAAAGTTATTATGCCAGTACGTCCCGTGCAAGGCATGCCCGCCGTCGGTGAAATACATCACATCCGGGACGTCTGGCACGTTGTAGTACTCCCCACCGAGCACGCCCTCCATCGTTTGTGAGGGCAGCTTCGAGAGTACGTGAAACTCACCTGGCGGCGTCTGGAATCCTGCCCGGCCGCTGCTGATAAACCCTTGCCAGAGGACCGTGTCGCCCTGGTACGCCCACAGGTACTGCAAGGTGAGATTGATCATCACCCAGCGCTCGCCGTTGGGATCGGCCAGGGAGCCATCGACAGCGGTCACTGGCGGCGGCGTGAAGAGGTCTTCGCTGTAGGTCGGGAGATCACCCTGGGCGGTGGCGGTGGTGTCGAGCCCCAGGCGCTCCACTGCCATTTTGCCGATTGGCATCACCTCGGGCTGCTCACCCGCGGTCTGGGCAAGCTTCCCGCGCTCGAACACCTGGTAGGTCACACCGTCGACCTTGTACTGCTCGGTCAGGGGGTCCCCGAGGTAGCTGGCGCCGCCAGTGTCGTCCCACAGTTGCTTGAACGATCCGGCCACGCCGTGGCCGGTATCCGGGATGTACTCCCACGACAGGGTATCCGGGCGGGCCACGTTGGATGGCATTGGCACCCAGGCGCGCGCCGCCAGGGCCGCTTCGTTCGCTTCGGCGCTGCCGCTGCCGGAGGCACGGCGCACCATGTACGGCTGCAACTGCCGGCCGAGGTCGCCAAAGTGGACCACTCGCCCATCCGGATCGGAGGGGTGATACTCGAACTTCCCATAGTCGTAGTACTGAACGATGACGTTGTCTTCGGTCAGTTCCGCGGTGATCGGGTTCCCCCAGGAGGTGGTGCCGCCCCACTCGCGCCAGGCGTCGAGAAAGACGCCGTCCACGCTGTGGCCCGTTTCCGGAATGTAGACCGTCGTGGGTGGGCTCCAGTTCTGGTAGCCCGGCGGCGGTCCGGAAGGCGGCGGCGCGAGCCAGGGCGTGGTGTACACCTCTTCCGGCTCTTCCGTGACGGCCGCCTGATCCTGCGGCGCGGCGGCCGCGCCGTCGGTCGTCACCGGGTTCTCGACCCACTGCCCGTTCTCGTCCCAGGTGACGGCCATGCCGGTGGCGGGGTTGATGAGGTTTCCGGCGCTGTCGTAGTACAAGCCTGCGCCAGCGTCGATGGGATTACCGTCGGCGCCGATGGCCAGGGGCATGCCCGTCACCGGATCGAGCAGATTGCCATTGGCGTCGTAGGTCGGCTGCGGCTCGGTCCAGGCGCCCACGCCGTCCGGCGCCGCGTTCGCCTGCCAGGTGCCGTCATCCGTCCAGGTACCCTGATCCACGGCGTTGGGATCGACCCAGCCACCATCGTCCACGGCGTTGGGATCGACCCAGGTGGTGTCGCTCTGCTGATCCCACGACACGTCCGTCCACTGCGGATCAGCCGCCGGATCGACCCAGGTGTCGCTAGAAATCTGGTCTTGCGCCAGGACCGGCGCGGTGATCGTTCCGAACATGGCAGCGGCGCTGAACGCCAGCACGGCCAGACGTAGGGGCGCCTTCCCCCGGCTCCGCCCTCTCATCGTGGTACCCCTCAACGTGCACGCAATGCTGCCTCACTGACGTGCCGGGCCCAACTCCCGGCTCGCCAGCGCCCAGTGCAGGTTTCCGACTCTCAGCGGGCGGAGAACCAACCTTCGCGGGGCGGTGTGCTACCGCGCAGTCTAGCGAACCAGACGCACACCTGCAACAGGTTTGGGAAGTACGTACGGATAATTGTGACGATCAGACGGTATATGCACAAATTGGACAGTATTATTCACATACTACAGGCAATTGTGCCTTTAGCTACGTAATCATTGCCTGCGATCATCCTGCCGGGGCAAGATCAAAATCCAGGCTGATATCGAGCGCCGGCGCCGAGTGCGTGAGCGCACCCACCGAAATCAGGTCCACGCCCGTCTCCGCGATGTCGCGAATCGTGGCGAGCGTGACGCCGCCCGATGCCTCAAGCAGCGCGCGCCCCTGTGTGAGCGCCACGGCTTCCCGCATCTCCGCCACGCTCATGTTGTCCAGCATCACGATGTCGGCCCCGGCGTCAAGCGCCTCGGCCAGTTCGGACAACGTGGTCACTTCGACTTCGACGCGCAGGGTGTGGGGCGCCACCGCGCGCGCCGCGTGGACGGCATCTCGCACGCGGTGCGGCCCGCCCACGGCAGCCAGGTGGTTATCCTTGATCAGCACGCCGTCCCCAAGCCCAAAGCGGTGGTTGTGCCCCCCGCCATCACGCACGGCGGCCTTCTCCAGCACGCGCAGCCCGGGAGTCGTCTTGCGTGTATCGACCACCCGTGCCTGCGTGCCCGCTACCTCCGCCACGTAGCGCGCCGTCACAGTCGCCACTCCCGAAAGGCGCTGCAGGAGATTAAGCGCCAGGCGCTCCGCAGCCAGGATGCTGCGTGCATTGCCCGATACGCGCGCAATCGGCGTCATGGTGGGCACGGTGTCGCCGTCCGCCACCAGTGGCACGAACTCCAGCGTGGGGTCGACCTGGGCGAACACTTCCTGGGCAACATCCAGGCCGGAGATGATGCCCGGCGCCTTGGCCAGCAGCGTCGCCTGCGCCTGCGCGCCAGCCGGGACGGTGGCGGCACTGGTGACATCCCCGCCCAGCAGGTCCTCGGCCAGGGCCAGCTCGATCAGGGAGGCCCAGGCTCGCCGCTCCAGATTGACCGTCTCTCGTCCCACGCGCGTATCCCCCGTGCGCTAGTGCAGCCCGTAGCCCGGCTCGTCTGGGCGGCGCGGCGCGTACCAGCCCAGCCGGTAGCGGTAGCCGCCGCCCGGCAGCGGCTTGCGGCCCACGATCTTGAAGCCAACCCGCTGGTACCACCCGACCAGCGCGTCGTCCGCCTGCACGGTCATGGGCGAGCGGCCGCAGCGGCGCAGCGCGTCCATCAGCGCGGAACGGCCGTAGCGCTGCCCTTGCCAGGCGGGCGCCACCGCCAGCCACTCCAGGCTGTAGGTCATGCCGACTTTCCGCAGCCCGTAGACGGCGATCAGGTCGTCGCCGGCCACCCACGCGTACACACCGCCACTTACTGCACCACGCAGGTCATCGATGGCGGCGAGGGCTGTGTCGTTGCTGCCAAACTGCGGGCAGGCGGCAAGGATCGCCGCTGCCCGCTCCCGGTCAGCGGCCGGCAGGAGGTCCCAGCCAGGCTTTTGCGGCTCGCCTGCCACTAGAGGGCGTTGAGGAGGTCGGAGAACGGCTTCTCGTCGCTGTAGGGCCCAATCAGCGCCAGGCTCATGCGCTCTGGCTGGAACAGCTCGTTGGCCAACTCCTGCACCTCGGCGGCGGTCACGGCCTCGATTTTGGCCATCACCTCCTCCGGCGTCTTGATCTCGCCGTAGGTCGCCTCCTGCGAGCCGATCCAGCCTGCGACCGAGCGGCTATCCTCGAAGCCCATCAGGAGCCGCCCCTTGCGCAGGTCCTTGGTGCGGCGCAACTCGTCCTCGGGCACCGGCTCATCGCGCAGCTTGCGCAACTCACCGATCAGCGCCTCGACCGTCTCCTCGATGCGCTCCAGGTCCGTGCCGGCGTAGAGCACGCCCTGTCCGACATCGAAATACGGCCGGAAGTACCCGTAAACGCTGTAGACCAGGCCGCGCTTCTCGCGAATCTCCTGGAACAGGCGCGAGCTCATGCCAGAGGAAAGGATGGCCTCGACCGTGGACTGCACATAGCGGCGCTCGGTCGCGTAGGAAAGCGCCGGCATGGCGATGCACAGGTGCGCCTGCTCCGTCTCGCGCTCCACCAACCGCACCCGCGAGGCCGTCTGCTCCAGCCGGGTCTCCGCCATCTCATCCGGCGTGCCTTTCCCCTGCAGGTCGCCGAAGTACTGCTCCGTGAGGGCCACGACATCCTCGTGCCGCACATCGCCGCCAGCGGCGATCACCAGCCGGTCCGGCGTGTAGTTACGCTGCCAGTAATCCACCATCGCCGCGCGGTCGATTGCCCCGACCGTCTCTTCGCTGCCGGCGATGGAGCGGCCCACCGGCTCATCGCCCCACACCACCTCGTCGATGACATCGTGCACCAGTTCATCGGGCGCATCCTGGAGCGAGCGGATCTCTTCGACGATGACCAGGCGCTCCTTGTCGAGTTCGCCCTGGTCGATGACCGAGTTGCGGACAATATCCGCCAGCACCTCGTAGCCCGAGGCAAAGTGCGACGAGGGCGCCTTGAACCAGTAGCTGGTCCCCTCGCGCGAGGTGGCCGCATTCAGCACGCCGCCCACGCCCTCGATCTCCTCCGAGATCTGCTTGGGGTCCGGGCGCTGCTCGGTGCCCTTGAACAGCATATGCTCCAGAAAGTGCGAGACCCCGGCGACCGGATCGGGCTCGTGGCGCGAGCCGACCGAGTAGGACATGATCAGCGTACCGCTCTTGACCCCGCTCATGGGGCCAGTGACGACGCGAACGCCATTTGGCAACGTGGACTTGTGGTAGGGATACTCGTCATGGGACGGCAGGATCAGGCCAGCAGCAGGTGCGGACAAGCAGAGTCTCCTGAACACGCGCGGCGGGTGGGCCGCGAATCAACGACTTCATGCGCCATCTCGAAGATGGCGCTCCATCAACGGCGCGTTGGCCGGCGGTTACCGTAAAGTGTACGCGGAGTGTGACTGAGACGCGGCGTACCCGCGCGAGGGAGGGATCATCGTGGAACCCATCGTTGCCAAGATCACGGAACAGTTCAAGGCCGTCCACGACGACCTGCGCAAGGAAGTGCGCGGCCTGGACACCGAGAGTCTGAACTGGAAGCCCGCGCCAGAGACGAACTCCATCGCGGTCCTGGTCGTCCACACGCTCGGCTCCGAAGCCGAGGTCTACCGCGTCGTGGCCAATGTGCCGAGTGTTCGGGACCGCGAAGCCGAGTTCCAGGTGGCCGAAAATGAAGCGGACCTGCTGGCCAAACTGGACGAGGCAGACGCCCTGATCGATGACCTGGCCGCGCAGATCACCGCCGAGGACCTGGAGGCCGCCCGCCCTCGCCGCACGAGCCCGCCCGAAACAGGCCTGCATTGGCTGGTGACGAACTACGGCCACGCGCGGGAGCACCTGGCGCACATTCAGCTCACGAAGCAATTGCTGGCCGCGCAATCCTGACCACGGGCAGCGGGCCGCGACCCGTTCACCATCCATCGAGACGCCGTTCACCCGAAGGAGGAGGCATGGCAACAGCGACGAGTCTTGACCTGATCGAGCAACTGCGCGCCGAACGCGTGACCTCGCTGGACCAGCTCTACGACATCAACGGCGTGCCCAGCGACGCCATTGTCAATAAGCACACGAGCTACCTGACGCCGCTGCTGGAGGAATTCATCACCGCTGCCCCCTTCTTCCTCGTCGCCACGTCTGACGCCGAGGGCAATTGCGATGTCTCGCCCAAGGGCGACCCGCCAGGCGCCGTGCGCATCCTGGATCGCCGCACCATCGTGGTGCCCGACCGCCCCGGCAACCGCCGGGTCGATGGCCACCGCAACGTGCTGGAGAACCCGCACATTGGGCTGATCTTCATCATCCCGAACGTGGATGAGACGGTGCGCGTCAATGGCCGCGCCTTTCTCAGCGCCGATCCCGCGCTGTTGCAGACGATGGCGGTCCAGGGCAAGGCGCCGAAACTGGGTATCGTGGTCGAAATCGACGAGGTCTACATGCACTGCGCCCGGGCCTTCCTGCGCTCGGGCATGTGGAAGCCCGAATCCTGGCCCGACCCAGACACCATCCCCACCCTGGCCGCGATCTGGAACGAGCAGAAGGACCTCCCGCCGCCCGACGAATCCCAGGGCAAGCGGCAAGAGGAGTACCGAAAGACGCTGTACTAGGCATTCTGGAATGACAACACGTACAGCCAGCGCAACGCGCGCTGGCTGTATCTGCATTTCCGGAAGCGCTACCCGCAGTTACTACAACACGGGATCCCCGTCTGCATGCACTGCGCGCCCGGTGGACAACAGAAGAGCGTCTGCGAGCTTTGCCGGAAGCAGCACGTATCTCCATCGTGGCAGCACCCGCCACCTGGACAACAGTGCGTGCCATACCGACAGCACCCGCCGCTGTCGCACCCGATCTCGCCATACGGACAGCAAATGTCACCCGCGGCGCAGTTGCTCCCTTCGGGACAGCCATAGCGAGCGCGGCACTTCTCCATCTGGTAGACCAGTTTCGCAATGCAGATTGCCACCGCGCCCAGACTTGCCAAACCGCCAGAGGCAATCGCCGCCGCCACTCCGGCAGCCATGCATTCGAAGAACCCCTCGGTAGCATCGTCCTGGCAGTCGCGCTGACTGACATAGCAACACGTCGGTTTATCGCAACTGCGTTGCCACCATGCTTCGATCGATACCTCGGCAGCTTCCTGGCCGATTTCGCGGCGCATAGCCCGGCTCGGCGGCGCCAGGCAAGCCTGGGCCACACATGACTGCGCCACAGGCAACCGTGGCGCCAGGATTGGCTCCAGACATTCGCGGCAGGTGGGGCCATCGCCGTTTTGACAAGCCACAAGGCAGGCCTGCGCATCCACCTGGAGCGCCGCGATCAGGGCGTCGCTGCAGCTTTTGACCGCTTGCGCCGCGCACTCAGGCGGGAGCGGACATGACGTATCGGTGCAGGGTGGCGCCTGGTCCCGAGGCGGCGGGTCCTGGTTCTTGCCTTTTCGCTTCTTTCGCTTCTTTTTCTTCTTCTTGCGCTTTTCGGCGGTAAGCTCGTCGTCTCTATGGCGGCGCGCGTCTCCTTGCAGCAGTCCCGCCAGCGAGGCGACCCCTCCTCCCAGGAGGCCCGCCGCAATACCGCGCCGCGCCGCGCGAAGGCCAAGCGCCCGTGCGAGGGAATCGAAGCGGTCGGCGTCCACGATCGGCGTCCCCCCTTCTGGCCTGAGATGCTGGCGTGCGCGCCGCTGTTCCGGTCGGCGCACGATGGAGCGCAGATGGGTTCACGCGCCCAGGCGAGCGAAGCTCGTCCACTGTCCAGCATAAGGAGGTGGCGCGGCGCGGGCATCGGTGCGGCTCACCTAATTGGCATGCGCCAGACCGGACACGCCGGACAGCGCACCTCGTGGGCGGCACGGTGAGGCAGCGGAGAAATGGGCATCCATCACCGATGACATCGCACAAAACCACAGCCCGCAGGTCGCTACGGCGCGTGTTGGCGGCGCGAACTCCCCGCGAGGCCCTGCACTTCAGAGCCCCGCGGGTACCGCGCAGGGCGCGCGTCGAAGCCGGTGGTGGCGGGGAACAGATCGCAAAGGGCTTTGGACGTCACACGTCAAGGTCGGCCGCCAGCAGCGCCGCCGATCTCCGGTTACTCACGCCGAGCTTTGCAAGAATGCTCGAGACGTGATGCATGACGGTGCGCGGGCTGATCGAAAGCTGGGCGCCGATCTCCCGATCGGTGGCGTGGTTCGCCACGAGCCGCAGGATCTCCCCCTCACGACGGGTGAGGCCGAAGCGGTGCTCGGCGGCGGCAGCGGGTCCGGCTGCGCTTGCCAGCGATGCGAGGATCGCCGTCGCTTCAGCGATGGCGTGATCCAACGGAATGGCGCGGCCGGCCTCGTAGGCGCTGGCAAACGCAGCCTCACCCAGGTGCGTGCGCGCCAGTTCGCGAGCCGGCTCGTACTCGTCTCGGTCAACTGGCCAGACTGCCAGGTCCAGGCGAGCAAAGAGCGCATCTGCCGCGCCAAACAGCCGCGCTGCCTGTTCCGGCCTGCCAAGCAGCGCGGCCGCCCCGGCGACCCCTCCCAGGCTGTAACCGAAGTTCTGGTGGTCGCCGCTGGCCAAGAATTCGGCCAGGGCGGCCGCCAGATACGCCAGTGCCAGCGTGAATTCGCCCTGTTGCAGCGCAATGCCACCCAGGTTGTTCAGCACATTTCCCGTCGAACCGTGGTGCTCAAGTTCGCGATAGAAGCCGAGACATTCTTCATACAGCGCGCACGCACGCTCGTACTCCCGACGAGCGCGCGCCACCTCGCCGGCGTAGTGCAGCGCCCGCGCCAGCCCCCAGGTGTCGCCAAGCTCGCGCGCCAGGATCAGGCTTTCGCCCATCGCCAGGTTCGCGGTGGCCGGTTCGGACATGGCAATCATCACCATGCCAAACGTGCAGAGCGCGGTAGCCAACCCCCACTGGTCCCCGGCTTCGCGGTAGAGCGCAACGCTATCCTCAATGGACGAGCGCAGGCCACCGTGATCCGCCTGGAAGAGATCCAACCAGACCAGAAGATGGAGGGCGTAGGCCAGGCCTCTCCGGTCGTCCAGCACCCGCGCCAACGCTTTGCTCTGCTCCAGCCAGCGGCGTGTTGCGGCGTGATCCCGGAGCTGATTCTGGGCGAGCAAGCCCGCGCCGGCGAGCGCCTTGACCCGCGCGGGCGTTTGCTCCGCCATTGCCGCCTGAGCGAGCGCCGCCTCGTGCCACTTTCTCCCTTCGATGGCGTGGTCGCGCAGGTACCAGAACCAGTGCAGGGCGCCGACCAGGCGCACGGCAATGTCGCCGCCAGGCACGGTCAGGCTCCAGGTCAGCGCAGCGCGCAGGTTATCGTGATCGGCTTCCAGCATCGCCAGGCGCCTGACCTGGTCCGGTCCTCGCAGCTTCTGGTCCGATGCTTCGGCGATCGCCAGAAAATGCTCGGCGTGACGCTGCCGCGCAGCGTCAAGCTCTCCACACCCAGATAGTTGGTCCAGGCCGAATTCCCGGATCACTTCCAGCATGTCGTAGCGGGGGCCGGTCTTCGGGGCCTCCACTCGACGCAACAGGCTCTTGTCTATGAGCGATTCCACCAGCAGCACGACCTCAGGAGCCTGGTCGGTCGTCGATTGGGAGCCGGGAGGCTCATCGGCGCCAGCCAGGCCCTCCGCCGCATCGAGCGTGAATCCGCCCGCGCAAACCGCCAGGCGCCGAAAGAAACGTTGCTCCTCCGCAGTCAGCAGGTCATAGCTCCAGGCAATGGCGTCGCGCATGGTTCTCAGGCGGGCTGGGAGATCGCGCGGCCCCTCGACCAGCACAGGCAGGCGGTGGTCGAGCCGGGCGAGCAAGCCTTCTGGCGGCAGGACGGCGATGCGCGCCGCCGCCAGCTCGATTGCCAGGGGCAAACCCTCCAGGCGGCGGCAGATCTCAACCACGGCAGTCCTGTTCTCATCAGTCACCTGGAAGGAGGGATGGATCGCCTGGGCGCGCGCCAAGAAGAGTTCCACCGCCGGAGCGGGTGACACCCCCTGGGGGTTGGACGGCAAGTCGTGGCCGGGCGCCTCGACCGCGAGTGGCAAGACCGGGACGAGATGCTCACCGCTGAGATGCAGCCGCGAGCGGCTCGTGACCAGGACGACGAGACGAGGACAAGCGGAGAGGAGCCTGCCAAGGCAGGGCGCGGCTTCGACCACTTGCTCGAAATTGTCAAGCACCAGGAGCAGATGGGCATGAGCCAGCGCCAAGGCCAGTTGGTCCTCCAGCTCCTGCTCGTCCGTCTTGCCCAGGCGGAGGGCGTTCGCGATGGTCATTGGCACGAGGGCTGGGTCACGGATCGACGCCAGGGGAATGACGATCACCCCATCGGCAAAGGTCTCGCGGGCCACCTCCGCGACCGCAATGGCCAGGCGGGTCTTCCCGACTCCGCCGGGCCCGGTGAGAACCACCAGGCGCGGACCTTTCGGGGACTGCAGGAGCCCGAGCACAACGGCCACCTCACCCGAGCGGCCAATCATGGGCGTTAGCGGCGTGGGGATACTCGACGACCGCAATGCAAGCTGCCGGGACGGCAAGCGCGTCAATGAAGCGGGAGCGACGGTGGACACCGCCTCACCACGGCGTTCCGCGCGAAATCGCGCCAACTCGCCGGGAGCGATTTGAAAGACACCGCCCCACTTCGTGGCGGTCAACTCGCCGTGGCGGATCGCGCGGCGAATCGTCCGCTCGCTCAGGTTCAGTGCGGCGGCCGCTTCACGCGCGGTATACGAGTTCCGCGAAGGGCGGGAGTCTGCGTGGCTTTCCATTCGCACGCTCATGCGCGCTGGCAACACTTTGCGTCGGCA
>DAOUDE010000022.1:0-22702 GCA_034431475.1 Thermomicrobiales bacterium | reverse complement strand
GGCAATCCTCGCGTCATCATGCGTGCCATGCGTGAGACTTTGGTGCTCTGGTGGAAAATGCGATTCTATCGTCCGTCCAGGCTACGGTAGGCCGCTACGCTTCGAGCCCCGCGGCTCGGCAGAGGGACCGCCAGGCCGGCTCCGTACCCACGCCCTCGACGATCAGTCGCTTGTGGCGTGACTGTGCTCCAGCCACCAGCCGCAGATTGCTTCGGGGGACATCCAGGATCGACGCCAGGAACTTGAGCAGGCTGGCATTTGCCGCGCCGTCTACCGGCGGAGCTGTAAGCCTGATCCGGATGGCGCCAGTCGCGTCAATCTCAACACGATTGGCCGGGGCGCGAGGCGACACGGTGAGGCTGATTACGCAGCCTTGCGGATGTTGGACGATCGATTGCGCCGAAAATCTGGTTGAGTTCACGCAGCACAGGATACCAATGCCTGTGCATGAGACCTGGCGCTGGTAACAGGTATACTGAGAGCATGACCTATGAGCCGCAGGCGTCGCCTGCTGGCTCTTTTCCGTTGCTGCGCACGTCGTCTTTCGTCCAACTCTTCCTGGATGAGCCGTGCGATGCGGAGGATTGTTGCTATGCCGCAATCTGTCTGGTTGACCGAGGTGGGCAAGGCCCGGCTCGAAGAGGAACTGCTCGACCTGCGAAACCGGCGGCGACCGGAATTGCACGAGCGCATTCAGGAGGCGACCGAGAGCGGCGACGTCTCTGATAACGCCGAGTACGAAGAGCTCAAGGACGAGTGGGCGATGCTCGAGGCGCGGATCGGCGAACTGGAGCAGACCCTCGACCGGGCGGTCGTCATCGAGAAACCTTCGGAGGACGGTGTTATCGGGCTTGGGTCCGAAGTGACCTTGCGTGCCGAGGATGGCGAGGTTGAGACCTGGGTCTTCGTCAGTCCGCAGGAGGCCAAGACCGGCGACGGCAGCATTTCCACCCAGTCTCCGGTGGGCCAGGCATTGATGGGTCGCCGGATAGGCGAATCAGCAACCGTGGTGACCCCGGGCGGTTCCATGCGCTACACGGTGGTGGCAGTCGCGTGAGTACGTCCCGAGATCAGACCGACGAACCGCAGGCGATCGCCGTGACTGAACTTGATACGCTCGCCAGGTTCCTGAGCGACAATCCAGCGCACCAACTCTCCGAACTCCAGGCGATTCGACAGGCGAAAGCCGACGCTTTGCGGTCCCGGGGTGAAGAGCCGTACCCGACGCGGACGACCCGCGATACAACGGTTGAGCAAGCCCGGCTGCGATTCATTGAGGTAGAGCCGACGTGGGCAGAGGGCGCCCGGGATGAGGCGCCGCAGATCCTGGCCGGGCGGCTCGTGGCCCGGCGTCACCAGGGCAAGACGGTGTTCGCCCAGCTCCGGGACGGCACCGGTGAGATTCAGCTCTACCTGCGACGGGACGATATCGGGCAGGAGGCATTCGAGGACTTCCTGAAGCTCTATGATCTCGGCGATTTCGTCGAGGTCGAAGGAACGCTGTTCCGCACGCGTGCTGGCGAGGTCTCGCTGCACGTGGCGCGCTTTGCCATCCTGAGCAAGGCCCTGAACGCGCCACCGGAAAAATGGCACGGGCTGCAGGACGTCGAGACGCGCTATCGCCAGCGCTACGCGGATCTCATTTCGAATGCGGACGTGCGCGATGTCTTCGAAAAGCGCTCGCGCATCATTCGTGCTATCCGCAACTTCCTGGACGCGCGGGGCTTCATCGAGGTGGAGACCCCGACGCTGCAGCCGCTCTACGGTGGCGCTGCGGCCCGGCCGTTCACGACCGAGCACCACGCCCTGGGCCAGACGTTCTATCTGCGCATTGCGGACGAGCTCTACCTGAAGCGCCTGATCGTGGGCGGGTTCGATCGGGTTTACGAGATCACCAAGGACTTCCGGAACGAGGGCATCGACCGGAATCACTCGCCTGAGTTCACGATGCTGGAGTGGTACGAGGCGTACGGGGACTTCACGACGGTCCTGCAGCGAACCGAGGATCTCATGCGCGAGATAGCGGTGGCCGTGCATGGCGAGCCGCGCTTCACGCACCATGGCGAGGTCATCGATCTTGAGGCGCCGTTCGCGCGGAAAACGTTGCGCGAGGCCATCAGGGAGGCGTCTGGCGTCGACTACGTGCTGCTCCCGGAGCGGGACGATCTGCTCAAGGCCGCGCGTGCAGCCGGCGCGGATATCCCGAGCGACACCGTGTGGCCCCGTATCGTCGATGAGATGCTCAAGCAGTTCGTGCGGCCCTTCCTGGTACAGCCAACCTTCCTGCTCGAGTACCCGGTGGAACTCTCACCGCTCGCGAAGCGCAAGCCGTCCGACCCGACGCATGTGGAGCGGTTCCAGCTCTACATGGGCGGCGGGGAGATCGCCAACGCCTTCACGGAGTTGAATGACCCACTCGATCAACTGGCCCGCTTCGTCGAGCAACAGCGGGATCGGGAGGCCGGGGACGAAGAGGCGATGCCAATCGACCTCGACTACGTCAACGCGTTGATGTACGGCATGCCCCCGACGGGGGGAATTGGCATCGGCATTGACCGGCTGACAATGTTGCTCACGGATCAACCGAACATCCGGGATGTCATCCTGTTTCCGGCGATGCGGAACCTGCCCGCTGAGGACTGAATCACCCCGAATTCCGGGCTACCATTCGCGAAGTTGGTGCAGAGCAGTTGAGGCTGAAGGAGGCCCCCATGCTGGATTCCATTCGGGAACGCACAGGCGTTTATGGACTTGGGTTTCGCAAGGAATCGATTCTCGGCCAGCTCTTGCCGTTTGCGATCGTGATCGGCATCGGCATTGTTGCCGTACTTGCGCTGAACTGGAACTCGCTGCCCTTCGTCAACTAGCCGTCGCCATGGGCGACGGATGAACGGTCTTGCCGCTGTTTCCGTTTCCCATGGGCAAGGTGGCGATGAACGTCGCACCGTGACCCGGACTGCTCCGTACCTCAATGTCACCGCCGTGCGCGCGGCAAATGGCGCGCGCAATGGCCAGGCCCAGGCCGGTTCCCCCCGATGCCCGACCGCGTGCGCCATCAGCCCGGTAGAACCGTTCGAACAGGTGCGGAAGGTGCTCGGCGGCAATGCCCTCGCCGTCGTCCCGTACTGCCACTCGCGCCGTGCCATCGGCGGCTGACGCCACAGCCACCCGGATGTGCCCTCCCGAGGGCGTGTGCCGGATCGCGTTATCGAGCAGGATCACGATCAACTGGCGCAGGCGATCCGGGTCGCCACTCAACTGAACCGGGCGCGGCGCTTCGAGTTCGATGATCTGGCCCTGCGCCAGGGATGCGGCACTCCGCACGGCATCGCTGGCGATGGAGTCCAGGCGAACACCGGGTGTCTGCGTCATGGGAAACGGCCGTGAGCCTTCACCGGCGTCGCTGCGGGCCAACAGCAGCAGATCGTCCAGAAGCCTCCGCATGCGGTCGCTCTCGACGCGGATATCGTCCAACGCCGGCGCGAGGTCTCCGGACATCAGCATGCGCGAGCCGCTTCGAGTTTGCCGGCTCAGCACATCGACATTGCCGCGAATGGCGGTCAGCGGCGTACGCAGTTCGTGCGAAGCGTCGGCCACAAACCGCTCCTGCGCGCGGAAAGACGCCTGGAGGCGGTCAAGCATCGCATTGAATGTCGATGAGAGCCGTGCCAGTTCGTCGTCAGCGGGAGGGACCGGCAGGCGAGCAGCGAGGGATGCCGCCGTTCCATCACCTGCGGCAATGCGCGCCGCTGCAGCCGTAACCTGATCGACCGGGCGCAGCGCGCGGCCGGCCATCACCCAGCCTCCCGCCAGCGCCAGCAGCAGGCCCAGACCGGAAGCCACTAACAGGACCTGCCGCAGCGACCCAAGCGTTTCCTGCATCGTGTTCAGGCGCTCACCGACAATGACCGCACCGATGTACCAGCGGGTCCCGGAGCGGTCCGTGACTGTGACGGGGTAGTGCACTGCCCGCATCTGGTCGCCGTTCCACGTCGTGGTCACGATGCGCGGGTCGCCGGTTGGGGCGGGGTCTTCCGGCACCAGCGGTGTCTCGGGTGCGTACTCCGAGCCCCGCACAACCCGGCCCGAGGGGTCGGTGATTTGCACTAGGAGACCCCGTGAGGCAAACGACCCGAGGTTCGGCACGATATCTTCGAATCGCACCGGCTCCGAACTGAAGGACCAGGTTGCCAGCCGCTGCTGAATGACGACGCCGATATCTTGGGCGGTGTTCTCCAACCGCCGATCGACGTCCGCCTGGAGCCGGTTGTGCGCCAGGGCTTCAACAGACACGCCGAGCGCCACCAGGACCAGAAGCAGCAAGGCCGCGTACCACGCAGTGAGACGCAACCGGGTAGAGCCAAGGTGACGGCGCAACCTGTTGCTCACGGAGCGCCCGGAATACTGCGGAGAACATAGCCGACGCCGCGCACGGTCTGGATCAGCCGCAGTTCGTCGTTTGCCTCCAGAGCGCGCCGCAGGTTCCCGACGAACACCTCCAGCACATTGGAATCACCGTAGAAGTCGTCACCCCAAATGCGGTTCATGATCGTGTTCCGCTGTAGAACCTGATCAGGGTGACGCATGAAGAGCACGAGGAGTTCGAATTCACGGGCAGTGACGTGGACAAGCCGTTCGCCCCGCCGTACGACATGGCTCGTGAGGTCGACTGAGAGGTCGGCGTACTGCAGCAGTTCGTGCTGCGTTTGCGGCTGCTGCCGGGTGCGGCGAAGCAGTGCCTCGATCCGGGCCAGGAGTTCCTCGAAATCAAAGGGCTTGATCAGGTAATCGTCGGCGCCTGCACGCAGGCCCGCAACGCGGTCGGGCACCGCGTCCCGGGCGGTCAGCATGAGGACCGGGGTTGCGGGCAACCCCTCCGCGCTTTCGGCGGCCCGCAGGCGGCGCGCGATCTCCAGGCCATCCACGCCGGGCACCATCACGTCCAGGATCAGCAGATCCGGCGGGCGGTCTCGCAGGGCACGCAGGGCACTTGGTCCATCCATGACGACATCGACCTCATAGCCTTCGAAGTGGAGGCCTCGACGCACGAAACCGGCGATCCCTGGCTCATCCTCGACCACAAGAATTCGCGTTCCACCTGGCGCCGCTTGCATTCGTTCCATCCGCCTGTCGAACAACCACCGGCCCGATGGTACATCGCAGGAAGGGAGGCGGAGGGAGTTCAAGCACCAAGGGGCAGCCTGGCCAGGCTGCCCCTTGGTGTGGGAGATGGGGAAGAGGGTGGCCCATTGGGAAGAGGGCCTTTGGGTGTTGGCTGCTTACTGCGCCTCGATCGGTCGCTCACCAAGCGTCACATCGAACGAGTGGGTGGCGCCGTCCCGATCCACGGTCACGGAGACCGTGTCTCCCGCTTCGTGCTCGAAGAGGAGATCGATCAGGGAGTTCTGCGGATCGATCGCCGTGTTGTCCAGCGCGGTGATGACGTCACCGACTTCAAGGCCGCTGGCCGCCGAGGGGCCATCGCTGACGATGTCGGTGATTTCCTGGCCGTCCGCGGTCTGCTGGCCCTGGATACCCATGTACGGCCACGCGATTTCACCGGCCGAGAGGAGCTGGGCCGCAGCCTTGCACACGGTGTTGCCTTCAACCGCAAACGCCATGTCGGCCGAACCAAGATCCGTGCCCATGGAACCGTCGCTGATGCCGGCGGTGTTGATCCCCACCACCTCACCGCGCAGGTTCAGGAGCGGTCCGCCGGAGTTGCCGTGCCAGATTTCTGCATCATGCTGGACATAGGTAGTCAGGCCGCCCATGCCAGGGAAGGCGCGATTCGTGCCGTTGACAGTCCCTTCACTGACGGTGTTCGGGAACTCGCCGAGCGCGTTGCCGATGGCAACCACTTCTTCGCCCGGTCGCAGCGCGTCGGAATCACCGAATGCCGCGATGCTCGGCACAGACGTGCCTGACGGCAGATCGACCTGGATGATGGCAACGTCAACGAGGTCATCCTTGCCGATCAGTTCGGCGGGAACCTGCGTGCCATCCTGGAGCACGACGTTCAGTTCCTGTGCCCCGTCTACGACATGTGCATTGGTAATGACATGACCAAGCTCATCTGCGAAAAACCCGGAACCTGAGCCGATAGGCACGAGTTGGTCTTCATCGGCCTGGCTGGTTTGGGGTGCAGTGTCACCCTGGCTGTCGGATGGGGTATCGGGCATGACGGGGATGTCGCCGATGCCCGGGATTTCGGGGAGGCCATCGACACCGGTGAAGTTGCCCATGTTGGCCTGGCTCAGGGGCTGCAGGTTGAGAACGGTCACAACGGCGGGATTGACCTTCTCAGCCACATCGGCGACGGACATGTCGGTCGCTGTCGGGGCAACCGGACTGCCGAACGCGGTGCAGACGCCGCCACTGACTACGGATTCCGCGTTGGCGGATGGAACTGGCGCTCCCGGCACGTTGCCGAAAGCCATAACACCGGCCGCGCCCAGCAGGAGGCTGGGACCAAGAATGCCGGTGAGTGCCGCTCGTCGCATGCGATCCCGCTGCGAATGCAACATAACGTACTCCCTCTTGTTCCCGGTGAGGAACGTCGTACTGACGAAGATGACCGGACCCGGGAGCGGTATGGCCCGCCCAGCACCACTCCCGGAACCGATCATGGACATCAGTATGGGGAAGGGCGCTGAAGGTGCCCTGAACCGAAACTGAGGGTTTGCTGAAGGTTGTGGTGCGGGCCTAGCGGGGCCCGAGCGTCGCCTTGACGGCGTCTGGCACGGCCGATGGACGGTCCACGACGTGGACACCAGCGGCCGTCAACGCCGCGATCTTCTCCGCGGCAGTACCTGACCCACCAGAGATAATGGCCCCGGCGTGACCCATGCGCTTGCCCGGAGGCGCTGTCTGCCCGGCGATGAACCCAACGACCGGCTTGGTGACGTGCTCCTTGATAAAGGCGGCTGCCTGTTCTTCGTCTGATCCGCCAATCTCGCCGATCATGACGATGGCTTCCGTAGCCGGGTCGGCCTCGAACATGCCGAGGACATCGACGAACGAGGTCCCGATCACCGGGTCGCCGCCAATGCCAACGGCGGTTGTCTGGCCCAGCCCAGCCTTCGTCAGGGCGTCCACCACTTCGTAGGTCAACGTTCCTGACCGCGAGACCAGGCCAACCGGACCCGGCACGTGAATGAAGCCCGGCATGATGCCGATCTTCGCCTGATCAGGCGTAATCAGCCCCGGACAGTTGGGGCCAAGCAAGCGTGCCCCGCGCTCCCTGACGTGTGCGTACACCGGCACCATGTCGGCCACCGGGATGCCTTCGGTGATGCAGATGACGAACGGAATGCCGTTGTCGACTGCTTCGTAGATGGCGTCCGGCGCGAAGCGTGCCGGAACGAAGATGATGGACACATTCGGCGACGCGGCAGCCACCGCGTCGGCAACGGTGTTGAATACCGGAACGCCCGCCACGTCTTTCCCCGCACCGCCGGGAGTGACGCCGGCAACGACGTTCGTCCCGTAGTCCACCATCTGGGTCGTGTGGAAGGCGCCTTCCCTTCCGGTGATTCCCTGGACGAGAACACGGCTGTCGCGATCGACGAGGATGCTCACCGGTGGGTTTCCTCCCGTGGCGGGTACGTGATCAAGCGGCGTTGGCGGCACGCACGGCTCGTGCGGCAGCCTCGTCCATGCTTTCAGTTGCGGTCAGGCCAATGGATGAGAGGAGTTTGCGCCCCTCTTCCGCGTTTGTGCCGGAGAGCCGGACGACGATGGGTACGGAGACGTTGACACGCTCGAGCGCTTCGGATACGCCCTGGGCGACCACATCTCCCCGCGTGATGCCGCCGAAGATATTGATGAAGATGGCCTTGACGTTGGGATCAGCCGTGACCAGGCTGAACGCCTTGGCCACCTGGTCAGCATTGGCGCCGCCGCCCACATCCAGGAAGTTGGCCGGCTCTCCGCCGTGCAACTTGACCGCGTCCATGGTCGCCATCGCCAGGCCGGCGCCGTTCACGATGCAGCCGATGTCGCCATCCAGCTTGACGAAGGAGATACCCGAAGCCCGCGCGTCCAGCTCGGTGGCGTTTTCCTCCGCCAGATCTCGTTTGGCCTCCGTTGCCTTGTGGCGGAAGAGAGCGTTGTCGTCGATGGACATCTTGGCGTCGAGCGCCAGCCAGTCACCCGCGCCGGTCAGGATCAGCGGGTTGATCTCCGTGAGTGTGGCGTCTTCCGAGATGTACGTCTCGTACAGGCGCTGCGTGACATCAACGAAACCGCCCACCTTGTCGAAGGGGATGCCGAGCGCGAATGCGAGTTCGCGGGCCTGCCAGGCGTGGAGTCCCAACTCCGGGTCCACCAATGCTCGGTAGATTTTCTCCGGGGTGTTTGCGGCCACTTCCTCGATATCGACACCACCTTCGGCGCTGGCCATGATGACGTTCTGCCTGCGCGCCCGGTCAAGCGTGACGCCCAGGTAGAACTCCTGCCCAATATCCGCAGCAGGGGCGACAAGCACCTTGTTGACGGTGTGGCCACGAATGTCGAGGCCGAGAATCTGGCCCGCGACGTCTGCCGTCTCTGCGGCAGACCTGGCGAGCTTCACGCCGCCGGCCTTGCCCCGGCCACCGCTGTGAACCTGGGCCTTGACGACGACTGTACCGCCCAGCTCCGTGGCAATCGCGGCGGCTTCTTCGGGAGTTTCTGCGACACGGCCACTGTTGGTGGGAATGCCGTGCGCAGCGAAAATCTCTGACGCCTGATATTCGTGGAGATTCATGCCCCGCCCTTGTGACAGCGCAGTGTCAAAGCCGTCACCGAGGCGGCCTGCCGCATGCTAACACAGGCCCGGCGGTCCGTCTTTGCGAGGGCAACCAGTTCTTCCGGAGATCAAAAAATGGCCAAAATATGGCCAAAGTGCTTGACAGATTTGCCTGAATGCTATAATTCCTAGCCTAGACGATTCCTATTCGCGCGTGATCGTCGGGCCCTCGGCGGTACCTCAACGTGACTCGTTCGGCCGGAAACGTCTCTCGTCTTATTCTTTTTTTCGTTCGGTGCCGCGGCAACGAAGACGCGGCGGAGGGTTCAGGCGGAATGAGCGATCGAACGCTCACCTGTCGCGATTGCGGTCAGGCGTTCACGTTTACGGCTGGCGAGCAGGCGTTTTATGCGGAGCGGGGGTTCAGCGAGCCTCAGCGTTGCCCGACGTGCCGGTCGAACCGGAAGGCTCAGCGCGCAGCCTCCGGCTACGACTCCGGCTACGGCGGCGGAGGCGGCGGAGGAGGATATTCCTCGGGCGGTTACAGCAGCGGCGGATCGTACTCGTCCGGCGGCTACAGCGGCGGCGGGGGCGGTTACTCGTCTGGCGGCGGGGGTGGATACTCCAATGGCCCGCGCCAGATGTACCCGGCGGTCTGCTCCGAGTGTGGACGGGAGACGGAAGTTCCCTTCCAGCCACGCACGGACAAGCCGGTTTACTGCCGTGAGTGCTTCCAGTTGCGCCGTGCGGCATCGCCGCCGCGGAGCTACAACTACTAGCACTCGCGCAAGCGACAGCAACCTGAAGTGGGCGGCCCGCACGGGCCGCCCACTCTCCGTTTACGCTGGTCATGCCGAACGGTAGCCAGGCCCCTTCACCCAAGTGCCTGGGAGCGCCCCGGTGTGCTCGCCGCTTTCCAGGACGCGAACGCCGTTGACCCAAACATCGCGCACGCCCGTCGAGAGTTGGTGCGGCGCGTCGAATGTGGCGTTGTCGGTTACCGTTTGCGGGTCAAAGATCACGACATCCGCCTTCATCCCGGCTCGCAGCAAGCCGCGATCCCGCAGCGACAGGCGGTCTGCCACCGACGACGTCATCTTGCGGATGGCGTCTTCCAGTGGGATTGTGCCCAGCTCACGCACGTAGTGCCCCAGCACCCGCGTGTAGGTGCCGAATCCGCGTGGATGCAGGAGCCCCGCCCGGAGTTGGCTCGGGTCAACGCCTCCGGCGTCCGTCGAGAACTTGATCCAGGGCTGCTGCATCTGGAGCCGCAGGTTGTCATCACTCATGTCGAAGTAGAAGCAGAAAACGTTCTGCTCCTCGGCGGCCAGCAGGTCAAGGGCTGTGTCCGCCCAGTGCTGCCCACGGACTTCGGCCGCGTGGGCGAGGGATTTGCCGCGCAAGGGCAGGTGCTCCGGCCGGCGCAGCCCAGCCAGAATGACGTTCTCGGGCCCGGCGCTGGCGCCCAGGTTCTCGAACGATTCACTGGGCGTCGTCATCTCGTCCCGAATGCGTTGTCTGATTGCGTCGTCGGCAAGGTTGCGCCAGAGATTGCCGTGTTCCTCGGCCCAGGGCGGCAGACAACTGGCCAGGCCGGTCCCGGCGGCAACGTAGGGATACATGTCTGCTGTAACATCGATCCCGGCCGCGCGGGCAGCGTTGATGGTTGCTATGACCTCGGGCATCAGGCGCCAGTTGGGCCTGCCGGCGGCCTTCAGGTGATAAATCTCGGTCGCGACACCTGAACCTCGCGCGATCTCGAGCGTCTGCTCGAGTGCGGTCAGGATGCGCGACTCCTCCGAGCGCATGTGCGTGATATGCACGCCGTGATACTTCGCCACGACACGGCAGAGCTCAACCAGCTCGTCGTCCGATGCGTAGCACCCTGGCGGATAGATCAGCGCAGTGGCCAGGCCAAACGCGCCATCCTCCATGCATTCTGCCAGCATGGTTGCCATGGCCTGCATTTCGTCCGCATCGGCTGGGCCCATCGCCAGGCCTTTGCCCCACTCGCGAACGGTGCCGTCCCCAACGAACGACCCGACGTTGACCGACACGCCCTCGCGTTCGAGCCAGCGCAGCCAATCACCGAACTGTATCCACGATTTGCCCAGTGTCAGCCAGCGCTCGCGGTCGCTCTCCATCAGCGGGAAGGTGTCGCGAAACGGGTCCTCGATGCGGCCGCCAAATGGGGAAGGGGTCCAGGCCTCGCCCATGATCTCGGTGGTGACGCCCTGAGTGATCTTGGAGAGCGATCGCCGGTCGGACATGAAGGGCATGATGGAGTGGGACTGGATGTCGATGAACCCGGGGCAGACGACCATCCCCGAGGCATCGATTACCCCCGGCTCTAGCGAGGCTGATCCTGGCGGCAGAACGGCGGCAATGGTGTCGCCGGTGAGTACGACGTCGCCGTACATCCACGGGTTGCCCGTGCCATCGACCACTCGCCCGCCGGAGATCACCGTTTTTTCACCGTGCACGCAGTTGCTCCTCATTCTTCCAGCCGATTTGCCTGGAATCCTACCGTTGTTCCCGGAAAATGTTGCAAACGGATCGCGGCGCACAGTACAAAACGTCCGACGTACATAACGTTTCTTCAAGGGTGGCATGGTGGACGAGCGCTCGTTCGATAACCTGGTGCGAGATCTTGCGGCTTCGGCACAAACGCGGCGGGCCTTGACGATGGCCGCCGTCGGGCTCGCGCTCTCGTTCACTGCGCCGCTTGCCCGAGACGCTGACGCCGCCCGGCGACGGCAAGCGCGACGCAAGAAGAACCGAAAATCGGGCCAGAACAAGCAAGGTGGCTCGGGCAAGGGGTCTGCCGGTGGCAAGGGCCAGCATCGCGGCGATCAGGGCGACTGTGGGCAGCCGGGAGCTTGTACCCCCGACCCTCAAACTGGGGATGCTGGTTTTTCGTGCCCGGACGGCCAGTGCAGTTGCGGTGGGGCTTGCTGTGAAAAGGGATACGCCTGTTTCCTGGAAAACACCACACCGGGTCGCGAAGTCTGTTGTTTCATCGACGGTGACAACTCACCGCTGCCGGAAGATGCGAAGCTCGTCTCCTGTCCTGGTGAACTCTTTAGTTCTCAAATCTGCTGCGAACGTGAGCATTGCCAGGAAGATGGGAGTTGTTCGGGCTTCACGTTAACCCGCTACCGGCGCAACCCTCGATAGATCACCCGCTCGATTACCTCTTGCGGCGATTGGTCGACTGTGGGGGTTTCCGGAAGGAGATCACCCAACTGGAGCGCGAGCCGGCGCTCGTACTGAGGTGCGCGCTTCAATCCGGATTGCAGCCGCAGTTGTTCACTGGCTCGGAATAGTTCGCGCCCAAGGACACGATCACCCAGCGTCGCCGACGTTTCGGCGAGAGCATCGAGAATTCCAGCCGTGGCTTGAATGTCATGTAGCTCCCAACTCAGCTTCAGCGCGTCTCTTTGCAGCGCTTCGGCTTCTGCTGTCAGACCCTTTTGTAGCCGGGCCCGCCCCAGCAGACTGAGGGCACTGCCCTGCCCCGCAGGATCGGCGTGTTCAGTGAACTGCGCCGTAGCCTCCAGCAGCAACGCCTCTGCAGCTTCAGGCTCGTCCTGGAGCAGTAGTAGCTCGGCCAGATTCATCTGGCCGTAGGCCGCCATCTGCTCAGCGCCAAGTGACTTCCAGATCTTGATTGTTTCTTGAAATCCTACTTTCGCTTCGTCCAGCCTCTCGCCGAACGCAGCAGCTACGGCGAGCGCCAGGCGTGCATGGGCTTCCCCGGCTTCATCTCTGACTTCAAGGAACCTGGATAGTGCGTCTTGCAGTACCGGTTCGGCGTTTGCAAGGTCGCCTCGCAGGAGGCTGACGGCTCCCACATCCAGTAGCGCACCCGCTGCACCTTGCTGTTCACCCAGGGCACTCCAGACGTCGTAGGCTTCCTGGTGCAATAGTCGAGCACGATCAAGGTCGCCTTCGGCGCGGGCGACTGCCGCCAGACCCGTCAGCGAGTCAGCGACACCGCGCGCGAAACCCTCGGATCGGAAAACTTCAAGGGCGCGCTCCTGGCAGGAACGGGCGGCTGCAAGGTCACTTTGCGCCTCGGCCAGGAGGCCGGCTGCCGCGAGCGCTCGCCCAAGGTCCAGGGACTGCTGGCCGCCAGCACTGGCGATGGCGTTCTCCAGCCACTGCCGGCCTTCGGTGGTATGGCCGCGAATCCACCAGAAGTCCGCCAGCATCGTGGCGAGCCTGATCATGTCGAGGGAACCTGCCGTTCCTTGCTCCCCGAACTGTCGGAGCGCGGACCGGTAATTGTCGTGATCCGCTTCGAACGTCGCCGCGAGGTCCGGTTGGTTGGCGACCTCGAACCATGCTGACGCCTCGACAAGAGCGGCATAGGCACCTGCGTGGGCCTGGCGTAGTGCTGGGGCTTCGGGCAAGCTCTGGAAGATTTCTCGTGCAAAGTCGTGGATGGTGGAAAGCATCTCCCAGCGGTTCGTGCTTTCCGCACCGGGTACGCTGCGGATCAGGCTCTGCTCCTGCAGGTTAGACAGGTGGGCCGCGGTTTCCTCGAGGGTGTAGAACTCACGCAGGGTTTGCGCAGCGCCCTCGGTCGTGAATCCCGGAGCCATGACGGCGAGCCGGACGAACGCCGCGCGTTCCGCCTCCGTGAGCAGATCATAGCTCCACTGGATCGCACCCCGGAGCGTTTGCTGCCGAGCCGGTAGATCGCGCGCCCCACCGGTGAGAAGACTGAGACTGCGGTCCAGCCGCGCCAGGAGAGCGTCAGGCGCCAGCACCCGAATGCGAGCGGCAGCCAGTTCGATCGCGAGGGGTAGTCCGTCCAGCCGGTCACAAATACTGACGATGTCCCGCACGTTCTCGGGCGTGAGTTCGAACCCGGGCCGCACGGCCTCCGCGCGCTCCAGAAAAAGCTGGACGGCGGGTGACGTACTGGCAGACGAGACGGAGCCGGCATCGCGGGTACTCGGCACCGGCAGCGGGTTGATCAGGATCTCGGTTTCGTTCGGGAGTCCCAGGGGCAGGCGGCTGGTCACCAGCGCAACGGTGCCAGGCGCGGCAGCCAGGAGGCTGCCGATGATCGGGGCTGCGAGACGAAGTTGTTCCAGGTTGTCCAGAATGAGCAGGTCACGCCGTGAGCGCAAGAGGCCAGGCAGTACCTCAGCCAGCGGCGCATCGGATGGGAAGCGTAATGGCAGGACCGACGCAATCGCTTCCAATACGAGTCTGGGATCGGTTACCGACGCCAGCGGCACCCACCACACGCCGTCCGGGAAGTTATCCAACTCATCTGCGCCAACCTGTAGGGAAAGCCGTGATTTGCCGACCCCACCCGGACCAAGCAGCGTGATCAAACGATCGCCTGATCGCAGCGCGTCATGCACGCGTGCCAGGTCAGCTTCCCGGCCCACGAGGCGCGTCGGTTGCACGGGGAGATTGTGAGGACTGCCATTCAGGCTGCGAAGTGATGGAAACTGGTTGGGTAGGCCGGGGGTGGAAATCTGGAAGACGGCTTCGGCCTCCAGCAGGTCGCGCAGCCGATGGCGACCGAGATCGATGGATTCGGCGCCGATTGGGAGCTCGCCGAGCCGGGTCCGAGCCGCTTCTGTCAGCAGGATCTGGCCGGCGTGCGAGGCGGCGGTCAGGCGGGCCAGGCGGTTCAAAGCGGGCGCGAGATAGTCGCCATTGCGCGGCGTCGCGTCGCCGATCTGGATCGCCATGCGCGGGAGTTGCTCGACCGGCCAGCGTTCGACAAACGTACTCTGGGCCGCAATCGCCGCGCTGAGCGCGCGGGGGACATCGGGAAAGGCGGCCTGTGCCGATTCGCCAATGACCTTGAACACCGCGCCATCGTGCGCGTGCGCCGTTGTTTGGAGAGTGGCGACCATCTGGTCTACGCGACCGGCGGTTTGCTGATACTGCGTATCCCATCTGCCGGCAGCGCTCTCCAGGTCAGCGAACAGGAACGCGACGACACCAGACGGCAGTTCGGGCACGGCATCCACTCCGGACAGCGGCAATTCCTCCTGCGCAGGATAATGCCAGTCGCGAGTACGAACGTATCAAACAGGGGATCAATATGACCGCAGACACGTCGCCGCACGCTCAAGTACCGGCGCAACGCTTTGAGCCGCAGGCGCTGCTGTCACAGGCGCAGATTCAGGACATTGCGCTTTCGCCAGACGGTAACACCATCATCTACAGCCGGCGGATACTGTGTGGCAACCGCTACTGCACGCACCTGTGGCTCACTGACTGGGCAGGATCCCCTGCTCGCCAGTTGACGTTCGCGCAAGCGAACGACGTTGAGCCGGTCATCTCCCCAAATGGCGCGACGACGGCATTCGTGTCCAACCGCAACGGCAAGAACCAGGTCTGGCTGCTGCCTATGCAAAGTGGCGAACCTCGCTGCCTCACTCCAGAGGTGTCTGGAGTCAAGAGCGTCTGGTGGTCGCCGAATGGCAGGCAACTCCTGGCGCTTGCGGCAAGTGGTGTTGAACGGCTTGTCGTTGGCGATCCAGATGACCCAACCGCGCGGATCATCGACGATTTCTGGTGGCGCCTGGATGGCGTCGGGTTCCTCAACCAGCTCACCAGCGCCTGGGTGATCGACCTGGAGACCGAGCGGGCTACCCGGGTCAGTGATGCCGAGTGGGAAGTCCTCGATGCACAGTGGCTCGGTGACGAGGCCCTCGCCGTCGTCGCTGATGCCGGGCCCGACGCGGGCATGCGCCGGCGCAGCGAGGGCGCGGCGGTCTGGAAGGTGCTGGTGGAAGGTGATGCCGCCCCGCAGAAGCTGGCTGAGTTGCCCGGCGGCGTGGTACTCGTGCGTCCCGAACCCGGTGGCGACCGGCTGGCCATCCTCGGTTACGAGCGGCCACGGCAACCAAACTGGGCAGACAACCACCTGTTCCTGGCCGAGCGCGACGTGGTGAGGCGCCTCGCTCCAGAGCTGGATCGGCCAGTCGAGAACGTTTCGACGGGCGACCAATTGGTGCGTGGCTCGCGAATGGCGTGCATGTGGCGTGACGACGGAAACATCGTTGTGCTGGTCGGTGATCGGGGCCGGGCTTTTCCGTACCTGATCTGCCCGGAGAGCGGATCTGCAACCCCACTTCTCGATGGGGATGTTGTGGCCAACGCCCTGGCTCTTTCACCCGGGAAATTGGCGGTCCTGGGAAGTGTGAACGGTCAGCCGACCGAGATCTACGCGCTGGACGCGGGCGAACTGAGAGCACTGACCACGAACGGGTCGGACTGGATGCAGCCCTACGCCCGTCGGCCCCGAAACGTCTCGATTCGCCACCAGGATGGTCACGACATCGAGACGTGGATCGTGGATCGGCTTGAAAACGCTGATCAACCGGGGCCGGTGATCGTGCAGATTCACGGCGGTCCACATGCCGCGCACAGCCCGACCCCGTGGCTGGAGATGCTGGCGCTCGCGGATGCAGGTTTCACCGTGCTCTATCCGAACCCGCGTGGTTCGAGCGGCTACGGCGAGGCGTTCGCGGCCGCCGCCCACGGCGAGTGGGGTCCCGTTGGCAGCGAGGATATCCTGCGGACGGTGCAATGGGCGATGGACGAAGGGATTGCTGATGCTGAGCGCATCGGCGTCATGGGGCTCTCGCACGGCGGCTACCTGACGGCGTGGTTGTTGGGGCACCATCCGGGAGTTTTCCGCGCGGCAGTCAGCGAGAACCCGGTCAGCAATTTCGTGTCGTGGTATGGCGGGTCCGACCTGCAAGGGTATACCGACGAGCGCTTTGCCGGGCTGGGCAAGCTGCCGGAGGATATCGACGCATTCCTGGCGGCTTCCCCGATGATGGCGATCCACCATAACACCGCGCCATTGCTTCTGCTGCAGAGCGAAGGTGATCTGCGTTGCCCGCCTGAGCAGGCGGAGACGCTTTTCACGATTCTCAAGATGCGCGGGGTTCCAGTGCAAATGGTGCGCTATCCCGGCGAGCCGCATTTTCTCGCCGGGATAGGCCGTCCAGACCGCCGGGTCGATCGCATGGAGCGCATCGTCGGCTGGTTCGAGAAGTATCTCTAACGGCTACTCGTCGTCGGCGGATGCCGACATGGTTGCGTCCCGGATGGATTCGACAACCTCGGCATCCGCCAGGGTCGTCGTGTCACCAAGTTGCCGCCCTGATGCGATGTCTCGCAGCAGGCGGCGCATGATCTTGCCCGAGCGTGTCTTGGGAAGATCCGGCGTGAACATCACCTGGCGTGGGCGCGCGATGGCCCCGATCTTCGTGGCCACGTGCTGCCGCAGATCTTCTCCAAGGCCTGGCGTCGGCTCAACATCGGACTTGAGGATCACGAAACAGAAGATGGCTTCGCCGGTGACGTCATCCGGCCGTCCGACTACAGCAGCTTCGGCGACGCGCTTGTCGTCGACGAGCGCACTCTCGATTTCGATGGTGGAGAGGCGGTGGCCAGAGACGTTCATCACGTCATCGACGCGGCCCATCAGCCAGTAGTCGCCGTCCTCGTCGCGGCGCGCGCCGTCTCCGGCAAAATACACGCCCGGGAAACGGCTCCAGTACGTCGCCTTGTACCGCTCGGGATCGCCGTAGATGCCGCGTAGCATCGAGGGCCACGGCTTTCTCAGTACGAGGTAGCCGCCCTCGCCGAGTGGCACCGAGTTCCCTCGGTCATCGACCACGTCGGCATCGACGCCAGGCATCGGCTTTGTCGCGGAACCGGGCTTGGTGGTCGTCAATCCGGGCAGCGGGGAAATCATGACGCCGCCGGTTTCGGTCTGCCACCACGTATCGACGATAGGGCATCGCCCGCCGCCAATATGCTCGTGGTACCACATCCAGGCTTCGGGGTTGATCGGCTCGCCGACGGTGCCCAGCAGCCGCAGGGAGGACAGATCATGCTGCGCCGCGTGCTGCGGACCCCACTTCATGTGAGCGCGAATGGCGGTAGGCGCCATGTAGGCTACGGTCACGCCGTACCGCTCCACGATTTCCCACCAGCGCGCAGGGTTCGGCCAGTCCGGCGTCCCCTCGTACATGACGCCGGTGGTGTGGTTCGCCAGCGGCCCATAGACGATGTACGAGTGCCCGGTCACCCAGCCAATATCTGCGGCAGCCCAGAAGATGTCGTCGTCCTTGATGTCGAAGACGCTGCGGTGCGTGCTGGCAACGACCGTGAGATAGCCGCCGGTCGTGTGCAGAATGCCCTTGGGTTTGGCGGTGGTGCCGGAGGTGTAGAGCAGGTAGAGCATATCTTCGCTCTCCATGCGCTCCGGTTCGCACCAATCGGCCTGGCGGGGCACCAGGTCATGCCACCAGATATCCCGGCCCTCGGCCATGTCCACATCCTGTTTGGTGCGCTCCACCACCAGGACGTGTTCTACCGATGTCGTATGCTCAAGGGCAGCATCGACGTTCACTTTCAGGCCGCTGGCCTTGCCCCGCCGGAACCCGCCATCCGCCGTGATCACCAGTTTGGCTTGCGAGTCGTTGATGCGGTCTGCCAGCGCCTCTGAGGAAAAGCCCCCAAAGACGACGGTGTGGGGTGCTCCGATGCGGGAACATGCCAGCATGGCAACCGGGAGTTCCGGAATCATCGGCATGTAAATGGCCACGCGGTCGCCGCGCTGCACGCCAAGTTCCTTGAGCGCGTTGGCCGCCTTGTTGACCTCGTCGTAGAGGTCCTGGTAGGTGATGGTGCGACGGTCGCCCGGTTCACCTTCCCAGAAATAGGCAACCTTGCCGCCGCCTCCGGTCTTGACGTGACGATCGAGGCAGTTGACCGAGACGTTCAGTTGCCCGCCGTCGAACCAGCGCGCGAACGGTGGGTCCCACTCCAGCACGGTGTCCCACGGCCTGTACCAGTGCAGGCTGGCCGCCTCATTCGCCCAGTAGCCTTCCAGATCATCCGCCGCTCGCTGGTAGATTGACGGATCGTTGACATTGGCCTGGGCAGCAAACGCAGCCGTTGGCGGGAACTCGCGTTGCTCGTCCAACAGAGTCTCAATTGCAATGGCGTGCTGATTCGCCTGCGGCTGGCCGCCTCCGCTCATCTCGCTCCCTCGCGTTGTGGGGCATCGCTGCCCGCGTCATGCGAACAGGCGCTTGACCCGTGCCCCGGCAAGCATCCGAACGAGGCGAGTATAACCGGGGTATTGAGGTGATCCGGGGCGTGACTTTTCAGGAGCGACCCGCCACATGCGCAAGAACCATCCGCATCCCTGCGGAGAGGGGAGAGATTCTGGTGACGAATTCAGGACAATCACAGGAACTTGATCCGCAGCTTGAAGTCACGGTCGCCGACGTGGCGGCGAACAGGAACGCGATTTCACAACTCGTTGATGTGCGCGAACTGGACGAGTGGCACGAGGGGCGCATTGCTGGCGGAAAGCTGATTCCCATGAGCGAGTTTGCGACTCGGGTCAACGAAATCGACCCAACGCAACCAATTATTGTCTACTGCCGATCTGGGGGACGCAGCCTGATGGTTGCCGAGGCCCTGCAGAACGCCGGGTTCGACGCCAGGAGCATGGCGGGCGGCATCCTGGATTGGGAACGCCTGGGATACCCGGTGGAGCGGTAGGCGGCTACCGGGTTGCGACGGCCCGCTCAACCGCGGTGACATGAGCATTGAGTTCGACATGGTCGTCAATGGGCTCGAGCACCACCGTGCCGTGGCGGCGCTCCAGGCCGCGCGCAATGAGCCAGTCGGTGAGCGCCGGGTTCTTGGGCAGCAATGCGCCGTGCAGGTAGCAGCCGAGGGCATTGCGGTAGCGTGCCCCCTCGGTGCCATCCTTCCCGTTGTTGCCGCGCCCCACGCGTACCTTGCCCATTGGTTCCAGGCCCGGTCCGAGCGTGGTCAGGCCACTGTGGTTCTCGAACCCGACGAGCGTTCCCCACTCGGAGTCGATGACGACGTTGCCGATGAAACGCTCAGGCCCAGCCACGCTAATGGCGTCGATAATGCCGACGCCGGGCAATGCATCGGCGTCGTGCGGGCGGTACTCGTGGCCCAGGAGTTGGTAGCCGCCACAGACGGCGAGGAGCGAGGCGCCGTCTTCGATTGCGGCGGCGAGCGCCCGCCCCTTGGCGCCCTGCAGATCGCGGGCGACCGCGACCTGCTCCTGGTCTTGCCCGCCACCCCAGAAGAAGCAGTCGATGTCGCTCGGAATTGGCTCTCCGATGTTGATCTCGCGCACGGTGGCAGAAATACCTCGCCACTCGGCACGGCGCTTCAACGCAATGACGTTGCCGCGGTCACCGTAGATGTTCATGCTTGCGCCGTAGAGCCAGCCGATGGTCAGGTGCATGGTTGCCTCACTGTTCCCAGAAATGTGCCACCGCGCCGCGATCAGCCAGCGTTTGGCGCAGCCCCAGCAGTGCGGTGTAGGTGAGCAGCACGTACCCGGGCGCGCTGTCTGGCAATGAATCGACGAAGGCATCCAGCCCAGCCGCCAGGTCGGCTGAAAGGGGCTGGACACGGGACTCTGGCAGGCCTGCGTATTTGAGGCGGTTCGCCATGTCCGTACCGCGAATGCCTGTCGTGGATATTGGCGCGGCGCCCTCCGCCAGCATCTCGAAGTCCACATCCCACAACCAGGAGACATCGCGCCCGTCTGCAGCCAGGTCGTTGATGGCGATGAGGGTTGGCGTCGTCAGTCCGTCGGTCGCCAACGTGAGCATGCGAAGTGTTTCATTGAAACCCACCGGATTCTTGACCAATGCCAGTGTGAGCTGCCGTCCCCGGTAGGTCAGGCGCTCGATGCGGCCGAAGGCCGAACGATACCCGGCGAGCGCGCGGATGATCGTTTTTGCCGGCACACCCAGCTCACTCGCGGCGGCAATCGCGGCGGTGGCGTTGTAGGCGTTGTAGAGGCCGGGGACGTGCAGCGACGCTTCTACCCGGTCAGCCTGGCGCGTCCGCGTCACGTCAACCGCGACACCGTCAAGACCATGCAGCGCCACGCGAGTGCCGGCATAGGCCAATGTCGGCCGCGCTTTGCCGCAGCCCGGGCAGCGCCACGCCCCGAGGTGCGCACTGTAGAGCCGGTCGTACACCAGATCCCTGCCGCAGTCACGGCACACCTTGGCGTCGGCCGCGTGCGGGAGGGAGTCCAGCATCAACAACGGATTGGGGTCGTCGAGCCCGAAGCCGACACGCTCGGCGGGCATTGACTCCGTGATGGCCGCCAGGGTTGGATCATCCAGGTTGACGACCACCCGCGTCGAGGAGGGGAGGTGCTGGAACGATGCCTGCCAGCTTTTCGAGATCGTGTCGAGTTCGCCGTAGCGATCAAGCTGATCCCGGAACAGGTTGTTGAGGACGACGATGGAAGGCTGCACTTGGCGCACGATTTCGGGGAACGCGGCTTCGTCACTTTCGATGACGCCGATATCTGCTGCCGGGCGTCCCAGAATGTCGGTCTGTGCGGCGAGGGCACTCGCAACGCCGCGCACCAGGTTTGAGCCGGAGCGGTTGTGCGCCACCACCTGACCGTTCGCCTGCAGAATATCCGCCAACATGCGGGAGATCGTTGTCTTGCCGTTGGTGCCTGCCACCACCACGCTCCCGGCAGGCAAGCGGCGCGCGATCTTGCCGAGGAGACCGGGGTCGATGCGGTCTGCCACCAGCCCCGGTGCGGCGGTGCCTCCGCCCCGGCCCAGGCGGCGGATCACCGTGCCGGTGGCGCGGGCAGCCACAAGCGCCGTGATCAGGCGAGGGTCCGGCGCGCTTCGCACGTTACGAGCCATCTGTGAGCACCACCGTCACGACTTCCAGACGCTCGAAGGCGACCAGCGGAATCACTGGGACCGTCTGCGTATCGCCCTTGGCCGCGTTCGGGGGCGCGTCGCCGACACGTCCCACCAGAAGGCCACCGGGAACCCGGGCGGTGCGCAGCGCGGCACTGTCCGTCGTCATGACGAGTTCGCCCGGCTGCGTCTGTTGATCGCGATCCAGGAAGCGGAGTTCCAGGCGGCCGCCGTTCTGCCAGACCCCGAACACCACGCCGTCGCCGCCGCCTTCCAGGCGCGCACCGACGCGCTGGGTGACATCGACGATCAGCATCACCCGCGCGGAGTCTTCCCACACCTCAGTCACCTGGCCGATGTAGTTTGGCCCCTGGGCCACCACAGCCATCCCAACCTCGACACCGTTGCGAGAGCCCTTGTCGATGGTCAGGAACTTCTGCTGATTAGTGGGGTCGGGCGCTTGCACCCGCGCCTGGAGCATCTTCCAGGTGGGCCGATCCTGCTGGAGCTTGGCCTGCAGGCGAAGTTGCTCGACCTCTCGTACATCGGCCTTGAGTTGGGCATTCTCGGCAGCCAGCGTGTCTCGCTCGGCCTTGACAGCAACCAACTCGCGTTCGAGCGCGGCGTTGCCCCTGGCGCCTGAGGAGTTGATCTGGGCGACCACCGGACCCACAACTGCGCGAACAGCATCCTTCACCGGGTCCAGGGCGCGGTGACTGTCCAGTTGAATGAAAGCGAGACTGGTGACCACGAAGAGCGTGACCAGGAAGATGGTCTGCCTCGTGCTCAACGTCGTCAAGGGTGAACCTCATTGGGGCGCATTCGAGCCGCGGCGGGGCGCAGCAAGGCAGAGGACCGGCCAATGTCCGGACCCCGAACCATACCACGCCGATTCGCCGGGACAGGCGTCCCCGGCGGCTTCAAGACATGGTCTAGTTGCCCGCGCGGCGGATTTCGGAGCCGCTGGCCAGCGCCCGTTCGTAGAGGTGGAGGGCCTCGGCGACGCGACCGGTGCCGCGGGCCACACAGGTGAGGGGATCATCGGCGCGGTAGACGGGCATCTTCAGCTCGGTCTGCAGGCGGCGATCGAGGCCGAGCAGCAGCGCCCCACCCCCGGCCAGGGTGATCCCCTGCTCCATGATGTCGGCCACCAGTTCCGGCGGCGTCTCCTCGATGGCGGTCTTGACCACCTCCACGATGGTGCCCACCGGTTGCGAGATCGCATCGCGCA
>DAOUDE010000021.1:0-3434 GCA_034431475.1 Thermomicrobiales bacterium | reverse complement strand
CGCGATCCTGCCGGGCGTCCAGCTCCGCATCGCTGGCGACGGCGTGGGCTGCCGCCGGGTTGACCTGGAGCAGCGCCCAGGCGAACAGCGGGCGGGGACTCACCAGGAGCGCGGAGACACCCAGTTGATCACCCAGGCTGAGCCGGGAGGTCATGCTCGCGCCGCCAGCCGTGGGCGAGGGATCGTCGGGCGAGGAGAGCACCATCCTGGCCACATGCGCGCCATGCGCCGCGGCGTAGGCGGCGGCCAGCTTGCCCCCGTACGAGTGCCCGATCAGGATCACCTCGTCGGCGCCGATCATGCGCCGGATCTCCTCGAGATCGGCAACATCGCGCGCGAGCGTATAGCCACGCACGTCAGCCAGTCGCGTCGAGCGGCCAGCGCCGACCTGGTCGTAGACATACACGTCGAATCCATCCTGGGCCAGCCGCCCGAAGTAGTCTGCGTCGCCCGCCATGTCCGGGACGCCGGGGCCGCCGTGCAGGACGATGACCGGTGTGGGGTGGGCGCGTCCCTCGGCGGGCTTCCGGACGTAGGCGATGCGCGACCCGGTCGGCAGGTCCCAGAAGCGCTGCGCGGGCACGGTGGTGGGTTCAAGGCGCGGGTCGAGCATCGGGCGCAGAGCCGTCGCCGCAAATGCGACGGTGACGACGACCGTGCCCAGAGCGAACGAGGTGGCGCGGAATCGCGCGCGCCGGGCCGGTAGCATCTGCCTGGTGGTGAGTACCAACCCCAGGGAGTAGACCGCGCAGAAGGCGACAAACCCGATCGACAGGAACAGCACTGGCCGATCAGTGACGACCGCCGTGCCAAGCAGCGCGGTAATTCCGACGACCAGGCCGAGGATGGCGGCGCCAACGACGGAAGCGACGAGGCGGCCCGTTGGCAGGGAATGCGTCCCTCTGTGGCGGCCCTTGTGCACCTCGCGGGGCTCAGGATTGGGAGAGGCGGGTATGTGGACCAACTCGGGATCGGTATTCGTGTCCATCGAAAGGTGAACCCCCGGCGGACGGTGTGACCGGCCCTGGCGGTAGCCGCGTCATCGTTCCGTCGTCATGGCCTGGGAGGCAGATGGCGTGCCACGTCGCAGATCAATCGCTCACGAACTCGCTGTGGCCGAAGTGCGCCTCTTCCCGGCCGCTCCTGGCCGGGATCAAGTAGCGCCATCCGAGCCGGGTGCTCCGCGGATCACAACGGGCGACGTCCAAAGTGGCCTGTACGCGTGCACCCAGGCTGAGGCCAGACCAGCGACATGTCTGCTTGACAGTTCATTCCCTTCGGTTCGTAGCGACAGCACGAGGCCGGGCCGGGAAAGTTTCTGGCCCAGCCTCGTGCTCCGGCGCATGGCGGCGCTATGCCCCGGTGCAGAGCGTCCAGCAGATGTTCGCGCCATTGGCGGTGCAGGGAAGCTCCGCCCCCGATATGCAGACGGTGCCCGCCCCGAGTGCCGCCACGCAGTCCGCGTCCGTCAGGCAAATCTGCCCCCCGCACGCTCCGTTAGTGCAAAGGAGCAGGGACGCGCAGTCGGCGTCCTCCCGGCACGGGAGATTCCGGTCGCCGTTGCAGGTGCCGCTGAAAGGACCGAACAGGTTGCACTGCGCGGCGCCTTCACAGTCCTGGTTGCCCGCGCATGGCTGGCGGGACAACCCGGGAGATCCGGCGCATGCGCAACACCCGCTGGTCGTCGGCATCGCCCAGCAATTCGGGTTGCCGCCGCAGGTGATGATGCTTGCGCCGCAGTCGGTGCTCGGCGTGTCGCAGGCAGACGCACCATAGGAAGCGCAGGTCCCCCCGCAAATGCCGTCGCTGCACGGCTGGCCGGTAGCGCAGCGGACGCCGCAGGCGCCACAATTGCGGGCGTCGGTTGCCGCGTCGACGCAGGCGCCTCCACAGCAGTCCGGGTTAGCCGCCGGGCAATCGCTCGACGTGCAGCACTGATTGCTCGGGATGCACTCGCCGGCGCAGGCCTTCTGGCCGCCGGGGCATCTCCACGCGCACCGGCCGTCGGCGCAGACCTGATCGGCGTCGCACGTTCCGCACTGGCCCCCGCACCCATCACTCCCGCAGACCTTGCGGTCGCAGTCGGGAGTGCAGACCGGCGTTGCGCAGGGGTTCTCGCCCGTACACGCGCCACTGGCCGCGCAGGGGGCATGGCGCCGGATGAACTTCCCTCGATTCGCTTTCCTGATGGTCTTCGTCTGACAGCCCGTGGGATCGCACAGACAAACGTGGACGCGCTTTTTGCTGCTCCTCGCGGCCGCCGGCCCCGGAGCGTGGAGCACTCCAAGGTGGGCAATGGCGCTGGCGGCGAGTCCGTGCAGGAGCGTTGCCCGGCTCACCGGCGCCGTCGCCAGGGCTTTGATGAGGGAATCGAAGCGGGAACCGTCCATGAGGCCCACCTTACGCTGACGCCGACGCATCTTGTCAGATCATGCGCGGCAGTATGCGCCGGGAGCGTGCGGAATACATCTATCGAAAGTCGTATTTCGGGCTGCCCAGATCCTTCACCAGGGTCAGGGTGTGTGCAAGCCGGCCGAGCGCGGCGGAGCATGTGTCCGCCCCTTCCGCAGAAGTCAGCGTCCTGAAATCATGCGGCGATTGCGCCACGTCCTGCATCGCCGCTGATTTCAGGACGCTGACTTCTGCGGTCTATTACGGTTGATCGGGGTTCTGCAACTGGGCCATGACCTGATCGATACTGAAACTGGCCGACTTCTGGCGTGGTGGGAATTCCTTGAAGCTGGAAAGCCAGTTGAAGAGGTAGTCCGTCACCGGGTACGACAGGAACGCCCGCTCGCTGACCCACATGTTGTAGCTCGTGGAATCGAGTTGTGACTTTTCGAAGGGATCCGCCAGGAGATCAAAGATGTAGGGCAGGCGCAAGTCAACTGGCGGATCGATCCAGACGCCGCGGCCATGTGCCCGTTGATCGGCAAAGACTTCCTTCCAGCGGTCGTACCGCAGTGCTCCGAGATTGCCGTCGTCCGTCCAGTACAGGAATTCGTGGCGTGGATGCTCATCGACCTCTCCCATCCAGTAGGGAAGCATGTTGTAACCATCGAGATGGACCTTGTAGGTCATGTCTCCGATGGTTGTCCCGGCCTTGAGGTCATTGACGACGTTCGAATTCCCCGCCGCCGCCAGCATCGACGGAAACATGTCGTACATGCAGTAGATCTCGTTGCTCACGGTCCCCGGCTCGATCACGCCCGGCCAGCGCACTACGCATGGCACCCGAAAGCCGCCCTCCCAGACCGTGTTCTTTTCGCTGCGGAAGGGAGTGGTGCCAGCGTCAGGCCAGGACCAGAAGCTGGCGCCGTTATCGGTGGTGTACATGACGACCGTGTTGTCGGCAATTCCCAGTTCATCCAGCAAATCGAGCAATTGCCCGACGTGGCCATCGGTCTCCACCATCCCGTCCGCCTCGATGCCCA
>DAOUDE010000020.1:0-50777 GCA_034431475.1 Thermomicrobiales bacterium | reverse complement strand
ATGTGCTCTACCAACTGAGCTATGTGGGCCAGCGGCGGCCAAGCCGTTCTTCTTCGGCGGCCGGTGGGCAGAGGCGGATTCGAACCACCGTAGCTTTCGCACCTGATTTACAGTCAGGCCCATTTAACCACTCTGGCATCTGCCCGTGCGCCAGCGCTATTCGCCGCAGAACGGCGCACGCGAGTATACCGGTCCCTCCATTCACAAACAAGCCTCGTGGCCGTTTGCGCAGGAAACGCAGCCCAGGAGGCACCGCTGTCTTGCGGTGAGGGGCACATAGCCGTAGGATGACACTGCGGCAAACGACTGTTCGCAGATCGTGTTTCGTGTTTCGTGTTCCGGGGGATCGGGAAGGGTCTGCCCGGCGTCTTCGAAGGGGCTCGATCATGCCACGACCGCGAATGACTCGTTCCCAGGGCGCGTTGCTCTCCATTGGCCTGGCGGCCATGGTCACCCTGGCGGCTTGTGGCGATCAGCCACCGGCGCCCTCTCCCACGCCTGCACCTGAGGTGACGCAAGAAGCCGTTGCTCCCGCCACTGCGGCGGTAGAGGAAACGGAAACCGCCGTCGCAACTCCGGAAGAACCCGGCGCGGTAGCCACGCCTGAAGCCGGCGCTGCCGCGACGCCCGCGAACATGGCGACTCCGGTCGCCGCGACTGCGGCAAGCCCAGCAGCCACCCTCGCGACGCCCGTTGCCGCCGTGGCAACACCGCTGGCAACCGGCGTGGCCACGCCGGTCGCGACAACAGAAGAAGCGACGCCGGTTGCAGCCGTCGTGGAGGCGACGCCGGCTGCGGCAATTGTGGAAGCGACGCCCGAAGGCATCCCGCCGGTCGCGGAGGAAGCAACGCCAGAAGCAGCCACGCCGGTCACTGAGCCGGCCGCAACGCCTGAATCAGCAGCGTCACCGGAAGCAGCTGCCACGCCTGCGGAAGCCCCGGCTCTCGCGACCCCGGTTGCCGTAATCCTCCCAACCGAGACACCAGAGCCCACGGCGACGCCAGTTCCACCAACGGCCACGCCCGAACCGACGAGCACCCCCATTCCACCGACGGCAACGCCAGAACCAACGGCGACGCCTGTCCCGCCAACCGCGACGCCAGAGCCTACAGCGACCCCTGTCCCGCCGACGGCGACGCCAGAACCTACGTCCACTCCGGTCCCACCGACGGCGACGCCGGAGCCGACGTCGACACCTGAGCCCACGGCAACGCCTGTGCCTCCGACCGCAACGCCGCTCCCAACCGCGACACCAGTGCCACCCACGAATACGCCGGTGCCGCCAACCGCCACGCCGTTGCCAACCAGCACCCCGGTGCCTCCGACGGCGACACCGCGTCCGACCAATACGCCGGTTCCGCCAACCAGCACGCCGCGTCCCACGAGCACGCCGCGTCCGACTGCAACCGCGACGCCCGCGTCAGCCTCGGCCGCGCCAACCTCTGCGCCACTTCCGGCGCAGCCGGCCCCGTAGGCGCTGACGTCCATGGTGGATCACGTGCGTGGCTGATCACGCCGAACGCGACGTCATCGTTGTTGAGGTAGGTCCCCGGGACGGGCTGCAGAATGAAGCGCAGCCCGTTCCAACAGCACGCAAGATTGCCTTTATCGATGCGCTTTCAGCGGCTGGCCTGCCGCTGATCGAGGCCACAAGCTTCGTCAACCCCCGCGCCGTGCCCCAGATGGCCGACGCCAGCGAAGTCATGCTCGGCATTACGCGCTTCCCCGGCGTGCGCTACCCGGTGCTCCTTCCAAATGAACGCGGGCTGGAACGAGCGCGGGCCGCCGGCGTAGATGCCATCGCGCTCTTTACCGCTGCCACCGACGAGTTTGCCCAGGCCAACGTTGGCGCAACCATCGCCGGTACCTTCGAGCGCTTCGCCCCCGTCATCGAGCGGGCCAAGGCGGAAAAGGTCTGGGTCCGTGGGTACGTCTCGGTCGCCTTCGGCTGCCCATACGCCGGCCCGGTTTCAGCCGATGCCGTTGTGGACGTTACCGAGCAACTGCTCGCCGCCGGTTGCGACGAGATTTGCCTGGCCGACACCATCGGCGTCGGTATCCCGGCAGACGTCGACGCCACGCTTGACGCGGTCAGCAGGTCGCTGCCCCCTGCCGATCTGGCGCTCCATTTCCACGACACGACCGGCAACGCGCTGGCCAACGTGCAGGTCGCACTTGAGCGCGGGGTACGCATTTTCGATTCCGCAGCCGGGGGATTGGGCGGCTGCCCGTTCGCGCCCGGCGCACCCGGCAACCTCGCCACGGAGTCGCTGCTGGAGTTCCTGCAACGGGCCGGGCTACGCACGGGGGTAGATCTCGCAGGCGTTTGCCTGGCCACCGATCTCCTGCGAGGCTACGTCTCCCGCCTTGGTCCGGCGCCCACACCTTCAGCGTGAGCGGATACTGGCTGGTGATTGCCATCGCCATACTCGCCATCTTTGCCGTCGTCGTGGCACTCCGCGAGTAGTTTCAATCGACGAGATCGACGGACTGTGAGGAGCACTTCCCGGTGAACGACCATGACTTCGCGTTCCTGACCCGCCTGCTCGATTCGCCGGGTCCATCCGGGTTTGAAGATGCACCGGCACGCGTGTGGCGAGAAGAGGCAGCAACGTTCGCCGATGAGGTCACACATGACGTCCGCGGCAACTCCTACGCCCGGCTGCGTCCCGCAGATGGGGCAGAGGATGCGCCACGGGTGCTGCTGGTCGGTCACATTGACGAGATCGGCTTCCAGATCATCGGCATCGACAAGGAGGGTTTCCTCTGGTTCGATCCCATTGGCGGCTGGGACCACGAGGTTATCGTCGGTCAGCGCGTACGCATCTCCGGTCGCAACGGCGATGTCATCGGTGTGATCGGCAAGAAGGCGGCCCACCTGCTCACCCCCGAGGACCGCAACAAGCCGACGAAGCTCACAGACATGTGGATCGACATCGGCGCGGCTGATCGTGAGGCAGCGGAACTGCGTGTGGAGGTGGGTGACCCGGCCGTCATCGACGCGAACCTGGTGAGGCTCACGGACGATCTCTATTCCTCCCGTTCCATGGACAACCGCATCGGCGCGTTCGTGGCGCTGATGGCCCTGCGCAAGATCGCGGAAAACCGGCCGCCGGTCGATGTTTACGCGGTGGCCTCTGCCACGGAGGAGACCGATTTCGGCGGCGCATTGGTGGCAGCGCATCGTTTGCCGGCGCTGGTCGCCATCGCCATTGACCTCACCCATGCAACCGACCACCCGGAAGGCGACAAGAAGCGTGAGGTCGAAGTCAAGCTGGGCGGCGGCGCGGCGCTGGCGCGTGGCACGACTCTGAATGAGAAGGTTGTACGCGGCTTGCAGGAAGCCGCCCGCCGCCTGGGCGTCAACCCGCCCGTGCAGGCGACCGCGGCGGCCACTTGGACTGACGCGGACCCCATCGTCAAGACCGCGAGCGGCGCCGCCACGGGCCTGGTGTCGGTGCCCGGACGCTACATGCACTCCCCGAATGAGGTCGTCAGCCTCTCAGATGTCGAGCAGGCGGCAGCGATCATCGCGGAATTCGTGAGCACCATCACGCCAGAGAGCGATTTCCGCCCCGGCGCGTGATCCAGCTCGTGCTTAGGCGCGGACCACGATCTTGCCGCCTTTCGCCACGACCAGGTACTCCCCGCTCTCGCGGCGGAAGAGCAATTCTGCGTCTTCCACAACCTGGACTGAGGCGACGCGGGTGAAGACCACCGCCGCGCCTGCCCCGATGGCATCCACCCGCCGCAGGGACGGCCAGAGAGTGATCATGGCCGCCGGGCGGCCCTCGATGCCCTCGACCAGGAACTGAAACACCCGGCGCCCCGGGAGCTGGAACGGCGCCAGCTCTAGCCACGCCCCGATGGCCTCGGCGTAGGTTTCGGCCAGATCTTCCCGGTACGGCAACATACGTACCCGCGAAGTCGCGCTCCCACCGCCTGGTTCGTCGTTTGCGCCAAGTTCATCCATGTGTCGCGCTGCCTATACTGCCCCGTTGCTGGTGGACGGGCGGCGTCCACTGCACGCTGCATGAAATCGCCCCGCCCCAGAGTGAGGACCCGTCTGTGCCACAAACCTCCGGAACCCTGGACATCGCCGCCGCGGCTCGCGCCGCTCGCGCTGAGTATGAGCGCACGGTCACCCCGGACGTCACGCTGGATGACATCCGCGCCGCAGCCGAACGCATTGCGCCCTATGTGCATAGGACGCCGATCCTGGAATCCGCCACGCTCAGCGCCGCCACAGACACCCGGCTTGGTCTGAAGGCCGAGAACCTGCAGCGCACCGGCGCGTTCAAGGCGCGCGGCGCACTGAACGCGGTTTTCCAGCTCACACCCGAGCAGCGCGAGCGCGGGGTGATCACGCTCTCGGCGGGGAACCACGGCCAGGGATTGGCCTACGCCGCGCAAATCGCCGGCGTACGCTGCGTGGTGTTCATGCCGGAGCATGCGGTACCGACCAAGGTCGCGGCGGTACGCGGATACGGCGCCGAGGCGTTCTTTGCCCCCTCGATGGAAACCGTCTACGCCGCCATGAACGAGTACCGGGAGCAGCATGGGATGCACTACGTGCATCCCTTCGGTGACCCGGATGTCATCGCGGGCCAGGGTACAGCGGGCCTGGAAATCATGGAAGATGCCCCGGACGTCGAGACTATTGCCGTCTGCGTTGGGGGTGGCGGCCTGCTCGCCGGCATCGCCGTAGCCGCAAAATCCATGAAGCCCTCGGTTCGGGTCGTAGGCGTCGAGCCGGAGGGCGCACCGGCGGTCACTCGCAGCCTCGCGGCTGGCTATCCGGTGACGATCGAGAAAATCACGACCGTGGCGGATGGTCTTTCTGCCCCCTTTGCCGATCCCACATCGCAGCGGCTGATCGAACGCTACGTCGATGACGTGGTGCTGGTCACCGATGACGAAATCATCGCGGCGTTGCGCCTGATCCTGGAACGGACCAAGCAACTCGTTGAGCCAGCAGGGGCGGCCGCTGTTTCCGCGTTCATGACCCGCAAAGCGGGCGCGCCTGCTGGCTCTCGTGCCGTGGCAACCCTGAGCGGTGGCAACGTGGACTTCGAGAAACTCAAAAGCATTCTGTGAGCGCCATCATCAAGTCCTGCCCGCCCGACACGACGACCGCCACGACCAATCCGGCGGACGCGGCTCGCTGGTTGCGTGCGCCGGCGGCTTGCGACGCCGAGTTCGGTGTGTACATTCACATCCCGTTTTGCGCGCACATTTGCCCGTACTGCGACTTCAACACCTTCGCCGGCCTCTCGCAACTTATCCCGGACTACGTCACCGCCGTCGAACAGGAAATCGCGCTCCAGGCAGCGGATTTCGCAGGCCGCCCGGCTATCTCGCTCTTTCTCGGCGGCGGTACGCCATCGCAGCTCACTGGCGCTCAGGTTGGCCGGATCATCGACGCGGCCCGCGAGGCGTTCGCCTTCGTGCAGAATGCGGAAATCACCATTGAGACCAACCCGAACGACCTCACCGAGGTCTACTGCGCGAGCCTGCTCGATGCCGGGGTAAATCGCCTCAGCATCGGCGCGCAAACCCTGGATCGGCGTGGCCTGCGCACCCTGGGGCGGCAGCACGAGGCCGCCGACACCCTGCGCAGCCTCGCCGATGCCTATCGAGCCGGCTTCCGCAACCTCAGCCTTGACTTCATCTACGGCTGGCCCGGACAGAGCGCCGAGCGCTGGCGGAACGATCTGACGCAAATCCTGTCTGGCGCTGACGGCATCACGCCGCAGCACCTTTCGCTGTACAGCCTGATCGTCGAGCCCGGCACACCGATGGCCGACGCCGTCACACGCGGTATCCTGACCCCGGCCGACGACGACACCGCTGCCGATTTTGCGGAGATCGCGCAGGAGGTGCTGGCAGAGGCCGGCTGGATGCACTACGAAATCGCGAATTGGGCGGCCGCACCCTCCTTCATCTCCCGGCACAACGCCATCTACTGGCGCAACGGCGACTACGCCGGAATCGGCGCGGGTGCGCACGGACACCTGGGGAGCCAACGTGTCATGAACCAGCCGTCGCCCCAGCGCTACATCGCCACGCTTGCCCACGGGCACGCTCCCCGGACGAACGTCGAACAGATCGCGGAAGACACGGCCATCGGGGAGACGATGATGCTTGGCCTGCGGTTACTGACGACCGGCGTCAATCGAGAGGCGTTCCGGACACGGCACGGCGTCGACCTTGACGACCTCTTCGCCGGCCCAATCGCACGCATGCAGGCGCAGGGACTGCTCATGGATGACGGCGAGGCGATTCGCCTCACGGCACGCGGCGCGATGCTGGCCAACAGCGTCGCTGCGGAATTTCTCCCCACGTGAGCGCTGCAACGATCTCGTCCGACTACACCGAATACCAGCGAGGGCTCGCCGCGCTGAACAGCCTGATCCGGGGTGAACGCTCCGAGTCGGATGTCCCGCGCGACCGCCGCGAGCGCGCCACGCGCCGCATGGACCGCACCCGGCAAGTCCTCGCCGCGCTTGGCAACCCCCAGGATGCGTACCCGACGATCCACGTGACCGGGACCTCCGGCAAGGGTTCGACGTCCGCCGCCATCGCGGCCATGCTCACCGCCGCCGGCTACCGCACGGGACTGCGTACGTCACCGTACCTGCAGGTTGCCACGGAAAAGCTCCAGATCTCCCACCGCCTCATTGATGGCGCTGCGTTCGCCGCAGCGGTGGACGCGGTCTTGGCGGCGGCCGACTGGCTTGGCCTTGCCCCACTGGTCTACACCGAAGCGTGGGCTGCCCTCTCCTACCTCTGGTTCGCCCGGCGGGAGGTGGACTTCGCGGTCATCGAGGTTGGCGCTGGCGGCCGCTTCGACACGACGAACGTGATTACCCCGGACGTCAGTGTCATCACCTCGGTCGGCATGGATCACGTCATCTCGCTTGGTCCGACCCTGGCGGATATCGCCTGGCACAAGGCCGGCATTATCAAGCGCGGGCGTCCCGTAGTCATCGGTGATCTGCGCCCCGAGGCGCTCGCCGTCGTCGAGCACGAGGCGCAGGCGCTGGCGGCCCCCATAGTCCGGGCGAAGGCGTCCGCGGCTTGCCTGGCCACGGGCATGAGCGGAGTATTCCAGTCCACTAACGCCGCCATTGCGCTTGGCGTCATGAAAGCCTTGCGCGAACTTGGAAGAACGATCCCGGACGCGGCAGAGCAATGCGGCCTCGCCGCAGCTCGCCTGCCGGGGCGCCTGGAGCGGATGCCGGGTGAGGGGCCAGGTGTCTGGCTGGATGGCGCGCACAATGCAGACAAGATGGAGGCCCTGGTTGGCAGCCTCGATGCGCTGCCCGGGCACAAGCCGGTGATGGTTCTCGGTGCGCTCGGCAGCAAGGATATCGAGGCCATGGCCGGTTTCGTTGCGACGAAAGCGAGCGCGTTGGTATGCACGGAGCCGCACGTGCTCGGCAAACACGCCCTGCCGGCGGCGGACGTTGCCGGCGCTCTGCGGGCGGCCAGGTTCACCGGGCCACTGGCATGTGAACCCGACCCACGTCTCGCGGTCGCCAGGGCGGAGGAGATGGGCCGGGCACAGGGCGAGCCGGTCGTGGTGACCGGCTCGCTCTATCTCATCGGTGAAGTGCGGCGGCGCTGGTTCCCCGATGCAGCCATCGTCACGCAGCGCACCCCCTGGCCGCAATGGCGCTAGCGCGTCTTGTTCGGATCGTCGGTGGCCTTCCAGGCAAAGAACCCGACGATGAGCACCAGGAGCCCGCCCCAGAGCAGAATCTTGCCGGTAGTCACCAGCAACGGGTCAACCAGCAGCGTGGACGTACCCATGCCGTAGAGCGTAAGCCCCACGGACGAGCCGACTGCTCCCAGAATGATCAGCCAGGACCACAGATTCACTGATCCACTCCTTGCTCCCGGTTCTCCGCATTTGCTGACGGCAGTATGCCATCTCGCGTGCGCGCCCGGGGGCTGCGTGCACGCTCGATCTGCGACGAACTACGGTACCGGCGTCGCCTGTGGCGCCGAAGACGCTGCCGCCGGCACGGTGGCTGCCACCGGCGTTCCCGTCAGGCTCACCAGGATCTCCTCCAGGTCACGCTGGGCCTGGCCGTAGGCCTCCCAGTCCCCGCGCTGCAAGGCATCCTGACCGCGCTGATACGCGGCCAGGGCGTCGGTCGCGGTCGCGCCGGTGAGTACAGCGACGGGCGCATTCGGTTCTGGCGCCGCCTCGACGTTGGCATTCCGCGCATCTGCCGGAGCATTGCTCTGGCCCGCCAGCACCGCGTCCAGCGCCTCTTCCAGTGTCGGCCGCATCTCCACCTGGAGGCTGGTCGCCACGATCACGAACTGCAGCTCCGTCGGCGCACCGCCAGTACCAGTCGCCTGCAGGTAAACCGGCTGCACGTACATGACCGTCTGTTCGACCGGAATCACTAGCAGATTGCCCCGGATGACCCGAGAGCCAGCCTGGCTGAGAAGCGTGAATTGCGATGAGATCTCGGGATCCTGGTCGATGCGCGCCTCGACCTGCTGCGGGCCGAATACCGTAGTCTGGCGAGGGAATCGATACACCACCAGCCGCGCGGTGCCCTGGCTATCGCCCTGCGCGGCCATCCATGCAGTCATGTTGAGGCGGTTGATTGGCGTGAAGGGGCGAATCAGCTTGAAGCCCGTTTCCGTCTCGCTTGGGAGCGGCAGCGTCATGAAATACGCCTCCATGGGCCGCTCTTCCGTGACGTTTTCCGCCGATTCCACCTGCTCGGTCGCAATCTCCCAGCGGTCCTCACCGTTGTAGAACGCCGTGGGGTCGGTGACGTGGTAGCTGGAGAAAACCTCCGTCTGGATGTCGAACAGTTGCTCTGGGTACCGGAAGTGCTCCGCCAGTCGCTGTGGCGCGTCGGAAATCGGCCGGAACAGGGTGGGAAAGACATCCATGTAGGCGTCAGCAAGGGGGTCGGGCAATTCCGTGCGGTAGTACGTCACGGTGCCGTCGTAGGCATCCACCGTGACCTTGAAGGTATTACGCGCGTAGTTGATGCCGTCGTATGACGTGGCATACGGGTAGCGGTCAGTCGCCGTGTAGGCGTCCAGCACCCAGATCAGCCGGCCATCAACGATGGTCATGTACGGATCACCGTCCAGGCGCAGGAACGGCGTGATCTCCGAGATGCGATCCATGACGGAGCGGGTCAGGAGCACCTGGGATTCTGGCCGCAGCTCGTCAGTGAAGATGATCCGCCGGTCGCCCAGGTAAATAGCCAGCATGACCCGGCGCAGGTAATTGTCGAGGGCGATAGAGCCGCGCGCCTCGCCGCTGTAGGGATCGGGCGGGGTGTCGCCCGGAATGCCGCTGACTTCCTGCACCCCGGTGTTGACCGCAACCCAGGTGCGGTCGATTTCCCCGAAGTAGATTTCTGGGCGCTCGATCGTCATGGCTCCGGCGGGGTTCGGCGGAATGCCGCTCACCGTAAAGACTGGCAACCCCTGGCTGGTGGCCTCGTTGATCGGGCTGACCACCGCCGCGTAGCCGTGCGTGTAGACCAGGTGCTGATTTGTCCAGGTCTGGGCGTTGGCCTGCAGCCCGTTCGTGTCCAGCTCACGGGCAGCCACCAGCACTTGCTGCAATTCGTCTGCCTCGGGGTAGCGGTCCACGTCGGCGTCGTTGAATTGGTAATACGGCACGAACGATTGCAACTGCTGATAGACCTGGCGCGCAACCCGGTAGTCCCACAGCCGCACGTTGCGCAGGACGGGTGAATCCGCCTGGAGCGCGCTCGCAGGCGGTTCTCCCTGGCCGGTCAGTGTGCGCTGCTCGACATTGTCCAGGCCGAATCCAGAGCGGGTGAAGGCGATGTTGTTGGCAATGTACGGCAACTCGCGCTGAAGCTGGTTCGGCTCGACGATCGTCTGCTGAACAACTTCGGGAATGGCGTAGTTCAGGCCAACCGCCGCCAGCCAGATCCCGAATATCAGGGCCAGCCAGCGCAACTGATCCATGCGCTTGCTGAACACCAGCACCAGCGCCGCCGCAACTGAGGCGAAGACCAACACGAAGTTCAGCGGCCGCACCACGTTGACGTCGGTAAAACCGGGTCCGGACACGAAGCCGCGCATCGAATACAGGAGATCAAAGTTCTCGATCAGGTAGCCCAGGCCAAAAACCAGGATGCACAGCGCCGCGAGCACCAGCAGGTGGCGTCGCATCTGGGGATTCGCGACGATGTTGTCGATGCGGTCGAGACCGCGTTGCCCCAGGTAGAGGAGCAGGACGATGACCAGGGAGGCCAGCAGTGTCGCGAGCACGCCCCGGTGCGCCAACTCCAGCGCGGGCAGGCGAAAGACGTAGAATCCGGCATCCAGCCCGTAGATGGGATCAGCGACACCGAACTGGTTGCCCGCCAACGCCATGCGCCAGGTCACCCAGTACTGCGCGGCCATCACCCCGGCCACGACCCCGAGCGCAATGGTCAGGCCCCAGAGCGGGACGCGCAGGAACTTGCTTTCCGCGACCCGTCCACTGCGGCTCACGACCTGCCGCTTGCGCAGCGCGAAGTTCCAGTTTGCCGCGAAGATTCCGCCAACGACGAGGAGTGCAACGACGAAGGCCACGGCGCCGGAGATGTACCGCGCGCTCAACGCCTGGGTAAACCCGAGACTCTCGAACCACCACCAGCGAATCCAGAACGCCGACGTGAAGTAAATGATCGCCAGGACCGCCACAATGAAGAGCGCGGTCAGGATCATCCGCTTTGTCGAGTCAGAAATGCGGGGGCCACTGCTGCCCGTGGCGGGGCGATCGGGCCTGGGTGCTCGGTTGAAAAGTCGCCCGGCTGCCTGCATCGAGACGCGTCCCTCCTGTCGCCTGTTCGCACGGACGCGGCGGCGACGCCGCTCCGCAGTGTACCCTGCACCCTGTGAACGTGAGCGACTTCCAACCAGATCCGGCCAGCGTCACCGTGACCAGCCTCGGCAGTGGCAGCAGCGGCAACGCGCTGCTGTTGCAAACCTCTACAGCCACGGTTCTCGTGGACTGCGGGGTCGGCGTGCGCAAGATGACCAACGCCCTCGCAGCGTCTGGCAAGCGGCTGCAGGATATCGATGCGGTCCTCTTAAGCCACGAGCATGTTGACCACAACCGGGAGACCGGCCGCCTGCAGCGCGCTGGCGCAACGATCATCACGACCAAAGGCACGGCGGCAGCATCGCATCTCGATGGCGAGTTACACCTCTTGCTGACCTGCGAACGCAGCGTGACCTTTCGTGGTCTCGAGATCACGGGCATCCGGGTTGCGCACGACGCAGCCGAGCCTTGTGGTTTCCTGATCCGCTCCAGCGCTACGACCATCTGTGTCTTCACGGACCTCGGCTCGGTCTCGGGCGCGGTGGGCGAGGCCATCGCCGCATCAGACCTGGTGGTGCTGGAGGCCAATCATGACGAGCAGATGCTGCGGCGTGGTCCCTACCCCGTGCACTTGCAGCGCCGCATCCTGGCCGACACCGGGCACCTCTCCAACACGACCTCGGCTGACCTCCTGGCGCACGCCCTGCGCACCTCGCGGCTCTCACCAACGATCTGGCTCGCCCACCTGTCGGAAACGAACAACAAGCCGCGCCTGGCAGTAACCACCGTGACGAAGCGGCTGGCCCAGAGCGGGCTGCGCCTGGAGGTCGATGCGCTGCCCCGCCGCGAGACTGGCCCCACCTGGCGCTCAGACACCCCGCACCCGGCGCAACGCCAACTGACGCTCGATCTCTTCGCGGGATAGCGTTTTCTATACTACGGGTAAGGCACGGCCTGCTGCCTGGCCGTGCGTGGCTGACACGAGGATCGACGACGCTGGAAACCTTTCTCCTGTTCCATGACCGGCTCTCCCTGACCGTCATGATGTTCATGTTCGTGCTGGGGCTCTGGGGTCTCTTTGCCTATGCCCGGGGCCAGGCCATTTCTGGCAGTTACGCCGGTGCGTTGGTGATTGGGGAAGTCCTGGTGGCGGTCCAGGTCGTGGCCGGGCTGGCGTTACTCACCTTCGGGGCACGTCCGCCGTCACCCACGCACTACCTGTACGGGATCACCGGTATCCTGGTGCTGCCCTTCGCCTGGTCCTACATGAAGGATCGCGATCAACGGCAGGCGTTGCTCATTTACGCCCTGATTGCGCTCTTCATCTTCGGTCTCGCCGTGCGCGGCATGATGACCGGCCGGCCTGGCTGATCTTGCGCTGCACAGCCCGGGATCAGCCCTGAAAACGGTCGGCGCCGTCTCACCACCGCCCGTGACCGCTTGTCACAAATAGCGTTGTCAAACTTGAAAAAGACCGCACTTCCGCCACCGGTCCCGGTTTTTCACGTACGATCCGAAGTCCGTTGACCACATATTTACCTATGCGTACACTCTCGACGTACTCAATGCGCGTTCGTTCTGCGCCGGTAGTGCCGCACGGTCGAAAGGAGCTCCCGTGGATACAGTGCTGCCGGACTATCAGGCGGCAATCGACGAGGCCCTGCAGCTTGTTTATAGCCAGCACCACCGGCTTATCAGCAGGCTTCACAAGGACTCCTTCCAGGAACTCACGCTGGAGCAACTCCGAGAGGGTGCGCTTGGGCAGGATTTGCGACGCCTTGCCGCGGTCGCGCGCGGCGACGAGACCGAGCCGAAGGAGCAGGTCCTGCAGGCGATCGATGCCGTGCTCCAGGTCCTGTTCTGGCCGGCGGCCGCCGACGACTACATGGTGCCCCGCTCCTTCTGGGACACCGATCTCGGTCGCATGCTGGCACTGGCCAAGTACCGCGCCTACGACCGGGCCGAACTGGTCAGTATTGGCAGCGCGGCGCAGCAACTTGGCGTCACTCGTCCCACCATCTATCGCTGGATGGATGACCGGACACTGAATTACGTGCGAGATGACATGAGCGGCCGCACGTTCGTGGTGCGGCGAGATGTCGATATGCTGCGGCAGGTTGCCGCCGGGCTGGCGATGGAAGGCCAGTAGGCCACGGCGCCATTACGCCTCCCAGGGAGGCGATTCCATGCGCTTCTCAGCGACAACCTCTCCGCCACGAAGATAGACACGCGGGATCCTGGCGCGAAGCGCGACCAGGATCTCGTACGTATTGGTGTCCAGCATCGCCGCGAGGTCAGTCGCTGTCGGCGCTCCATCTTCCGGCCGCCCCATGAGGTGGAGAGGATCGCCCACCTTGGCGTTAACCCCTGCCGGAACTGCGAAGACCGTTTGATCCATCGAAACTCGGCCCAGCAGTGGCGCATGCTGGCCGTGCAACCCAGCCCAGGCCTTACCGAACAGTCCTCGGCGGTAGCCATCCGCGTAACCGATTGGCGCCAGCACCCCCAGCAACGGGGACTCCGCACGCCACTTCCGGTTGTACCCCACCGTGTCGCCCGGCTCCAGCGGCGTCACGCGCGCCACGCGGCTTTCGATCCGCATCGCAGCGTGAACTCCTGCCGGGACAGGGACCTCGTCTGACGGCGGCATGCCATACAGCACGATGCCGGCTCGCACCATCCCCTGCTCGACTCCGACACCTGTAATCAAGGCAGCGCTGTTGGACACATGCAAACAGCCAGGGGCGATTCCTTCGCGGGCAAGATCCGCGACTACGCGCTGATAGAGGGCGTACTGCTCGGCGGTGAAGGTATCTTCCGGCTCATCGGCTGACGCAAAGTGCGTCGAGACTCCGGCAAGGTGCAGGTGCGCGTGCTGGTCGATGCGCTTCGCCAGATGCACCGCCGCCTCTGGCAGCGCGCCGTAGCGCCGCAGCCCCGTGTCGATCTTGACGTGGAGCGCGATCGGCTCCGGGCAGGTTGCGGCCTCACGCTCGATGGTTCCGAGAAGGTTCGGCTCTGCAACGGTCATCTCCAGGCCGGCAGCGAGGGCGGCCCGCACATCGGAGCAGTCAATCGAGCTCAGGATCAGGATCGGCGCGGTGATGCCAGAGCGCCGCAGGATGATTCCCTCGCTGACCGTTGCCACGCCGAGGATCGACGCTCCTGCCGAAAGGGCGGTGGCGGCCACCTGCGGCGCGCCGTGCCCATAGGCGTCCGCCTTGACCACCGCCAGCAAACGGGTTTGCGGCGGGATCAGCCGCCTCAGCGCGGTGACGTTGCCGGCAATAACGTCCAGATCGACAATGGCTCGAGTGGCGCGCACGATCCCCGGTTCCTGTCTGAAGCCTTCTAGTTGACGCTAGGAGCCGATCGACTCGAGCCGGGCGATCAGTTCCACAATGCCCGTGCGCGTCGCCAGGCCGATGATCTGGTGCTGTTCATCGACCACCGGAATCGGGTTAATGCGGTGCTGCAACATCAGCGTGGCGAGCTCGGAGACGGTCGCGATGTCGCGGATGCTGATCACAGGCGACGTCATCAATTCCTCGGCCGAGGTGGCCAATACGCGCCGCAGCTCCTCATCGAAGGGTGCGCCCGCGTCCACCTCGATGATGGCGTCGAGAAAGGCGAAGGTTGACGGCGTATCGACATTCGCCTCGCGTTGAATGAGGTCGGCCTCCGTTACGATGCCGACCAGTTCGCCGTCGTCGATTACCGGCACGCCCGGTACCCGGTGCTCCACCATGAGCCGCGCCAGTTCGGCAATCGAGGTGCCTGGCGCTGCGAACGGAACCTCTCGCCTCATCACCGCGCGCACGGTCAACTCGGTACTGTCAGACATCTCAGGCCTCCACCCGCTCCAGCGCCGCCAGTTCCTCGGCAATGGCCAACGGCATGTCGCTGGCGACCAGCCCCAGCGTGCCAACGCGCCCGGTGAGCCGGTAGGCAGCGCGGCTCCCGGCGAACGCCGCCAGGGAGGCCGCGTCCGGCCCACTCAGGCCCTGCGCCAGGAACGCACCGATGGAGCCGCACAGCACATCACCACTCCCAGCCGTCGCCAGGTTCAGCGGCATCTCGACGGTCGTCACAGCCCCTTCAGCCGTCGCGATGATGGTGGTCGTCCCCTTCAACACGACCGTCTGCCCCCAGGTTACGGCAGCGTCTCGCGCGGCGTTCCCGGGGTCAGCGGCGATCTCTTCCGCATCCTTGCCAGTCAGGCGTGCCATCTCACCCGCATGGGGCGTGAGGACCACCCTCCCGGCTGGCAGCAACGCCCACCATTGCTCCTGCTTCGCCAGCCAGTTCAGCCCGTCTGCATCAATCACCATGGGCAGCCCGGCTGCCGAGACGACGCTCTCAGCGGCACGTTCGCCGCCGCCGCCGCCGGCGCTGAAGCCGATACCGGGCCGCGAGCGCGCGACGCCGAAGAGGGTGCTCAGCAGCATGTCGATGCCGTCGTCGTCGCCGAGGCCCGGTCCCACCACCAGCGCCTTCGCCTTCTCGAGCCGTTCCTCGATGAGGTCCGCCGCGCGCCTGGCTGCGCTTGCTCCTTCGCCTTCGGGCAGCACGGCAACCGTCACCTCTGGCACCAACCCAATTACCACTGGCGCCAGCGCGCGTGGAATCGCGGCGGTCACGATGCCCGCACCTGAGCGCCCGGCCGCCATGCAGCACAGTACGGCAGCGCCCATGTACTGGGGCGACCCGGCCAGGATCACGACCCCGCCCACGCTCCACTTGTGAGCACCGGCCTCCCGGCGGGGCAGAATTGAAGCTGCCCACGCATCGTTGATTTCGATGACACCGTTCTCTTGCCTTGCTCCTCGATCCACGCAAACCTCTCAGTTCTCTGGCGTATCAGTTTTCGGTCAGCGGTCACGTTCCCGCAGGCCCACCACGAAGGCCATGGCGTCTGTCCGGGAGTGGGTCAGCGAGACGTCGAAGGCGACCAGGCCCAGTTGCTCCGCTCGTGCCGCCGCCCCACCATGCAGCACCAGCACCGGCTTGCCTCGTGGGTTGGAGACGATCTCCATCTCCCGCCATTTGATGCCGCGGATACCCGTGCCCAGCGCCTTGGAGGTCGCTTCCTTGGCGGCGAAGCGGGCGGCAAGTTCGGACGGATTCCGCCCGTAGCGGGCGCGTTCCCGCTCAGTGAAGCAACGCTGCAGGAACCGGTCGCCGAAGTCGTTCAGCGTCCGTGCGATGCGTGCAATTTCGATGATGTCGATGCCGGCGGCAACCTCGCCGCTACTCTCGCTGTCGAAATGCGGTACGTACGGGGACAATCGCCAACTCCCACTTCCGTCAGTCGCGGCGCAAAGTGTAGCGAGTCAGTGGGAACACCAGAACGCAGGCGCTCAACTGAAGATCGGCACGAGCGCCTCAGTCGCCGCACCGTAACCGACCGGCCGGTAACGATCCTGGAACGCACGGTAGGCGCTGTCAAACGTATCCGTCTCGATGGCCCGGCGAATCTGCTGCATTTCGCGCGCCAGGAAGCGAAGGTTGTGGACAGACGCCAGGCGCAACCCCAGCACCTCCCGCGCGCGGAACAGGTGGTGGAGGTACGCCGCCGTGAATTCCTGGCAGGCAGCGCAGTCGCATGCATCATCGAGCGGGGCGTGCATCTCGGCAAAGCGCCGGTTCCTGATGTTGATTCGCCCTCCTGGCGTGAACAGCGCGCCGTTGCGAGCCAGACGGGTCGGCAGCACGCAATCGAAGAGATCCACCCCGCGCGCCACGCCCATCCAGAGGTCCTCCGGTGAGCCGACACCCATCAGGTAGCGCGGCTTATACACCGGCAGCACGGGCGTCACCACCTCCAGCATGGCCGCCATCACCGGCTTGGGTTCGCCCACGCTCAGGCCGCCTATTGCGCACCCGACAACGTCGGCCTCCGCGAGGGTGGACGCACTCTCACGGCGCAGGTGTTCGTCCATGCCGCCCTGGCAGATACCGAAGAGGGCCGAGGTAGTCTCACCGCCGGCCTCGCGGAAAGCGGCGATCGCTCGTTCCAGCCAGCGGTGCGTGCGGTCGGTAGCGTCCCGGACGGTGCGAGTCTCCGCCGGCAATCCCACCAGGTGATCGAGCGGCATCAGGATGTCTGAACCCCAGCCCAATTGCAGCGCGACTGCCTGTTCCGGCGTCAACTCAAGGGCACGGCCATCGATGTGCGACCGGAAGGTGACCCCTGCCTCACGCACACGCACGTTGCCACCCAGGCTGAAGATCTGGAAGCCGCCGCTGTCGGTCAGGATCGGGCCGTCCCAACCCATGAAGCGGTGCAGCCCGCCGGCCGCCTGCAGCGTCGGCAGGCCGGGCCGCAACATCAGGTGATAGGTGTTGGCAAGAATGATCTGCGCCCCGGTGGCGCGAACCTCGGACGGCAACAATGTCTTGACCGTCGCCTGCGTGCCCACCGGCATGAAAGCCGGGGTCTCCACCGAGCCATGGGCAGTGTCCATCCGCGCCCGGCGCGGCCCGTCCGCGACGGCCGTTGAGCGCAGGGTAAAGCCGAACGGCCCGCGCTGGTCGCTGCCAGCGCAGGCCGCCGGGTTTTCGGGAGAAGGCGTCACGCGGGGGAGACTCAGGCCGGGACTCGCTTCGCGTAGGCGGCGGCGGCGCGGCGGCGGCGCGCGCGGACGAGCGCGTCGTCCTCCACGACGGCGACCTTGCCGTTCTTGCTGACCGTTGGCGCGACAAAGTCGATGTCGAAGAGCGAGACATCGACCAGTGGGTCACCCTTCGTGGCCAGCGCCAGGCCATTCTTCTTGTTGCCATCCGCAGCGGATGCAGTGGACCTCGCGGTGGTGCTGCTGGTCTTCGTCCCGACGCTGCGGGTCGAAATCTTGCTGCTGGAGGCGGCGGACTTGGCCGCGACCGCAGGCTTCGCGGCGGTTGGCTTCTTGCCCGATACGCCCTTGCCAGCGTTGTCCAACTCACCGGCGGCCGACTTCAGTTCGCGCTCGAACGACTTCTTGACCTCGTCGATCTCGCTGAAGGTGCTCTGGAACTCGCCCGTGAGATCGGAGCTCATGCGCCGGAAATCACGCACCCAGCGGCCAACCTGGCCGGCAAGCTCTGGCAGGCGGCTCGGCCCGAAGATGACCATGGCCACCACCAGGACAACAAACATTTCCTGGTAACCAATGCCAAACATACGAACGTATCCTTGCTGGAGTGACTACGCAGATGCGGCGGCGGCTCACTCCCACCGTCGTGGCAAAATCGCGGGGCAGAGTATAGCATCCGGCCTCCCGCGCTCCGTGAAAAGGCAGCATGTTGGTCAAGCTTATCGTCGGCCTGGGCAATCCCGGTCAGGAATACGCCGCCACACGACACAATATCGGCTTCATGGTGGTTGACCGTCTCAAGCGGGAGCTCCACGCCACGGAGACCCGCAAACGCTTTCGCGCCGAGATAGCCGAAGCGTTCGTGGGTGGAGAAAAGCTGGTGCTGATGAAGCCCCAGACCTACATGAACCTGAGCGGCATATCGGCCCGCGAAGCCGCGCACTGGTACAAGGCCGCCATCGAGGACATCCTTGTTGTCGTGGACGACATCGAGTTGCCCTTTGGCACAAGCCGCATGCGGGCCGGTGGGAGCTCGGGTGGCCACAATGGCCTCAAGTCGCTCACCGCGGAACTTGGGAGCGATCAGTACCCTCGCCTGCGCCTCGGTGTGGGGCGTGGCAGCGGCGATGCGCGGCGTCAGGTCCTCTCCCGCTTCAGCAAGGAGGAGGAGATGGAGCTCCCCGAGATCATCGCAACCGGCGCCGAATGTGTGCTGCTCTGGCGCGCAGAGGGAATCATCACCGCCATGAACCGCTGCAATCGGCGGCCGGAGCCTCCCACAACCGCGCCGCCCGTTATTACCCCGGCCGCCGACGTAACACCCTCGTAGAATCAGCACAGCAAGCGGTCAGGTGAGGAGCAGCATGGGCAGCGACGGGGCAACAGGGTTGACAAGGATTTCCCGCGTGCTGGTGATCGGCGCGGGCGCGATGGGCAGCGGCATCGCCCAGGTTATCGCCGAGTCGGGCGTGGACGTGACGCTCAGCGATGTCGACGCGCCAAGCCTGGAGCGGGGCCTGGCCGGTATCGCGGCGCGCTGGGACAAGGCGGTCGCCAATGGAAAACGTGAGGGGGACACGGTCACCGGTTTCAGGAGTCACCTGCGATCCGGGGATCTCTCCGCTGCGCGCGAGGTCGATCTGGTGATCGAGGCCATTGTCGAGCGGCTGCCCGCCAAGAGCGCGCTCTTCACCGACCTTGGGCAACTCGCCCCAGCGGAGGCCATTCTGGCTTCTAATACCTCCTCGATCTCCGTGACGGCCCTGGCCACGGCTTCCGGGCGGCCGGAGCGGTTCGTCGGCTTGCACTTCTTCAACCCGGTGCCGGTATTGCCGTTGGTGGAAATCGTGCGCGGGCTGCAGACGTCACCGGAGACCGTGGCGATGGCTGAGCAATTCGTGACCTGTCTCGGCAAGACGCCAGTGATCGTGCAGGACTCGCCCGGTTTCGTGGCAAACCGCATCCTGCTGCCGATGATCAACGAGGCGGTCTTCACGCTGCAGGATGGCGTGGCGGACGCCGCTGGCATCGACGCCGTCATGAAGCTCGGAGCGGCGCACCCCATGGGCCCGCTCGCGCTGGCGGACCTGATCGGCCTCGACGTGTGCCTGGATATCCTCGACACGCTGCACCGCGATTTTGGCGACGACAAGTACCGCGCAGCGCCATTGTTGCGCCGCATGGTGGCGGCGGGTCGCCTGGGCCGCAAGTCTGGCCAGGGTTTCCATGTCTACGCCTGACCGCGAGCAGGAGCCCGGCCGCCCGCCGATTCGCGTCCTCATCGCCAAGCCGGGGCTGGACGGCCACGACCGGGGCGCCAAGGTGTTAGTGCGCGCGCTGCGCGACGCAGGCTTCGAGGTCGTCTACACCGGGCTCTTCCAGACTCCGGAGATGATCGCTGCCGCCGCTCTACAGGAGGATGTGCAGGTGGTTGGCCTCAGCATTCTCTCCGGTGCGCACATGACGCTCTTCCCCCGGATCATGGAAGAACTGCGCTCCCGTGGCCTGGATGACGTGCTGGTTGTCGCTGGTGGCACCATTCCCAGGGCAGACGTAACCGAGATCAAGCAGATGGGCGTCGGCGAGGTCTTCGGACCTGGCACCTCGCTGCGCGACATCGTCGAGTACATTGCGGCCCACGCGCCGGTTCCGGACGCATGGTAGATCCCGGCGAAATCCTGGCGCGGCTGCGCGACGATCCGCGTGCGTTGCCCCGCCTGGCCACCCTGGTCGAGAACGAGCATCCCAGCGGGGAGGCTGCGCTACAGGCGCTCTATCCCTTCACCGGCCGCGCCCAGGTCGTGGGCATCACCGGGCCTCCCGGCGCGGGCAAGAGCTCTTTGATTGCTGCCCTGATGGGCGAGGTACGCGCCAGTGGCCGAGACATCGCCGTGATCGCGGTGGATCCGTCCAGCACGGTCAGCGGCGGCGCGGTTCTCGGCGACCGCATCCGCATGATGGAGCGCCACGCCGACTCTGGTGTCTTCGTGCGCAGCATGGCGAGCCGTGGCCGGCAGGGTGGCCTGGCCTGGACCACCGCGCACCTGATGCACGTGCTGGATGCAGCGGGTTACCCCCTGATCGTGATCGAGACCGTGGGCACCGGGCAGGACGGCACCGACATCGCGTCATTGGCGGACACGGTGGTCGTCGTGGAAGCGCCGGGTCTGGGCGACGGCGTGCAGGCGATCAAGTCCGGCCTGCTGGAGGTCGGCGACATCGTGGTCGTCAACAAAGCTGACACCACGGGCGCTGACGAGGCGCTGCGCGTGCTGCGCGCTGCGTTCGAGTACGGCCATCCTCGCCAGGCCCATCGCATCCCTGTCTTCGGTACGGATGCAGTGTCCGGACGGGGTGTGGACCGCTTGTTGGCCGAGCTGGACAAGCATTGGCTCGGGCTCAACGAAACGGGCGAACTGGCCCGTCGCCGCGAAGCAGCCGCCCGCGCCGAAATCCTGGCCGGCGTGCGGCAGGCGCTGGACCGCCAGCTTGCGGCGCAGCGCAGCGGCCAGAGTGAGGTAGCGGAGTTGGTGCGGAGGGTCGCGGCCCGGGAACTAACTCCGCAGCGCGCCGTCGCGCAGTTGGTCCGCGCTGCCAGCCGCCTCGGCCAGGCGTGATGCGGCGCGGTTGGCGATCAGCGCGGCCGTCGCTCCTGCGCCAATCCCATTGTCGATGTTGACGACAGAAAGCCCTGGCGCGCAGGATTGCAGCATGGTCGTCATCGCCCCGACGCCGCCGCCGCCAAACCCGTACCCCACCGACGTAGGCAACCCGATGACCGGCACCGGCACCAGGCCCGAGACCACCGAGGGCAACGCACCGTCCATGCCCGCCGCCACGATAATCACATCCACCTGGGCCTCGGCGAACGCCTCCAGCGGCTGCACCAGGCGGTGCAGGCCAGCGACCCCAACATCCCAGGCGCGGAAGACCGTCGCCCCCATCTCTTCTGCAATCAGGGCAGCTTCCAGCGCCACCGGCACGTCGGAACTGCCGGCAGAGAGGATGCCGACCCGGCCGCCGCGCTGCGGCCGCGCTGCGCCAGGCTGCACGGCGATCAGGCAGCGAGCCATCGGAACATCCTCCACAGCCAGGTCGCCGTCGAGCGCGCCAGCGATCGCGGCAACATCCTGCGGCTGCACACGGCTGGCCAGGGCGCGGCCCTGACCCGCGCACAGCCGCCGCAAGGCATGCACCACATCGACCACAGACTTGTGCTCCGCGTAGACCACTTCAGGGATACCTGTACGCCGCCAGCGTGATGGATCGACCCGCACCGCGTCGGTCCCGTGGATATCGGCGCCAATGCCCGATGTGCGAGCCTCCAGGGCGCGCCGCAGATCGGCAAACGGGGAACGTGGCTCAGGGGTCACGATCAACTCCAGCGTGGATGGTGGCGTCAACCGCCTGGTCTGCGTCGATTCCGGCCGCGCCCGGCCTGAGGTGGATCAGGAACTCGCGGTTGCCCGCAGGTCCCAGCAGCGGCGAGGATGTCACGCCACGCACCCCCAATCCCAACGCATCTGCCGAGGCGATGACTTCGCGCAGCACGCGCGAATGCACCGCCGGATCGCGCACCACGCCGCCCTTCCCCACATCAGCGCGGCCCGCCTCGAACTGAGGTTTGACCAGCGCCACGACCTCGCCGTCCGGGGCCAGCACGGCCCGAGCGGCCGGAAGCACGAGGTGCAGGCCGATGAACGACACATCGATGCTCACGATGTCTACCGGCTCCGGGAGTGCCGAAATCGCGCGGACGTTCTGGCGGTCCATGACGACCACGCGCGGGTCCAGCCGCAGCTTTTCGGCCAATTGGCCATAACCGACATCAATCGCATACACGCGTCGCGCGCCTCGCTGCAGCAGGGAGTCCGTGAAACCGCCGGTGCTGGCGCCGAAATCTGCGGCCACCATGTCGCTCGCGTCCACTGCAAAGACCGTCAGCGCGTGATCCAGTTTCTCACCACCCCGGCTGACGAACCGGGGCGGCGCCTTGAGGACGACCTCATCCCCGGGGCCGACGGGAGCGCCCGCCTTGCTGACGGTTTCGCCGTTCACCAGGACATCCCGCGCCAGGATCAGCGCCTGCGCTCGCGCCCGGCTCTCGGCCAGCCCGCGCTCCACCATCGCCTGGTCCAGCCGCCGCCGCTGCACCTTGACCGGCTTGCTCACCACGGCGGCGCCTGGGCGCCGGTCCGCTCGCGGAATGGCGCGACCTGGACGTGGCAAATCGCGATGGCCAGGGCGTCGGCTGCGTCATCAGGGCGTGGCACCGCCTCCAGACCGAGCATGATGCGCACCATCTCCTGGATCTGCCGCTTGTCCGCCTTGCCGTACCCAACGACCGCTTGCTTGACCTCAGAGGGGGCGTACTCCGCCACGGGCAGGCCGCGTTGTGCGGCTGCCAGCAGCACGACTCCGCGCGCCTGGCCCACGGTCATCGCGGTGGTGACGTTCTGGGCAAAGAAGAGGCGCTCCACCGCCACGGCGTCCGGCCGGAAGACCTGGATCAACTCCGTGACGGCTTCATGGATTTCAACCAACCGCTGCGCCATCGGCAGGTTGGCATCAGTCGCGATGATGCCGTAGTCGATTGCGCGGGGGTCCGGATCGCTGGCGATGACCCCGTACCCAAGGCGCGCCGTACCCGGATCGAACCCCAGCGCAATCATGTCGTCACTTCAGATCAGCCTACATCGCCGCCGCGAGGACTTCGTCGCTGATATCGACGTTGGTGAAGACTTCCTGGACGTCGTCGAGGTCTTCCAGCTTTTCGACCAGGCGAATGACCTTGATCGCCGCGTCAGCCTCCGGCTCGACCAGGGTCTTGGGCCGCATGGTCAACTGAGCCGCGGCCACCTCACGCCCGGCGCCCACCATCGCCTCGCGCACGGCGTGCAGCTCCGCCGGCTCCGTGTAGACCACGACCGTATCGCCCTCGACCTCGACATCGCTGGCCCCGGCGTCGATCGCCTCCAGCGAGAGCTCGTCGGCGTCCGCGCCGCTGAGCGGAATCTCGAGAATCCCCATCTGGTCGAACATCCAGCCGACGCTGCCGTTTTCACCCAGCGAGCCACCAGCCCGAGTCAGGACAGCGCGGACCTCGCCCACTGTGCGGTTGCGGTTGTCCGTCTGGGCCTGGATCATGATGGCCGTCCCACCAGGGCCGTACCCCTCGTAAAAGAGTTCTTCGTACTGGTCACTGCCGGTCAAACCAGCGGCACGCTGGATCGCGCGTTCGATGTTGTCCTTCGGCATGCTCGCGGCGCGCGCCCGGTCAACGGCAATGCGCAACCGTGGATTGGCATCCGGATCAGGCAGCCCGGACTTCGTGGCAATCGTGATTTCCCGCGCCAACTTGGTAAACAGTTGTCCACGCTTGGCATCCGCCGCGCCCTTCTGGCGCTTGATGGTCGACCATTTTGAGTGACCAGACATTACAACTCTCCTCGAAAGCAGCGTATCCCTACTTCGTGCGACCGAAAAGTATAACGGCTCTTGCCGCGCGATTCGTCGTCGAATGTCGGCAAAACCCTCTTGAAATTTGGGCAAAGCTCCGCTAGACTGCCTTAGCAAGATCGACATATGGAGATATCTCCCGCGCCCAGCGCGGAGTGAGCGGATCATGCCAGCCCGCACTGGTCGGTACCCACCGCAAGCAAAATGACCGTCTCACCCTCCGCTTTTCAGCGGCGGGTTTTTGTTTGCCGTCCGCGCCTGCCCACTCACCAGCACATCGTGTCGAGGCCGCGCGATACCCAGGAATGGTGCCAAAGGCGATGGTCACGAGCTTGATCGACAAGGGCCGGGATCAGGGATACCTCCTCTCCGACGAGGTGGTAGCTGCGTTCCCCAATGCTGAGGAGCAACTCGACATCCTGGAGGACTTCTACTCCTCGCTCGTCGCCGAGGGAATCGAAGTCCTGGATCAGGTGCCCGCCAAACAGGCGCCGCGCGCCCGCGAACTTCCTGCCGAGCGGCAGGCGGCCGAGCGCGCAGCCTATGAGGATGCGCAATCCGGCATTGGCGACTCCGTCCGGCTCTACCTGCAGGAAATCGGGGAAACCGATCTGCTCACGATGCAGGAAGAGGTCTGGCTGGCCAAGCGTATGGAGCGCGGCAAGCTGGCCGAGGAAACCCTGCAATTGGGGCTGTACGCCGCAGAGGACCGTTCCAGCCTCGAAGCCGACAAGATCGACGGGGATCTGGCGCGCGCGCATTTGATTCGCGCCAACCTGCGCCTCGTCGTTTCCGTGGCCAAGAAGTACGTCGGGCGCGGCCTCTCCTTCCTGGATCTCATCCAGGAGGGCAACATCGGCCTGATGAAGGCGACCGACAAGTTCGACTACAAGCGTGGGTACAAGTTCAGCACCTACGCCACCTGGTGGATTCGGCAGGCGATCACCCGCGCCATCTCGGACCAGAGCCGCACGATCCGGCTCCCGGTGCACGTCGGGGAAACGATCAACCGGGTCAAGAAGACGGGCCATCGCCTGCAGCAGATCCTGGAACGGGAGCCGACGCAGGAAGAGATCGCCCGCGCCATGGACGTCTCCGATGACAAGGTGCGCCAGGTGCTGGATGTCTCACGGCATCCAGTGTCACTGGAAGCGCCCGTGGGCCAGGATGGCGATGCTTTCCTGGGGGACTTCATCGAGGACGACTCGATGCCCCACCCGCTGGAGATGGCCGCCCAGGAATTGCTGAAATCGCAGATCGGGGACGCCCTGAGCAAGCTCACCGAGCGAGAACGCAAGATCATCGTCCTGCGCTTCGGCCTGGAGGATGGCCGCTTCCGCACGCTGGAGGAGGTCGGCCGCGAGTTTGGCATCACGCGTGAGCGTATCCGCCAGATCGAGGCCAAGGCTCTGCGCAAGCTGCGCCACCCCAGCTACAGCCGCAAGCTGCGCGGCTACCTGGAATAGCGAGAGCCAGACACTCCCTGACCTGGCGCCGTCGCGGCGCCAGGTCAGGGAGACGTGTCTATTCTGCCCGGCTCAGGATGAGCGATACGTTGTGCCCGCCGAACCCCATGGAGTTCGTCATCGCGTGCTGCGCCTGCACGCTGCGAGCGACGTTCGGGACATAGTCCAGATCGCACTCCGGGTCCGGTGTGGCCTGGTTGATGGTGGGCGGCGCCACACCTTCGCGTAGCGCGCAAATGGTGATGGCAGCCTCCAGTGCCCCCGCCCCGCCCAGCAGGTGACCTGTCATGGATTTGGTGGAGCTGATCGGCAGCCGGTAGGCGTGCTCACCGAAAGCCGCCTTGATCGCCTCGGTCTCGAACTTCTCGTTCAACTGCGTCGAGGTGCCGTGCGCGTTCAGGTAACCGATATCCGCCGGTTGCAGGCCGGCATCCTCCAGCGCCAGCGTCATCGCGCGGGCGGCCCCCACCCCGCCTGGGGCAGGTTGCACCATGTGATTGGCGTCATCAGTCGTCGCATACCCCGCAACCACCGCCAGCACCTGCGCCCCACGCCGGGCGGCGTGCTCGGCGGTCTCCATGACCAGCACAGCGCCGCCCTCACCCAGCACGAACCCATCGCGGTCGGCATCGAAGGGGCGACTGGCCGCCCGAGGGTCATCGTTGCGCGTTGAAAGCGCACCCATGGCGTTGAAACCTGCCACCACCATGCGCGCCATTGGCGCTTCGCTGCCGCCCGCAATCATCACGTCGGCGTCGCCCCGGCGCAGAATCTCCATGGCCTCGCCGATGGCGTGGCCGGAACTTGCGCACGCGGAGACCGGGCTGTAGTTCGGCCCCTTCGCCCCGGTGACGATGGCGACGGTGCCCGAGGCCATGTTGCCAAGGAACATGGGCATGAAGAATGGGCTGAGCCGCTTGGGGCCGGCCGTCAGGACTGTCTCCATGCCGGCGTCCAGCGTCTCCGCGCCACCCATGCCGGAGCCGATCAGGACACCGACTCGCTCGGCATTCGACTCGTCAATGGTCAGGCCCGCCGCCTCCAGCGCCTCCTGCGCCGCCGCGACGGCGTAGTGCGTGTAGCGGTCGGTGCGGCGCGCATCCTTGCGGCCGAGGCGCTCGGCGGCGTCGAATCCCTTGACCTCAGCGGCAAAGGTCGTCTCGTAGCCGGTGGGATCAAAGCGGGTGATCGGCGCGGCCCCCGAGTGACCGGCAATGAGGGCGGCCCAGGTGCTTGGCAGATCATTGCCGACCGGGGAAATGACCCCGACTCCGGTGACAACGATGTCGGCTGGCTTCATATGCTGTTTCTACCTGATCCAATTGGCGAACGCGCGACGTTTGCGCCCGTCCTGCGTCAATGTCCCGGTGCAAAGCTCAAGGCTGGTGGCAGATGCAATGTCACCACTCGCCACAAGGATAGCCGCGACTGGTTCTGGCGCACGATGCCTACGTCGCACGTCACCATCGCTCTGGCGTGCCAGCGATGTACGTACACCTGCTTGTCTGAACGAACGTCGAGTGTTACGCTCGACGTGGCCGATCCTGCGGTGCTCGTGATGCATTCGATGTCTTGAGCCAACAGAAAGAGCGTCGGGAGCTGCGCGTCGGGGTGAAAATGCCTTGGCGGTGCGGCGCCCACCTGCGAGAGCAGGTTCAAGGCTCCGATGCACACGGCACAGGTGGGTGAGGCCATCTTCTTTATCCGTCCCATCAGGCTCAGGATACGGCGTGATTGTCTTCGTGCATGGCCCGGACGCCACGCTAGCGCGCGACCTCGCGCGGGCCGCCGCTGTCGAGGCCGATCCCTCCGGCGAAAACACCTCCTGGCTGGATGGTAGGGAGGTCACGCTTCAGCAGATCATCGGGGCTGTCGGCACGATCTCCTTCTTTGGCGGGAGACGGGTCGTGGTCGTCAGCGACTTTCTGGCGAAGTCTGGTGGCGAAGGCGAACGGGCGAACAGGGCGAATGCGCACATCGCGCCGCTGGTATCTGCCGTACCCGACGGGAGCACCCTGATCCTGATCGAGCCTTCCCTCAGCTCGCCACCCGCTGCCTTGAAGTCGGCTGTGCCACAACTTCGTGTTCTCTCCGGTGCGCCGCCCCGCGGCCCCCGGCTCCTGGAGTGGATCGCGAAGGCCGCCCAGGAGGCCGATTCCCGGATGGACCGCGCGGCAGCCCAGGCGCTGGCCGAGGCGCTCTTTCCAGGAACCTGGCAGAACGAGCCGAGAAATCCCCGCTACGACCGGCCGCCAGACCTCGGGTACCTGCGCACGACCATCGAGACCCTGGCGCTTGCGGCCTACCCCGATCCCATTACTGTGCAGGATGTCGCCGCGCTGATCTCCCGCGAGCCGGACCAGCGCATCTTCACGTTCCTTGACGCCATGCTGGCGGGTGACCTGGCCGGGGCGATCCGGGAACTGGAGAACCTGGAACGCGGCGGTGAGGAGTTGGGCATGGTGCTGGCGCAGGCGCTGGGCCAGGTGGAACTGGTCACGGCCATCGCCGCCGCTGGCAACCGGGATACGAACACGGTCGCGAAGGACCTGGGCGGCGTAACCCCTGGCCGTGTGTCTGCATTGGCGGGCGCCGGCCGCCGCGAGAGTCAGCGCCGCACGAGCGCCGCGCTGATCGCCACCGAGGTCGACCGTAACCTGAAGACCGGGAAGCTCCGCAAACCGGAGGAGGCGATCGCAGCCCTTGTCACTGCCCTGAGCGCCGCAAACGCCGGCTAGTGTTGCTGCCATTCTCCTCGCCGCAGCAGGGACCCCCACCAGCGCAGGTCAGTCACTTCGAAGACGGCGTAACGCGTCGCCAGTGGCGATGTAAGCTGGGAGCAGCGCGTCTGCATCGTTGTGTTAGCCGTCACCCCCGGGCGCAGGTCAGGGCAGCGGCTCTTGCGCCTCGCTCCGCCGGACCAGGGTTCTTCGTGGAAGTGACGCCGATGGAACATGTCCCCCTCGCCCGCAGCCGCGTCGCCTGACGTAGACCAGGCACAGCCAGTTTTCTGTGTCTGCCCGGCGCACGAAACGCCGACCGCGACTCCAGCCCGTGCCGGGGATGTCAGACGAGGTGCGATGCGGAGCTACAACCGTGAGCCGGGTGAACGCAGAACAGCCCGGCCGCTCGCGAGGAGCTTCCGGGCTGGAACTGGCAACGCAGGGAAACGCTCAGGCAGCGGCCAGGGCGTTGAACTTCGCCATCAAGCGGGACTTGCGGCGGGCGGCGTTGTTCTTGTGGATGACATCCTTCACCGCTACCCGGTCGAGCACGCTGATCGCCTCGCGGGTAGCGACTTCGGCTGCAGCCACATCGCCGGCGGCAATCGCGACTTCCGCCTTCTTCACATAGGTGCGAGCTTCCGTGCGCAGCGGCTTGTTCCGCTCGGCGCGGCGCTCCGCAACGCGAATGCGCTTCTTCGATGATTTAGAGTTAGCCAATGCTCAAATGCCTCCGCAAATCGACAGCATAATTGACCCAGTCAGTGACACAGGGCATTGAATGGTAACAAATCAGGCGCATTCGCTCAAGGAAAATGCTCGCGAGGCGGGAAATGGCCGCGTCGCACCCTCGACCTGGCCAACCGGGCCGGAGCGGGAGTGGCCGACGTGGCCGGTGCAGGGCCCGCCTGTCACCCCGCGCGAGTGGGGCACGCCAAAGCCACGGGCCTCCCTCGCCCGCTCGGCCGGGATTGTGGCGGCAGCGTTCATCGTCAGCCGACTGCTCGGTCTCGTGCGCGAGGTGGTGCTGGCGCGGCAGTTTGGCACCTCGGAGGCACTGGGCGCGTACATTTCCGCCTTCCGCATTCCGGACCTGCTCTTCCTGGTCATCATGGCCGGTGCGTTCGGGTCGGCCTTCATCCCGGTCTTCTCCGGGCTGCTTGGTGACGGTGAGGAACATCAGGCCTGGAAACTCGCTTCCGTCGTCCTGAACCTCTCCACGCTGGCGGCCGTAGTCACCTCCGGCCTCGCCTGGTTGGCAGCCCCGGACCTGGTGCGCCTGGTAGTCGCACCCGGCGCCTCACCCGAGATCCAGCAACTCACCGTCGAATGCATGCGGCTGCTGCTGTTATCGCCCATCTTCCTCGGCTTCGGCATCGCCGCGAAGGGGATTCTAGAGGGTCAGGACCTGTTTACCCTGCCGGCGCTGGCGCCGGTGCTCTACAACTCCGCCACTATCCTGGGTGCGATCTTCCTCGGGCCACGTATCGGAGTCCTTGGGGTCGCGGTTGGCGTCGTCATTGGGGCACTCGGCTTCCTGCTCGTGCAGGTGCCCGGCCTGATCCGCTCCGGCATGCACTACACGCCGTCGTTCGACCTGCGCACGCATGGCCTGGGAGAGGTAGGGCGGCTCCTGGGGCCGCGCCTGATCGGGCAGGCGGCATTCCAGATCAACTTCATCGCCGTCACCAACCTCGCCTGGCGCACCGGCGAGCAGAGCGTGTCAGCCATCAACTACGCCTGGCAACTCCTGATGCTGCCGCACGGCGTGCTGGCGCTCTCGGTCTCCACCGTCATTCTGCCCACCCTGTCGCGGCTCTGGCAGCAGGGAGATCGCGCCGGCTTTCGCACCACCCTTGCGGGCGCGCTGCGGCCCCTCATCTTCCTGTCGTTACCGGCCTCGGTCGTGCTCTTTGCCTTCCGCACCGCGATCGTGCAAACCCTCTTCCAGACCGGCGCGTTTTCGTCGCAGTCCACCGCCCTGGTCGCCGCGCCGCTCGGCTTCCTGGCCGCCGGGCTGGTCAGCTACGCGGTGGTCGAAGCCATGACACGCGCCTTCTACGCCATGCATGACACGCGCACGCCGGTGATTGTTGGGGTGGCGATTGTCATCGCGAACCTGGGCATCGGCCTGGCGTTGATTGACCGCATGGGCTACCTGGCCCTCGCCCTCGCCCTCACGGTGAGCACCACCATCGAGGCGGTCGTGCTGGGGGCGGTGCTGTGGCGACGCCTCGGCAGCCTGGCGCGGGGCACGGTGGTCTGGCTCGGCCGCGTCCTGGTGGCAACCGCCATCGTAGGGATCGCCTGTGCCGTCATCGAGGCCCCGCTGACGGCAATCACGACACCCGGTTCCGCGCCCCGCCTGCTGCAACTGGTGCTCTTCGTGGCGGCCCTGGGCGTGATGGGGTTCGTCTATTTTGCGGCGGCCTGGATGCTCGATATTCCCGAACTTTCCACGTCGCTCAGCCAGGTGGCGCGGCGCATCCCCGGCCTGCGCCGCCTCGCTGCGCGCAGGGGCAACTGAGCGGGGCCCGAAGGGCCGCCTCGGCTATACTCGTCAACTGGCATTTCGACGGGCGCCCTTGCGAGCGAATGAGCGACGAAACAACGAGCGACATCTCACGGATTCGCAATTTCTCCATCATTGCGCACATCGACCACGGGAAATCGACGCTCGCTGACCGCCTGCTGGAACAGACCGAGACTGTCTCCAGCCGGGAAATGAAGGCGCAGCTCCTCGATTCCATGGATCTGGAGCGTGAGAAGGGGATCACGATCAAGGCGCGCGCCGTGCGCATGAGCTACACCGCGCGTGACGGCCGCACCTACGAACTGAACCTGATCGACACCCCGGGCCACGTCGACTTCTCCTACGAGGTGAGCCGCAGCCTCGCCGCTTGCGAGGGCGCGCTGCTGGTGGTTGACGCGGCTCAGGGCATCGAAGCCCAGACCATGGCCAACGTCTACCTGGCCCTGGAGCAGGAGCTGGCGATCGTGGCGGTCATCAACAAGATCGACCTCCCGAGCGCCGATCCCGAGAAAGTCACGCATGAGGTCCAGCAATTCATCGGGTTGCTCGACGACGAAATCGTCAAGGCGTCAGCCAAGACCGGCATCGGAATTTCGGACATCCTGGAAGCCGTCGTCCAGCACATGCCGCCGCCGCGGGGTGACGCTGCTGCGCGCACCCGCGCCCTCATTTTCGATTCGCACTACGACGCCTTCAAGGGGGTCATCGCCTACGTCAAGGTCATCGATGGGCAGATCGGCGGTGATGACCGCATCCGGCTGATGGCGAACGGGAAGGAGGCGGACCTGCTGGAGGTCGGCTTCTTCGACCCGGACATGCACCCGGTCGCGTCGCTCCGGACCGGCGAGGTGGGATACCTGGCGACTGGCCTGAAGGTCGTCGCTGATGTGCAGGTAGGCGACACCGTCACCCTGGCCGTTGACCCGGCGCACGAGCCTCTGCCCGGCTACCGCCCGGCGCAGCCGATGGTTTTCGCTGGGTTGTATCCGGTTGACAGCGAGGACTACCCAGAATTGCGTGAGGCGCTGGAGCGCCTTCGCCTGAACGACGCCGCCCTGACCTGGGAGCCCGAGTCGTCCGAGGCGCTTGGCTTCGGATTCCGCTGTGGATTTCTTGGCCTCCTGCACATGGAGATCATTCAGGAGCGGCTGGAGCGCGAGCATGGCGTGCAACTGCTCGTGACGGCGCCGAGCGTGGAGTACGAAGTCGAGATGCACGGCGGCGCAATCCGCAAGATCGACAACCCGTCCGACATGCCATCGCCGGGCGAGATCGAGGAAATCCGCGAGCCGTGGCTCGATATCTCCGTCATCGTACCCTCGCGCTACATCGGCGCGGTCATGGAGCTGGTCACGGGCCGGCGCGGCACGTACCGGGAAATGGTCTACCTCGACGAAGAGCGCGTTCAGCTCAAGTTCGAGATGCCGCTGGGCGAGTTGATTGTGGACTTCTACGACCAGCTCAAGAGCCGTACCCAGGGGTACGCTTCGCTCGACTACTCCTTCCGCGAGATGCAGGCCTCGGACCTCGTCAAGCTGGACGTGCTGGTCAACGGCCAGGCCGTGGACGCCCTCTCGCTGATCACCCACCGCGATGATGCCTACGCACGCGGCCGGGACCTGGTGCAGAACCTGCGCAGCCTGATCCCGCGCCAGATGTTCGACGTTCCGGTGCAGGCCTCGATCGGCAGCCGCATCATCGCGCGGGAAACGATCCGCGCTATGCGCAAGAACGTCCTCGCCAAGTGCTATGGCGGTGACATCTCGCGCAAGCGCAAATTGCTGGAAAAGCAGAAAGAAGGCAAGGCGCGCATGAAGGTGGTCGGGAACGTGGAGATCCCGCAGGAAGCCTTCCTGGCCGTCCTCAGCCTGGGCGGAAGCGAGAAAGTCGCCGCCAAGTCATGAGCGGCCAGATCACGGTCATTGGGCTGGGTCCCGGCGACGCTGACCTGCGCACCGTCGGCGCACAGCGGGCGCTCGACGCCGCAGATCGCATCGTGCTGCGTACCCGGGAGCACTCCGGCATCGCCGATATCCTCGCTGACTCGCGAACTGTCGCCTGCGACGATATCTACGTCCACGCCGCCAGCTTTGATGAGGTCTACCCGGCCATCGCGCAGCGCGTGATAGACCTCGCAAGAGCCGGAGACAACGTCGTCTACGCCGTACCGGGTCACCCTCGCTTCGCCGAGCGCTCGGTCATCCTGCTCCAGCAACGCGCAAACGAGCAAGGCATCCCTATCACCGTGCTCGATGCCGTCAGCTTCGTCGATGTCTCGGCATCGGCTGTGGACAGCGATCCAATCGACGCCGGGCTGCAGATCGTGGACGCGCAGCATCTCGCCGCCGTGGTCGATATGGAACCCTTCGGCGCCGGCAGCCTGGGCGTTGATCCGGCGCGGCCGCTGCTTGTGGCGCAGCTTTACAACCAGGAGATGGCCGCCGCCGCCAAATTGGCGCTCAGCCGTTTCTACCCGGATGAACACCCGGTGACGCTGGTGCGCGCCGCCCTCGATGGCGAAATGACGCGCCGCATCCCACTGACGCAGCTTGACCGCGAGCAGCCGGATCACCTGACTTCGCTCTGGGTCACGCCACTGGCTCCGCTCGATGCCTATCGCAGCGGCGAGACGCTGACCCGCATTGTGGCCAGGCTGCGCGCTCCCGGCGGGTGTCCCTGGGACCGCGAGCAGACGCCGCAATCGCTGCGCAACTCTGTGCTGGAGGAGGCGTACGAAGTGGTTGAGGCGATTGACAGCGAGGACTACGCCTCACTCTGCGAGGAGTTGGGCGACCTGCTGCTGATCGTGGCCATGCAGGCGCAGTTGGCCGAAGAGGCCGGCGATTTCACCATTGAAGATGTCTACGACGAGATCACGCGCAAGCTGATCCGTCGGCATCCCCATGTTTTCGGCGATGTCATGGCGCAGACCCCCGACGCGGTGGTCAGCACCTGGGAGGATGTGAAGGCGGCCGAGCGCGCTCAAAAGGGCGCGGCTGCGCCGCCTTCCAATCGCATCGACCGCCTGCCCCGCGCCATGCCGGCCACCCGCAAAGTAATCGAGATGCTCGCGCCCCGCGCGACGCTGAGCACCGATCCCATTCCCGGTGCCGGCGATGCGGCGCTGCAGGCGGTGACGGACCTCATTGACCAGGGGATTGATCCCGAAATTGCCATCGAGCGCGCGCTGCGCGCCGCGCTCGCGCACCGCGTTGCGGAAGAGGAAGGACACCAGTGAGCATTCCCTATGACGTCGCACCCGAAGTGACGGGCAAGCTGACCTGCGGCACGCTGCGCGCCGGGAACATCGGCGAGAACGTGGTCCTGCGCGGCTGGGTCAACCGGCGACGTGACCTGGGTGGGCTGATCTTCATCGACCTGCGAGACCGCTATGGCCTGACGCAGGTCGTCTTCAACCCCGAGGTCACGCCAGAAGCGCACGCGGCGGCCAGCGATGTCCGGAGTGAGTACGTTCTGCAAATCACCGGCACGGTGCGCGAGCGCCCGGAAGGCACGCGGAACGCGAAACTGGCGACTGGAGACATCGAGGTTGAGGCCCACGACATTGCGGTCCTCAACACTTCCGTCACGCCGCCGTTCGAGATCGCCCAGAGCGCGACTATCGACGAATCGGTGCGCCTGAAGCACCGCTACCTCGATCTGCGCCGCTCCCGCATGCTCGGCAACCTCGTGCTGCGCCACGCCATGGTGCGCTATATGCGCGAGTACCTCTCCGAGCAGGGCTTCCTGGAGATCGAAACGCCGCTGCTCATCAAGAGCACGCCCGAGGGCGCTCGCGATTTCCTCGTGCCCAGCAGCGGGCACCCCGGCAATTTCTACGCGCTGCCCCAATCGCCGCAGCAAATGAAACAGTTGCTGATGGTGGCCGGCCTGGACCGCTACTTCCAGATCGCGCGTTGCTTCCGCGACGAGCCACAACGGGCGGACCGGCAACCAGAATTCACCCAACTCGATATCGAGATGGCGTTCGTGCAGCAGAGCGACATCATGGATCTCATCGAAACGCTCTACGTCGATCTCACGGAACGCTTCTCGGACAAGACAATCCAGGAACGCCCATTCCCGCGGCTCACCTACGCGGACGCCATGAACCGCTTCGGCAACGACCGCCCGGACCTGCGCTTCGGCATGGAGCTGCAGGATGTCTCGGCCGCATTTGCCGGCACGAGTTTTCGCGCCTTCGCCCAGACATTGGAGAACGGCGGCCAGATCAAGGCGATCGTCGTGCCCGGCTGCGCCGGGTACACGCGCCGCGAGATTGACGAAGTCACCGACCTGGCGAAGCGTGCGGGCGCGCAGGGCCTGGCCACGTTCGCGCTGGCTGAGGATGGACTGAGATCTCCGGTCGCCAAGTTCCTGAGCGAAACCGAGATCGCGGCGGTCACGACCGGCCTCGGCGCGACCTCCGGCGACCTGGTACTGGCGGTAGCCGACCAACCGGCAGTTGTCGCCAAGACCCTCTCCGCGCTGCGCGATGAGTTCGGCCGCCGCCTGGAACTGGCCGACCCGAACGTGCTCGCCTACTGCTGGGTCTACGAGTTCCCGCTCCTGGAGTGGAAGGAGGAGGAGCACCGCTGGGATGCCACCCACAACCCTTTCTCCGGCTTCCTGGAAGAGGATGCCCACCTGCTGGGGAGTGATCCCGGCGCGGTCCGTGCCAAGCAGTACGACCTGGTCGGGAACGGCAACGAACTGGGTGGCGGCAGCGTCCGCAACCACCGCCGCGCGGACCAGCAGAAGATGTTCGAGTTGATGGGCTACAGCGCCGAAGACACAGACTTGCGCTTCGGCGCACTGCTCGATGCCCTCGACTACGGCGCGCCGCCGCACGGCGGCATTGCCATGGGCATCGACCGCTTCGCCATGATCCTGGCCGATGAGGACAACATCCGCGAGGTCATCGCCTTCCCGAAGAACCAGCGTGGCCTGGACCTCATGTTCCAGGCGCCGGACAACGTCGGCCGCGAGCAGTTGGTTGACGTTGGCCTGGCGCTGGTGCCGGAAAAGACGGTGGCCTTATGGGGCAGCGAGGACGAGGATCCAGGTGAGAACTAGACCTCGTCCAGGCTGAAGCCGCGCTGCCGGAGTGCCTCGCGCGCGGCTTCGGCCTCGTTCCAGGGGCGCTTTTCGCGTCCCCAGATGATGCTTCCCTCGTGCCCCTTCCCTGCCAGCAGGACGCAGTCGCCCGGCCGAGCCAGCGAGATCGCCAGGTCCACGGCGTCCTGCCGCTCGGTCCGCGTGTGCAGGTCGGCGCCGTCGATCTGGCCGGAGTTGCGCGCGCCTGCCACGATCTCCGCGATGATCGCGTCAGCGTCTTCGAAGCGCGGGTCCTCGGTGGTCACGATCACGATGTCGGCCAACCCAGCGGCCACCGCGCCCTGAATCGGGCGCTTCTCCCGGTCGCGCTCACCAGCGCTGCCGAAGACAGCGATCAGGCGGCCACCGGGGTGGAGGCTGCGCAGGAGGCGCAGAATCTTCTCGAGCGAATCGGGTGTGTGGGCGTAGTCCACAACGACGCTGAACGGCTGCCCGGCATCCACGCGGGCCATGCGGCCCGGCACCGCCGGGGCACTGTCGAGGCCCTGTACCACCGTTGCCAGCGAGATGCCCAGTCCGAGCGCGGTTGCGGCGGCGCACAGCGCATTCGCGACGTTGAACTCCCCGATCAACGGCAGGCGGACTTCTGCCTCACCGAACTCGCGCGTGGCCAGGGTGAAACGGCTGCCGTCACCGGCCAGAGCAAGATTCTCGGCCCACACATCGGTCATCGTGTCGTGCAGGGAATAGCGCAGCAGCGTCGCGCCGCCGGCATACCCCTCTACCGCGCGGGCTCCGGCGTCGTCGGCATTGCTGACCACCAGCCCACCGCGCGCCGCGACGCGCTCCAGCAGGATCGCCTTGGCCCGCCGGTAGTTCTCGACCGAGCCGTGGAAGTCCAGGTGCTCGTGCGTGATGTTCGTCACTGCACCCGCTCGGAACTCCACATGGTCCAGGCGAAACATGGCCAGGCCGTGCGAGGTCGCCTCCAGAATGGCCCAGTCCACCCCCGCATCCGCCATGTGCCGCAGGTAACGCTGGACATCGCTCGATTCTGGGGTAGTCTGCCGCGCGGCGTGCAGGTCTTCTGTATCGCCAATGCGCACGGCCACCGTTCCGATCAGGCCCGTGACCGCCCCTGCCGTACGCAACACGTGGTCCAGGATGTACGAGGTGGTGGTCTTGCCGTCGGTTCCCGTCACCCCGATGACGCCGACCTCCTGAGAGGGATGCCGGAAGAACGCGGCGGCGACGCAAGCCAGCGCCTGGCGGCTGTTCGCCGCCACGATCTGCGGGAGTTGGGTGTCGACTGGCTGCTCGACCAGGAGCGCACTGGCCCCACGCTCACATGCCGACATTAGGTAGTCGTGCCCGTCGAGATCAGCGCCGCGCAGCGCCGCAAAGAGCGCTCCCGGCGTAACCTGCCGGGAGTCGTAAACCACGTCGGTGACACGAACGGCGCCATCGCCGACGAGCGCAGCCTGGGCGGCGGCGGCCAATTCGCCTGCTGTCATCGGCGTCCTGATCACTCGCCGCCACCAACCGGGTACAGCCGCTTGGCCAAGTGGGCCAGGCCTGGGACGTAAATCCGTTCCAGCGGCGCCGGGTAGGACACAATCTGCCCGCCAAAGCGGGTCTTGAACTCGTACAGCCCGCGCCAGTCACTGCCAGACGTGCCGGCGATGCGGTCACCACCATCCACGTGCGTCGTCGAGGGGTCCACTGCCGGGATGCCCCACAGGTCATAGACAGTGCAACCCTGCTCACGCGCCCAGCGCATCGCCTCGTATTGAATGTAGAACCCCGCTCCGTGCGCCCGGTCTTTTGTCGAGGACGCGCCGTACATGTAGATCGCTTCGTTGCCAAAGCTGACCGCAATCACGCCCGCGACCGGCTTCCCCTCGATTTCGGCAAACAGGAGCGCCGCCGAGTCGCCAAAGGTCCGCAAGAATTCCTCGTAGTAGCGGCGCTCGTGGACGCCGAACGCGTTGCGCTGCGCAGTGTCCTGCATCAGCGCGTAGAAGGCGTCAACTCCTGCGCCGTCACTCGCGGCCCGCCGCACGGTCACGCCACGGCGTTGGGCAAGGCGGACGTTGTAGCGCGTCTTCTGATGCATCTGCCTGAGCAGAGCTTCGTCGTCCAGCAGCGGCACCTTGACCGTGCGGGCAGGCTGAATGTGGGCGGGACCGACAGTCAGGCGGGCGGCCTGCGCCAGCCCGGCGGGCAGCGTCTCATTGGCCTCCACGATCACGAACAGCGCACGCTGCCGCCGGGCTTCCCGCCCGATTGACCGCCAAAGCGTGATGCCATCGTCGCTGGCCTGATGCACGGGACCGCGCGGGATATACCCGACACTGGCGCCGGCCTTGCGGCGCACCAACATCTGTGCCAGCGCTGGAGCCGTGCTGCCGCTGGCGGCAACGCGGGCGACATCCCAACCGAACTTGCGCTTGAACTCGCCCCAGCCCCAGGATTGCAGAAAGTGCCCGCCACCGGCGAGCACAGCCTCGTTCCAGGCCGCATGATCGCGGATCAGGTCAACCGAGGAATTCACGCCGACGCGAAGGGGTCGAGCAGCGAATTGACGTCTGCGAGCGTGGACTCGATCAGCTCGAAATCCGCCTCTTCCGCGTCATCGGCCAGGCGTTCCAGGGCGCGGGCCCCGCCCCGGCCGCCGATCTGGCCGATGGCCGCAATGGCCGCATGCCGCACCTCGGCGTCTTCGTCCCGCGCGGCGGAGAGCAGCCCGGGGAGAGCATCCTGCGAGCCCATGGCCCCGGCTGCCCGCGCTGCCTCGTAGCGTAGCTCGGCCTCGTCGTTTTCCAGCTCAGCCAGGATATCCGGCATCCACTCGGCTTGCAGGCTGCGCCCCATCGCGTACACCGCGCTGCAGCGCAGCGCCTGTTCGTCTGATTCGTAGAATTCGGCGATGAGGTCCCGCACCTGCGGGTCACTCCCGAGCGGTCCCAGCGCCTCCAGCGCCCGCCGCTGCACCACCAGCGGCTCGTTCGGGCTCGTGGCCGCCAGGAGCAGGTCGCGCAGGCGATTGGCATCAGCCGCATCCAGCTCGCCTGCGGCTGCCCGTGCCACGTAGGGCTCAAGGGCCGCTGCCGCCTGCGCCCGGACATCCTCCGAGGCATCCTGCCCCAGCAGGTCCTCGAAGCGGCCCAGCAACTCGGTGGAGTCATCTTCCCAAAGTGCCGCTACGGCAAGCTGCCGCACGGCCGCGGAAGGATCATCCAGCGCCACCCGCAGCGCGCGCCGGAAGTTGACATCGAGGCGATCTTCCGAAAGCTCGTCGATGCGGCGCACGATGGCTTCGCGCGTTTCCTCGGTAAACGTCGCCCACGCCTGCGCCAGGATGCGGCCATCCTCGCGGGAGAGATCGGAGAGGCGGGCTACGCGCGCCTCGGAGAGATCTCCGGCGCGTAGCTCCGCCAGCACATCATGCAGCGACCGGGTGTCAGCCGCCCGCGGCTGTTCCAGATCCTCCAGGTCCTCCATGGGACGGCTCCTTACGGGGTCGTACCCGGAACGTAGGTGTACAGGTTGTCTGCATCCGGATCACGGGAAAAGGCTCCCGTGTCGTCGTTCTCAAGCACCGAGCGCAGCAGCGTCTCGGACATCGGGCGTTCGATATTCACGCCCGCCATCAGCGTCTGCAAGTCCAGCGAGTAGTTTCCGCCGTGCTCCTCGCCAATGCGCTCGAACGTGGCGGCGATAACGGCTTCCGGCCGCCGGCGCACCTTCTCATCGAGCGGCTTTTCATTCGCCAGCCCGCCGAAGCGCGCCTCGGTCAGGAGCTGGGCCTCATCCACGCCACAGGCGTAGGTGGTCGGGCGGAACACGTAGCGCAGCGCGCGGCGTTCGTCCAGTTCCAGCAGTTGATCGCTGCGAGCGGCTTCCGGCAGGTACTCCACACGGTAGTGACCGTCATTCTCCGTGGGCTGAATCGAGAGAATGGCGCCCGGCACGAGGTTCTCCGCGAAGAAGTCATCCAGACCCAGAATGAAGCCGCCCCGGTTCGGGGTCGGGAAGCGCAACTCAACCAGGTAGGTCGTGAAGGACTGCGGGCACTCAAAGGTGAGCACCGCGCTCTTCTGACCAGGGGTCACCGGGCCAGCCAGCAGTTCCTGCATCTCCCGGTCGTATGGCAGCATGCCGTGGATGAACTCGTAGAAGGTCAGGGTATGGTCTACCGCTTCGCGTGTCCGGTAGGCAGGAGCGTCGCCAAGCTCCTCCAGCAGGAAGCGGTAATCCGTGCCCAGTTCCGTCAGCTTGCGCCGGCTGGTGCCGATGGGCGGCATCCCGCTCGTGGTCCAGAAGCGCTGATTGGCTGTACCCACGAACTCGAACTCACGGTGCTCGTTCAGGAGCCGGTAATTCAGCGCGAACCGCTGCAGGTCGAACTCCGCCGAGCCCGGGCGCACCCCAAGGACATCCTGCACGAGGTCGTCATCGGTCAGCGGCTGTTCCTTTTCCTGCAGGTAGTCCTTCATGCGGCGCAGATCGCCCCGGCTGAAGCGCGGGACGCGATCCTCCATCAGCCACTGCTCACCAAAGGTGGCGACCCGTGGATCGCTCCCGAGGCGGTCGCGCAGCGCGCGGGCAAGTTCCAGGTCATCGACGTTGCTGACATCGGTGGCGCGCGAAACGTGCGTCGTTATGGTGCGGGCGGCGGGAACTTCCGCCACCGCTTGCGCCTCTACTTCGGGCTCAATCACCTCTGGCGCAGCCACCACGGCTGGTTCCTCGACCTCAAAGTCGAACGAGACCGTCAGCGGCATGACGTCCAGCGGCAGATCCACGATCTCCGCCATTACGTCAATCACCGGCTCCTGCGGCCGGGGGCGAGGGCGCTGCGTCAGGGGCCGATCCGGCCGTGGCAGTGGCGTCAGGAAGCGCTTGGCGAACGAGTGGCGTGAAACAGGCTCGACCAGCACCGGGGCGCGGCCATCACGCATGGTCTGGATCATCGGCTCGTCGCCGGTGACATCGACAGCGAACACATCCGGGTTGGCGGCGGCAGCCTCGAGGATCGCCTGGTCACCGCCAGTCTTGCCCTGGGACGATGCGTACTCGGCAAGAACCGATACGGGCATGCGGATCACCGCGTTGGCGGACATGAACATCCCGCGCGCCAGCATCACGTTCAATACAATGGCGGCCAATTCCTGCTCGCTGGCCGATCCAGACAGCTTTCGCGCACGTTGATCCTGCTGAACTACCATGTTTGCCTTTCCGATGAGGACATCACGAATGGGCGAAATGCTGCTTCGGGCGCCAGATGCTGAGGGAGTTGCAGGGCTCGCGGCCCGGGCGCGTTACTCCGTGCCTGAGCTCTGGCTCTCGGCGCTGCCACGTTGCTGGTCAGATTGCCGGCGCAGGACATCGATCAACTGTTGTGTGGTGACGGGTTGCGAAGAGTTCCGCAGCACGTTCATCATGTAAGCTACGTCGTCGTCGCTAAGGCGAATGTGTCCCGTCTCGGTGGGGTCCCCAGACGTCATCGTTCCTCCATGTATGGCGCAACATGGTCCGCGCGCACCCGCAGACCAGAATAACCCGCGAATGGTAGCGCCACGAGGTGCGCAGCGCCAGTTTTGGGCGCGCCCTGCCTGTGTATCCTGTCGCGTGGTGTACACTAGCGCCACATCTGCGGATGCGCCCGTAGCTCAGCGGATAGAGCGCTTGCCTCCGGAGCAAGAGGCCACAGGTTCGAGTCCTGTCGGGCGTACCAGAAGCGTTACACAGTGATGTGACGCGACGCGAGGGACCGGGTCGTACAGACCTGGTCCCTCGCCCATGTTCAGCCGTCTCCTCTCGTGCTACTATGTACGTACACCCTTCAGCGCGGTCGGCACGTTCGATGCCGTTCGCCAAAGTGGTGGCGGCAGTCCCCACCCGTTTCCTGCAAGACGGTCGCCGCAAGACCCCGGCGTGTTGGCAGCGCCTACCGCGGCGCTCAGCTTTGGCGCTTTTGAGTGCCCGGGAGGGTCTCGCATGGTGTTCCGCCGCGACAGCAAGGTCGATGCGTTCCAACGACAACTCAGTGCGCTGCGCAATCAGCTTGGGAACGAACCCGCTGAACTTCCGGCCTCGATACCCGATCCGGATGTGGGTCTGCCGGCAAGCCGCCGGCCCCTCCCCGATCTGGAGTTCTTCACCGAGTCCACCTACACCCTGCGCGATGAACTCGACATCGCGCCTCTCCCCATTGGCGAACCCCAGACGATGTCCCAATCAGCCGTGCCCTCGCTGGACACCGAAACCAGCGTGGTTGCGCATGGCACCGCCTGGTCCGGCAATCTGGAATCGAGCGGCTCCCTGCACGTGCATGGCCGGGCGGATGGCACGCTTACGGCGCGCCACAGCATCTATATCGCCGAGGATGCGGAGGTGGATGCAACCCTGCAGGCAGCCCACGTCGTCGTGGCCGGGTTGGTGCGAGGCGCGGTGCACTGCCTTGACCGCTTCGAAGTGCTGCCGCGCGGCAGAGTCAGTGGTGATGTGTATGCGCCGCGTGTCGTCATACACGATGGCGCGGTCGTCGCCGGCCGGGTTTCGATGAGCGAGGAACCTGCGGCCAACGTCGCGCCGGTACGAGCGGCCCGAGGCGGTTGAACATTCCCTTCCTGGCCGCAACAGCGTGACCACCACACACCGGGAGCCAACACATGCGTGATTTGACCGCCGTTGATTTTGACTGGAATGATGACACCTCCGCCACAGGGTTCGAGGCGGCGAGCATCGTGGACCGCGGTTCCTCGTTTGAGGGAGTTTTCCGGTCGCAGAAGGACCTGCGCGTCGAGGGTGAGCTGAAAGGCACGATCACCTGCGAAGGCACTCTCTTCGTTGCGGAAGGGGCGACCGTTTCAGCGACGATTGACGCCGAACACGTGACGGTAGCAGGCGATGTGCATGGGGAAATGCGTTGCCGTGGCCGGTTGCAGATTCTGCCGAGCGGCCGGGTGCGGGCCCGCGTCGCCACCGGGTCCCTCGTCATCCAGGAGGGCGCCATCTACGAGGGCGAGCTGGACATGGCCGGCGTGGAGCGCACAATGCCGCGCCCACTGCGCGCGCGATCCACGCCGCCGGTGAGCATTGAAGCGGCTGCGGCGGATCGCCAGAGCAGCACGGGCTCGACATTCATCCGTCGCCTGGGGAGTCCGGAGACGGCCTGGGAGGCGAGGGAAGGGGAGGCAGGGCCGGACGGTGAGCCAGCGGAAGCGCCTACTACCTGAGTTCACCCGGTGAGGGCGCGAGGTGAGGTGTACAATCCCCACGGGATGGTGACGAATCCCGGTGCACGTAGCGCCCTCATGCGGCCAGATCACTTGCGGTGACTGACCATGTCTGCGCGACGTGCCGTTTCTATGAACCCTCCGGGGTCTGGCGCCAAGGTTGGTGCCGTCACCCACGGTTGTATGGACCGCAGGAGAGCCACCCGGTCGACGCCGGCACGCTTGATTGTGCGGCAACCATCGGCCGGGACATGTGGGAGGGTTCGGAGCAACCGGACGCGGAGTACCCGGATTGGGCCACCGCGAGGCAAGCCAGTTCACGGGCGCCACGGCTGCCGCGGCGAAGCCAGCACGCGAGGGATGTGGGGATGTCCAGTGATCCTGGGCGAGCGGGGCCGAGTGAGGAGCGCACGGTGAGCTACCAGCCCGAGGAACGGTACTGGACAGACTATCTGCGCATCGCATTGCCAGTCATCGGCTTGCTGTTGCTGATTGGCCTGCTCTGGTATTGGGCCTCCGCGCTGATTGGCGACGGCTCTCCCACCCAGCGGCCCACACCGGAAGTGGCCGCCATCGTCACGCCGATCAACCAGGCTACGCCGGCGCCGCCCACGCCCACCGCCGTGGTCATTGCCCCCACGCCGGGACCGCCTGTTGAGCCCACCGCGACAGCAGTCGTGGCTGCACCTCCACCCACTCAACCACCGGCGCCCGCAACTGTTGCGCCGACCACGGTGGCGGATAATCCATGCGCCAGCCTGCCCGTGTATGAGGTGGGCACCCTGGTGACGACCACCGACCAGGTCAACCTGCGCGATGCTCCGACCACCGAAGGCAACATCGTGACTGAGCTCCCGGCTGGAGCGCAGCTTCAGGTCACCGGGCCGTTCTCCGAGGCCGGGCAATGTGACTGGTGGCCGGTCACGGTCACCGACACGGGCCAGGCGGGCTTCGTGATCGAGCAGTACCTGCAGCCGGTCAATCAGTAAATCCCCACTCACATGCGGTATACTGTCAGATGGCGCGGCCGATTGGCCGCGCCACAATGTGTCACGCGTCAGGACAGATGCGGGTGTGCCGGCCTGGCCGGTTCCGCCTCTGGGTGAATGTCGCGGAAGTTCAACACCACACTGGAGGAACCGTGCAAAACGTATCGAGCGTGCATGGGCAATCACCCACCGTCACGCTGAAGGCGCTCCTGGAAGCCGGCGTTCACTTTGGTCACCAGGCCAAGCGCTGGAACCCGAAGATGAAGCCGTACATCTTCGCCGAGCGCAATGGCATCCACATCATTGATCTGCAGCAGACCGTTCCCCTGCTCGCCGCAGCCCACACCTATGTGGAGAACGCAACGGCCAAGGGGGGCAAGATCCTGTTTGTCGGCACCAAGAAGCAGGCGCAGGACGTTGTCGAGCGCGAGGCAAAGCGTTCTGGCCAGTTCTATGTCAATCGCCGGTGGCTCGGTGGCACGCTGACCAACTTCGTCACCATCCGCAACCGCTTGCGCTTCATGAAGCAGTTGCAGGCCGAACAAGCGCGCGGTGAATGGGATTTCCTGCCGAAGCAGGAGGCCGCGAAGAAGCTGGCCGAGCTGGAGCGCCTGGAACGTACCCTCGGCGGCATGCGGGACATGACGCAGTTGCCGGCCGCCATCTTCATCATCGATCCGAAGCGCGAGCAGTTGGCCATTCACGAGGCGCGTCGCCTGGGCATTCCGGTCATCGCGGTTACCGACACCAACTGTGACCCGGACGACGCCGATTTCCTGATTCCGGCCAATGACGACGCGATTCGCGCCGTTCGCCTGCTGACCGCCGGCATCGCTGATGCCGCAATCGAAGGCCGCACGCGTCACGATATCGACATCTCCGATCGCGAAGGCGGCGCAGTCAGCCGGGAAACAGACCTCTTTAACGTCTTCTCCGGTGAGGCCAACGACACTGCCGAGGTGGAGGTAAGCGAGGCGGCTATCGCCGAGGACGCTGCCGACGAGGCGTAGATCCACTAGTCAATTGCATCGATAGGTCGCACGGTTCCTGGTTGTTTGGCAGCCGGGAACCGCGTGCAAGGGAAAGAACACGCATGGCTATTTCAGCGACACAGGTCAAAGAGCTGCGAGAACTGAGCGGCGCGGGCATCATGGATTGCAAGCGGGCGCTCGAGCAGACGAACGGTGATGTCGATAAGGCGATTCAACTGCTGAAACAGCAGGGCATTGCCGGAGCGGGAAAGAAGTCCGGGCGCGCAGCCCTGCAGGGGCTTATCGAGCCCTACATTCATGGTGCTGGACGCATCGGCGCAATCGTCGAGGTGAACTGCGAGACCGACTTTGTCGCCCGGACGCCGGACTTCAAGGACCTCGCTCACGACCTCGCCATGCAAGTGGCAGCGACATCGCCGAAGTACGTCTCGCTGGATGACGTTCCAGAAGACGAATGGGCCGCTCTGGAGAAGGAGTACGGCAGCCGCCAACTCGCCGTGGCCGGCGCGGTTCTCCTGGAGCAGGCGTTCATCAAGGACGCCAAGCTGACGATCAACGACCTGGTCAGGGAGCGCATTGCCAAGGTCGGCGAGAACATCGTCGTGGCACGGTTCGCGCGATTCGAGGTCGGCGAAGCGGCTCGCGCGGGCGCTGAGGAAGAGTAAGGCCGGTCAACAGCCGACCGTTGGCTCGCCGGTGATGCGGGAGAGGTTCGTGGCGGACGCAACGTTCCAACGAGTCTTGCTCAAATTGAGCGGCGAAGCGATGGTCGGCGAGTTCTCGTACGGCATCGACCCGGTCGTCGTCGATCAGTTGGCCGAACAGATCAAGCGCGTCTATGACCGTGAGATCCAGATCGCCATTGTGATCGGCGGCGGCAATATCTGGCGCGGCCTCGCGGCCAGCAGCAAGGGGATGGACCGCGCGACCGCAGACTACATGGGCATGGTGGCCACCGTGCTGAATGCCCTGGCGTTGCAGGACGCCCTGGAACAGCGAGACGTGCACACGCGGGTCATGACGGCCATCGAAATGCACGAAGTTGCCGAGCCCTACATTCGCCGCCGTGCCATCCGCCACATGGAGAAGGGCCGCGTCGTGATCCTGGCGGCCGGCACCGGAAACCCCTACTTCACGACGGATACCGCAGCCGCGTTGCGCTCGCTCGAGCTGGATGCCAACGTGATGCTGATGGCCAAAAACAAGGTCGATGGCGTCTACTCCGCGGACCCCAGGATCGAGAGTTCTGCCCGCCGCTACCGGCGAATCAGCCACCAGGAAGCCATTGAGCGCAATCTGCGAGTGATGGATACCTCCGCGTTGGCGCTGTTGAGAGACAACGATATCCCCATCGTCGTGTTCGATGTCTCTCAGCCATCCGCCATCGAGGATGCCGCCGTGGGCCGGGAGATCGGGACTCGCATCCAGAGCGGCGACGCCGAGCTCTTTCCGTAAGCCCGCTTCTCCCTCCGCGTCGTACAATCCCTGAATGACTTCGGGAGCGCCACGCTCCCTGCACGAGAAGGCCGCTGGCCACGAGCTGGCGCGCCCCGGAGATTGCACCATGATCAAGGACGTCATCGACGACGCCGAAAGCCGGATGGGCAAGGCGCTGGACGCCCTGGGGCGCGACCTCGGCACGATCCGCACCGGGCGTGCATCTCCCGCGCTCGTGGAGCGCCTGGTTGTGGACTACTACGGGAGCACCACGCCGTTGAACCAGTTGGCGGGCATTTCGGTGCCCGAACCGCGTCTGCTGGTTATCCAACCGTGGGACAAGGGCTCGATGCAGGCGATCGAGAAGGCCATCCAGAAGTCGGAACTGGGCCTGAATCCCACGAATGATGGCCAGGTCATCCGCATTGCCATCCCGCCGCTGACCGCGGACCGCCGTAAGCAGATGGTCAAGATGGTCCAGGGTCATGTCGAAGATGGCAAGGTTGCCATCCGCAACGTACGCCGGGACGCGATGGGCCAGGTCAAGGAACTCCTGAACGAAAAGCTGATCGGCGAGGACGACGAGCGTCGCGCAGAAGCGCAGGTCGATGAGATCACCAAGCGATTTGTGGCCGATGCCGACAAGATGGGCAAGGCCAAAGAACAGGAAGTCCTGGAGGTCTAACGGCGCGGCGCGCGTCAGGTACGGAACACCATGTCCGACGAGTGGTCTACAGACCAGACACGGCAACCCGAAGCGCACGCTCAGCCGCCGCGCCCCGTGCCGCAGCACGTTGCCATCATCATGGATGGCAACGGACGCTGGGCCGCGCAACGTGGCCTGCCCCGGCTCGCCGGGCACCAGCGCGGCACCGAGAACATCCGCCGCATCACCACTGCAGCGGTCGAACTCGGCGTCAAGTACCTGACGCTTTGGGCCTTTTCGACGGACAACTGGCGCCGCCCACAGGAAGAGATCCAGGGCATTCTTGCCATTCTGAGTGAGGTGCTGGATCGCGAAACCGAGGAACTGCACCGGCAAGGGGCCCGGCTGCGACACATCGGCAGCCTGCAGGGCCTGGCGCCTGAGCTCCAGGAGGCCGTGATGGGCGCAGTGGCCAGGACGGCGGAGAACGATCGCCTGGTCCTCACGCTCGCGTTCAACTACAGCGGGCGCCAGGAAATGCTGGCCGCCATCCGCAGTCTCATTGCCAGTGGCATCCCGCCGGAGGCAATCGACGAGGCCGCCGTCCAGGAGCATTTGTTCACGCACGATCTGCCGGATCCCGATCTCATCATTCGCACGTCCGGCGAGCATCGCACCAGTAACTTCCTGCTCTGGCAATCCGCCTACGCTGAACTTTTATTTACGCCCACGCTCTGGCCGGATTTCGGCGCAGAAGACCTGCGCCGCGCTGTCGACGAGTTCGGCCGTCGGGAACGCCGTTTTGGCGGCGTGGAGGCCGCGACCTCCTTCCCCCCGCTCCTTAGCCGTTCCTGACGATGCAGCGCCGCCTTGTTGGTTCGGCCGTCGTCGTGGCGGCTGGCCTGCTGCCGACCCTGATTGGCGGTCCGGTCTTTGCGCTGCTCATGGTGGGCATTGGTATCGTCGCGCTCCGCGAGTTCCTGACCCTTGGCCGGGTAACGGTGACGCCGGCAACTCACTGGAGCCTCGTCGCATCGCTGGTGCTCGCCGCACTCGGCGCTCTCCTATCCCAACCAATCCTGATCCTGTTCGCCATGTTCCTGGGAGTGTTCGTCCCGCTTACCCTCTCGTTGAAGTTCACGAACACTACTGGCGCTGCCGAGGCATGGGCCTGGGGCGTGGCCGGTGTGTGGTACACCGGGTTGCCGGTGTCTTCGGCCATTGCCCTGCGGAAAGCCGCCGGCAGCGAGGTGGCCGTCGCCTGGCACGCCATCTCGGATCGCCTGGCGATGGGCTGGCCCGCCGCGCCGGTTGGCATGGCCTGGGTGCTGGCGGTGGTGCTTGCAACGTGGGCGGGCGATTCGGCTGCCTACCTGGCGGGCCGCGTGTTTGGACGGCATAAACTCGCGCCGGTCGTCAGCCCCGGGAAGACCATTGAAGGGGCGTTGGGCGGGCTGCTCGCTTCAGTGCTCGTCAGCGCTGCGGTGTTCGCGGTGAGTGGCGCGCTTCCAACCTGGACCGGGGCATTCGTGGGCGCAGGGATCGGCGTGTGCGGTCAACTTGGGGACTTGAGTGAGTCCTTTCTGAAGCGGCAGGCGGGGGTAAAGGACAGTGGCGACCTCATCCCCGGTCACGGCGGCATGCTTGATCGCGTCGATGCGCTGCTTTTTGCCTTCCCCGCCGCCTTGCTCATGTTCTGGATCGCAGGGGGCAGTGTCGGGTGACGGAGTTGGCGGATCGAGCGCAAATTGGTGTGGCGGTCCTGGGGTCAACCGGTTCCGTAGGGACACAGACGCTCGATGTCATTGCCGAGCACCCTGAAAGCTTCCGCGTGGTCGCACTCGCGGCGCGGCACGACACCCGTCTCCTGAGAGAGCAGATCCGGCGCCACCGCCCGAACCTCGTTGCGCTGCAACAGCGACCCGGTGACGGCTTCCCGCCTGTCGCCGATCTCGTTTGTGGTGAAGCAGGCTTACTGGAGGCCGCGACGGCGAGCGGCGCGGATATCGTCGTGGTCGCAACATCAGGCCACGACGCCATTGTACCGACGATTGCCGCAATTGAATCCGGCAAGGTCATTGCCCTGGCGAACAAGGAAACGCTCGTCTGCGCTGGCGAGATCATCATGCCGCGAATCCGGCAGCGCGGCGTTTCCTTGCGGCCCGTGGACAGCGAACACAGTGCCATCTGGCAGGCGCTTCAGGGGTCACGACAACACGATATCGCACGCTTGATCATCACGGCCTCTGGCGGGCCGTTCCGTACCCTTGAATCGGAGAAGTTGGCCGCAGTCACTGTCCGCGATGCACTTGCTCATCCCACGTGGGCGATGGGCGCCAAGATCACCATTGATTCTGCCTCGCTTATGAACAAAGGTCTGGAGGTGATCGAAGCGCACTGGCTCTTCGACATGCCCTATGAGCGCATCGACGTGCTCGTACACCCGGAGAGCATCATTCATTCCATTGTGGAGTTTGGAGATGGCAGCCAACTCGCCCAGCTTGGCCTGCCGGACATGCGCACCCCAATCCAGTACGCGCTCTCCTATCCAGGCCGGCTCCCGCGCGCAGGAGGACGCCTTGACCTGGCACAAGTGGGCGCCTTGCACTTCATGCCACCGGACACGGAGCGTTTTCCCTGCCTCCGGCTAGCGCGAGAAGCCGGCGTTGCCGGCTCAACGTTTCCCACAGTCCTCAGCGCAGTAGATGACGTCGCCGTGGCGGCCTTCCTGGACGACCACATCGGTTTTCCGCACATTCCGGCAATCCTCGCTGAAGTCCTGGCAATGCACGTTCCCGAGGGCCCAGTGACGATTGAGAGCATTCTGGCCGCAGACGCATGGGCGCGTCGTACTGCAACAAGGCTCGTGGAGCAACGCGCGAGCAGCTAGGCGCGAGAGCTAGTTCAGCTCTCGCGCCACGGTGACGACGCTCACCGAGCTCGCTCCGGCAGCGAGCAACACTTGTGCGCAGGCACCCAACGTCGCCCCAGTCGTAATAACGTCATCGACCAGGAGCAGCCGCATACCCGACACGCTCCGCCCAGGTGCGAGCGCGAATGCGCCCTTCACGTTTGCCTGACGTCCCTCGGCATCAAGCCGCACCTGTGGTGTCGTCCTCCTGATCCGCTGCAGCACGAGATCAACCGATACATCGATCTCCCGTGAAAGCGCTTCGGCCAGCTTCTCGGTCTGGCTAAACCCGCGCTGCTTACGCCGGGACGGATGCAGAGGCACGGGAACCAGCGCATCAACAGGCCTCAGATCGGCACTCGCCTCCACCATGAACGGCGCCAGGTGCGACGCACGTGCCCACTCGCCGTGGTACTTCACCTGCACCACCGATCCACGCAGCCACCCACCGTACGGCCCAATGGATCGCACGCGTTCGATGGAAGCCGGCAGCTCATCGCATCGGCAGACTCCCAAGGCCTCTGGCACGCCGCAGGAAGCACAGAGCGGGGCCGCAAAGCGCGCAACCATCGTCTCGCAGCGAGCGCAAAGCCAGGAGCCTCGCGCGCCACAGCCACCGCAGCGACGGGGATAGATCACATCGAGGAGGAGTGTTCCTGCTGCCTCACGCACGCTGCTGCGCATTCGTTCGGTCCTGCGGACGTGGCCAAATACGAAAAAAAACGCCGATACCGCGTTCGGTATCGACGTTTCATCGTATCAGGTTGTTCGTGGTAGCGGGGGAGGGATTCGAACCCCCGACCTTTGGGTTATGAGCCCAACGAGCTGCCGCTGCTCCACCCCGCGTCAGGCGCGCACCTCATCCACCCTCGCCAGCAGGTGAGGGGCGTCCGCGGCGGCCTCGCCTCCCGTGGG
>DAOUDE010000019.1:0-49380 GCA_034431475.1 Thermomicrobiales bacterium | reverse complement strand
AGCACCGAGGTCTGCCCGGCCGCAAGGGCCGCGACCGTCAGGGCCAGCACGGCGGCCAGCGGGTAGACCACACTCGCCGCACGCCGGGGGTCCGCCACCTCGTGCAGCACGGCCACCAGACTCTCCGGCACGACGGTTGCGACGGAACGGACGGGGTAGACTCCATCGCGGGGCTCCTGTTGGTAGGCAAGGCGGTTCATCACCCTTATCTTGCCAACAGCGCCCCGTTTTTGTCTTCACGTACTTGCGCATAAGCCCTAGGGGCTGGGGTGAGGGCTGGCCGTTGAGGTGAGCCCGATTCGCGGCGCGTCAGTCCGCCACGCCCTGCGACACCGCCTCCACTTGAGCGGCAGCCGCTTCCTCGGCGCGCAGCGCCAGGGCCGCGCGCGGGATCACCAGCCAGAAGTTGCCGATCTCCGCGTCCCAGCGGTTCAGGAGCGATGCGCCAAGGGCGCTGCCCGTGGCCGCCACGTGCCGCCCGATCAGGTCGCGCAGGGTGTGCGCGGGCGCGCTCCCAGTGCGGACGTGCTCCAGCAGCACCGATTCGCCGTTGATGCGCCGGGGGAAGGTCCCTTCCGGGTCGTACACGAACACCGCGCCGTTCGTCATGCCGGCCCCGAAGTTGTGGCCGGTCGGGCCGAGCACCACCACGGTGCCGCCGGTCATGTACTCGCAGCCGTGGTCGCCGATCCCTTCCACCACGGCGGTCGCGCCGCTGTTGCGCACCCCGAAGCGCTCGCCCGCGAACCCGGCCGCGAAGTAGCTGCCGCCCGTCGCGCCGTAGAGGTTCGTGTTGCCGGCAATTGCCTGCGGGGTCGTGAACGGCGCGTGCGCCGGGGGCCGGATGGCGATCTCGCCGCCGCTCATCCCCTTGCCCACGTAGTCGTTCGCTTCACCCTCCAGGTGCAACTGCATGCCGTTAATGATGAACGCGCCGAAGCTCTGGCCAGCGCTGCCCTTGAGCGAAATCGCGGCCGTGCCTTCCGGCAGGCCATGCGGGTGGCGCATGGTGATGGCGTGGGCCACCTTCGCGCCCACCGTGCGATTCTCGGTCTTGATCTCCAGCGCCACGGCGAACGGCCGGCCATCGGGGATCGCCGCACCCGCCAGCTCCAGGATCTCGTCGTCAAGCGTCTCGCCCTGCGGCGTGACGTCGATCTGCTTGCGCCGCTGCGCCTCCGGCGCCGGCTGCGCGAAGAAGGCAGTGACATCGAGCCTCCCGGCCCGGCCCGGCAGGTCCCGGGCGGCCAGCAGGTCCGTGCGTCCCACGAGGTCGTCAAGCGAGCGGGCGCCCAGGCGGGCCAGTTCCTCGCGGATGGCGTTCGCCAGGTGCGTGAAGTAGGCGATGACCTGCTCCGGGTTGCCGGTGAACTTGGCGCGCAGGTCCTCGCGCTGGGTGGCGATGCCGGTCGGGCAGGAGTTGAGGTGGCACTGGCGCGCCATGTCGCAGCCAATGGCCACCAGCACCGAGGTGCCGAAGCCGTACTCTTCCGCGCCGAGCACCGCCGCCATCACGACGTCTTCCGCTGTCTTGAGGCCGCCGTCCGTGCGCAGCCGCACGCGGGAGCGCAGGCCGTTCTTGACCAACGTCTGCTGCGTTTCGGCCAGGCCCAGTTCCCACGGCGCGCCCGCGAACTTGATCGAGGCCAGCGGCGACGCGCCGGTGCCGCCGGAGTGCCCGCTGATCAGCACGTAGTCGGCGCGGGCCTTGGCCACGCCTGCCGCCACCGTGCCGATACCCGCCTCCGCGACCAGCTTGACGCCGATCTTCGCGCGCGGGTTGATCTGCCGCAGGTCGTAGATCAGTTGCGCCAGGTCCTCGATCGAATAGATGTCGTGGTGCGGTGGCGGTGAGATCAGGGAAATGCCCGGCACCGCGTGCCGCAGCTCGGCAATGAACGGCGTCACCTTGTGCCCCGGAATCTGGCCGCCCTCGCCCGGCTTGCTGCCCTGGGAGATCTTGATCTCCAGTTCCTCGGCCATCGCCAGGTAGCGGGCCGTGACGCCGAAGCGCCCGGAGGCCACCTGCTTCACCTTGGAATGCGCGATATCCGGGCCCGGCTCGTCGTACCAGCGCGGGTCCTCGCCGCCCTCGCCGGAGTTGGAGCGCGCGCCGAGCCGGTTCATGGCGGTGGAGAGGGTGCGGTGCGCCTCCGGGCTCAGCGAGCCGAGCGACATGGCTGTGACCACGAAGCGCCGGATGATCCCCTCGAGTGGCTCGACCTCGGCCAACGGTACTGGCTCGCCGAGTGGCTGCACCTGCAGCAGGTCGCGTACCGCCGTGGCCGGGTGCGTCGCGATGTGATCGCGGTACGCCTGGTACGCATCCGGGCTGCCGGTGTTCACGGCCTCCTGGAGGAGCTTGACCATCGGCGGCTCGAAGGCGTGCGCCTCGCCGTCCTTGCGGTAGCGAACGAAACCCTGGTCGATCAGCTTCGGCGCGGGGTCGGTGTACGCCTCGCGGTGCCGGCAAAGAATGTCCGCTTCCAGCTCGGCGTAGCCGATGCCGCAGAGGCGAGCCGGAGTGCCGGTGAAATGCTCGTCCACGATCTCCTGGGCCAGTCCCAGGGTCTCGAAAATCTGCGCGCCCCGGTAGCCCATGGCGGTCGAGATGCCCATCTTGGAGGAGATCTTGAGGAACCCCTTCTCCAGGGCGTGCAGGTAGTTGGCGCGCAGCAGCGGCGGCGTCAGCGCCTCGTAGCCGCGCGTGCCCGCCAGGCTGACCGCCTGCGCCAGCGCCACGTACGGGTTCACCGCCGATGCACCGTAGCCGATCAGGCAGGCGAGCGCGTGGACGTCGCAGACCTCGCCGCTCTCGATCACGAGGTCCGCCCGGTTGCGTAACCCCGCCCGGATCAGGGCGTGGTGGACCGCGCCGGTGGCCAGCAGTACTGGCACCGCTGCGTGCCCCGCATCGATGCCGCGATCCGACAGGATGATGATGCCCGCGCCCTCGCGCGCGGCCTGCTCGGCCTCGGCCACGACGCGGCGCAGCTCCGACTCCAGCAGCGCACCCTTCGTGGCCGCGCCCTCGTCGGGAACCGCGAAAATGGTCGAGATCGTCGTGGCGCGCAACCCCTCCTGGTCCAGGCCGCGCAGGGCTGCCAGGCAGGGGTCGTCGATGGCGATGCTCGGCAGGTGAACCAGCCGCGCCTGCTCCGGCGACTCCGCCAGCAGGTTGCCGCGCCGCCCGATGAAGCTGTCGAGCGCCATCACCTGCCGCTCGCGCAGCGAGTCGATGGCCGGGTTCGTGACCTGGGCAAAGCGCTGGCGGAAGAAGGCGTGGATGGGGCGCGTGCGCTCGGAGAGCACCGCCAGCGGCGCATCGTCGCCCATCGACCACGTCGGCTCCTCGCCAGCGGCCATCGGGTTCACGATCAGGCGGGTGTCCTCGGCCGTGTAGCCGACCGCGCGTTGCAGGGCGACCACGCCGGGGTCCGCCTTCACGCGCACCGGGGCCGCGCCGTTACCATTGCCGTTGCTCGCGATATCGCCCACCTTGGGCGTCTCGTCGCAACTCGCCAGGGCAACGCGCCCCTCGGCGAGCCAGGCCGCGTAGGGCTGGCGGTTGGCGACTTCCGACTTCAACTGGTCGTTGTGCAACACCACGCCGCGCCGGGTATCGACCACGATCATCTGGCCGGGGCCTAGGCGACCCTTCTCGATCACCGTGCCCTGGTCGATATCGACCGTGCCCGCCTCGGAGCCAGCCACGAACAGGCCGTCCTCGGTGATGGCGTAGCGCAGCGGGCGCAGGCCGTTGCGGTCCAGCGTCGCGCCGGCGAGCACGCCGTCGCTGAAGCCGAGCGCTGCCGGGCCGTCCCATTGCTCGATGAGCCCCGCGTGGAAGTCGTAGAAGGCGCGGCGCGCCGGATCCATGTCCGGCAATTGCTCCCACGGCTCCGGCACCAGCATCATCAGCGCGTGCGGCAGGGAGCGCCCGCCGTGGTAGAGCGTGCTCACGACGTCATCCAGGCTCAGCGAGTCGCTGCCATCCAGGCTGACGAGTGGCTGCAGCGCCTCGCCCGAGAGGCCGTCCGGGAAGGCCAGTTCCGGGGCGCGGGCCAGCATCCACTGGCGGTTGCCGCCGATGGTGTTGATCTCGCCGTTGTGCGCCAGGTAGCGGAAGGGCTGGGCCATGGCCCAGGTCGGCAGCGTGTTCGTGGAGTAGCGCTGGTGGAAGAGGACGATGGCGCTCTCGTAGCGCGGGTCCTGCAGATCCAGGTAGAAGCCGTCCAGGTCACGCGGCAGGCAGAACGCCTTGTAGATGATGGTGCGCGCCGAGCTGGAGACCACGAAGAGGTCGGCGATCCCCGCCGCCTGCACGGCCCGCACGCCCGCCTTGCGCGCCAGGAACAGCTCCCGCTCGAACGCCTCTTCCGCCATCCCCGCCGGGCGCAGCACGAGCAGTTGCTCGATGCGTGGCATGGAGGCGATCGCTTGCTCGCCGAGGGCAGTGGGGTCGGTGGGAACCACGCGCCAGGCCAGCGGCGCCAGGCCCCGGCTGCGCAGGCCATCTTCCAGCGCCGTGCGCGCGGTGGCCGCCTCGGTGTCGCCCGTTGGCAGGAAGGCCATCAGCACGCCGAGCTCGCCGGGCGCGACATCGCGCACGCCCGCACCGGCCAGGGTCTCCGCGAAGATGCCGAGCGGGATCTGGGTGAGGACGCCCGCGCCATCGCCGGTGCGTGAATCCGCGCCGACACCGCCCCGGTGGGTCAGGTTGACCAGGCCCGCCAGGGCGCGGGACACGATCTCCCGCGAGGGGCGGCCAGCAATATCGACGACGAGGCCAACGCCACAGGAATCACGTTCGTAGGATGCATTCCAGAGGGGTGCGGTGCGATCCGTGGGGCGGGACGCGCTGAACATCGGCTTCTCCCGTACCGGCGGCGTACGGCGACGCTCCGGCTCGTCAGGTCACTGGCGGCAATGCCGTGTACTTGGGCAACCCCGGCCCTTCCTGACCGGGGTATTTCAGCCTATCCGGTGGCATCTCTCCGCCCAAGTGCCTGTGTGCATGGTTGGCAACGCGGCGAGTTGTGCCCAGCATCTAATTCGGTGCGCAGGCGGTGGACCCGGCTCACAGAGCCATCTCTCGGTCAAAACGGCCATATCGCCTGCGCGCCCGAACCCCCGTGTTGTCATGGAACTCACCCACACGCTACCCTGCGCCTGCTTGATTTGGGCGCGCCGCCCAAAGGGGTGCGACGCGGACTCAGAGGGTGTGCTGATCGTGAATGCGGTGATGGAGGAGCAGGCGTCATTCGGGGACACGCTGGAGCGGGTCGCCCAGGAGGGTGTGCGCCTCGTCGACCTCCAGTTCAGTGATCTTGCGGGCGGGGCCCGCGCCATGACGATTCCCGTCGATCTGCTGCCGGGTGTGCTCCGCAATGGCTACCGCTTCGATGGGTCGGCGGTCACCGGTGGGCAACGAGAGGTGGAACTGGACCTGTTCCTGATTCCGGACGCCAGCACCCTGATCACGTATCGAGAGGCAGGTGGCACGCAGCGCCGGGCGCTCATCACGTGCTCGGTGCGGCGGCGCGATGGGCACCCCTTCGCCGGAGACCCCCGCTCGGTGCTGGAGCGCAACCTGAAGGAGGCACGTGAGGCCGGGTTCGATTACCGCGTCGGGATCGAGCTCGAATACTACATCTTCCGGCCCGATCCAGGCGGGACGGTGTCCACGCTTGATGCCTCCGGCTACTTCAGCATGACCCCCGGTCTGGCCAAGAGCGTGCGGGACGATGTGGTAATGACGCTGGCCGAGATGGGCATCGGGGTCGGCGGCGCGCACCATGAAACCGGCCCAGGCCAGGAGGAACTCGACCTCCTGCCCACCGATGCCCTGACCATGGCTGATACAGTCCTGACAGTGCGCCAGGTGATCCGCTCCGTCGCCCAGCGTCATGGCCTGCGCGCCAACCTGATGCCGAAGCCCCTGGCCGATGCGCCAGGCTCCGGCATGCACGTCTTCCAGCAGCTCTGGCGTGCCGAAGGCGAGGGCGATGCCTTGCGCGGCGAGGGCGAAGCGCTGTCGGCACTGGGCCGTCACGCCATCGCCGGGCAACTGCAGCACGCGCGCGGCATGAGTGCCATCGTGTGCCCGGCGGTGAACTCCTACAAGCGGCTCGCCGCCGGCCACCGTGCGCCGCGCCACGCCACCTGGGCGCGTTTCAGCCAGGCGTCGCTGATTCGCGTGCCGTCCATCGGGGTGTCCACCGAGCCGGCCATCGAACTGGAGCTGCGCTCGCCAGACAACATGGCGAACCCGTACCTGGCGTTCTCGGTGGCGCTGGCCGGCGCGATGGATGGTATCCGGGCCGGGCAGGAGCCATCCCTGGCGGTCGATGAAAACCTCGTGCGCTACGACGACGCGGAGCTGGTCCGCCTGGGTATTCCCTCGCTGCCACAGACCCTGGGTGATGCCCTGTACCTGCTGGCTGAAAACGATCTGGTGCGGACCGCGCTGGGTGACTATGTCTGCGATCAGTTCCTGCAGGTGAAGCGGGCCGAGTGGAGTGATTACCGGCGGTATGTCAGTCCCTGGGAACGCGACCGCTACGGGGATTGACGGTGGCGGTCACGACGAACGAGCAGCTCGAGGCAAGGCTTACGGTGCTTACCGTTGACGATGTCATCAAACTGGCCCTGCCCACCGGCACGAATGTCGTGGCCGGCCAGACCGGGCTTGACCGCGAGGTAACCTGGGCGGCGCGCATCCGCTCCAGCCCACCGGCGTTCGGGCACCTCGCGGGTGGCGAGCTCGTGCTGCTGCCGGTGGCCGTGCTGGCCGAGCTGGATGAACGCCTGCAACTCGAAGAAGTCATCTCTCGCCTGTCCGCGCTCGGCGTGGCGGGCGTCGCGGTGCTCGGCACGATCGGCAAGGCCGCGCGCGATGCCGCCGATGCCGCCGGGTTGCCGCTGCTGGCCCTCCCGGCGAAATCGGATGTCAGCGCCCTGGAGCGGGACGCCGCCCGCCTGATCAGTGACCGCCGGCGCGAAGTGACCTACCGCGGCCAGGAAGTGCAGCGGCAGTTGATGGACCTGGCCATCGCCGGGGCACCGCTGGGCGATATCGTGCGCGAACTGGTGCGCATCAGCGACCGCCCGGTGGCCCTGGAGGGGCGCGATGGCCGCCTGCTGGCGTACCACGCCTCCGGGCGGGCTGCCCCGGCGCGCGAGGTCATCGAGCCGATGATCCAGCGCGATCGCCCCATCGCGGCCCGGTGGCTGCGCTCCACGGCGGAGGCCAGCCCGGCCGACCCCCCCACCACGGTCTACGAGCTGGACAATGCCTGGTCACGCATCGTGGCGCCGGTCATCGGGCGCGATGGCCTGCTCGGCAGTGTCTCGCTGATCGTGCCCCGGGGCCGCGTGAACCCGGAGGACGCCCAGATCACCGCCCGGGGCAGCGCCGCCTGCGCCGTGGTGCTGGCGCGGGAGCAGGCCGCCGCCACGGTGCGCCGCGAGGTGGAACTGCACGTGCTGGACGAGGTGCTGGATGGCGCCCTGCGCAGCGAGGCGACGCTGCTGCTGCAGGCGCGGCGGCTGGGCCACGACCTGCAGGCGCCCTGCGTCGTCATCGTGGCGCGCATCGACCACGTATCGGCTGGCCCCATCCGCGCCGCCTCCGCCGAAGACCGCTGGGAGGGCCTGGAGGAGGCGATTGCCCGCCTGGGCTCGACGCGAGGTGGCCGCGTGCTCTGGCGCGTCCGCAACAACGTCGCGGAGTTTGTCCTGCCCGTCGCAGCCGCCCGCGACGAGCGCAAGATGGCGGAAACGCTGCGCGATGACATGCGCGGCATCCTGCGCGCCGGCAGCGATGGCGCGGTCTCGGTGGGCGTCGGCACCGTCCGCGACGGGCTGCACGGTATCCGCCGCTCGCACGCCGAGGCCCGGCAGGCCCTGCTGCTGGGGCGGCGCTTGAACGGCCCCGGCCATCTCACCCTTTTCGGGGAGCTCGGGGTGTACCGGCTGATCTTCGCCGCCGAGTCGCTGCCGGAGTTGGGCGACCTCTACCAGCAGACACTGGGCGGGCTCATTGCCTACGACCGGCAGAACAACGCCGGGCTGGTCAGCACGCTCGATGCCTTCTTCGCCGCCAACGGCAGCCCGAAGGAAGCGGCGGAGCGGCTGGGGGTCCACCGCAACACCGTCCTCTACCGCCTGGATCGCATCCGCGAGATCACCGGCTACGACCTGGAAGATTCCGGCGTCCGCATGCGGCTGCACCTGGCGCTGCACATCCACATGGCGCTCGGTGAGGCCATCGGCCCCGCCCCGGCCTGATTTTCCCGTCTCCCCGCGGGCACGCTGGTATCCTTCCCCGTTGGGCCCGCGCGTGAATGCCGCCGCGTGGTGCGACACATCCTCTCGCAGCGGCAGGCAGGGAGATAGCCCAGCGCCATGGCAGCGTTGCGTCCACTGACGATCGCGGTCCTCATCAAGCAAGTCCCGGATATGAACGCGGCGCGCGTCGACCGGGCGTCGGGACGCGTCGTCACCAGCGGCCAACTCGGCATCAGTTCCTACGACCGCTACGCCATCGAGGCGGCCCTGCGGCTCAAGGAAGCCGCCGGGGGCGGCGAGATCGTGGTGGTGGCGCTCGGCCCGGCCACGGTCAAGGACGCCATCTCCCGAGCCCTGGCCATGGGCGCGGATCGCGGCATCCACCTGGAAACCGCCGATCCCAACGAGGCCGATACCCTTGCCGTCGCCACCGCGCTCGCGGGGGCGCTCGCGCCTCTTGGCGCCGATCTCGTTCTCGCCGGGCAGACCTCCGATGACTACGAAGCGGGGCAGGTCGGGGCGCAGGTGGCGGCGCTGGCCAACTTGCCGGTGATCTCCAACGTGGTCAGCATCGAGCGCGAAGGCGATGACGTGCTGGTGCGCCGGGACATGGAAGATGGCTACCAGCGCGTGCGCGCCGCCTTCCCCCTGATGATCCTGGCCTCGACCGGGCTGGATGAGCCGCGCGTACCCTCGGTGAAGGGAATCATGGGCGCGAAGAAGAAGCCGGTCGAGGTGACCGCCATCACCCTGCCGTCAGCCGCCCGCCTGACCTGGGAAACCCCCTACGTCCCCCCGAAGACCACCAGCGGCATCATCGTCCAGGATGCGCCGGCCAGTGACGCTGCGCAGCAGTTGGTGGCCTGGTTGCAGGAACAGAAGCTGATCTAGGGCGGGCACTCCGCACCACGAGGAGCACAGACACATGGCACATACAGGAGGCGTGCTGGTCGTCGGCGAGGCTGCCGCGAACGGCGCGCTGCGTCCGGTTTCCTGGGAACTGCTGACCGCCGCCCGCGCCCTGGCCGATGCGCTGGCTGGGCCGGTTACCGCCGTCGTTGCGGGCGTCGATGGCGCGGCCGCGCAGACCTGGGCGTCCGCTGGCGCGGATCGCCTGCTGCTCGCGGACGACGCGAACCTGGCCGGGCTGCTCACCGGGCCCGCTGCCGCCATGGTGCAGCAGGCCGCCGCATTGGCGCAGCCTGCGGCCATTCTGGCGCCTGGCACCACCGCCGGGCGCGACTACGCGCCCGTGGTCGCCGCCCGGCTGGGCGCGGGCCTGGCGGCCGACTGCACCGAGGTGACGGCCGAGGGTGGCCAGATTTCCGCCCTGCGCCCGGTGCTCGGTGGCCGCGCCATCTCCCGCGTCCAGTTCGCGCCGGGCCATCCTGCCGTCGCCACCATTCGTCCCGGCAGCTACGCGCGGGCGGCGGCTGGCGAGACCAGCCCCGCTGTAGAGCCGCTGGCCGTAACCCTCACGCCGGATGACCTGCGCGTAACCCTGGAGGGCACCGAGGCGAAGGGCGGCGAAGGCTCGCGGCTCGATTCCGCCGAGGTGGTGGTGGCCGGTGGACGCGGCCTGAAGGAGCCGGACAAGTTCGCGCTGGTCGAGCAGTTGGCCGCCACGCTCGGGGGCGCGGTTGGCGCAACCCGGGCCGTGGTGGATGCGGGCTGGCGTCCGCATCACGAGCAGATTGGGCAGACCGGGCGCACCGTCTCGCCGAAGCTGTACATCGCCGTCGGGGTCAGTGGGGCGGTGCAGCACAACGTGGGCATGCAGGGCTCGGACACCATCGTCGCCATCAACCGCGATCCGGATGCCCCGATCTTCAAACTCGCCTCCTTCGGCATCGTCGGGGACCTGTTCGAGGTGCTGCCGGCCCTGAACGCGGAAATCGCCCGCGTGAAAGCGTGATGTCCATGCCTCCTGCTGCCTCAGCCGTGCCGGTGCGCCGCGACCTGTGGGTTCTGCCGGCTACCCCTGGTGGCCGCTTCCGCTTCGGCATGATGTGTGCGCTCACCCGTCGTTGCCCGTACTGCGGGCACGGCAACATCTTCCAGAACTACTGGGTGCTGCGGGACCACTGCCCGACGTGCGGGGTGGCCTTCGAGCGGGAGGATGGCTACTTCCTCGGCGCGTACGCCTTCAACCTGGTCATCGCGGAGTTCCTGGGCCTCGGCCTGGCGCTGATCCTGCTCTTCATGACCGGCCTGCGCCATGCCGACTTCACGCTGCAGTGGATCGTCATCGTCGCGCTGGCGGTGATCTTCCCGGTGGTGCTGTTCCCGTATGCGCGCGGAGCCTGGATGGCCTTCGACCTGGCGCTGCACCCGCCCTTCAACCCCGCCGAGCAGCAACTGCGCGGCAACCTGACCCGCTACGTCGACGCATCCCGGCAGGCCTGACCCGCACTTCACCGCCACTTTCCGGCGTCACGCCCACCCGCGCCAACCGCAGCGCGACCGCACAGCTACTGGCATCATGTGGGCTGGCGAACGCGCCGGGCGTTGGCTGCACGTCAGGAGCGCACGGTGCCGCAGGCGCAACCCGGGTCCAGCCAGCAGATGTCCGGGGTGGACTGGGGCCTGCTCCTGCTGCTCGGCGCGGTCTGGGGTGGCACCTTCTACTTCGGCAAGGTGGCGCTGGCGCTGTGGCCGCCCTTCACCGTGGTGCTGGGCCGGATCGTGATTGGTGCGCTCCTGCTCAACCTCGTGGTCATCCTGACTGGCCACCGCCTGCCGCGCGAGCGCAACGTCTGGCGCGCGCTGCTCGTGATGGGCCTGCTGAACAGCGTGATCCCGTTCTGTCTCATCGTCTCCGGCCAGACGCAGATCACCTCCGGCCTCGCCGCCATCCTGTACGCGACGACATCGCTCTTCACAGTCCTGCTGGCGCCGATCTTCGTCGCCAGTGAGCGGCTGACCCCAGCCCGGCTGCTGGGCGTGGTGCTGGGTCTGGCGGGCGTCGTCATCATGCTCGGCCCAGAGGCGTTGCGCGATCCGGGCAGCGCCACCCTGGCCAAGCTGGCGGTGCTGGGTGGCTCCATCTCGTACGCGCTGGCCGCGATCTGGGGCCGCCGTTTGCGCGGCGTTCCGTCGCCGGTGGCCGCCGCCGGGCAACTCTCTGTGGCCGCCGTCGTCATACTGCCGCTGGCGCTGGTGGTGGACCGCCCCTGGACCCTGCCGCCACCAACCCCGCAGGTCATCGGGGCCATCCTCGGGCTGGGCCTGCTCAGTACCACCATCGGCTACCTGCTCTATTTCACCATCCTGCGCCGCGCCGGGTCGGTCAACGTGTCGCTCGTCACCTTGCTCGTACCACCCAGCGCCCTGCTCCTCGGAGCATTGTTCCTGGGAGAAGCCGCCACCGGGCTGGAGCTGGCCGGGCTGGCGCTCATCGCGCTGGGGCTGCTGGTGATCGACGGCCGGGTGTGGCGGGAGATCGTGTCTCGATTCCGCCCGTGATGGCTGGGGTGACGGTGGGCTGACCGGCTACGCCTGCCGAGCGAATGCCCGGCGAATATCCTTCATCAGCAGGTACAGATGCAACGGATCCACCGGCGACGGCTGGAAATCAAAGTGCTCGTAGAACGCGCGGGCGTGGTCATCCTTGGCATGGACGGCGAACGCACGAATGCCCGCGATGTCCGCAGCGTTCAAGGTGCGCAGCATGGCATCTCTGAGCATGCCCTTGCCGATTCCCTGGCCTTGCCAGCGCCGGTCGGTCGCCAGGCGCGCCAACACCATGAGCGGAACCGGATGGCGCGCCATGCCCGCGATCAGCCGCTCTGGGGCGTCGTCATAGGCAACCTCGCCAACAACGAGCGTGTAGTACCCGACGACGTCATCATCTGACAGGGCGACGTAGGTCGTTGAGGCGTTGGCGAGCTGATTCTGCGGCACATAGCGGGCAAGAAAGCGGTTGAGATCGTCCTGTGCGCATTCAAACTGTTCAACGGCATGGTGACGGTCGAGCTTCGCAATTTGCAGCGATGTCACTCGACCTCACCACGATCAAAGACGCCTGGCTCCTGCAGAAGACGCGTGAGGCGGGGAAGATCACGACTCCGCGCGTCAAGCGCCTCCATGAACGCGGCCCACTGCTCGGCATCAAGCCCGAAATGCTGACGGTCGGCCAGCAGCTCGTTCGCCTGGGCGAGTGCGCTCGTCAGGACAAAGTCGCTGACAGAGCGCTGAGACACGGCTGCCGCAGCGCTCAGGCGACGCTTGGCGTCAACGGAAAGCCGGAGATCCAGTTTTTCGGTACGTGGTGAAACCGCCATCTCTTGTATGTCCTTTCCAGGCTGGACCCTATCGTAGCATCCTTGCCAGACAATGTCATGACGTACTGCTGGCTGGTGATCGACGGCCAGATGTGGCGGCATCCTCCGGCGTGGGCGAACCACCGCCAGGATCATCGCGTCATGCGCAACGGACGTGGACCGGCAAGAACGCGCCGGGCGTGGTTTGCGTCAGGCCGGCTCGATCTCGAGGATTCGCCCGTCCGGGTCGATCCGCGTCGTCCACAGGTGCGCCAGCACGCCGCCCGCCTCGCGCAGCGCATAGGCAAACTCGCCGCTGCCGCCGACGACGATGGGGCTGTCTGGCGCGGGGGAGCCGGCGCTGGTGAGGCCGACATCGTTTGCCATCATGCGTGAGCGGTACAGATGAAAGCCGTCACTGACCAGGATCACATCGGTGATCCCCTGCGGCTCCAGGATGGCCGCCACGTTTTGCATGCTCTCCCAGGTGCTGTGCGCCTCGTTCTCCATGATGATGCTGCTGGCCGGCACCCCGGCGTTCATGAGGTACGCCTGTGCTGCCTCGGCCTCTGTGTAGCCGTCGCCTGGTTGCTTGCCGCCCGTCACCACGAGGTACGGCGCGTAGCCATCCCAGTAGAGTTGCAGCGCGTGATCGAGCCGCGACTGAAACACCGGCCCCGGCCAGCCGTTGTACTGCGCGGTGCCCAGCACCACGATCGCCTGCGCCGGGCGCGCGCCCTCGGTGCGCGCCTGCCGGTAGATCGACATCATCAGGATGCCGCTGCCGATCAGCAGCGCAAAGAACAGGAACCAGCACGCGGTCACCAGCCAGCGCCACAACTCGCCCCACAGGGAACGTCGCCGTCGCATGGGGGCTTTTGGGTGGGAGGACTCCGCCGTCAGCGGAGCGATGGCCGGGCCATCGCGAACAGTGATCATGGCGCGATGATGGCATCCCGGCCCGTGGCGTTCAAGGCGCGTGCCCTCCGGCCAGTCACCAGCCGCCGGTACAATGCGCGCAGCACGGCTTGCGGGCACGCACGACGAAAGGGGATGCTCCATTCATGGCGCTGGAAGTACGAGATGGCTCGAGCATGAACGTCGTCGGGGAGGCTGCCCACGAGCAGACGCTCGCCCGCTACCGCGACTACGTCACCACCTCCTTTGTCGCGGCGGTGGAGCCGATCTCCATCGGCAAGGCGGAAGGCGCCACCATCTGGGACCAGGACGGCAAGGAGTACGTCGACGGCTTTGCCGGGATAGCGGTCGTCAACGCCGGGCATGGCAACCCGCGCGTGATCGCCGCCGCCAAGCGCCAGATGGACGACCTGGTCCACGCGGCCTCGTACATCTACCACGTGCCGGTCGTCGGTGAACTGGCGGAGAAGCTGGCCCAGATCACGCCCGGCCGCTTGCAGAAGACCTTCTTCGGCAACAGCGGCGCGGAGGGGATCGAGACCGCAATGCGCCTGGCGAAGGCGTACACCGGGAAGCGGGAGATCATCTCCCTCACCCACTCCTTCCACGGGCGCACGGCGGGCACGCTCTCCATCACCGGCAACAAGGCCCGCAAGACGAACGGCGGCCCCTACCTCTCCGGCATCGCCTTCGCCCCGGCACCGTACGTCTACCGCAACCCCTTTGGCACGGACGACCCGGAGGTGGTCGCGGAGCGCTGCGCTGAGATGGTGCAGTGGGCCATCGACTACCAGTCGGCGGGGGATGTGGCCGCCTTCATCGCGGAGCCGGTGATGGGCGAGGGCGGCATCCTGGTGCCCCCGGCGAGCTACTTCCAGCGTGTGAAAGAGATTCTCGACCGCCACGGCATCCTGTTCATCGCCGACGAGGTGCAGTCCGGCTTCGGGCGCACCGGCGAGATGTTCGCCATCGAGCACTACGGTGTCGAGCCGGACATCATGGTCATGGCCAAGGGCATTGCCGATGGCTTCCCGCTCAGCGCCACCATTGCGACCCCGGAGATCGCGGACAGCCTGAAGCCGGGCGAGCATCTCTCCACGTTCGGCGGTAACCCCATCTCCTGCGCCGCCGCCCTGGAGAACATCGCGGTGATGCAGGAGGAGCGGCTGCCCCAGGAGGCGGCGCGCAAGGGCGAGATCGCGCTCACCCGCCTGCGCGAGATGCAGGAGCGCCACGCCCTGATCGGCGATGTGCGCGGGCTGGGCCTGATGATCGGGGTTGAACTGGTCAAGGACCCGCTCACGAAGGCGCCAGCGGGAGCCGAAGCCGCCACGGTGAAGCGGCTGGCGCGCGAGGCGGGTGTCATCATCGGCGCGGGCGGCCCGGCCGGGAACGTCGTCCGCCTGCAACCGCCGCTGGTCATCGACGACACCCAGCTCCACCGGGTGCTGGACGTCATCGACGATGCCATTGGGACGGTGAGCGCGGGGTAGGCAAACCGGTTCGCCTCGCAGTGGCCCTCACGCCAACCCCTCTCCCGCGCAGCGGGAGAGGGGCTTGCTGCGCCGCGTGCGCGTGCCAGACTCGGCATGGTTGCACCAATTCTTCCACCTGCAACCGACCCAACGCCCCACGCTCCCGCGCAAGTACTTCGACTGGCATGGGGAAGGCTGGCCGTGGCTGGGGTGACGCTGCGGCGAATCCTCACCCCAGCCACGGCCAGCCTTGCGCCAGGGTCGGGGAGCACGACGCGGTGACCAGCCACGTGCACATCGCCCTCCTCAGGCAGGAACAACGTCCCGAGTCGCCGCCCACTCCCGCGTGTCGTCCTGAGCGGCGACGCAGGGCTCCGTTCCCATCCGCCCAGGTTCGCAGTCACCGCCCACCCTCGCGTGTCATCCTGAGCTTGTCGAAGGATCTCGTCTCGCCTCCACTACAGTTCGCTGCGCCACGCAAGTTCCCGGACATCCTGACGCCGGACGGATCTCGTGCTCCCGCCGACCACGGGCGAGGGGGTGGCAGGAGGGGCGCCGGCTGATCTGCCAGGTCGCGTCAGGCGAGAGGCTGGGCCGAGATCCTTCGTCTGCGGGCTCAGGATGATAGGGTAGGGCGGGCGGTGACATCGGACCGTGGCGGCTGGAGACAAGATCCTTCGACAAGCTCAGGATGACACATGAGGGTGGACGCCACTATGAACCTGGGCGGTTGGCGCCACGGTCCGGCGACGCGCCTCTGCGGCGATACCCGTGCGCGGGGACAGGAGGCATCGCGGCCAAAGCCCGCCACATTACCTCCCTCCCCTTGCCAGCCGCAGCAGGTTGGGGGAGAAGGCTGAGCGTGAGAGCCAATCGGCACGGGGAGATTGGCTGAAGCTATTTCACCTCAGGCGTGAAGGAAATGCGGAAATGCGGGAACGCAGAGAAGTATGCAACGACGCGAGTCGTGGCCTCAGCGCAGCGTTGTGACGACCGCGAACGATTACCCCGCGTCCTCCACGGTCGTCTCCAGGCCGCTGTCGCAGTTCGCGCCCGGTTCGGGGCCGTTGCCGGCGTAGCGCGTGATGAACGCGCCCAGGCGGGGATCGTCAGCGGCTTCGAGGCGGAGTTGCGCCCCCCAGGCCGAGGCCACAATCGGGTCGTCCAGGTCCGGGTAGGGGCTTACCAGCACGTAGCGGGTCTTGGCCAGTTTGTCGAGCGCCTTCACCTCAGCCTCCGGCAGGTCTGGCTGGTAGGTAATCCAGACCGCGCCGTGCTCCAGCGAGTGGACGGCGTTCTCGTTCCGGATCGGCGCGTCGTACGCGGCGCACTTCTGCCAGGCCGGCGCGTGCGGCCCGCCTGCCGGGGGGTCCTGCGGGTAGGTCACCGGGTCCTCGGTGTGCTCCGCGGATTCCACCGTGAACGTCTCGATACCGGCAATCGGCGTTGCTGCCACCACCGCCGGATCGAACAGGTCCGTGCTGACGTCCGGCGCGGGGGTTGCCGCATCCTGGGCGAGGCCACTACTCAGGGACAGGGCAGCAGCCACCGCGGTCAGGAGCAGCGGCGCGTATCGTCGCGTCATGGGGGAATCCTCCAGGTGTGCTCAGCCGGTGAGATGCTGGATCACGGCGACCCAGGCCACCAACTGTGCGGCAATGGCGGCGCCCAGCGCAAAGCGGGCCGCAAAACGATCGATCGGGTGCAGAAACCAGGAGACGGCCAGGAACATCACCGTCAGGAAGAAGCCCATCAGCGGCAGCCGCCAGAGGACGCTCGGCGGCCCCCACAAACTCGGATTCCCCGCGGCATCCAGGCGCAGCAGAATCTCTGGCGGCAACGAGCCCAGCCGGATTCCCAGCAGGAGCGCCATGACCAGGACACTGAGCAGATTTACCCCCAGCAACAGCAACGCCGCCGGGTCCGCGACCAGCGACGCGTCCGTCACGGCACGCGGCGCGCCGATGGAAACCTGCATGTTCGGGAGGCGCGACGAACGGGAGCCAGCGGCCTCCCCGGCAGCGCGGCGCGTGTTGCGGCGACGCCCCGTGCCAGTGGCAGCGGCTGCACCTGCGCCACGGGTGGCAGCCTGCCGGCGCCGCTGCCGGGGCGGTGGCGCCGGCCGTGGCTCCGCGAAGTCCGCGTCGTACGGTTCGTCAAACGTCGCCTCGTAGACATCGACCTCGACGTCCGCATCGAGGTCCCATGCGGCGGAGTTCAGGGGATCATCGTCATCCAGAAAGGGCGACTTGCGGGTGCGTGACGCGCGGCGCAGGGCATCGCTGTCGGCGGCAACATTGCGCGAGGGTCGGCGGGGCTCCTCCGACTTGCGGTAGGGATCGTACGGCTGGATGGGGCGGGCAAACGAGTAGTCACCCAGCCGATCCGGTTCCTCGGTTCCGGGATCATCTTCCGGCCCCGGGCCACGACCACGCTGCGACATGTTGCTCGTTCCTGCTGCCCCAACGGCGCGGGGACCCTAGCTCCCGCAGGTGCAGGATAACACGCACCCTTTCCCGGATTCCGAAGCTGACTGGGGTAGGTACCGGCTGGGCGCGCCGGAAGACCCTCACCTCCAGCCCTCGCCCTGCGCACAGGGAGAGGGGTTCGGGGTGGGGGTTTGTTGCGAGCGCCGCCCTGTTACCCGGCCGCTGCGCGCACAGCCGCGACCGCCGTGTCGTAGTCGGGCTCCTGCATCTGGTCGGCCACGTAGTCCGCGTAGGCAATACGCCCGTCACGGTCGATCACGAAGACCGCGCGCTGCAACAGCCGCCACTCCTTGATCAGCGTGCCGTAGGTGCGCCCAAATGCCTCCGCCTTGTGGGCGGAGAGGAGTGCGTGCCCGGCGCTCTCTGCGCCGCGCCAGCGCTCCAGCGCGAACGGGAGATCCATGCTGATCGTGTACAGCGTCACGTCCGCCGGGATATCGGCGCGCAGGTTGTCCCACTTGCGCGTCTCGATGTGGCAGACCGGGGTATCAACGGAGTTGACCACGTTCAGGAGGCGTACCGTGCCGGCGGAATCCGCCAACGTCACCTGCCGGATCGCCTGCGTGTCGGGGTCGAATTGCTCCAGCGCGAACTCCGGGGCCAGGTCACCCACCGCGAGTTGGCGGCCAACCACCGTCAACTGCTCGCCAAGCTCAAACGCCTCACCAGTGCGCTCCATGGCATCCTCCGAGATCGACGGTTCCATCAGTGACCCGCGCCGTAGTGGAGCGCCGCCGCCGCGAAGATGTGCGGGGCTTGCTGCAACGAGCGCAGGCTGATCCACTCGTTCGGACCGTGCGCGGGCGGCAACAGGCCGGGGCCGAACGCCGCCAGCGTCGGGATGCCGCCCTGCGCGTGGAAGGGGAACGCATCCGTGCCGCCCGGGAACGCCTTCAGCGGCGGGGCCTCGCCCAGCACATCGCGCGCGGCCTGCTCCACCGCCGTCACCATCGGGTCGCCCGGCAGCACCTCGGAAGGCGCGATCCAGCCCAGGGTCGGGTTGAACTCCCACGTCACCTCCGCGCCCGGCACCAGGGGGCGGATTTGTGCGATCGCCGCCTCGATATCCTCTCCCAGTTCCTCCTGCGTCATACCGGGCAGGGTGCGGATATCGCTCCAGAACTCGGCGTGGCCGGCGATCACGCCGTACCCCACGCCGCCCAGCGTCTTCACCCCGAGGTTGATGGTGGGCCCGGTCGGGCAGAGCGGGTGCTCCGGGTAGCGCAGCTTCAGGTCGCGCCGCAGCGCCACCAGCACCTGCGCCATCGCCTCCACCGCGCTGACCGTCGGCAACTGGTCGGAGATCGAGGAGTGTGTCTGCGTCCCCTTCACCACCACCCGGAAGCCGCTCACCCCGCGCGAGACCACCCGGATGGCGTCCCAGTCCGCATGTACCCCCGCTGGCTCCCCGAGCAGAATCTCGTCCGCCTCGATCGCCTGCTGCCGCGTCAGGTAGCCCGCGCCGTAGTAGCTGCCGTATTCCTCGTCCGCCGTGAAGACCAGCGAGAGGGAGCCCGCCGCGCGGTCCGCGACCTGCTGGAACGCTGCGCCCGCGAGCACCATAGCTGCGCACGCGCCCTTCATGTCGGTCGAGCCGAGGCCATAGAGGCGCTCGCTCTCGATCACCGGCTCGAAGGGGTTGGTACGCCACTCATCCGCCGCGTCTCCGACCGGCTTGGTGTCGAGGTGCCCGCAGATGGCGAGGTGCGGCCCCGGGCGCGCGCCATCGATGCGCACGATGAGGTTCGGGCGGTGCGGCTGCTCCGCCAGGACGCGCGGCACGGGCAGGTTGTAGTGCGCGAGCGCCCGCTCGATGACCTCGGCGGCCGCCGTCTCATCGCCGGGCAGGTTGGGCGTGGGCGCGGCGATCAGCGCCGAGGTGAGCGCGATAACCTCTCCCTCACGCGCCCCGAGCCACGCGCGCGCATCGTTCAGTGCGGCTGAAATGTCAGTTGCTTCCGTTGCCATGAACCGCCTGTGCTCCCTTGCTTTGTTCACTGAACACCGCATCGCCGGACGCCGAAAGAATCCTCACCCCCAGCCCCTCGCTCTTCGCAAAGGGCGAGGGGAGTACGCTGGGCGGCGACCTCGACCGACATCATCGCACCGACGCCCACAACGCTGCATCCCACCGGGACCGACCCTCACCCCCAACCCCTCGCCCTGCGCGCAGGGAGAGGGGCTTTTGACCGCGCTGGGCTGGCCTTTCCGGCATCATGACGCGCGTGCTCCCCACCCCATCCGGGTCGCGGCTCCCCTCGCCCTGCGCACAGGGAGAGGGGCTGGGGGTGAGGGTCTCTAGTCCACCAGCAGCGCCGCCACCGCCGGGTCGAAGACGAGCGTGAGTTCCTCGCCCACGCGGTGCTCGGCCTCGCCCACCGCCCGGTTCTGCCGGTGCACGGTCACGACCTGGCCCTGCGGCAACGCCACCAGGTAGTGCGTGAAGGTGCCGACGTAGACGATCTCCTCCAGCCGCCCCGCAAGCTGATTCCAGCCCGCCGGCGCGCCACCGGGCAAATCTTCCAGCAGCGCGATCTTCTCCGGGCGGACCGCCAGCACCGCCGGGCCACTGGCCGGGCCATCGGCGGGGCGGCGCACCCGCATGGCGCCAACCCCGGGAAGCTCCACCACGGCGGTATCGCCGCTGGCCTCGCGCACGGTCACCTCCAGGAAGTTGGTTTGCCCGATGAAGTCGGCCACGAAGCGTGTGCGGGGCCGCTCGTAGATCTCCTCCGGGGCGCCGAGTTGCAGGATCTGCCCTTCGCTCATGACCGCGATGCGGTCAGACATGGTGAGCGCTTCTTCCTGGTCATGCGTCACGTAGACGAAGGTTGCACCGACCTCGCGGTTCAGTTGCTTCAGTTCCAGTTGCATGGCCTTGCGCAGCTTCAGGTCCAGCGCGCCGAGCGGTTCATCCAGCAGCAACACCGAGGGGCGGTTCACGAGCGCGCGGGCCAGCGCTACGCGCTGCTGCTGCCCGCCGGAAAGCTCGCTCGGCTTCCGATTCTCCACGTGGGGCAGCCGCACCATCTCCAGCGCCTGGGTCACCCGCTGCTGCCGCTCCGCCTTGGGTACCCCCGCCATCTCCAGCCCGTAGGCCACGTTTTGGCCGACCGTCATGTGCGGGAAGAGCGCGTAGTTCTGGAAGACGGTGTTGACCGGGCGGCGGTACGGCGGGCGGTCGCCCATCTCCTGGCCCGAAATCCGGATCGAGCCGGAGGTGGGGTGCTCGAAGCCGCCGATCATGCGCAGCGTCGTCGTCTTGCCGCAGCCGGAAGGGCCGAGCAGCGTCAGGAACTCGCCGTCACGGACATCGAGGGTGACGCCGTTCACGGCGGGGGTCTCCCCGAAGTACTTGTAGAGGTCGCGGAGCTGGATGCTGAACTGGTCTGTCAGCAGGCGGCCGCCGCTGGTTCGTGTCCCTGCCGTTGCCGTGACCATACCGTTGCTCCTGCCTTGCCCTGCCCGCTCCGCCCGGCGCTAGCGGCCAAACGTCGAGCTCTTCGAGAGTCGATTGGAGATCAGTACACCTGCCAGTGACACCAGAATGATGACCGAGGCAGCGGCGTTGATTTCGGGAGAAATGCCTTGCCGCAGCCGGCCCCAGATGAGGAGCGGCAGCGTCTTCTCGCGCCCGGTCAGGAAGAAGGTGACCACCACCTCGTCGAAGGAGAGCGTGAACGCCAGGATCGCCCCGGCGATGATGGCGGGCCGCACCAGAGGGAAGGTCACCCGCCAGAAGGTTTGCTGCGGGAATGCACCCAGGTCTGCCGAGGCCTCGGTGAGCGAGCGCGGAATCTGCCCCAGCCGCGCGATCACGTTGTTCAGCACCAGGGTCACACAGAACGTGGCGTGCGCGATGATGATCGTCCAGAGGGAGAGCGGCCAGCCGAGCAGCGTGAAGAAGGCCAGCATCGCCACGCCGGTCACGATACCGGGCAGCACGATGGGCAGCACCACGAAGAAGCGGATCGCCTGCTTGGCTCGGAAGTCGTAGCGGTCCAGCGCGAAGGCGGTCAGCGTGCCGAGCACGACGGCGATGGCCGCCGCGCACAGCCCGACGAAGATCGAGAGCTGCACCGCCTCGTGAATATCCCGGTCTGCAGCAAGCTCCCGGTACCAATCCAGGGTGTAGCCCTTGATGGGCCAGGCGTTGACCTTGGTGGCGCTGAACGAATAGAGCACCACCACCGCGAGCGGCAGGTACAGGAAGGCAAAAACCAGCGCGGAAACCAGCCCCAGCCAGGGGCTCCGCCGCGTGCGCGCCCGCTGCCGAACGGGTATGGCCGCCGGGGGAACCGTTTCGGCAGTCAGGGTGCCGGCCGTGCGGGCACTCATCCCGGTTCACCCCGCCCCAGGGCTCCCGCCCGGTTCGCGATCAGCAGGAAGATGGAGATGATCGCCAGCACCGGCAGGATCAACGCCGCGCCCAGCGGCCAGTTGTTCGCGATGCCGAACTGATCAGCAATGATGCCGCCGATCAACTCGGTGCCGGGGCTGCCGCCGATCAGGCTGGGCGTGATGTAGTCCCCCATGGTCAGGCTGAACACGCTCAGGCTACCGGCCAGGATGCCCGGCAGGGAGAGCGGCAGCACGACGCGGCGGAAGGTCTGGAACCAGTTGCTCCCCAGGTCGGACGACGCTTCGAGCAGGCTATCCGGCATGCGGTCGATGATCGTGTAGAGCGGCAGAATCATGAACGGCAGCCAGACCTGCGAAAACGTGATGTACATCGCGGTCTTCGAATAGAGGAAGGCAGAGACGGGCTGATCGACGATACCGGTCCACAGCAGGAAGGAATTGAGGATGCCGTTCGTGCCCAGGATCGTTTTCCAGGCGAAGGCACGCACCAGGTAGGAGCTCCAGAGCGGGAACACCACCAGCATCAGCAGCAACTCGCGGTGTTTCGTGGCGCGCTTGGCAATGTAGAAGGCAATCGGAAAGGCCAGGATGATGTCGGTGATGGTGACGGCGATGGCGATCATCAGGGTGCGGCCCAGCACCGTGGGGTAGAGCGGGTTGGAGACGACCGTGCGCAGGTTGTCCAGCGTAAAGGCGCGGTTGACCGTCAGGTAATCGACCGACCAGAAGGCATGCAACAGGAGCAACCCAAGCGGGATCAGGTAGAAGAAGGTCATCCACGCCAGGGGTGCAGCCAGCAACGCGGCCGCTGGCCGCGCGGTGCGACCAGGTGCTCCAGCGGTGGGCAACGTAACGGCGGGTGTAGCCATGTGCATCTGCTCGTGTGCCGGCGTCAGGCAACGAAACCGGGGGCGGCGTTGCCGCCGCCCCCGGACGCCAAACCAACGCTAGGAGGCGGTCGCCTCTTGCCAGATCTGAACCCACTTGTCGTAGTTCGGTACGAACTTCCACATGTGGATCTTGGCGTACTCGGCCGGCACGTCCGTCATGCGCAGTTGCGCGCGCACATCCTCCGGCAGGCCTTCTACCACCTTCTTGTTGGTGATGCTGTAGTTCAGGTTCTCAATCACGCCGAGCTGCCCCTCCGGCCCAATCATGTAGTTGGCCCAGTTGAGCGCCAGGTCCATGTTGGCCGCCTTGTTGGAGATGCACCAGGAGTCGGACCAGCCAGTGACTCCTTCCTCCGGGGTGGCTTCCGCTACTGCGCCTTCAGAGTCCTTGATCTGCAGCGTGATCCAGCTCCACCCGTCACCGACCACCACTTCCCCGTTCAGGAACAGCTCGGCCACTTCACCACCCAGGTCCCAGTACTTGCGCACCAGCGGGCGCTGCTTGACCAGGATGTCCTTGACCTGGGCCAACTGCTCGTCATCGAGCACGAAGGGGTCTTCCGGCATCGGATCGAGCAGCAGCGCGTACTGCGCGATCTGTAGCGGGTAGTTCCAGGTCGTAATCTTGCCGGAGTACTGCTCGTCGAGCAGCGCGTTCCAGGAGGACGGCGCTTCGGCGATCTCGTCCGGGTTGTAGAGCAGGATCGTCGGGCCCCAGGCAAAGTTCACGCCGTAGAGCTTGTCATCGAACGTGATGTACGGCGGCTTCTGGAACTGCTCGTAGAGATCGGGGTAGTTGCTGAGCTTGCTGGGGTCGATCTCCGCCAGCAGCCCAGCGTCATAGAGGCGCTGCGGCAGATCGGAGGACGCGGAGACCATGTCGTAGGTCGAGCCGCCGCCACCCTGCATCGCGGCGAACATCTCATCGCCGCTGCCCGCGAAGGTCGCTTCGACATTGGCGTCGTTCGTCTCTTCCCAGGGTAGAGTGAACGAATCGGAGGTGTATCCCTCCCAGATGATCATGGTCAGGTCATTGCTCTGCGCCAGCGCAGGCGCCCTGCCAATCACCGGGCCGAGCGCCGAGGTGAGCCCCAGCGCCGCGAACAGCTTGCTCATGTCGCGCCGGGTGATCCTGCCTGAACGGTACGCCCGCACGACATCGCGCGGCTCCATTTGCGAGAGCTGTGCGATGCGCGCCTCATCCATCTCGTGGGTCCCCATGCACCTTCTCCTGCATTCGAGAGCCCGGAGCTTCCGGGCGCAACAGTCACTAACCCGATGGCCCGCCCCAAGCAGGCACGCCACCACCCGTGGTTTCTGGAATAGTCCGCACGGTACCGGGTGTCGATTCGTTCGTCAAGACGGGGCGCTGGTTCAGGCGGCCCCGGTCGTGTCCCGCAGGATCGGGCGCGTCAGGCAGGTCGGGCCACCGGCGCGGTTATGGGAAAGCTCATCCCCCTGGTAGACCAGCACCTCGCAGCCGGCGGCTTCCAGGCGGCCCCGCGTGACCGGGCTGCCGTCACAGACGAGCACCTTGCGTGGCGCGAGGGCCAGCACGTTACAGCCGTGGCTCAGGAACTCCTCCTCCGGGATCTCGATGAACTCCCAGCCCCGCTCCTGGAGGGCGCGCACGAAGGGCACGGGCATCATCGGCAAATGCACCACCGCCAGCTTCTCGGCGACCGGGCTGATGAAGGACATCAGGTGCAGGCACTCGCCCGGCCCGCGCCAGTGCGGGAGATCGACCGTCAGCACCTGCACCCCTTGCGGCTCCAGGATGGCGCGCAGTTGGGCAATGCCCTCGTCGTTCGTGCGGTAGCTGCGTCCTACGGCGAGGGTGTGGGGGTCGATCCAGAGCGTATCGCCGCCATCGACCGTTCCCGGCGCGGTGATGCGCCCGGCGATGGGGATACCCAGCTCGGCGTAGGTCTGCGCGGCAGTCTCCGCCTCTGGCAGCCGCAGATCCTTGCCGGAGCGCAGGATGATCGCGCCGCCATCAGACATGATCGAGGAATCGAAGGCGAACATGGCGTCCAGCAGGCCATCGGGATCAGGGCCAGCGGCGATCACCTCCACCCCCGCGCCCGCCAGCACCTGCCGCAGCGCGGCGTGCTCGGCGGCGGTCCCGGCGACATCGATGGGGTGCTCGTAGGCAAAATCCCGCCACTGGTTGTCGTTCTGCGGCGTGGCCGGCTGTCGCACGATCACCCGCAGCAACGGCGCGGTCATGCTGTGTCCGCCCCAACCCGCCGTCTGTACCGCGTGCTTCTGCTCGATTGCCGTTGCCATGGTTCCCTGCCTTCTGGATGTGCCGGTCGATGTGTCTCGATGCTAGCACGGTAATCAGGGTGGACCGGGGTTATGCTTCCAGGGAAAGGGACCCTCACCCCAATCCTTCTCCCTGTGCGCAGAGCGAGGGGCTCACGGTTGCGATGACGATGGCCGTAACAGGCCGGGCAAATCGCTTTCGGGTTGATGTGGTGACGGTTGACGATGCGGGCCGCGCCCGGATAGCCCCTCGCCCTGCGCACAGGGAGGGGGTTGAGGTGAGGGTGTATCTCCCGTGTCACGCATCATCGTCTTCGATCCGGCGTCCGGCGCGAGCGGCGACATGATCCTCGGCGCGCTACTCGATGCCGGCGCGCCGCTCGCCACCATGCAGGAGGCGGTCTCCCGCCTGGGGATCGCCGGCGTGCGTATCCGCAGTGAGGCGGCCAGCAGCGGCGCAGTGCGAGGCACGCGGGTGACGATTGATGCCGCGCCCGATCAGCCGGCCCGCGACTGGCAGGCTATCCAGCACCTACTTACGGAGTCGGCCCTCGTGCTGCCGGTGCGGGAGGCCGCGCTGGCCATCTTCCAGTCCCTGGCGGAGGCCGAAGCGCAGGCGCACAATGAGCCCATCGAGCGCGTGCACTTCCACGAAGTGGGCGCGGTCGATGCCATCGCCGACGTGGTCGGGGCCTGCGCAGGGCTGGCTGCACTCGGCGCAGAGCGCGTGGTCTCGTACCCGGTGGCGGTTGGCGCGGGTTGGGTCACGGCCAGCCACGGCACGATGCCGGTGCCGGCCCCTGCCACCGCGAACCTGCTAGCGGCAAAGCAGATTCCGATCCGCCCCAACCCTCCCGGCGCGGAGACGCCCGGCGAACTCCTCACCCCCACCGGCGCAGCCATCCTGGGCACACTGGCCGAGTGGCAGGTGCCTGCCTTTACCCCGCTGCGCGGCGGCTACGGCTTCGGCACGAAGCAGCTCCCGTGGCCGAACGCGCTGCGCGCCTGGGTGGGCGAGGTGGACGAAGCCGCGGATGCGGGCGGCGAGTACCTGCTGGAAACCAACATCGACGACATGAACCCGCAGTTCTTCGAGTTGCTGACCGAGCGCCTGTTCGCCGCCGGGGCGCTGGATGTCTGGCTGAGCACCGCCACCATGAAGAAGGGCCGCCCGGCCACCGTGGTGTCCGTGATTGCGCCGGGAGCGCGCCGCGACGCTATCGAGCGCACCCTCATTGTGGAGAGCACCACCATCGGCATCCGCGCCATGCCCATCTCCCGCACCCGCGCGCCGCGGGCATTCCGCAGCGTGGCGACCCGCTGGGGCGAGGTGCGCCTGAAGCTACGCGGCTGGGAGGGACGGGTACTCTCCTCCGCACCTGAGTACGACGATTGCCTGCGCCTCAGCCGGGAGCACGACGTTCCCATCCGCGAGGTCTGGGCGGAAGCGAACCGCCTCGGTGAGGTCTTCGCCGGCCAGCGCTGGGAAGAGATCGAGCGCAGCACCCCCTGACACTGCTTCGCGCGGTGCATTCAACTGGGGCGTCCTGAGTACAGTTGCAGGGCCTCGTCTCGCACCGAACGGGGCCGAAGCGCCGGTCGCCCACGCGTATCGTCCTGAGCGCAGGCGTAGGGTGTCGGCCCGGCCAACGCGGGCGAGGAGTCATCCACCTTGATGTGGCATCCTGCGCCCGCAGGCGACGAATCTCACCCCACCCACACGCGCATGGAAGCCAATCGCCCCACCCGGTCACGCCTCTCCCGCCCATCCTCAGGTGGCATCTCGAGCTTGTCGAGAGATCTCGGCCTCTCCGGCCGCATGGCTGCGAAATCGCCGCCCACCCGCAGGTGTCATCCTGAGCTTGTCGAAGGATCTCGGCGTCACCAGCCGCCTTGCTGCGAGGTTGCCACCCACGCTCGGGGACGGGCAGCCTTCCGCGTTGGTCGGGGACGGGAGGGCCTTTGACGTCGCTCAGGACGACACCTGCAGAGGGTTGCCACCTCACACCATGCCGGCTGGGAACAAAGTCCTGCGATTGCGCTCGGGATGACTCGCGGGAACGGGTGTTGCCTCGATCTATCGCGGCTGAGACATCAGGGATGCAGCCGCTCCCATCCCTCGCTGCGATCCCTCAGCGGAAGCGGATGAACGCGATCACGATGGGCAGCGCACAGAAGAGCAGGTCCGGGATGGGCCGCAGGTAGAGCGCGCGCTGTACGGAAGGACGAAAGTCGTTCAGGGCGCTGAGGTCAACGCCCAGGCGCTGCGCCACCACGACGCGGCTGACGGCCATCCCGATCACTACGATCACGATGGCGATGGCCTGCAGGTCCGGCCCGGTGCGCCCGCGCAGGAACCTGGCCATCATCTCCACGCTGCCAAAGCCGAGGATAAGCGCCCAGTAGAAGCCCCAGGCCGGAGTGAGCCCCCACCCGATGCCCGCCAGAACCGACACCAGCAGGCCCGCTCCTGCCGCGGTCAGCACCACCTGCGGCGCCGCCTTGCTGGCCGCGCGGGTGCCCGCGCAATCCGGGCAGCGCATCCCGACCGGCGTCCGCACCGCACAGCGCGGGCAGATCGGCTTGCCGCAGCGCGAGCAGCGCAGGCGAGTCTCCACCTCCGGGTGCTCTGCGCACGGCACTGCGCCAGAGGCGGAGAGATTGCCGGGGAAGTCGCTCATCGGCGGGTGCGAGGCGCGCTAGGAGAAGCCGCCGCCACCGCCGCCTCCCCCACCACCGCCGCCGCCACCGCCGCCACCGCCGAAGCCACCGCCCCCACCGAAGCTGCCGCCGAAACTGGAGCCGCCGCCCCAGCCGCCGCTGCTGCGGCCGCCACCGCTGCCGCTGCTGGTCCAGCCACCGGAGAAGGCGTCGCCCGCCGTGTTGAACAGGTCGAAGAGGGACCCGGACGATGACTGGAGCGATTGCGCGGCGCTGTCACTGAAATCCTGGAAATCGGGCACATTCCAGTTTCCGCCGCCGCCCGAGGGCGCGCTCCCGCCGTCGCCGCCGGAGGGGTTGGGCCACCCGCCGCCGGTCGGCACGATCACCGTGCCGCCACCGCGCGGGTAGTAGCCGCGCCCGGGATACCCGCTCGGCCCGCCCGACCACGGTCCACCCAGCCAGGGGCTCCCGGCACCGCCACCGCCGTACCACTCGGGCGCGGCGGTCTGGACGCCGGAGAACTTGCTGACCCAGGATTGCTCCAGGCCCATTGCGATGGCGTAGGGCAGATATGCGTCGAAGATGTTCTGCGCCTGATCGAGCTTTTCGTACCGCTCGATCGACTCCAGGTACGTCTTGAAGGCGCGCCACTTCGCGGCAGCTTCCGCGCCCGCCTGCGTTTTCTGCGGCATGAAGCGCGAGATGAAGATCACCAGTACCGCAATCAGGATCAGCGCCGCCACCGGGAACCAGGCCCCGGCCGCCGTGCCGGAAAACATGGTGATGGCAATGCCACCGCCCACCAGGGCAACGATGAACAGGAACGTCCCGATCGACTTCCATTGATCCCGCGTGGACTGCGGTGCGCGGCGGAAATACCCGCGCTCCACCAGTTCGTCGTAGATCTTGTTGCGGATTTCGCCCTGCGCCGCCGCGAATTTGTCCTTCACGTCCGAGAGTTGCACCGTCTCCCCCGACTTCAGGCTGGCCCCGAAGAGCGCCTGCAGCAGGTCCTTTTCGAACGGGCGCACGGGTGCGTCCGGATCGAGCATCGTCAGCGTGAAGTCGCCGCCCCGCTTGAAGATGCCCTCACCCTCCTTGCGGTCGATGCGCAGGATGTGCCGCCGCCCCAGATCGACCAGGGTCGCCACGATGTCGCGCTCATCGACATCTTCATCCAGGAGTGCGCCGACCACGCCGGGCGGCGTGTCATCCGGCGGCTCCGGCAGGAAGGCGGCCACCGGCCCGGTGACGGGATCGCGCCCCTTCGTCCACCAGGCGGCAATGACCGCCGGGATGCCCGCGACGAGCAGCAGCAGCCCGAGGCCGGTGAAGACCAGCGTCCAGACTTTGCCCTGCTCCGCGCGCTGCACCTCGAGCGCATCCTCTTCGTCGATGGCCTGCTGCCAGGACGGCGGCTGGGCGTTGATGATGGGCTCGAACTGGAGGCCGCCGGTCAGTTGATCGCCCTGACCCAGGTTGTGCGCTTCCCAGACCCAGGTCTTGCCGCCGTCCGTCGTGTGCTCGGCTGGATCAGTTGCGCCAGCGCCCCGGATGAAGACGCGCCCGGGGTCCACAGCCTGCGGCAGCACCACCGTCAGTTTCGCGTTGTTGACCGGAGCGGACTGGGTGATCTCCTGCCCCACGCCAATCCAGTCGATCTGCTGATAGGGCGTCTCGGCGGTGTCGTAGACACGCAGCCCGCCGATGGCATCGAAGCCAATCTCGAAGGTGCGCTCTTCATTGCGCGTGGGCGGGAAACTCCAGTCGATGCGGAGCTTGCCCCCGACCTTCTCATAGGTGTAGGTATTGGGGACATTGCGCGAGAATTGCCGTTCCGGGACGAACTCATAGGGCTGGACCTGGTTGTTCACCACTTCGCCGACGGTGATGTTCCGCAGGTCCTCGACCCGCGCCAGCGGTATCTCGCGAAAGCCGGTCTGGAACGGCCCACCCCGGAAGATGATGGTGTCCCGCTCCGTGACGCCGAACACACCGTCCTGATGCACGTTCAGCGTGACATCGATGGAGTCCCAGGTGACCGAGCGCGTCTGTTGCGCGGAGGCAGGCTGCGTGAAGCCGCCGAGCGGCAAGGCCAGCGCGGCCAGTACGGTCAGGACCAGCGCCAGGACCGGCAGCAGCCGCGCGCGCGATCGAACAGTCTGTGGTGCAGCGGTGTGAAGAGCATTCATACGGGTGAGGATAGGTCAATCGGCCACGCGCTCACCACTTTCAGCGCCCTTCGTACAAAGTGCTAACCTTCCATCATGACTCGCCCACCGGTGCTTCCGGCAGCCCCTCCGCTTTCAGGCGAATACTCCGCCGCTGAGGCCATCACGGCCCTCAGCCGCCAGGGGTACCGTGTGACCGCGCCGCGCCGGGCTGTGGTGACGGCGGCGCTGCGGCAGGAGAAGCCGTTCACCGCCGAACAGCTTGTGGCCGAGACGGCGAGCGGTGACGGCGAATCGGGTCGCTCCACCGTCTACCGCACGCTGGAGATCCTGGCCTCGCTCGGTATCCTGAGCCGCATCCTGAACGAAACGGGCCGCCCGGTCTACGTCGCCGGTGCGCCTGTGCACCGGCATCACCTCATCTGCTCCGGGTGCGGCGCCGTCGTGCCTTTCAGTGCCTGCCCGGTCGGCGACCTCGCGGCCACCCTGGCCCAGGAGAGCGGTTTCGAGGTGCACGGCCACCTGCTGGAAATCTTTGGCACCTGCCGCTCGTGCCAGAGTGCACCACGCTAGCTTCCTGTTGACACACCGTATCAATAGCTGGTAGCTTCCCGCCGCGCTGGTGAGTGAGGGAGCGGCCTTGCCCTGACCGGCGCCAGCCGAGGAATCTGACGCACGCAATGGCCCAGGCACGACTCGCGGACCCTGTTGCAACCGACCCCACGCCTGCGGTAGCGCCACTGCTGTGGACCGACCATCTCGGCGTGCACTTCGAGGATCGCCCGGCGCTGGACGACGTTTCGGTTGCGTTCTACCCAGGGCAAACCACGTCGCTGGTCGGGCCGAACGGCGCGGGCAAGAGCACGTTGCTGCGCTGCCTCGACGGCCTGCTGGAGCCGACGCACGGCGCGGTCTACCTGGGCGGCGAGCATGTACACCGCCCAAGTTCGCGCATTGCCTACGTGCCCCAGCGCTCCGAGGTGGACTGGACCTTCCCGATCAGCGTGTTGGAGGTGGTGCTGATGGGGCGTTCCCTGCGCCGCTCGCGCTTCCGGCCGCTGCCCGCCGCCGACCACGCGGCCGCGCTGCGGGCGCTGGAGACGGTTGCCATGCAGCGCTTCGCCCACGTCCAGATCGGGGCACTCTCCGGCGGCCAGCAGCAACGGGTCTTCCTGGCGCGGGCGCTGGTGCAGGACGCGGAGGTGTACCTGCTGGACGAGCCCTTCACCGGGGTCGATGTGCCGTCGCAGTCGCTCATCCTGGAGGTCCTGCGCCAGTTGTGCGAGACGGGGAAGACGGTCGTTTTCGCCACGCACGACCTGGCTATGGCCGCTGAGTCGGCGGACAATTGCCTGCTGCTCAACCGGCGCGTGGTGGCCAGCGGCCCGCCGCGCGAGGTGCTGACCGCTGAGAACCTGCGAGCCACCTTCGGCGGCGCGGCGTTGGCGCCGCTGGCGGGCGCTTCCCGCCCATGAGCGATCTCCTGGCGCTGCTGGCAGAACCGCTCCAGCTTTCCTTCATGCGCAACGCGATGGCGGCCATCGTCCTCGTGGGCATCGTCTGTGGCGCCATCGGCGTGTTCGTCACGCTGCGGGGCCTGGCGTTCATGGGGGATGCCATCGCCCACGCGGTCTTTCCGGGCCTGGTCATCGCCTACGTGCTGGGCGGCAACTTCCTGATCGGCGCGCTCATTGCCGCCACGCTCGTCTCACTCGCCATCGGCTTCGTGACCCAGAGCGGACTGCTGCGCCACGACACCGCTATCGGCGTCTTCTTCGTCGGAGCGTTCGCGCTCGGCGTGGCCATCATCTCCACGCAGCGCTCGTACGCGCGCGATGTCACGAGCTTCCTCTTCGGGTCGATCCTGGGTGTATCCCACAACGATCTGCTGCTGACCGGGATCGTCGGCGCGGGGGTCCTGCTCACGCTCTGGCTCTGTCGCCGGGAGTTGGTGGCGGTGAGCTTCGACCGCACGTTCGCCCGCGCGCAGGGGCTCAACCTCTGGCGCTGGGATCAGCTTTTCCTGTTGCTGCTGGCGATGACGGTGGTCATCTCGCTGCAGACGGTGGGGAACGTGCTGGTGCTGGCCATGCTCGTCACACCCTCGGCGACCGCGCGCTTGCTCACCGTGCGGCTGGCCCCGATGATCGCGGTCTCGGCGGCGCTCGGCGCGCTCTCGGGAATCGCCGGCCTCTATATCTCCTACTTCCTCGGGGTGTCGTCCGGCGCGAGCATCGTCCTGGTGGCGACGGGCATCTTCATCGTCGTCTTTCTCTTCGCCCCGCGCACTGGCGTGGTCACTACCCGCATCGTGCGCCGCCTGCACTACCACCACCCCGAGCGGGACCAGTTCGCCGAGGGACTGTGACGCGAACGGCTGGGTAACGGTGCAAACCCTCATCCCCAGCCCCTCTCCCTTTGCGAAGGGCGAGGGGAGCACGACGCGGTGGACCGCCACGTCCTTGCCGCCCCCTCGGGCAGCGTCCACGTCCTGCGCCGCCCACCCCGGCGTGGCATCCGGAGCGGCGGCCTCTCGCCGGACCGTGTTCCCAACCGCGCAAGTCGGAGGCATCCGCCGCCTTCCCGTGTCATCCTGAGCGAAGTCGAAGGATCTCGTTCCCAGCCGCCACGGTGCGAACTTGCCGCCCACTCTCATGTGTCATCCTGAATCCGCAGGCGAAGGATCTCGGCCCAGTCTCGCCCCCTGAAGCGTCTCACCAGCCCAACCTCGTTCCGCCTCCACCACTCAACCACAGGTGTCATTTCGAGCTTGCCGAGAAATCTCGGCCTGGCCTATCACCGAGTTGCGTGTCCCGCTACCGAGGCACGGGGCAGCCTCGAGCCCCGGCGGCCGGTCACGCCGAAATCTCTCGACTGCGCTCGAGATGACACGCGAGGGTGGGCGCCGAAGCCGGGGCCAGAGTGTGGCGAGCAACGCAGGAGCATTCAGGATGACACTTGAAGGTGGACGACACCTAAGACAATGGCGGGTGGGAACAAGGCCCAGCGACGCGGCTCCGCAACGCCACCCGTGCGCGTGGGCAAAACGCTTCACGGCCCACGCCCGTGACACCATACCCCTTCCCCTGCCAGGCCGGCGCCGGCAAAGGGGAGACGCTGACTCGTCTACGAGTGGGAAACTGGCGCCGCTACGCCGAATCTTGCACGCACGCCCTGCCCCAACCCCTCTCCCGCGCATCGGGAGAGGGGTTGGGGCAGGGCTTTCGGGTTGGGGTGAGGGCTCTTCGGACTTCGGGTGATCGTTGCTCGACCGCTACACCTGCCAGTACTTCGCCTGCACCTCGCGCGCCCGCTCGATGGCCTGCTCGGCATCGAGGCCGACGATGTTGGAAGCAGGCTGCCCCACTGCCCGCTCGCCGTAGGGCTCGGGCACGCGCTGGGCCTCATCGGTGACGCCAACAAGGGTCTGGCCGATGGTGGCCGAGCAGTACGGGGCGTACTCGGCGGCGTACCCGCCCTCCTGCGTCACCACCAGCTTGCCCTCACAGCAGGCATCGGCGATCCCCAGCATCGCCTCGCACATGGCCCGATACCCGTCCGTCGTGACCGACATGCGGGCCAGGGGATCGAAGACGCTGGCATCCTGCCCGGCGCAGACGATCACCAGGTCCGGGTCGAACTGCGTAGCAATCGGAATCACCAGTTGCTCGAAAACCGCCGCGTAGGCCGCGTTGCCCGCGCCAGCCGGCAGCGGGATGTTCACCGTGAATCCCTCGCCGGCATCCACGCCGACCTGATCCACCGCGCCCCACCCGACCGGGTAGAGATCGTCCTGGTGCAGCGAGATGAAGAGCACGGAGGGGTCCGCCCAGAAGGCCGCCTGCGTCCCATTGCCGTGGTGGACATCCCAGTCGAGAATCAGCACCTTCTCCACACCGTGGTTCTGCTGGGCAAGCTTTGTGGCGACGACGGCGTTGCTGTAGACGCAGAAGCCCATGCCCTGGTCGGCCATGGCGTGGTGCCCGGGCGGACGCACCAGGGCGTAGGCGGCGTCCACATCCCCCCGCAGCACCGCCTCGACCGCCGCAATCGTGCCGCCAGCCGCCACGCGCGCCACGCGGTCCCCGCCCTGCCCCATCGGCGCACCCGCGCCGCTGTCGCCGCCGTAGCCATCGGAGAGCGTTTTCACGTGCGCCAGGTGCTCGGGAGTGTGGTACGTCAGCAACTGCTCGTCGGTCGCGACGACCGGCTCGATGCGCACCATCTGGTCGGTGACGCCATAGAGGTCCAGCAGGTGCTTGGCGCGACCGACCAGGCCGGGGTTGGAGACGTGCCGCACCGGCTCGGCGTAGGGGTAGGGAACCTTTTCCCCGTAGAGATCAAGGCCGGTGTTGTGGGTCAGGTAGCGATCATCGAACACCAGCCCAACTCTACGCGCAGCCGCCACGTCCATCCCCCTGGTTGATTGTCTGCCGATGATGCGCCGTCTACTGCGGCCCGACCGCTAGGCCCATGCCGTCCAGGACATTCCAGTACGTCATGAAGGTGCCCCAGTCATAGTAGTGCTTGGTGCCGTGGGCGGGGTCGGAGACCATCACGCCGCCGCTGTCGTAGCCGTAGGCCACCACCACGTGCATCCCGGAGGCAAGCTTGTACGGCGTGCCGTCGGCGGCCCACTCGTAGAAACCGGTGTCTCCCCAGAGGCCCAGCCAGACGATGACCGGACTGCCGGCGTCGATACGGCTGGTGAGCGCGGAAGCATCACCCTGGGCGTAGAACTCGTCGGCCCAGAACCCGAAGTTGCGGATGGCGGGCGCGAGGGCGCTGGCGTACACCCCGTAGTCGTCCGTGTTGCCCCACCAACCGGTGATGTTCCCCCGGTAGCCCCAGTGCGGATTGTCTGACCAGCCGACCATGCCGTCGAAGTCGTACTCGTTGACCCAGACGCCGTAGGCGGCCATGGCGATGACGGCAGCGGCGTACTCGCAGGAGAGATTCCGCTGCTGCATATAGGTGGGTACCCAGACGCTGGAGCCGTCTTCCTGGTACAGCGTTTCCTGGCCGGCCAGCGCGCTGGCCGGAACCACCTGGGTGGCGGCAGCCACCGATCCCACTGAGCCCCCGATGATCGACGCTGACACAAGCAGGCTTGCCAGCACGGTGGCGGGTTGCCGCACCTCGTGTTCCCCCTCTACATGCCTTCCCGCATGGTCACGCGCCCGCCGGGCGGCGCGGTTCCTTCCGGTCCTGATCCTACCATAGGGGGTTTTCCAGACCGGATTGCCAGAAGCGTGATTTCCGTCACACGAGCCACAATTCAGGACGGTCGGCGGTTGCATTTCGGCACATGCTTGCCATGACCCACGATTGGCAGTCTCCAGCCCGGACTGCCAGATTTCGCTTGACGACCCAGATATTGTCAATGTATCGTCGCGTCGTGCCGCAGGGCTGGTCCCGGACCATCGTGCTCACGTTCGGAACCCAGGGGATTGGGATCACGCCGCCAGCAACCCCGCACATAGGCTACTGTTCCGCCTCCAGGCGGATTTCTTGGGATAGCGCATGCCTCAGGACACCATGAGCGAAAAACGCGATTACTACGAGGTCCTCCAGGTCACGCGGACATCTTCCGGCGAGGAGATTCGCCGGGCGTACCGCAGGTTGGCCCGGCAGTACCACCCGGACCTGAATAGCTCCGACGAGGCCGAAGAGCGCTTCAAGGAGATCAATGAGGCCTACGAGGTCCTCTCCGACACCAACCGCCGCGCCAACTATGACCGCTTCGGTCACAGCGCCAACGGCTTCCCGGGCGGGTTTGGCGGCGGAGCCGGTGATCCGTTCGGCTTCGGCGGCGCGGCGGGCTCGCCCTTCGCGGATATCTTCGAAACCTTCTTCGGTGGCGCCGCGCCGGGCCGCCGCCAGCGCGGGCCATCGCGCGGGGCCGATATCCAGGTCGGCCTGACCGTCTCCTTCGAGGAAGCGATCTTCGGGACGGAGAAGGACATCGAGATTTCCCGCCTGGAAACGTGCGAGACCTGCGATGGCAGCCGCATGAAGGGCGGCGTAACGCCGCCCACCTGTTCGGTCTGCGGCGGCAGTGGCCAGGTGCGCCGCGCGCAGCAGACGATCCTCGGCCAGTTCATGACCACCACCCCGTGCACTGCCTGCGGCGGTGAGGGGGTGAGTATCACCGATCCCTGCCCGGACTGCCGTGGCCGTGGCCGCATCTCCCGCACGCGCAGCATCACGGTGGCTGTGCCGGCCGGCATTGATGACAACTCCTCCCTGCGCCTGACCGGCCAGGGCGAGGCCAGTCCAGATGGCGGGCCGTCGGGCAACGTCTACGTTCGCATTGATGTTGCGCCGCACGAGCTGTTCACCCGCCGGGATCGCAACATCCTGCACACCATTCGCGTCAACGTGGCGCAGGCCGCGCTTGGCGATGAGCTGGAGGTGGAAACGATTGATGGCGCGGTCGCCTTCCGCCTGCCGGAGGGTACCCAGGGTGGGCAGCAGTTCCGCATGAAGGGGCGCGGCGCTCCCTCGATTGGCGGTAAGGACCGTGGCGACCAGATCCTGACCGTGAACGTGGTCACGCCGAAGAAGCTCACCCCTGAGCAGCGGGAGCTCTTCGAGCAACTGGCGGACTCCCTGGAATCCGAGCAGCCCCGGGTGGAAGAAGAGAAGAGCTTCTTCTCCCGCGTCAAGGACGCGTTGCGGGCGTAGCAACCATCACGCTCTCGCGGCCAGTACAGGTTGCAGAGGGTGATCTCTACCCCGTTCTGTTCTCCGTGGGATTTGGCAGAATCTGAAGCCAGACGCTCCCGGCTGCTATACTCGCCGCAGCCGGGCAGGCGCTTCTTCGTGCTCCCGCATGGAGATCTGTCCACGCTGATGGCGGGTGGTGAAATGGTATCACAAGGGTCTTTGGAACCTTTGTTTCAGGTTCGAATCCTGGCCCGCCAGCCCTCCACGTATCTCCTCAGCCGCCTTGCCAGAGCTTGCCGCTGCCGTGCCTGATGCCCCACCTGCCGCTGCCCCGGCCACAGCGCTCATCGTGCTGGCGGCCGGCAAGGGCACCCGCATGAAATCCGCCCTGCCCAAACCGCTGCACCCCGTGGCCGGTGTGCCCATGGTGCAGCGCGTCCTGCGCGCGGGTATGGGCGCCGAGCCACAGATGGTCGCCATCGTCGTGAGCCCGGAAACCAGGGAAATCGTGCCCACGCTGGAGGCCGAAGTTCCGGTTACCACCGTGGTGCAGGACCCGCAGCAGGGAACCGGCGAGGCGGCCCGCCTCGCCCTCGAGGCCTTGCCGGATGTCGACCGCGCCGTCGTGCTCCTGAGCGACAACCCACTCCTGGAAGCGCAGCACATGCGCGACTTGCTGCGGCGCGCGACGGAAACCGGCGCGCTGGTCACCATTCTCACCGCTCAGGTCCAGGACGCCGCCCACTACGGCCGCATTGTGCGTGATGCCGGCGGCAACCCGGTCGCCGTGGTCGAGAAGAAGGATGACGACCCGGCCCGGCGCACTGGCCAGGATGTCGAGATCAATTCCGGCATCATGGTGCTCGATGCCGCCTGGGCCCGGCGCACGCTGCAGCGGTTGCCGCCCAACCCGGTCTCCGGTGAGTACTACCTGACCGACCTCATCGCCGCCGCCGTCGCGGCCCGGCCGGACCCGGCTGCCTGGCCCGTTGCCACCGTCACCGCGCCGATCACGGCGGCCCTGGGCGTGAACGACCGCCTGGAGCTCGCCCGGGCCGAGGAACTGGCCTGGGCGCGCAACCGCGAGCGCGCCATGCGCGCCGGCGTGACCCTGCGCCTGCCAGAGACCATCGTCATCGACGATGACGTGGAGATCGGCCCGGACAGCGTCATCCTGCCGCACACCATGCTGCTGGGGCGCACCCGAATTGGCAGCGGCGCGGTGATCGGGCCGGGCGCGGTCATCCAGGATTCCACCCTGGGCGACCGGGTGGTGGTGCGCAACGCGACCCTGACGGATGTTGATGTCGGAGACGGCAGCGATGTGGGGCCGTACACGCACCTGCGCGGCGGTACGCGCGTGGCCGCCGGTGTCCACATCGGAAACTTCGCGGAGATCAAGAACAGCGACCTCGCCACCGGTGTGAAGGTCGGGCACTTCAGCTACCTTGGCGATGCCCGGCTCGGCGCGGGAACCAACGTCGGCGCAGGTACGATCACCGCCAACTTCGATGGCGCTCACAAGCACCACACCGTGATCGGCGAGCGCGTTTTCCTGGGCAGCGACACCATCCTGCGCGCGCCGGTCCAGCTTGGTGATGACGCGCGCACGGGTGCGGGCTCGGTGGTGACCAGGGACGTGGCGCCGGGCGCGACGGTGGTCGGCGTGCCCGCACGGCAGATTCGCAGCAAACCGGCGACAGCAGCGCACGGCGAGGAGGGTTGATTGGACGGGCGGCTCCAGGTGTTTTCGGGTAGCGCGCACCCTGCGCTGGCGGCACAGATCATGCGCGAACTGGAAGCGCCCCTCGGGCGGGCGGTCATCGGCTCGTGGCGCAATGGGGAAACCCGGGTCAAACTGGAAGAAAACGTGCGTGGCTCGGATGTCTTTGTCATCCAGTCCATGAGCGATCCCGTCAACCAGCACCTGATGGAACTGTTGCTCATCATCGATGCGTTGCGCCGCGCCTCGGCCGCGCGCATCACGGCGGTGATCCCGTACTTCGCGTACGCCAAGCAGGAGAAGAAGACCTCTGGCCGCGAACCGATTTCCGCCAAGCTGGTGGCGAACCTGCTCACCACCGCTGGAGCCGACCGCATCCTGACCATGGATCTGCATTCCCCCGCCATCGAGGGCTTCTTCGATATCCCGGTCGATCATCTGCGCGCCGCACCGATTCTCTCCCGCCACATCAACCGCCTGAAACTGGATGACCTCGTCATCGTCAGCCCCGATGCCGGTGGCGTCGCCCGCGCCGAAGACCTGCGAGGGCGGACCGGCGGCTCGCTCGCCATCATCTCCAAGCGGCACCCCGGGCCCGACGTGACCGAGGCGCTGGAGATGGTCGGGGATGTCAACGGCAAACCGGCCGTGCTGGTGGATGACATGATTTCGACTGCCGGCACGCTGGTCGTCGCAGCCGAACTGCTGCAGCAGCGCGGCGCGGGCGAGATTCTGGCCGCTTCCACGCACGGCATTTTCGCCCAGGACGCCCTGGGGCTGATCGACCGCTCGCCGATCGAGCGGCTCTTCGTCACGGATACCCTGCCGCTGCCGCAGAACGAGCCCACCGCGAAGATCGAGGTGGTCTCCGTCGCGCCGCTGCTGGCGGAGGCGATTACGCGCATTCACAAGGACCTCAGCATCAGCGCCCTGTTTACCTGATCGGGAGGCACCCAGCCCGTGAGCGCCACAAGTTGGACCCTGGCTGCCATCGCCCTCATCAGCATGCTGCTGATGACGGTGGCGGCCGTGGTCGAGGGAAGCGCCGGGATGATTACCCGGGAGCGCTTCCGGCAGGCGACGCACCCGCGGGAGCGCAGCCTGCAAGCGTTTCTCGATCCCCGCCGCTCGCTCGTGGCGGCGCTCCACCTGGCGCAGGTGGTTGCGGTGGCGGTGGCGGCGAGCGCCCTCACGGCCATGACCCTGGGGGAACCCTGGCTGAGCCCGGTGGTCGTGGTCATCGATGTGCTCGCCGTGGTGCTGCTCGTCATCGGGCAGACGCTGCCGCGCGCCCTGTTGCGCACGCACCCGGAGATGAGCTCGGGCACGCTGCTCGGGTTCGCGCGGGTCGTCGCACTGCTGATCAAACCGCTGGAGGCGCTGGGAGATGTCGCCACCAGCATCCTGACGCGGCTGCTGGGTGGCGAAAAGAAGGACATTACCCCGGCGGGCGCGGAAGAAGAGTTGCTCCTGCTCAGTCTGGAGGCCTCGGAGGACGATGTCATCGAGCCCGAGGAACGGGCGATGATCGACAACGTCCTGCAACTGGAAGAGACGATGGCGCGGGACATCATGGTGCCGCGGATGGACATCGACGCGGTGGCCGAAGACGCCTCTCCCCGCGAGATCGTGCGCACCATTACCGCCAACGGGCACTCGCGCATTCCGGTCTATAGCGATTCGATCGACCATATCGTCGGGATGCTCTACGCCAAGGACCTGCTGCCCTTTGTGATCGGCTCCACGCGCTCGCTGCCGATAAAGGCGCTGGTGCGCCCGCCCTACTACGTGCCCGAAACGAAACGCATCGACCAGTTGCTGACCGAGTTGCGCCGCAACCGGGTGCACGTCGCCATCGTGGTCGATGAGTACGGGGGCACCGCCGGGCTGGTCACCATTGAGGACATCCTGGAGGAGATCGTCGGCGAAATTGACGACGAGCACGACGCGCCAACGGTGATGATCGAGCAGATCAGCGACGACGAGTTCATCGTCGATGGTCGCGCGCCGATCGAGGAAGTCGAGGAAGCGCTCCAGATGGAGCTGGTGGGCGAGGACGACTCATTCACGACCGCGGCTGGCTTCGTGCATGAGCACCTGGACCGCCTGCCGCAGCCAGGAGATGCGTTTGACGCGCAGGGGGTGCGGGCGGAGGTGCTCGCCACGGAGGGGCACCGCCTGCGTCGCCTGCGGCTGCTGCGCCTTTCCGATGACCACGCTGCGCCCATGGCCGTGCTGCCGCCCGGCCCGCTTGAGGAACCTGGCGCCGCCGCCGGCCGCGACGAACCCGCGCCCGCTGCGCCCACCGAGGCGTGACGGCCACCCCGCGCTGGGTGATCCAGCACTACACCACGCTGACCAGCACCATGGACCGCGCAGGGGTCTTTGCCCGCGCCGGGGCGCCAGAGGGGATCGTCGTGGTCAGCGACGAGCAGACGGCGGGTCGGGGCCGGGGCGGCCGCGCGTGGCACTCGCCACCCGGCGCGGCGCTCTACGCCACTCTGCTGCTGCGCCCGGCCGTGCCGCCGCCGGCGCTGGCGACCTTGCCCCTGGTGGCTGGCGTCGCGGTCGCCGAGGCGCTGGAAGCCCTCACCGGTGCGGCGGTGCAGCTCAAGTGGCCGAACGATGTCTGGCTGGGCAGCGATCCGGAGCGACGCAAGGTGGCGGGCGTCCTGCTGACGTCGGCCATCGCCGGCCAGACGGTCAGTCATGTCCTGTGCGGCATCGGGATCAACCTCGCCACGCCGCTGGCGCAGTTGCCGCCCGGGGCCACGAGCGTCCTTGCAGCGACGGGCAAGGCTGTTTCCGCCCGCGAAATGCTGGATGTCCTGCTGTCGGCCCTTGCGGAGCGCTATGGCGCCTACCAGGCTGCCGCCGGGCGCCCGGCGCTCGATGCCTGGCGGGCGCGGGCCGCGATGCTGGGCGAGGTGGTGACGATGCAGGATGCGGGGCATGGCCGCACCGGGCGCTTCACCGGCATCGACGCCGATGGCGCGCTGCTCCTGGAGCAGGGCGGCGCGCTCCACCGTGTGGTGGCCGGGGACCTGACGCGCGGGCCGAGGGGTGCGCCCGGCAGGTGATTGCGCGCCGGACTGCTCGCCCGGCGACGCGGCGCCATGGTTTACCCGACGTGCACCACGGGGCGCTTAGCCGGGTCGGGTTCGGCCTTGCGCAGGATTTCTCGCGTGGTGGGGGCGATATCGCCTTCCCCGAAGAAGATGAAGCGGGCCAGGTATTTCAGCGGGTTCCCTTCGGCCCAGCCAAAGTATGCGTGCGGCGGCCTGCGGATGCGGTCGCGGATGGCGAGCAGCACGGCGGCAATCGTGTTGGGCACGGCGGTGCCTTCGGCGCGAAACACGCGGAAGCCGCCGATCTCTTCCGCCGTCACGCGCACGGGCGCGGCGAACTCCGAGGCATCGCGCACCGTCACCTCCAGGAAGATGATCGGCTTGCCGCTCGGGATATGGCTGGCCTGGCGTTCGCTGCGCTCCTTCAGCAGGTACTCGCGGGTGTTCCGCTCGTCGGGGTGGTTGGCGATGAAGCGGATGGTGCCGCGGTGGCTGGCCTCGTCGATCCAGCGTTCGGCCAGGTCATCGAACTCGACGGCGGACGTGCGCAACTCCGTTGAGCGCAACGTGCGCGAGATGAGCGAAACGACGACGATGGCCACGATGAAGAACGACGCGATCTTCAGGCCGTCTGGCCGCTCCAGCACGTTGACGACCGTGGTGTAGGCAAAGACGAGCGCGATGATCCCGAAGCCGAACATCAGCACGCGCTGCCCGGCGCTGCGGGCCGCCAGGGTCACCGCCACCGAGGCCGAACTGATCAGCACCAGGACGCCGGTGGCATACGCGCCGGCCTGGGCCTCAACATCCGCCTGGAAAATCAACGTGATGGCGAAGGCGACGGCGGTGAAGACAAGGACCAGGGGGCGTGTGGCAGAGGCCCAATCGGGGGCCATGCCGTAGCGGGGCAGATAGCGCGGCACGATGTTGAGCAGGCCCGCCATCGCCGACGCACCGGCGAACCACAGGATGAGGATGGTCGAGAGATCATAGGCCGTGCCGAACGTATCACCGAGGAACTCGTGGGCCAGGTACGCCAGCGCCCGCCCCGAGGCCGCGCCACCTTCCTCGAACTCGTGGTGCGGGATGAGCAGGGTGGTGACCAGGCTGCTGGAGATGAGGTAGGCGCTCATGATCAGGGCGGCGGTGGTCAGCAACTTCCGGGTGTTGCGGATGCGGCCAACCGGGTTGGATGCCTTGTCGCCTGGATCACCCTGGACCAGCGGCATCACCGCCACGCCGGTCTCGAACCCGGAGAGCCCGAGGGCGAGACGGGGGAAGACGATGAGTGCGACCGCCACCATCATGACCGGGCTGCCGTGCTGCACGAAGAGCGCGTCTTTCCAGTCGACCAGCACGTGCGGGTTCGCCAGGAAGTGGCGGAACGCGACGGCGATCACGATGAGGTTCAGCGTGAGGTAGACCGCAACCAACCCCACCGCGATGCCGATCGCCTCCTTGAACCCCTTGAGGAAGACCGCACCGAGGATGGCGACCAGGAAGAGCGTGACCGCCACCTGGTGACCTTCCAGGACGTGGGGAACGAACGGATTCTCCAGCACGTGGGCGGTGGCATCGGCGGCGGAGAGCGTGATGGTGACGATGAAGTCTGTGGCGACGAAACCGAGCAGCACCAGCACGAAGAGCTTTCCCTGCCACCAGGGGAGCAGGCGCTCCAGCATGGCGATGGAGCCCTCGCCGCGCGGGCTCTCCTGCGCCACCCGCCGGTAGACCGGCAGCGCGCCGAGCAGGGTCAGCAAGACCAGGATGAGGGTCGCGATCGGTGAAAGCAGCCCGGCGGCCAGCGCCGCGATGCCCGGCTGATACCCGAGGGTCGAGAAGTAGTCGACCCCGGTGAGGCACATCACCTTCCACCAGGGGTGCTGGTGGTGTGGCGTCTCCTGCTCGTAGGGACCATCAGGCTCCTGCGGCTGGTCCTCCAGGAGCCAGTGCGTCACCATGCCCGTGTGCTGCTGTTGAAGATTCGCCGCGACCCGCATTGTGACCATGGCTGCTGCGCAGACCTACCTCATTACCGATGCCCGGGCACATCCTTGCGCCCATTTTCCCGGCAATGAGGCTACGAGTGACCGCGTTAGAGCGACGTAAGAGTCGTGGGGGGCAGCGTTAGAAAGCTGTTAGAACCTCCGCTCGAAGCTGGGAAACAGGGCCTGGGCCACGAAACGCCGCTGTATGGTTGGATCGCGTCGCCGCGAGCCGGGTTCGTCCCGAGCAAGCGGAGGCGGCTGGTGTTTCAGGCAACGGGAGGACCGCGTGGCCGGGGAGCGGGTGCTGGTGGTAGATGATGAGCCGCAGATGCGGCGCGCACTGCGCAGCGCCCTGACGACCTATGGGTACGACGTGTCCGTCGCCGATGGCGGCGTCGCGGCGCTGGAAACCATCGCGACCTGGTTGCCAGATGCCATTGTCCTGGACCTGATCATGCCGCAGGTCGATGGCCTCAGCGTCCTGCGCGACACCCGGACCTGGTCAAGTGTGCCCATTATCGTGCTGTCGGCCCGCGGAGCAGAGGCCGACAAGGTGACCGCCCTCGACCAGGGCGCCGATGACTACCTGACCAAACCGTTCGGCATGCCTGAGCTCCTGGCCCGGCTGCGCGCCATGCTGCGGCGGCGCACCGTTGGCGTGGCCGATGTCCTGGTGGCCGGCAACGTGACCATCGATCCGCAGCACTACCGGGTCACACGCGATGGCGAAGAGGTGCACCTCACCCCGACGGAGTTCGATCTGTTGCGCGTGCTCGCCAGCGAGGCGGACCGGGTGTTGACGCACCGGCAACTGCTGGACCGGGTGTGGGGAAGCCACGTGACCGAATCCAGCCAGCAACTGCGCGTGTACATCAATTACCTGCGCCGCAAACTGGAAGCCGATCCTGGTCACCCCCACCTCATCGTGACCGAGCCAGGGGTGGGGTATCGCCTGCGGACCACGCCGGCGGCCACCTCCGGAAATCTCTAATCAGGTTCTAACTTCGCCCCCGCTGTTTCTGACGCGATTCTAACCACGCCCGTCCTATCGTCTCTCGCCGGTACGGAGGAGCCCGATTCCTCCCGGTGGAGGTGACGATGGTGGAGCGAAGCCCCGGCGAAGCAATTCTCCTCGTGGAGGACGAATTGCGGCTGCGGCGCACGCTGGTGCGCTCACTTGAAGGGCGCGGCTATCGCGTCGTTGAGGCGGCCACCGCGAAAGAAGCGGTGACCTCGGCGCTCGCGGTCGGCTTCGCGGTGATGCTGCTCGATGTCAACCTGCCGGATGCCACCGGCTGGGACGTGCTGCGGCAGCTACGCGCGGCTGGCTGCGAGACGCCGGCCGTCGTGCTCTCCGCCGTGCCGCCGAACCCGACGCGGGTGCGCGAGTTTCGGCCAGTGGGCGTGCTGTACAAGCCGTTCCCGATCGACGCCCTGTTGCGCCTGATTCGCGTGGCGTGCGGGGCACCCGCCCCACAGGAGGTTCTCCAATGATGGACGTGCTGCGTGATCTGGGCGCCCTCCTGCTTCTGCTCACCCTCCTGGTGGGTGGGCTTGCGGCCTGGCGGATCGGTCAGGTCGTTTCGTGGCGGGAACTGGCAATGACCGCGCGGGCAACCCGTTCGTTCGCGGATTGCGTTGCGTTCATCGGCTTCTGCCTGGAGGCACGTGACCTCGAGGCCGGGAGCCCCGGCTACGGGGATAGGCACTGATGGGAGATGGCGGCATGTTGGATGTCGTAATGATCGCAAGCACCGTGGGCTTCTTTGCCGCGTGCCTGGCCTACATGGTGGGGTGTGAGCGGCTGCAGGATGGAGACAGGCAGCAATGAGCGTTGCCGCCCACAATCCAGGCACGTCGCTCTCGATGTCCGAACTCCGGCGCACCGTCCAGATGCGCGAGCGCGTCGTCGAGGCGTGCCGTCTCGTGGAATTGCGCCGGAGCGTGCGCGGGGTGCATATCGTTGCGAACGGCCACGTGACGGGCGAGGAACTTCGCCAGTACCAGGCCTACGCCGCGACGTGCCACGTCGCCCTGACCGTCGATCCCCACGGCATGATCTCGATCCGGCCCGGCGCAGGGGTGGCGGAGTAATGGGCGCTGGCGAGCTCATTGCCGGCCTCGCCGGCGTGGCCGTGATCCTCTACCTGGCGTACGCCTTGCTCTTCCCCGAGAAGTTCTGAATCGAAGGTCCTGAACGCCACGCCGCAGGTGGCCGGGCGCCTTTCGCCGTGGGCGCGAAAGGGGCCCGCCCGGCGGTGCGAAGGAGGCTGCATCGATGGCAAACGTCGTGATGGTCAGCGTCTACATGGGTGTGTTGCTGGCGCTGACCCGGCCGCTGGGGCTGTACCTGTTTCGGGTGCTCAGCGGCGAGCCCACGCTGCTTGCGCCCGTGCTGCGCCCGGTGGAGCGCGGCGTGTACCGGCTCGCGGGCGTGGACGAGACCCAGGAGATGCGCTGGACCACCTACCTGACGGCGCTGCTCCTGTTCAACCTGCTCGGCTTCCTCGGCGTCTATTGCCTGCAGCGGCTCCAGGGCGGGTTGCCGTTCAACCCGCAGGGCTGGCCGGGAATCGAGGAGCAATCCGCGTTCAATACCGCCGCCTCCTTCATGACGAATACCAACTGGCAGGGCTATTACCCCGAGATCACGATGAGCTACCTGACCCAGATGCTGGGTCTGACGGTGCAGAACTTCGTCTCCGCCGCCACCGGCATCGCCATTGCCATCGCCCTCACGCGCGGCTTCGCTCGCCGCACCACCCAGGACCTGGGTAACTTCTGGGTTGATCTCACCCGCGTGACGCTCTACGTCCTGCTGCCGATCTGCATCGTCTTCACGCTGGTGCTGGTCGCGCGCGGGGCGATCCAGAATCTCAATCCCTACACGCCAATGACCACCGTCGCGGGCGAGCATTTCCTGCTGCCGCAAGCCCCGGCCGCCTCGCAGGAAGCGATCAAGATGCTGGGCACCAATGGTGGCGGCATTCTCAACGCCAACTCGGCGCACCCCTTCGAGAACCCGACCCCATTGACCAACTTCCTGCAGATGCTCGCCATTTTCGCGATCCCGGCCGCGCTCACGTACACCTTCGGCAAGATGGTCGGGAACACGCGCCAGGGCTGGGCCATTTTCACCACCATGGCCGCGCTCTTCCTGATCGGCGTGCTGGTAACCACCCTTGCCGAGCAACATGGCAACCCGCTCCTGACCACCGCCGGTGCGGACCAGGGCACGCGGGTGCTCGGCCAGTACGCGCCGGGTGGCAACATGGAGGGGAAGGAGAGCCGCTTCGGGATCGCGGCGTCAGCCCTCTTCGCGGTCATCACCACGGCGGCCTCCTGCGGCGCGGTGAACGCCATGCACGATTCGTTCACGGCGCTCGGCGGCATGGTGCCCCTGGCGAACATCGGCCTGGGCGAGGTGATCTTCGGCGGCGTAGGCGCGGGGCTCTACGGCGTCCTCGTCTACGCGGTCCTCGCCATCTTCATTGCCGGTCTCATGGTTGGGCGCACGCCGGAGTACCTGGGCAAGAAGATCCAGGCGTTCGAGGTCCAGATGGCGATGCTGGTCACCCTCGTGCTGCCGCTCAGCATCCTTGGGTTTACGGCGTTGGCGATGGTCACACCCGAGGCGCTGGCCAGCCGCTGGAACCCGGCCGCCCACGGCCTCACCGAAATCCTCTACGCCTTCACCTCGGCCACCGGCAACAATGGTTCCGCCTTCGCCGGCCTCAGCGCCAACACGCCCTTCTTCAACCCCACGCTGGGGTTCGCCATGCTGATCGGCCGCTTCCTGATGATCGTGCCGATCTTGGCGCTGGCGGGCTCCCTGGCCGCGAAGCAACGGGTTGCCGAAACTTCGGGCACCTTCCCCACAACGGGCGCGCTCTGGGTCGGCCTCCTCGCCGGGGTGATCCTCATTGTCGGTGCCCTGACCTACTTCCCCTCATACACCCTCGGCCCGGTGATCGAGCACTTCCAGATGCAGGCCGGGCTCACGTTCGGACTGTAGCGCGGCCGGCAACGGAAACGACCCGGGTCTCGACTCCGCTCGAGACGCGAACGGACGGACCCCCTCCCCTGGAGGGCTGGGTCTCCTGCGCGCCGCTGAGCATCGACAAACGCACGTTCGCGAAGGTCATTGAGCATGGTTGCAACACGACTCAGTCAGCAGGCGGCAGGTGAGCAAGGCGCGGCGCTGGGCGCCGCGCGAGCCGACGAGAACGGCCCGGGCAGCGGTGGGATGATCCCGCCAGACCGGCGTCCATCATCGAGCGATGCGGTCCGACAGCCGCCGCGACGCGGCATATGGGACCGGGCCATTGCCGGCCCCGCGAGCCGCGAGGCCTTCCGCAAGCTCAACCCGCGCCACCTCTGGCGCAACCCCGTGATGTTTGTGGTCGAGCTTGGCGCGGCGCTGACTACCGCGCTGCTGATCGCGCAGCTTGGAGGCGGCACGGGCCTGGGCGAAACCTGGTTCGCCGCCTGGATCACCGCCTGGCTCTGGTTCACCGTCCTGTTCTCCAACTTTGCGGAGGCCATGGCGGAGGGGAGAGGCAAGGCCCAGGCCGGGGCCCTGCGCCGCACCCGCTCGGAAACGATGGCGAAAGTCCTCCTCGGCGGAGATCTCCACCGCATCGAGGCGCGGCCCTCCGCCGAGCTGCGGCCGGGCGACATCGTTCTGGTCGAGGCGGGGGACATCATTCCCAGCGACGGCGAGGTGATCGCGGGGGTCGCCTACGTTTCGGAGGCGGCCATCACCGGCGAATCCGCGCCAGTGCTGAAGGAGCCGGGCACGGACATCGCGTCCTCGGTCACCGGCGGCACCCAGATCATCTCCGATGCGTTGCAGATCCGTATCACGGCGGAGCCGGGCAAGACCTTCCTGGACCGCATGATCGCCCTCGTGGAGGGCGCGGCGCGGCAGAAGACGCCGAACGAGATTGCGCTGAACATCCTGCTGGCCGGGTTGACCATCATCTTCCTGATCGTGGTGATGACGCTCTCGCCGCTCGCGCGCTACGCCGGTTCGCCCGCTTCGGTCACGGTGCTCATCGCGCTGCTGGTCACGCTCATCCCCACCACCATTGGCGCGCTTCTCTCGGCAATTGGCATCGCCGGCATGGACCGCCTGGTGCAGCACAACGTGCTGGCCATGAGTGGCCGCGCGGTGGAAGCGGCGGGCGATGTCGATGTGCTGCTGCTGGACAAGACCGGCACCATCACCTACGGCTCACGCATGGCCGCCGAGTTCATCCCCGCGCCCGGCGTGCGGCAGGAGGAACTGACCGCCGCCGCGCTGCGCTCATCCCTGGCCGACGACACCCCGGAGGGGAAGTCGATCGTGGCGCTGGCGGAGCAATTGGGGCAGCGTGCTGACCGCGCTGCCCTGGCGAACGCCGAGTTCATCCCGTTCAGCGCCGAGACCCGCATGAGCGGCGTTCGGCTGGATGGCCATGCCACCATGAAGGGCGCGGTGGATGCCATCAACCGCGTGGCGCCCGTGCCGGCCGGGTTGGATGACGCGGTGCGTCGGGTGGCCGCAGCCGGGGGCACGCCACTGGTGGTAGCGGAGGGTGGCCGGGCGCTGGGCGTGATCTCCCTCAAGGACACGGTCAAGCCGGGGATACGGGAGCGCTTCGCGGAACTGCGGGCGATGGGTATCCGCACGATCATGATTACCGGCGATAACCCGCTGACCGCGCGCACCATCGCCGCCGAGGCGGGTGTCGACGACTTCGTGGCCGAAGCCAGGCCGGAGGACAAGATCCGCATCATCCGCGAGCAACAGGCTGCCGGGCGGCTGGTGGCGATGACCGGCGACGGCACGAACGACGCGCCTGCCCTCGCGCAGGCGGACGTCGCGGTCGCGATGAACACCGGCACCCAGCCGGCACGCGAGGCGGCCAACATGGTCGATCTCGACTCGAACCCAACGAAGCTGATCGAGATCGTCGAGATCGGCAAGCAGCTCTTGATGACGCGGGGCGCGCTGACGACCTTCAGCATCGCCAACGATGTCAGCAAGTACTTCGCCATCATCCCTGCGGCCTTCGCGGCCATCTACCCGGAGCTGAATGTGCTCAACTTCATGCGGCTGGCAACGCCGCAGAGCGCGATCCTGTCGGCGGTCATCTT